>NZ_DASWTF010000014.1:0-307187 GCF_036402275.1 Steroidobacter sp. | reverse complement strand
CTGCGCAGTCCTGCTCCGCGCAAGCCCAGGGTGCCCATCCATGGACACCCGCTCGGCGGAGCGAAGCGATGCTTCGCTGAAATGCACCGCCGAGCCCCTGTTGGATCGAAGCTGCCGGGAGGAGGTACCACCCCCTATCCTGCGCCGAAAGCTCAAATAACTTTCCCCCACCTTATCGCTGTAGTTTCCGCGAGAGAAATCACTGCGATCTCGACACGCGATAGCGTTGTCGAGTCTGAGCGCGGTTAGGCCAGAGGAATGAGAGCTTCTTTTTCCCGCGTTCGACACTGCAGCTTGAACTGACCTCGGTCTTATCCGCGTCCGAGTCACCGCTGACCTATCGGCGTCGCCCAGGGGGTCCTAGGTTCTCTCGGCAGCTTCGATCCAACAGGGGCTCGGCGGTGCATTTCAGCGAAGCATCGCTTCGCTCCGCCGAGCGGGTGTCCATGGATGGGCACCCTGGGCTTGCGCGGAGCAGGACTGCGCAGCGCAATGTTGGTCGTAGCAGCAGCTACAGGGACGTACGAGCAGGCGACACGCGACAGCGTGGCGAGGCGGGTGCGCGGTGCCGGGAGGACCTAGGACCCCCTGGGCGACGCTAACCACCGTCGCCGCCTCAGGAAACCTACGCGGCCGGCCTCATAAGCAGCGGCACATACAGCGGCCCCACCTCGGGCATCCCACTCATGCGAACCTCGCCAGCCAACTCGAAGTGCCTCGTCTTATCCAGCAGCGCATCCAACGACACCCGCAACAACTGTCGAGCGAGTGGGACCCCTGCGCACATGTGAGGCCCACGCCCATACGCGATGTGTTGATTGATATTCGGCCGTCGCAGAATGAACTTATCCGGCTCTGGAAACACCGCTTCGTCCCGATTCGCAGAGGCATACAGCAACGCGATAGGCTCATCCTTCGGAATGTTCCTGCCACGAATAGTCACATCCTCACGCGCCGTGCGAGCGAAGCCACGATAGGGCGTATAGAGGCGCACGAACTCCTCGACCGCATCGGGAATCAGCGAGCGATCCGCGCGCAGCTGTTGTTGTAACTCAGGATCGCGAGACAGATGCACGGCGATGCTCCCCATCAGAATGGGCGGCGCCACCAGGCCAACCACCAACACCTGCCGCACGCAGCCCGCGAGCAGAACATCGGGGAATGGCTTGCCATCTGCATCCCGCTCGGCAAGCAGCGAGCTCGTCGGATCAATGGTCGGATCCAGCGGCTGTACGCGACGTTGCTCGATGAGCTCGCGCGCCAGCGACGCAAGTCCTTCGCCTGCGACGACGACGCCAGGCTTGTCGAAGGCTTCCCAAGCTCTGATGTATGCACGCGAGGTCTTCGCAAGATGATCGGTTTGCTGCTCGGACAGCCCGAGCCATTCGCCGAACAAGCGTACCGGCAGGATGGCCGAGAAATGCTCCACCAGATCCGCTTCCCCGAGAGCGACCAACGACGCAGCAAGCTCGTGCGCAATTCGCTGAGTCGCCGGCAGCAGAGAGGCAACACGGCCCGCACTCAGCGCACGATCGATCGCCCGGCGATAAGGCGTGTGCTCCGGCGGATTCAGATGCAACGGTGGGCGACGACCTGTCGTCGACGAGCCCGGCACGACATTCCGCACCGACGTGATGTACATGTCCGAATCGCGCAGGACGTCGACCACGTCCTCATAGCGCGCCAGCGCCCAGAACCCATCGAACTGCGTGCTGTGAGCTACCGGGCAGCGGGCGCGTAAGTCGGCAAAAGTCGCATGCACGCTGTCGAACGTCTCGGGCAGCGTGGGATCGTACTCGTTGAGCAACGATGGGTCGGACATGACGTAAAGTGACAGTATTCAAAGGGACGCCGGCGAGACAGTAGGGCAGAAGCACCCCACGGAGGTAACACCTTCTGCGTCTCCCGGCTATAAGCTGCTTCGATGGCGACTATGCCCCACAGAAACAGGCTGCCCCCACCGCGCGTTCCGCTCCCTAGAATTCCCGGCCCCGGCCACTATTGACGAAACCGTCTAATAGTGACGTAATAGTTCAAAATATAACCAGCTCATGGTGGACATGGGCTGTTCAGGGACTGGGGGCTGCCGATGGCTGTGAAAGAAAGATTCACGGTTGCGCGCGCGTGGGTAACTGCGTTGCAAGCGCCGATCATCATGGGTCTCGCATCGCCCGTCGTCGCGGCGACCTTGGCCGACGATCGACAGGCAGGCGCCTTGGAAGAGGTGGTGGTCACCGCCCGAAAGCGCGAGGAATCCCTGCAAGACACGCCAATTGCGATTTCCGCATTCTCCGCTGCGGCGCTCGAGCGTCAGCAAATCACCAGCACTGAAGATCTCGATCAGATCGCGCCCAACCTGCAGTTCGCGAGCTACGGCCCGCTGACGGGAAACAACTCCGCGGCACAGGTTTATATCCGGGGCATCGGTCAAAGCGACGGTTCCTCCGGCGTCGATCCCGGCGTCGGTTTGTATATTGACGATGTTTATATGGGCCGCTCCGTCGGCGGCGTGCTCGATTTTCGAGACATCTCCAACGTTCAGATCCTTCGCGGCCCGCAAGGCACGCTGTTCGGCCGAAACACCATCGGCGGGGCGGTGTTGCTGACTACGACGTTGCCCGGCAAAGAGTTTGGCGGCACGGCTCGCCTCGGTTTTGGCGATGACAGCCTGTACGAAGGCTTTGCCGCAGTCGATCTGCCGATTTCAGACGCTGTGCTCACGAGAGTCTCCGTGGGCGCGCGTCAACGCGATGGATATGTCAGACGCGCGTTCGACGGGGTCGATCTCGGTAACGAAGATACATACACCGTGCAGTCATCGTTGCAGTGGCTGCCGAGTGACCGCTTCACCTTCACGCTACGTGGCGACTACACCAAAGAGGACGAGAACGGCTCGCCGTTCGTGTTCGCATCGATCAACGAGTCGCAGGTGTTTCCGGCGGCAATCAGCAGAGGGGCGGGCTGTCTCGGTGCGACGTTCCCACCGCCCTCGGTGCCCCAGAACATCGTCGATGAGCGCTGCGCCAACGATGCGACCTGGAACCTGGGCAAGTATCGAAACGGCGGCAATGCACCAGCGGAAAGCACGCTGGAGAATTGGGGCGTGTCTGGAACCGTGCAATGGGAGCTGAGTGAGACGTTCGCGCTCAAATCCATCACCGCCTATCGCGAACTGGATTGGAGCGGCAGTCGCGACGCGGACAACACCGGGTTGCTCGTTCTGCACACGAATTATTCGAGCTCGGGCGATCAGTTCAGCCAGGAGTTGCAGGCGCTGGTTGAAACTGAGAGCTTGCGCGGCGTGGTCGGTGCGTTCTATTTCGAGGAGACCATCGACGACTTCCTGCTCGTACCGTTCGCCGCGCCACCGCCGCTGGTAGCGAGCGGCGCGATTCCGGGATCGATCGATTACCAGCGCGCCTTCATCGACAATGACAACTTCGCCTTGTTCACGCAGTGGACCTACAATGTGACGGATGCCTTGAGCATCACGGCCGGCGCTCGCTACACCGAAGAAACCAAGGGCATCAGAATCATTGCTTTCACGGTGACGCCACTGACGGCGCCGCTCGTGATTCCGACGAGGCTCAATACCCCGTTGGTCGCGGGACCCGGGCTCAACATCATTCCGCTGCCGTTCGAAAACAAATACGAGTCCACCACGGGCTCGGCCAGTATTCAGTATCGCTGGAACGATTCGCTGATGACGTACTTGAGCTGGTCGCAGGGGTTCAAGAGCGGCGGCTTCAATCAGCGCTACAACCTCGCGCCCGCCGGCAATCTGCCGGTGGCGTTCGATGAAGAGACGGCGGAGACGTTCGAGCTCGGTTTCAAGTCCGAGATCGGCGCCAATGTGCGGCTCAACGGCGCGATCTTCAGCACCGACTATGACAACATGCAGCTCACTTATCGGCTCGGCATCGTGCCGCTGCTGTTCAACGCCGGCAAATCGTCCATCGAAGGCGCTGAGCTGGAGCTGACGTATGCGCCAGGGCGGCTGATCGTCGAGGCTAGCGCCGGCTATCTCGACAACTCCTTCGACGAGATTGCATCGGTGCCTGGCACAACTCAGACCGTGGGCCCGAACAATACGCTGCCGTTCGCGCCTGAGTGGCAGGCGAGCCTGGGCGTGGGCTACGACTTCGATCTCGGCGATGTCACTCTGACACCGCGGATCAATGTAACGCACACCTCCGAGCAGTACTTCGACGCTGCCAACTCCATCGAAGTCGCGCAGCTCGACGACGTCACACTGCTGAATGCCTCCCTGAATCTGGAGCTGGGCGCCTGGCGCTTCCGAGCGGGTGTGAACAACGCCACCGACGAGCAATACCGCGTGGCCGGCAATTCATCCTTCAGCACATCGGCCGGCTACGCCGAAGTGATCTATTCGCGCCCGAGAAACTACTTCGTGTCCGCCAGCGTGGATTTCTGAGGCGCATTGCCGAGGATGTCGTTCGCAGCCTCACAAGCGAGCCGGTCGGCCTGAGCGGCCGGCACGCCCAGCGAGCGAAGTAAGCCAGCCGCCATGCCTCTGGCGATGTCGATATGCGGCGTGACCAGACGTTCCTCCAGCGCATGGCGGAGCGAGATCACGATCGTTCCCATGACCAGCAGCACGGCCACTTCGAGATCCACATGCTTGAAGCGCTGTTGCGTGATGCCTTGCTGGACATTGTTGCGAAGGTTGCGGTTGATGGGGGCATCGACCATGGTCGCGCCGGAGTTCAATCGCCACAGCACCTGTGCGCTCTCCCGATGCTCAATCGCGAAACGCATGAAGACGCACAACGCCCGCGCCAGATGAGCCGCGGGATCCGTGACATCGGCATTGGCTTCGTTGACGGCCTGTTCGGCCTGCCGACGCACGGAGCTGGCGATCTCGCGGGCGAACACGTCCTTGTCGACGAAGTGATTGTAGAAGCTGCCCTTTGCGACTTCGGCAGTGGCGACGATCTGATCCACCGTCACGCCTTCCACATCGCGAGAAGCAAACAATGTGCGGCCCGCGCTGAGCAGCGCTGCACGCGTGCGCTCCCAACGCCGATCCATCTTCGGCGTGGGCTTGTCGCTCAAAGGTTTTTTGGCGCTCACTGCTTGAGCATGTTATGCCCTGGTTGAAAATTGGCAAGAGCCAGTGCGGCCCTCGCGGGTGTCGTACTTTGCGGTGCTCAGCGTAGCGGCGCTGGTCGCAGCGCTGCTCGCAAAGGAGGCGCGGGGACGGGCACTCTAGCGGCTTCGCAAGGCTTCGATCTCCGTTGGGTTGAAACCCAGTGAGCCGAGGATATCCTCGCTGTGCTCGCCGATGCGCGGTGGGGCGATGTTCACGCCGGGTTGGTCTTCGCTGAAGAGAAAGCCCGCGTTGACGATCTCGACCTGTTCGCGTTCCGGCAAGCCGGGAATGCGCAGGCCGAGTTTCAATCGCCGCGCTTCGAGCGCGGGCAGTGAGACCGCCTCGGTCACATCTCGCACCATGCCGCAGGGAATGCCGGCGGCGCTCAGCCTGGACTCCCACTGGGCGGCGGGCGCTTCGTGGAAAACTCTATCCAACTCGAGGCGCATCTCGGCTGAATGCTTGCGCCGCAGGTCTGGCGTGAGGAAGCGGGGATCGCGCAGCCATTGCTCCCGGCCAACCTCGCGCGCCAAAGTTTCGAACTGGGCTTGCTGTACGACGCCGAGAGAAATCTGCCGACCATCGCTTGCAGTGAATACGGCCGAGGTCGGTTGACCGCTGTAACCGATGTTTCCGGTGCGCTCCGGGGGATTTCCCGTGACGAGGTAAGGCACGATGGCGGAAGTCATGAACGCCATGCTGGCATCGAACATCGCGACATCGATGTACTCTCCACGCCGCTCGCGTTGCCGGCGCAGCAGGGCAGCGAGTATCGCGAAGGCGGCAGTTTGTCCGGTGAGGGTATCGACTACCGGGAATCCAACCTTCGTGGGAGCATCGCCGGCCGTGCCGCCCAAGGTCATCATGCCCGTGGTGGCCTGCACGATGTTGTCGATCGCCGGCCAGTCGCGACGCGGGCCGTTCTGGCCGTAACCAGAAATGGAGCAATAGATCAGCTCCGGCCGAAGCTCACGAACCGATGCGTAATCCAGACCGAACTTGGCCATCACGCCGGGCCTGAAGTTCTCGACCAGCACGTCACAAGTTGCAATCAAGCGGCGCGCGGCTTCCTGCGCGAGCGGCTGTTTGAGATCCAGCACCAGAGATTTCTTGCCGGCGTTGACGGCGATGAAGGCCGGGGCCATGCCGTCATAGCGGCGGTCCGCGCCATAGTTGCGCATGGTGTCGCCGCGCCCAGGCGCTTCGATCTTGATCACCTCCGCGCCCAGTAATCTCAACAGGTGTGTGGCAAACGGTCCTGCCATGACGTGGCTGAAGTCGGCGACGCGAATGCCTTCAAGCGGTAGGCTCATGTTTCATCTCTGCTGCAGCGGATGCCGAAGTCGTCCTTGACCTGTGCGGCAATCGAGCGCGCCAGGCGATAAGCAGGCATGCCGTCGATGCCGAAGCGGGCGAGGTTGCGGGCTCGGGCTTCGCCATCACGCTCATACAAGGCGTCGAAGCGCGCTTGTTGATCCGGCGGCATGTCGTGAAATTCGACGCGATGTTCGCGGCCGGCGGCCATGCCGGCTTCGTTTGCAACCAGCAGCTCTGCAGCCAGCGATTTCTCCCAGACTTCGGTGCTGCGTTCGAGCAGATCGCGTTGTGCATCCGTCAGCGTGCGCCAGCGCTGCTCGCTCATGGCGCGGGCGGCGTATGCACCGCGCGGGATCTTGATGGTGTTGAAGTACTGTGCGACCTCTGCAAAGTGCAGCGATCGCAACGTGTCCGGCGGTGCGACCACGCCGTCGAGCACGCCTTTGGCGAGCGCCGAATAGACTTCGCCCATCGGCATGTCGATCGGATCGGCGCCGAGATCCTTGAGCACCGACAGCAGCTCCGAGGGCGCGCGCAGTCGCAGGCCGCGCAGGTCCTCCAGGCTTCGCACGGGGCGATCGCGAGTCACGATGCCGGGGAGATTGCCGCCTTGGACGGCAAGAATCTTCAGATCATGCAGCTCTCGCTGAAACTGCGGCTCGGCTGCGACCAGGCAGCGCCACAGCGAGGTCTGCTCCTCGAATGTTTCCAACCCGCCGTAGAACCCAGCCTGGGCCCGGATGAGATGAGCGCCGCCGCGAGCATAGATCGGCGTGATCAATCCCACGTCCGCGACACCATGCCGCAGCTCGTGCATGGAGTGCTCCGACGACAACAGCGATCCGGACCAATAGGGTTGAATGTCGATACTTCCGTTGGATTGCTGCTCGACCCATTTCATCCACGCGACATCGGCGCGGCTGAAGGGGTGAGATGGGCTGAACGGGCTCGCATAAGTCAGCACCGTCACGCCGGGCGCCGTCTGGGCGCATCCGGCCACACATATGATGAGTAGGGCGAGCAGGGCTCTCACAGCAGGCCTTCCTGCCGCAGGAAGCCGGCGACGTGCTCGACCATGCGCTCGTGGCTCCAATCCTTGGCGCTCACCATGTCAGCGGGCAACGCCAATGTTGGAATGCCGGCTCGGGCCAGCGCATGCTCAGTGATCTTGGTGCCGGACTGGGACAGGCGATTGTCGGGCGGCACCAGCATGACGGCTGCGTCGATGTCACAGCGATCGGCTTCGCTGACCATCCATTCATTCATCCACGGGGGTAAGTGCAGCACCTCGTTCATCGAACAGATGCGACTGGCCAATGCATGCAGCGGACGATCGTGCAGCTCGCGAATGTACTGCGGGCCGGCGAAGGGCATGTACATGGACCATACGAACACGGCGCCGTATCGATCTTCCAACGCACTGTAGAAGCCGGGGTCGTGCCAAAGGCCGGCGCCGATCCACATCAATCGCAGTCGCTCGCGGCCGCCGACACCCACGCCGTCCGCGATGCGTCGTTTCACTTCGTCGCGGAATCGGCGCGCATGGGCTACAGCCCAGGGCGAGCCGCGATGCCACTGTGGGATCATGGTGTTCGGCATCTGCTCCGCGATGGACACGGGGCAGGGGCGGGCTGCGCCGATCATTTGCGCGGCCTCGGCGATGTAACCTTCCTGCTCGTTGATGTCGAGCATCAGCTGCAAGAATTTGGCTTCGTCGAACTTGCGGCCCGTGCGATCTTCCAGCAGCGAGATCAGCTCCTGCATCTCAGCCACGAGCAGGTCGATGCGACGCTGCTCGAAGACTTGCTCCCAACGCTCGTTGGAGTTGCGATACCACTGCGGATCTTTGTGTTGCCAACCCGGGGCTTCCAGTGGGAAGAACTCGCTGCCGAGCGCCGTGGCCCATTGGCCGAAGACGTGTTCGATGCATTCGCAAGTCAGGCGCGCCACCAGCACCGTCGGTTTGGGCAATCCTCCCCAGGGCGCGATGCGTGGGTTGTTATCGAGCGTGCAGGCGAGACCCAGCGAACAATAGCGGCAACGATTGGCGGGATAACCGAGGTTGCCCAACACTTGATCGTAGTGCTTCGAAAGCTGTTTGGCGGAGATGTATGCCGACCACCATTGATTGGTGACCAGCGGGATATCCATGACGTGGAAGATCTCGTGCGGCGTATCGGCTTGCGCGATTGCAAAGGGCTCGCCCGCGTCGATCACGCGTCGCTTCAAGTCGGCGACGAAGTCACGCTGGTAGGCCGTGGCCGCCGCCGTGCATTCGAGGTCTTTGCGGCTGCGTTGGCCGCCGGTAGATGTGCTCATCGAAACACTCCGAGCTGCTGCAGCTCGTCGATGCGGGCCGCGCTCAGTCCACACAGGTCTCTTGCGATCGCTGTGCTGTGCTCGCCGATCGACGGTGCGCGATAGGGCGAGATGGCGCTGGCCGAAAAATCCATGGGCGTTCGCACGTGACCGAACGGTCCCAGCGACGGGTGATCGAGATTGATCAGCGCATGACGGGCGGCAATCTGCGGATCGCGCTCCATCAGGTCCTCGATGTCTTGCACGACGCCGGCCGCGATTCCTGCGGCTTGCAGCTGTTCCATCAGTGCGTGGGCATCATGCTGGCGGCACCATGTACTGAGCGCTTGCGGCGACGAGGTCGGGTCGAGGCTGGCCAATGCGCAAAGGCGTTCCCAATCCGCGCGTGTGACGAGCGTGACCGCGAGCCACTGGTCGTCGCCGCTCACGGGATAGACGCCTTGATGAAAAATGTTGGTGCCATCATTGCCGGTTCGCGTGGGCCGTTCGCCTCGTTCGGCGGCGAGGATGGCGTCGTGCATCTGCTGAACGCAGATTTCGTACATCGCGGCGTCAATGTGACATCCAAGGCCGGTGCGTCGGCGATGGTCCACCGCTGCGGCGGTCGCGGCGGCCATCACATAGGGAACGATCACGTCGCCATAAGGCACCGCGCCGGGAATGACTGGATTGCGATCAGGCCAACCGGTTAGAAACGTCCGGCCGGAGAGCGCCGCGCCCGTGCCGTCCACGCCCCAGGATTCGGCCAGCGGTCCGGTCTGTCCGAACACGCTGCCGGACACCATGATCAAGCCCGGATGACGTTTCTGCAGAGCCGAGTAGTCGAGCCCGAGCTTGGCCATGGTGCCGGGCGAGAAGTTTTCGACCACGATGTCGGCCCACTCGAGCAGCGGGTCGAGGACTTCGCGGCTCTGTGGGAGCTTCAGGTCGAGTGCGAGACTGCGCTTGGACGTATTGAGGTGCGCGAACCAGGGTTTGTCATCGAAGCTGTCGGCGCGCGAGGCGTTCACCTGGACGTCGATGCGCGAAAGGCAGGGGCGGCTGCGCGTTTCGACTTTGATCACCTCGCAGCCCAGGTCGCCGAGGACTTTGGTGGTGATCGAGCCGACCAGGGCCCAGGAGAAGTCGAGCACGCGCAGGCCTCGCAGCGGACCGGGACGCTCGTTCGATGGCGCACAGCTTTGCGGAGGCTTCGCGGCACTCGAACTCTCGGTTATAGAAACAAAGCGAGAGGGCCGGCGTTGCCCGGAGCGGTCTCGTGTCCAGAAGTTTCGAGCCTGCAGATGCGGATCGGCGAGCACGTCGGCCGGCTCGGCGACCACGGTTGCGTTGATGCCTCTCCGACGGCCTTCGGTCGCGATTTCGTGGCGCGTGCGCGATGAGAAGAATGCCTCGATGGCTCGTTCCCACTCGTGACGTGTTTGTGGATCGAGCGTCGAACGATTGTATTTCGACCAGTCGACGCCTCGCAGAGGGTTCGGCAGTCCCGCCGCGTCGATCCAGTCGCTCAGCGCTTGGTTGGCGGGCGCACCGAAGCGGCCTGTCATCAACGTGTGAAAACAGAACCCGTCCGCGAGCGGCCAGATGCACCGAACGGTCGCACGGCCGTAGTTCAACGCGCCTCCGACACGATGCAGCTTCCGACGATCGAACTGCCAGACGAGGACGCCATTCACGTTGCGGGAGAATGCGACCTCCTGGACTGAGACATCGACGTGTTGGCCTCGGCCAGTGTTTGCCAGCTCCACCAGTGCCGCCATTGCGCCGGCGGCGGCAGCCATATCAGCGTGGAACCAGCAGGCATCCAACGCTTCTTTCACCGGTGGCCGATCTGGATCGCCTGTGACACGCAGTGTTCCTCCCATCGCTGAGGCAACCAATTCGCTCCCGCGCCACTCAGATCGCGGACCTTCGCTGCCGAAGGTCGTCACAGAGATATGAATCAACCGCGGATTCATCTGCTCGATCCGCTCGCGCGAGAATCCCGCACGGCGCAGGGCCGGCAACCCCAGGCCCTCGATCAGAAACTGCGCGCCCGGTAGCTCGCTCGCGAGCGAAGCGACCTCCACGCCGCGAACCTCGGCCCCCAGTGAATCGAGCAACCGCGCCAGCGCGCCTTTAGCCACGCTGCCCAGAGCAAGCACACGCATGTCCTGCAGCGGCTTCATGCGACCTCCAGTGTAGTTCTGAACTGCGCGAGCTGGGCGAGGGCGTCGGTGCTCAGGCATTGAGGTTGCGATGTGAGCATCAGCGTAGGTAGCTGGGCGGCGCGGCACGCGAGCTCGATGCGGGGGGCCTCCCATGCGAGGCCGGTGTCGGTGGCGAGCATCCAGACGATGACGCCATCGGCTCGCAGCGCACGCGCGCGCTTCACGATTTCGGTCGGCGATTGCAGCAGAGTGCTGGCGGCCGTCGTTTGCTGATAGCAGCGGTGCGCGACTGCTTCGATGCCGACCGATTTCGATGGCACGCCTGAGTGGCCAACGCCTGCCTCGTTGATCTCGCCGACGACGATCACATCATTTGTCTCGATGGCTGCGTGCGGCTGATCATCGGGCGGCACACTGCCTACCAGCAGCACTCGCTTGCGTGGCTCTGTCGTCATCGGCGTAGCGAGCCACGCGCGTAGCGACCTATCGAATTCTTCCGACCAGTCGGCCCGGGCCGCACGCGCGATTCGATAAGCAAGGCGGCCCGGTGGCGCCGAATCGGACCCACGCAGCTTGGCAAGTCCATCGAGAAGACTCAGGCGCGCTGACACTCGCTGAACGGCCGCGTTCAATCGAGCAGCATCAGCACCGATAGCCGCCGCCAGCGACCGCGTCGACTCAACCGTGTGCGCCACGCTCGTCGCACGACCGATGCGCGCCAGGTCGAAGAGCAAAGGCCGCGGCCCCTTGCACTCACCAAAGCGCTGCAGCTCGCAGAGGTAGTAGTACAAGCGCTGCGCGCTGTCGTCACTGCGGGAGAAGATCACCGCCTCCAAGGCGTCGAGGTCACCGCTCAACCATCGCTGAGCCACCGTTCGACTCTGCGCAGAAAAGCTGTTCTCCAGATAACGGTCGGCCAACGCAGTGTCGCCTGCAGAAGCGAGTGCAGAGAGTTGCACTGGCACAGCCCCCGCAGCGAGGATCAGCTCGACGGGAACATCCCACCCGAGATATCCAATCGCACGGCCCGATCTCGCCGCATGAAGCGGATCTCTCAGCACGCGATCCAACACCGCCGGCAAACTCATTGATGCAACCACCCCGGCAACGCCAGCGCCAACGCCGGCACGGCGATCAACAACGACAGATGCAGCAGGTCGGCCGCGAGGAACGGCACGACGCCCTTGAAGATGCGCCCCAACGGAACATCCTTGGCGATGCCCTGAATCACGTACAGGTTGATGCCGATGGGCGGATGCACGAATCCGATCTCCATGGTGCGCACCAGATAGATGCCGAACCAGATCGGGGACAGGCCGAGATTGGTGACGATGGGCAGCAGAATCGGCGTCGTGAGCAGCATCAGCGCCAATCCGTCCAGCACCGAGCCCAGCAACAACAGCAGCACCGTCATGATGACGATGGCCAGCAACTGTCCTCCGGGCAGCCCATCCATAAAGTCGGCAACCTGATCGGCGAGCCCGGTGTAACTCATGAACACGGCGAAGATGAGCGCGCCGATGATCACGACATAGATCATGCCGGTCGTGCGCAGCGTCTGCGCCAGCGCCTCCTGCAGTGAGGCGCGATTCAACTTTCGACGCCACGCGCACAAGAGGAGAGCGCCCGTCGCGCCGACAGATGCTGCTTCCGTGGGTGTAAACCAACCGAACGCAATGCCGCCCAATACCAACAGGATCAGTGCACCCAGATCGGAAATGCGAACTAGCGCCGCGCGCCGCTCCGACCAAGGCGCACGCGCCGTCGCAGGTCCGATAGATGGACGCCAGCGACACAGCAGCACGATGGTGACGATGTAGAACAGCGCTTGCGACAGTCCGGGAATGATGGCCGCTGTAAACAGTTTGCCGATGGACTGTTCCGCGAGAATGCCGAACACGATGAGCGCGCCCGACGGCGGGATGATCGATCCCAACGTGCCGCCCGCCGCAATCGAGCCCGTAGCGAGCGCATCGGAGTAACCACGCTTGCGCATCTCTGGCAGACCGATCAAGCCGATGGTCGCCGCCGTCGCCAGGCTAGATCCACTGATCGCACCGAATCCCGCGCAACCGGCGACCGATGCAATGGCGAGGCCACCGCGGCGATGGCCAACCATTCGCGCCGCCGCTTCGAAGAAATCGCGACTCGCGCCGGCGGCGAAGCACAGATGCGCCATGAACAGAAATAACGGCAGCACGCCCAATTCGTAACGAGTAATCGTTTCGAACAGCACGACGCCGGACTTGATGATCGCCGGCTCCGGCCCGAGCAGCAGCATCAGCCCCACCATGCCGACGATGCCCATGGCCACGCCGATGGGCACTCCCAACGTCAGCAGCGCCAAGAGAGCAACGACCCCAAGCGCGCCGTTCATGGACGCCCCCGCAGTGAACGCCACATGTCACGCAGGAACACCGCTGCGATCGCGCCCGCCGCCACCAGCGAGACGATCCGTAACGGCCGAAACGGGATATGCAGCAGCTCGCTTTGCTCGTAGTCGTTCCATGATTCGACGGCGAGCCACAGCGCGCCGGCGCTCAAGCCGACGAAGAATAGCGCGGACAGCAGATTGGCGAACGCGCGCAGATACTGGCGGGCGCGCTCGCTCACTCGAGTCGTGAGCAACGTGACCGTGGCATGGCCGTTGTTCATTGTGGCCGACAACATGGCGGCCGACGCCATCAACAAGATGCACGCCTGAATGATTTCCAACGCCCCGAGCAAGGGTATGCCCGCATGACGGCCGAGCACGGCAACCGTCTCGACAGCCATGGCCAATACCAATCCCGCCGCGCCGATATAGAACAACGGGCCGCGCGTTTGCCCACCACCGTGGTGTCCGTTCAGCTCAGCCACACGCCCTCGCTTGTGATTTGCATTGTCAGTGGCGGCAAGCCGGCTTCGATGCCGATGGCTTGAACGTAGTCAGCGATGCGCTGAGCGGCGTCCGGCGCGATACGTGGACGCCCGGGTGGGTCGACGTGCACAGGGATGAATCCGGCGCGAACCTTGCCATTGGCGTCGATGTGCAGCCGGCCGAGCAGTGCGTTCACCGCTTCGGGATGAAACGGCGCGAGCAAATACGCAGGGTCCGGCTCGAACCCAAACAGCTCCTTGCGTTTGCGTGCCCAGGCCGCGCGCTCCGGCGAAGCCTGATCGGGGCTCAGCGCACGAGTGACGACGCAGCCATTTCCCAATCCGTGAAAGATGGGCACGCCTTTGTAAAACTCGATGCCACGAACGATGTGCGCGTGATGACCGATGACCACGTCGCAGCCTGCCTCGACGGCGGCGCGAGCGAGCGGACGCTCATACGGCGCCAACCTGGCGCGCGTATGCACGATACCCTTGTGAAACGCGACGACCACGACGTCGGATTTTGCCTTCGCCGCCTCGATGTCCTCGGCAAGCGTTGCGAGCGATGCAGGATCGATGCGATCGAGCGCAGCAGCGGGCCGGATCGGACCGCCATCGACCGCCTCGACGCGAATATACGAACACCCGGCACGATCGGGACCGGCCCAGGAACTCTCCGGTCCAACACAGTTGTAGCTGAGCACGGCAATGCGCTTGCCGCCGCGAGCGATGATCGCGGGTTTTCGCGCTTCGGCGAGTGTCGCGCCCGCGCCGGTATATGCGATTCCGACCTCGGCTAATCCGCGGACGGTGTCTGCAATGCCGACGGCGCCCAGATCGGCAATGTGATTTCCCGCCAATGTCACGGCTCCAATGCCGGCCCGAGCGAGCGCAGCGAGGTGCGCCGGATCGGCGCCGGGCGCCGGCACATCATCCCGGACTTCCTCGACGTGCGCAGTGTGCGGCACTTCCAGATGACCGATGGTGAGATCGGCGTTGCGCAGGGCAGGGGCGATGCCGCTCAGCCAATGGTCCGGCCGCGGCTCATCGAGGATCAGGTCGCCGGTGAAGATCAGCTCCATGCCGCGCCTCCCCCCTTCAGAAATCGGTACTGCCCTCGTTGATTGTCGACCAAAACATCGATCATATTGTCACCCACGCCGCCGCCGCGGCAGTGAGAGTTCATGCCAGCCAAGACTGACAACCGACCTGCAGCCAAGTCACGCGCCCCGATCCGAGCCGAGCCCGTCGCGGCGAGCGAGGTGATGGATTGGATTCGCGAACGGATTCGCCGTGGCAGCTTCGTGCCCGGCCAACGCTTGGTCGAAGCGGACATCATGCGTGAGCTGCCGACGGCCACGCGCAGCCGCGTTCGCGAAGCGTTGCAGCGGTTGGCGAGCGAAGGGCTGGTCACCATCGAGGAGTTCCGGGGCGCGTCAGTCAAGCGGTTTACTCACGATGACTTGCGGCAGATGTATCGCGCCCGCATGGCGCTGGAAGGCATGGCGGCCGCCGATTTTGCCGCCGCCGACAAGCCGGATCTCAAGCGGCGCCTGCAGAAGATCCAGGCCGAGCTGAACGGCATCGAGAACAGCGTCGACCACGAGCGTTTCGCACGGCTCAACGACGAATGGCATCGGCTGATCATCGAAGGCTCGGGCAACGAGTTCATCCGCATGTTTCTCGAGCGGCTGCGCATTCCCATCTACCGATTGCTGATCACGACCTTCTACAGTGCCCGCCGCGTCGACAACGCCAATGCCGGTCATCGCAAGATCACCGAAGCCATCGTCAACGGCCGCGCCAAGGATGCGGAGCGGCTGATGCGCGAACACATCGCGGAAGGCCTGGAAACGCTGTCGGCGATGGATCTGGATATCAAATAACCTCACTCGCCGCGTACCTCCTCTGAGAACTCGCCCACTATGGGCAGCATCAGCTGCGAAGCATGCTCCCGGTCGGAGTGAATGCTGATGGTCGGCGGCGGATCGAATTTCACATTGCGTGACCGCTGGCGAGGATCGGAGCCTGCGACCGTCAAGCGCAGGCGATGGCCGGCCTTGACGATGGTGGAGGTCGGCAGCAGATCCAGGCGCATGCGTGCCGGTGTGCCTGGCACGAGCGGCTGGGCATCGCCACGCTCGCCGCGGTGATAGGGCAGGCCCATGAAGTCGCGATATGGCGGGCGTTGCTCGCCTCGATGCGAGGCTCGTAGACGACCGTGAGTGACGATGGAAACATCGCCGCTCGGAGTAATGTCTTCGAGATAGACGAACAGGTCGACATCGTTCTGGTCTGCGGAGATCCACAGATCCGCGACGGGGTGGCCAGCGATGTGCGTGTCGGAAGTCAGGGGCGGCGTTGCGTAGCTGAGACCGTGTTTGTCCACAACGCACGGCCACATCAAGAAGTACAGATCCACCTTCTCGCTGCACTTCGGATCGTAGTTGACGACGAACTTGTCGTTAGCCACCGCCGAACCGATGCGCTTCGTGGTGAGCTGGCCGGCAATCCCGGGCGACGCGCCGCCAGCCAGATGCAACGTTTTATTTCGAGCATTGGCGAGCGGCCAGCGATCGGTGCTGCTCCACTCCTGGCCCGCAGGCGCATTGATGGTGCGGTAATAGATGGGCGGCTCGCGCTGCCAGCCATTGTCGATCTTTTTCAGGAAATGGTCGAAGAAGCGCAGCATCTCGGTTGCCATGGGAAAGTCACCGACGATGCAATGGCCCCATTCGCCCATCCACAGCTTCCGCGGATTGCTCAGGTTGTTGTACGCGAGCGTGGCCTCGAAGCTGCCTTCATCCAGCCAGTTGCCCCAAATGAAAATGCCGACGCCGGAGCGC
Organism: Steroidobacter sp.; assembly: GCF_036402275.1. Lineage (NCBI taxonomy): Bacteria > Pseudomonadati > Pseudomonadota > Gammaproteobacteria > Steroidobacterales > Steroidobacteraceae > Steroidobacter > Steroidobacter sp. Next base: position 290,583 of record NZ_DASWTF010000014.1, on the reverse strand, counting down.
TCGATCTCCTTGGCGTAAGTGGCAACGCTGGATTCGCGCCAGAACGGCACGCCGAGTTGGGGAGAAACATCGTCGCGATAGCGCATGCCCGCCCACAGCTCCGCCATCGGCGTGCCTTTGACATGCTCGGCGATCGCGGCCGCGGCCAGTTTGCCGTCGGTATCCGAGGCCACGGGTACGACACCTTGGCCATAATCCTGGCCGGGGTTCTCAGGTCGCGTGTTGAACTGAGCGGTGGTGCCGCCGCGACTGACGAAGCCATATTTGTCGAAGTCGGTGCAGCCGGGTGCGATGGCTTTGAGATGCGGCGACATCACGGTCGCTGCGTGCCACGTCGTGCCGCCGAGATAGGAACAACCGGCGACGCCAATGGCGCCGGTGCTCCAGGGTTGTGAAGCGAACCATTCCGTCATCTCGTAGGCGTCGCGCGCCTCGGTGCGATCTTGAAATCCCCGTCGCGCACCGAACGAGGCGCCTCGACCGCGCGTGTCGACGGCTGCGAGCACGTAGCCGTGATCGAGGAGCGGCATGAGATTCAGCTGCTCCAGCGGATTGACGAGATTGCCCTTGGCGTCGGTGTAGGCCCGGCGATACGGGGTGTGGATCCAGACGACCGGAAATTTTTCATCGACGGCGCGCCCGTCGACCGCCGGCCGATAGATATCGACCGCGAGCTTCACGCCGTCCGACATCGCGACGTACTGCGACGTCTTCTGCCATTCGCTGAAACGCTCTTCGGAGTAGCCCCGGTAGACGCCGGGGCGTGACTCCTTGGCTTCCTTGGCGAGCCCGGACTGCAGGGGCAACAGGCACAGGCTGGCCGCCAACGTTGCACGGACGAGCGAGGTCGACGCCGTCATGATCACCAGCGCTTGGTCACGACGAAAGAAACGAAGCGGCCGAGCGGCGAGACGTTCTGGTTGTCCCAGGAAACGAAGCCGTTCAATACCACCGGCGGATCTTCGTCGAGCAGGTTCTGGCCGTTGATCGACAGGCTGAGGCCGCTCAGCGCGCCACGCTCGTCGCCGAAGTCATAGGTGACAGCGGCGTCCACCGTCTTGTAGTCGTCCACTTCGACGTTCGGCGTAATGGCCGTGTTCTTGTAGCTATCGACGTAGTTCAGATAAAGATTCGCGGCCCAGCCATTCATCCGCCAGCCCGCCGAGGCGCGAGCGCGCAGGTCCACGGGATTGGAGAACGTATCCAGCACGTCGGTGTAGGGCAGGCCGGGAGCGATGGAACGCGTAAGGTCGAGAATCTTCGCGACATCGAGGCCAACGCGCCAGTCGCCAAACGAGGTGGGGAAGCTGTACCCCAGATTCACGTCCACGCCTTGCTGTTTCATGCTGCCGAGATTCGCGCGGCGGCCGTCGATGATGGCGTTGATGTTGGTGACCGGTTCCACTGGGCTCTGCAAGTCTGGATTCGCCAGGAACTCCGCCACGAGGGCGTTGAAAGCGGCTGCGCCGGCGGCATCGCTCGCTGGCGGCCGGCGAAGCACGTAAGGGCCGTACACCGCCGCATTCGTGAGCGCCGTGTTCAACACCACGTCGATGCGGTCGGTGTAATCGACGTCGTAATAGGTGAGCGATGCCGTCAGTCCTTGCAACGCGCCCGTGGGTTGCCAATCCAAACCGACCGACCAGGTCGTGGCTTCTTCGGGCTGCAGCGTGGATCGGCCGCCGTTGTGATAAATGCCGCGCGTGACGCCACCAGGGCCGGCTGGATCCGTCAGGTTCTGAATGAAGATGTTGTGGATCTGCTCGCTGGTGTCGACCAGGGACGGGGCGCGGAAGGACGTGCCGTACGTGGCGCGTGCAGTGAGCGACTCGATCGGCCGCCAGATCAAGCCGATCTTCGGATCGGTGGTCGAGCCAAAGTCAGAGTACTCTTCCCGCCGTGCCGCGACCGACAGACTCAGGCTGTGCATCGCCGGCACGGATTGCTCCTCGCCGACGAGGGGTACGAACACCTCACCGAAGATCGACGTGTTGTGGCGGCGGTTGAGAATGTTCTTGGTGGTGACGGCGCCGGAGGCCAGCACATTGTTGGCGTTCAAGGTCTGGCGGAATTCGTTGTCGTGACGTTCCACGCCGAGCGCCACTCGCATATCTCCACCAGGCAACTGGAACAATGGTCCGTCGGCCTTGAGCGCGAGATCGCGCGCTTCGCTGGTGCCGTGGGTGTCGCGGTTGGCAACGATGATGTCGACGAGCCCGGGGTTGTTGGTAGCGTTGAAGCTGCCGTCGCCGAAGGGATTGAAGGCGGTGGCGGGATTGCTGCTGGCGAGCGCCGCATTCAACGCTGCACCGTTCGTGATGGCACCTCGGCGCTGGAAGCCGCGGTTCTTACTCAGATTCGCATAAGCGTCGATGCGCCAGTCATCACCCATGTCGAAGCCCGCGCCGATCGCATTTTGCTGGGCATTCTCATAGCCGGCGAGACGCGGGTCTGAATCTTCCGCGAGGAATCGATATTCCACATTGACGGATGTAGGCGAGCCGAGCGCGGCGGGCGCGACGAACCATGGATTCGTATTGGGAACGCGCAATTGCCCGGAGGCTGGAGCGACGCGCTCATCGAACTCACGCTCCGAGTACCAGCCCTGATACCACACATCGAAGCGGCCGAATTCCTGGCGCGCATCGAGGAAGAAGCTGTCGCGATTCTGATTGGGCAACAGGTCGGCGAACGTGCCTTCGTCGAAGCGATTCGCTGCGCCCGCCGTCAATTGCTCGGGCGTGAGATCAGTGCCCGCGCCACCGGGCAGGGGATAGCGCGTCGTTCCAGAAACGATGTTGCCTGGCGATGCAAGCGTCTGTCGTGCGTCGGATCCGCCACGCGCGCGACGATCCTGCGAGGCGAAGTCCCTGTCGGCGCCGGACAGGCTGTCGCGCTCGTTGTGCTCGTACGCGGCGAACACGCTGCCGCCGCCCCACGTGAAGCCAAAGTTCTGACTGATGATTTTCTGGCTCGTGCCGTCGGCCACGCCGTAGCGAGCCAACGTTTCCGCGCCGTTGAAATCGTTGCGAGTGATGATGTTCACCACGCCTGCAACGGCGTCCGAACCGTAGATGGCCGATGCACCGTCGACGACGACCTCCAACCGCTCGATGGCGGCGGAGGCGATGACGTTGGGATCGTAGAGAGACTTGATGATGCCGGCGGGCGCGAGGCGTCGACCGTTGATGAGCAACAGTGTGGCTTCATTGCCAATGCCGCGCAGATTGATGCCTGAGACTCGCGTCGCATTGGCCGCGCCATCCTGCGCACCACCGAGCCGGCTTTCATCGGCCCCTAGACTCAACACCTGCGGCAGGGCGCGAGCCAGGTCGCTACTGGTGGCAAGTCCGGTGGCGACGAGCTCTTCGCGATCCATCGCAATCACCGGCGCGCCGGCGCTCGCCACGCCACGAATGCTCGTGCCCGTGACGACCACCTGTTCCACGACTTGATCGGTGTTAACTTCCTGGGCCGTCGCCGTACTCACCGCGACCAATGCACAAGCGCCGAATAAACCTGGACGTCGCATGGATCCCCCCTTGCAGTCCGCGTGCACCCGGCGAGATCCGGGCGTTCTATGGTGTTCCGGCAGACTAGGAAGTGCAGACGAAATTGTCAACAATCCGCGCGGGCAGATTCGGGCGCTATATGCAATGAGTTTGGGGGTATAAGCGGGCCGTATGCTTCGCGCAGCCCAACGACGACAACTCAGGGGCCATCTAATATGCATCGCATAGGATGCAATTCAGCTGAAACGGGTGCCGATGCATCCCACGTGATGCATCGGAGTAACGCTTCAGAGCGAGAACGGCATGCTCGGCATGGGACCCTTTCCGTTCGAGGATGACGAGGATCCCGACCTCGTCAACGCAGGAAAACAAACAATCACGCAGCTGCCCACGTCGAGTTTCTTCTCCAGCGCCGAGAGCTTCGCCATGATCCGCGGCGGTCACATCGATCTCGCCGTGCTCGGCGCGATGGATCTGGCCGCCAACCTGAAGCGGATCGTCATATTGATGGAGCACACGTCGAAGACCGCTCAGCCGAAGATTCTCGAGCGCTGCACACTGCCACTCACGGGAGTGCGCTGCGTGGATATGATCATTTCCGAGCTCGACGTGCTTCGTTGTGACAAGAAGGGCAGCGGCGGGCTGACGCTAGTCGAGCTTGCGCCCGGTGTCAGCGTGGACGAGGTGATCGCCGGGACCGGCGCGCCGGTCAAGATCGAGCTTGAAACCGCCCTCACGCAATCGGCCCCGCGTCATAACAAGACCAGCAACGCGCTTGCGGTACCGCACGTGGGAGATCACGTACAAACATCCCACCGGTGCGGTGGATCGAGTCCAGTGCGATGCGCTCAAAGGTTTGCGGCGGCCCGAAATATCTGCCGAATAATCCGCTACGACACTCCGTTCTGCTCACGATCGGTTCCTCTGGTGATTGATCAACACCACGACTGAAAACCGCGCTGAAGCATCTCCGTTCTTCTACGTAAAATTCCGGGGGCAATCACTCTGTTCTTTCGTCGTGACAGTGGACAGTCTATGCCGACCGTCAACAGGCAGCCGGAGGGGACCGACTCATGTTTCACGAACACCAGCCCGTGCGAATCTTGTCGAACGCGGGCCACGATTGGTCACTGGTGCTGGCGGGAGGCGAGGGTACTCGGCTGCAGTCGCTCACCATGACCGCGTCGGGCGTGGCGGTGCCCAAGCAGTTCTGCTCCTTCGGTGGCGATGTTTCATTACTCCATGACGCGCTGACTAGATCGCAAAGCGTGACGACGCAGGAGCGGACGTGCGTCGTCGTCTCCGAACATCACCGTTTGTGGTGGCAGGCCCTGGATCTGCGAATTCCGTCCGAGAATGTCATCCGCCAGCCACGTAACCGTGGTACGGCGACCGGCATTCTGCTGCCGCTGCTGAGAATCCTGCACCGGGATCCCAAGGCGAATCTGCTGGTGCTGCCCTCAGATCATTTCGTACGCAACGAGGCCGCGCTGGCGACCAGTCTGCGGGCCGCAATGCGCAGCGTCCGTCAACGTCCCGATCAGATCGTGATCCTCGGGATCTCGCCCGACGAAGCGGATCCGGAGTTGGGCTACATCGTGGCGGAGGGTAACGGCGTGGCAGATCTGCGTTCCGTCACCGAATTCGTTGAAAAGCCCAGTGCAGCTGTGGCTCGCGGTCTGATTGCTCGCGGCGGAGTCTGGAACTCCTTCATCTTCGCCGCGCATGGCGCGACGTTGCTCCGGGCGGTCGAGGAGCGTTGCCCGCGCCTGGTCACGGAGATGCGAAACATCGTTGCCTCCGGCGAGTCCCCGGCGCATCACGATCTGCTGGGTCATTTATACGATCACGCGCCCGATCTCGATTTCTCGCGCGACATTCTCCAGCGCTCGCCCTCCATGTTACGGGTGCTCACGGTGCCGCCCTGTGGCTGGAGCGATCTCGGCACGCCGAAGCGACTGATCGAGGCGTTGAATCACGTTCTGCCCAAATCGGAACATTCTCTACGCGAGCTGGGCCGGCACACGCCGTTCGTGGACCTCACCCAGCATCGTTCGCCGAAGTACGCGGCGGGCTGACACCGCCATCGGCCCGGCAGGCGCGGCTGTCGCCTTCGCGCTGCATTCCCGCTATCATCGCGGCACGGTCTGCAGTTCACCGAGGCGTCGCCGCCCCGTCCAGGGGAGCTAAACCTGCTCATCTCCCAATGACACGCACTGATCCCGTGCCGTGGTCGAAAGTCGGCGACCATCGACGCTCCTAGAGAACGGCGCGAAAGGATGAGTCATGTCCAGAGCCGCTTTGTCTTTGCAAATCTCCGACTTGTCGGGATTTGCCAAATCCCTTCGTGAGCAACTCGGCAAGCTGCCGGAGCCACCGGGGCACGTCGAAATGCTGAACTTGCTGTGCCGTTCGGCGGGGTTCAGAAACTATCAGCACTGCAAAGGGGTGATGGAGGCTCGTCAGCGACTGGACGCGCCGCCGGCCGTTCAAGCGCCGGCGCCGGCCCCCGTCGACTACGCGCTGATCGAGAGAGCCATGCGCCAGTTCGATGCGCAAGGTCGGCTCATGCGGTGGCCGACGCGCTCCAACCTGCAGGACCTTTGCTTGTGGGTGTTGTGGTCCCGGCTGCCGAATCGGATCACGCTCACCGAAAAACAGATCAGCGAGCTGATCAAACGCTGGCATGCGTTTGGCGATCACGCTTTGCTACGGCGTGCGCTCATCGCCTGGCGGCTGGTGCAGAGGACGTTGGACGGGAGCGAGTACCGGCGCATCGAGCAAAAGCCGCCCGCGGAGTTGAGTCCGTTGCTGGCTCGCTTGTCGGGACGGACGTAGTTCCTGCTCGAGGACGCAGCCGGGTAAGATCCAGCCTGGTGTGACATCCGGCGGATCCGTACTCCCATGGCAGACAACACGATTCCCTCGAGCATGCGCGTGGTCGGCATTCGCGGCGGCAAAGGCGGCGCGGATGCAGTGACGATCGAACGCATTCCGACGCCTGCAGCGGCGGACGGACAGATCTTGATTCGCGTGCGAGGGGCTGGCGTGAATCGGCCGGACATCGTGCAACGGCAAGGTCTGTATCCGCCGCCGCCCGGCGCGTCGCCCGTGATGGGCCTCGAAGTGGCTGGCGAAGTCGCTGCGGTTGGAACCGGCGTCACGCGTTGGAAGGTCAGCGATCATGTGACGGCGTTGCTCCCGGGCGGGGGCTATGCGGAGTACGCCGTCGTCGATGCTCGCCACGCGCTGCCTGTGCCGAAAGGTTTGACGCCCGTGCAAGCGGCCGCCTTGCCGGAAACGGTGTTCACCGTGTGGAGCAACGTATTCGAGCGTGGCCGCCTGGTCGCGGGAGAAACGGTCCTCATACATGGTGCGAACAGTGGCATCGGTGTCACAGCCATTCAGATGGCCAAAGCCTGCGGCGCGCGTGTGTTCGCAACGGCGCGAGGCGCTGAGAAAGCCGCGCGTGCGAAGCAGACAGGCGCGGACCTTGCGATCGATGCAAGCGCGGGAAGCTGGGTCGAGTCGGTGAAGGCCGCCGGTGGCGTCGATCTCGTGCTCGATATGGTCGGTCGTGATTATTTCGAGGGCAACGTCGACGTGCTGAAGCCGGAAGGCCGCTTGAGCGTGATCGCCACCTTGACCGGCCATCGTGTCGAACTGGATCTGCGCAAGCTCATGCTCAAACGGCTGACGTTGACGGCCTCGACCTTGCGTGCGCGTGAGGCAGATGAGAAAGCGCGGCTCGCACGGGCCATCGAGGAACGCGTCTGGCCGTGGATCGAAGCGGGCAAAGTATCGCCGCTCATCGACAAGACGTTGCCGCTGGCAGAAGCGGGCGCCGCGCACACGTGGCTCGAAAGCGGCTCGCAATTCGGCAAGGTGGTGCTGACGCCGTGAGCGTTGGCGATCGGCTCGATCGCCAACACATTCGGGAACGTCTAGCGGGTTCGGCGGCTCGCCGGCGTTTCGTTCGTTTCCTCGTAGGCCGAGCACTGCTCGGGCTCGAGGGGCCGGACTTCGTAGCTCAAGCCACAGGCGAGGCAGGGATTCTGAGCGGCGAGCGCCACGGCTTCTTCGAAGCTGGTCGCGTAGAAGAACCAATAGCCGCCGATGACTTCCTTGGTTTCGGCAAACGGGCCGTCGGTCACGCCGTGCTTCGACACCAGCGCGGTCTCCTGCTTGAGTCGTGAGCCGGATTTCATTTTGCCTTCGCTCACCAGCCGGTCGTGCCAGACATAAAAGGCGTCGATGGCCGTCTGGATCTGCTCGGGCGATTTGTCCTCATCCCACTGACCGCGGGAGAGCACGAGATAGGGAGACAGGACGTTTGCTTGGCTCATTGCTGTTTTTTCCGACAAGTCGCTGTACAGAAACACAGAATATCAGATGCGGCAGCGAATGCCCGCGACGGCCTCGCATGCCGCAACCAGCGAGACGCTGAACACGCTGACAACTGCGCTACACTGAATTTTTGAGTCCATCAGCTGACACGCCCATGCTCCCGACGCTGAATCAGATCGAGTCTACTCAACAGCTCGTTTATGCAACTGTGCCGGCCACGCCGCAGTACTGCTGGCCCTTGCTTTCCGAGAGGCTCGGCGCCGAAGTCTGGCTCAAACATGAGAACCACACGCCTGTCGGCGCATTCAAGGTACGCGGCGGTTTGGTGTACTTCGCCGATCTGGCCAAGGCGAAAAAGACGCGCGAGGTCATCACCGCGACGCGCGGCAATCACGGCCAATCGGTTGCGCTCGGCGCGAGCCGCTATGGCCTGAGCGCGACCATCGTCGTGCCGTTTGGAAACAGTGTCGAAAAGAACAATGCGATGCGGGCGCTCGGCGCGAAGCTGATCGAGCATGGCGAGGATTTCCAAGAGGCGAGACAGCACGCGATCGAGCTCGCGGAAAGCTCCGGAGCTCACATGGTTCCCTCGTTCCATCCGCTGTTGATTCAGGGTGTCGCAACGTATGGAGTCGAGCTGTTTCGCGCCGTTTGCGATCTGGACACGGTGTATGTTCCCATCGGCCTGGGATCCGGCATCTGCTCGACCATCGCAGTCAGAAATGTTTTGAGTCCCGAGACGAAGGTGGTTGGCGTCGTCTCTGCACATGCTCGCGCCTACTCGCTCTCGTTTGCATCGAAGCAAGCGATCGACTCGCCTGTATCGACGCGCCTGGCGGACGGTATGGCCTGTCGCACGCCCGAACCGGAAGCGCTCGAAATCATCTGGAAATATGTCGACCGCATCGTCGAAGTCAGCGACGATGACATCGCCGAGGCCATGCGCGTCATCTACGAATGCACTCACAACGTGGCGGAAGGCGCCGGCGCGGCGGCCGTTGCGGCGTTAGCCAAGGAAGGCAACAAGGTCAGAGGTAAGAAGGTCGCGGCCGTGCTCTCGGGCGGCAACGTCGATCGATCGATGTTCGCGCAGGTCCTTTCGGGCTAACGTTCTACTCGCAGCACATCCTTGGCCGCGTCGATGAAGGCGCGCAACTTCGGCGCTTGCGAGGCGCGAGTCGGGAAATAAAGAAACAAACCGGGCTCTTCGATGGCCGACTCCGGCAGGAGCCACTGTAGGCGGCCGTCCGCCAGTTCCTGGCGAACGAAGGGCTCGAAAATATAGGCGATGCCGATGCCCGCGAGCGCAAGGTCCTTGGCAGAGGCGGGCTCGTTGACCAGCGCCGTGCCGCTCACTTTGACGGCGACGTCCTGACCGTGATCGAGCATTTCCCATGCGTAGAGACTGCCGGCCGTCGGCAGGCGATAACCGATGCAGTTGTGATTCGCCAGGTCGCGCACAGTCGTGATCTGCTCGTGACGCTGCAGATACTCGGGCGAGGCGACCATGATGGCCTTGAACGGAGGCGTGAGTCGGACGACGACCATGTCGCCGTCGATCATGCCGCCCAGACGAACGCCGGCATCGAAACCCGCCGCCACGATATCGGTGCTGGCCGCTTGCACCGACACTTCGACGGTCAGTTGCGGATGGCGCGAGGTTAACTCCGCAAGCACCGGCGTGATCGCCAGAGGCAAGGCGATTTGCGGCACGTTCAACCGTAGCAGCCCGGTGACCTGGCCGCGTTCGGAGCGGATCTGCTCGATGGCTTCCTGAACTTCGTTGAACGCGGCGCCGATCGATTCGTTGAGTCGCCGCCCGACCTCCGTCAACGCCACGCTTCGAGTGGTGCGCGTGAACAGGGGCGCACCCAAGCGCTCTTCGACCGTGCGTACAGCATGGCTGACCGCCGAGGCGCTCATGCCAAGCTCATTGGCCGCCGCGGCGAAGCTGCCATGACGGGCCACTCCAAGAAACACGGGCAGATGGGCGAGGAGGTCGCGGTCCATTCATGAACCGTATCGCATAACCCATTCGATTTGAACCGTCTTATCAAAGGATGACCCGGGCGGCATGATTTCGCCATGCCAGGTTCGACACATATCTATAGGAGCGATTTCATGGCCCAGTCTCGTCCGACCACTTGGTTCATCACCGGCGCGTCTTCCGGTTTCGGTCACGCTTTCGCCAGCTATGCCCTGGCGCAGGGATACAACGTGGTCGCCACTGCTCGCAATCCAGCGAAGCTGGCGGAGCTTTCCGCCCAAGCGCCCCATCGCGTGCTCGCGCTTTCTCTCGATGTCGATCAGCCCGGCGCGGCCGACAAAGCAGTGAAGGAAGCCGTCGCGCGGTTCGGCGGCATCGACGTTGTGATCAACAACGCGGGTTACTCCATCGTTGGATCGGTAGAGGAGACCCCCGAGAAGGAGCTACGGGCCTTGATGGAGACGAACTTCTTCGGCGCGGTCGCAGTGACTCGGGCAGCGCTGCCGACGCTTCGTGCCCAAGGCTCCGGTGCGATCGTGAATATCTCGAGTCTGGGCGGCCAGCTCTCGTATCCTGGCTTCGGCGCGTACTCGGCCTCGAAGTTCGCACTGGAAGGCATGTCCGAAGCGCTCGCGCTCGAAGTCGCGCCCTTCGGGATCAAAGTGATGATCGTCGAGCCCGGGAATTTCCGCACCAACCTGCTTGGGGGCGGCACGCGAGCGATGCCGTCGATGCCTGAGTATCAGGCGACCGTTGGCGGCACGCGAGAGTTCGCGAAGCAGATGCATGGATCACAGCTCGGCGATCCTCTGAAGGCCGCTGCCGCCATCGAGCTTGCTCTGAAATCGGCAAGCACGCCCCTGCGTCTGCAACTCGGCGACGACGCCGTCGCCGCCGTGCGCGATCACGCCCGGAAACTGCTCGCTGACCTCGAGCGCTGGGAGTCGGTGGCGGTGGACACGAAGCTGGAGGGCGCCACCAGCTCCGCGAAGCCGCTGTCATGACGCCGCGGCTGAGAACCCGGTAATCAAGGGTCAAGCTGCCAATATCACATTGGTCGAGACGAGCGCGCCAGACCCATGATAAATAGGCGCGCTCGTGACAGGGACGACCATGACCAAGAATACATCGCATCGATCGGGGCTTGCATTCATACGTTGGACGGGATGGGCAGCATTCTGCTCGCTGCTGTTTTCGTGGCCGGCTCATGCCGCCGACAGCGAGAACCGTTCAGCTGTCGGCGTGCCGGAGGAGGTGCTGGTGCTGGGCGAACAGCCTGGGCCGGGGCTCTGGAAAGTATCCAAAGGCGGGCACACGCTGTGGATTCTTGGAACCTACGTGCCGACGCCGAGGGGCATGGTCTGGCGATCGAAGCAGGTTGAAGCGGTGATCGCGGCTTCGAACGAAGTGCTCGGACCGTACTCCGCATCGTTGCGAGTCAAAGAGTCGAAGCCTTATCAGGCGCGAGGAAACAAGCTCAGAGACGTTCTGCCACGCCGGGTCCATGCACGCTGGCGCTCGCTACGGGATGAATACATCGGCGAGGACGCGGAGACGGAGAGTCTGTTGCCGACTGCCGCGGCATTGTTGCTGCGGGCGCAGGCGTATGAACGGATTGGACTCACGCATGCGGATGATGTCTGGCGCACCATATATCGACAGGCGGGCAGCCATGGCGTTCCGATTCGGCCGCTTGCGTATGAGATGGGGCCGGTTACGCCCGACAATAACAGCTCGCGGCTGGCTCGTCAGAATGGCGTCACGTATCTGGTCGAAACCATGGATCGTCTCGAAACCGATATGACACAAGCCCGCGCTCGTGCGAACGCGTGGGCGCTGGGCGATATGGAAGTGTTGAAAACATTGGTGGAAGCGGATGCTTCGTACGCCCAATCGTTGGCTTACAGTTGGCCGTTCCTCAGTCAGCAGCAAGTCGTCGACCTGCAGCGGCAAGCCGAGAACAAGCTTCTCAGTGCGCTCGAACGAGCATTGAACCGCAATGAGACCACGCTCGTGGTGTTGCCGGTTCATCTGATCCTCCGAGGGAATGGAGTCGTTTCGAGCCTCCGCGCGGCGGGTTATTCCGTGGAGGATCCGCGCTGACGCTTCTCAAGCAACGAGCAGACTCCGCAGCCCTCGATTGCCTGCGGAGGTGAAGCGCACGACGCGGGAATTCTTCTCGAGCTTCACCCAGCCCAGCGACTGGAAGCGAGAGAACAGAGCGGCGCCGAGCGATCCCGCCAGATGATAGCGGCGCTCGCTCCAGTCCATGCAAGGCCGGCAAAAAATGCGACGTTGCCGAGTCGCGGCCTCCGTGTCCACGCCCAAGCGCGCGAGCAAATCCTTACCCGAGTCAGTGAGAGCGAGCCCGTCATTCGACATCGTCAGCGCGCGATGTCGAATGAGCGCTTCATAGATCGTCACGCCCATTTCGCCCGCGAGATGGTCGTAGCAGATTCTCGCCTTGCGCAGCGCCGGCTCACGCGGACTCGAAAGTATTCGCACCGCGCCGGTACGAAAGGCAATCCCCATCAAAGATTCGAGCAGTCCCGCGACATCTTCGTCGGCGAGGCGAAAGTAGCGATGCCGGCCTTGTTTCTCGACGGTCACCAGCGCGGCGTCGAGCAGCTTGGACAAGTGGGCGCTCATGGTTTGTTTGGTGACGTTCGCTGTCGTCGCAAGCTCCGTCGCCGTGAGCGCGCGGTCCGTCATGAGCGCGGTGAGCGCGTCCGCTCGCGCCGGATCGCCGAGCAGGGCGGCGATGCGAGCAATGTTCGGTCCGTCTTTCATGGTTCGACGCTAAGCGAACCATCGGCGCAACGCAATCCCTAAAATCGTTCGCGACATTGGCCGAGCACAGATGCATTCATGATCGCGGTGATCTTCGAGGCCGAGATGGAGTCGCGCCAACGGCACGCGTATCTGGACGCTGCCGCCTCGTTGCGCCCGTTGCTGAACGAGGTTCGCGGCTTCATTTCGATAGAGCGATTCGAGAGCCTGGCGCATCCAGGCAAGGTGCTGTCGCTGTCGTTCTGGGAGGACGAAGAGTCCGTGAAGCAGTGGCGCACGCTGGAGGCGCACCGAGCGGTCCAGTCGGCAGGGCGCGACCGGATCTTCACCGATTACCGCCTGCGTGTCGCGGCAGTTCTGCGCGATTACTCCATGACGGATCGCGAGCAGGCGCCGGACGATTCACTCACGGTCCACGGCTGAGCAACACAAACGAACCATGAAGATACGGAAATCCACTTTGCTAAAACGCGCGCTTGTTGGAGCCATCGTTTTCCTTGCCTGCGGGCCCGCGACAATGGCGGAGAACCTCGAATCGCTGCGCGTTCCGTCAGGCATCGGCTCGCTGAATCTGTTCCTGCGTCACATCGATCATCGAGGGCCGCCGGTGCTCATCCTGCACGGTGCGACATTCCCTTCGGGCAACGCCGCGGCGTGGAAAATCGATGGAAAGTCGTGGATGCATGATCTGGCCGAGCACGGCTACGACGTTTATTCACTGGATTTTCTCGGATACGGAGAGTCGGATAACTATCCCGAAATGGTTTCCGAGGACGCGAGCGGCCCCGCGCTCGGAGATGTCACGAGCATGGTAGGGCAGGTCGATCGCGCGATGGCCGCGATCTCCTCGCGACGGCCCGGTACAGCCATCCACCTGATCGCCCATTCAGCCGGTACGCTGGTCGCCGCTCGATATGCAGAGCTTCACCCCGATCGCATCGCGCGATTGGTGCTCTTCGGCGCGCCTGCACCCGTCGAGGGTCCACAGGCGGTTGAAGTGCGTCGCCGGCGGTATATCCAAGTCTCGGCAGCTGATCAGCTCAACGGCTTCGAGCGGCGAGTGCGTGAATCGCGTCGCCTCGATCCGGCAATGTTTTCTGAATGGTCTGCTGCATATCTCGCCACAGACACGCAGAGCGCCACGCGTGTGCCGGCGAGCGTGCGGGTGCCCGCCGGCATGGTGGCCGCCTTGGATGAACTGGATAAGACAGGAAAACTTCCATACGACCCGGCGCGCATCACCACACCTACGCTGGTCATCCAGGGAGAGTGGGACGCGGTCACGCCGCCCGCGCAGGGAATGTGGCTGTTCGAGCGCCTCGGCGCGCCCCTGAAGCGATTCATCGCGTTGAGCCAGGGCGGTCATCGCCTGCATCTGGAGCAGAGCCGGTTGCAGCTCTATCGGGAAGTTCGCGGCTTCCTCGAGACTGAAGGCTAGTCGCCGAGGGCTGCGAGCAACCCTCGACGGTCGCGATCAATCGCGGATCAGCGATTGCCCGAGGGCGCGGGCAGTGGAGTCCCTTCGGGCACGGGCTCGCCGAACTGCGGCCAGCCCTCCGCATTCCAATCGAAGCGCTGGATGTGTGGAGCGCGCTTCGACGTGCATTTCATGTCGGGGCCGGAATTGGCGTGATAGATGATCCAGTTTTCCTTGCCGTCGGGCGACACGAAGAAGCCGTTGTGTCCCGTCGCATAGACACCGTTGCCGCTTTTCAGCACCGGTTGCGGCGACTTGGTCCACGCGGAAGGATCGAGTGGATCGGAGCCGGGCGCCGCATGCAGCAGGCCCAGCGAGTAGCCGTCCGACCAGCAAGCGCTACCCGAATAGGTCAGGAACAAATCTCCCTTGGGACCCTGCAGGAATTCCGGGCCTTCGACGATCTGGCGGCCGCCCTGTTGTTCCCACGGCTGATCGGGACGAGCGATCACATTCTCCGGGCCGGTGAGCGTCCATGGATTCTCCATTTGCGCGATCGCGAGCGAAGTGTCCGTTTCGGTGTAGGGTGAGTACACGAAGTAGCGCTTGCCCCCGTGACTGAAGACCGTGCCGTCGATGCCCGCGCGAGCGGTGTTGATGCGGCCGCGATCGATCCAGTTGTCGTTCATGGGATCGGCCGAATCGTTCTCCAGGACGAACACGCCGCGATGCGCGTCGTCCTCGAAGCCGCTCGCGGTCGCCGAGTAGTACAGAAACCATTTGCCGTCGATGCGATGGAGCTCGGGAGCCCAGATGGAGTGGGCATTCGGTCCGGTCGGGGGCGCGGTCCAGACCACCACCTCCTTGGCCTCGGCAAGCTTCGCGATGTTGTCCGTGCGCCAGAGGGAGATCCGGTTGCCCAGCGTATGCGTGTAGTAATAGACGCCGTCGACCTGCGTGATCCACGGGTCAGGCCCAGAGGGCAATAGCGGATTGGTGTAGGTGGAGGCGGGAGGGGCCGCTGCCGTCGGAGTCGTGGAACCTGAGCAGCCCGCCATAACCGCGGCGACGCCGACGGCCCATCCCATTCTGTACCAATTACGTGTCATCGCTGGAACTCGCTGAAACTTGATAAACCCGATTTATCTTATAATTACGACAAAGATGTGCAAGGATAACCTCGCATCGATGCCAAGGGGGGACGATCGAGAATGGCCCGACGGAAAATGACCGCGATTCGCAGCCTGCTCGTGTGCTGCGGCCTGATACTCGCAAGCTGCGCAACTCCCGGTCAGCACGCCGGCGCGCAGAAACCCAAGAACATCCTGTTCATTCTGGTCGACGATCTCGGCTATGCGGACTTTTCGGTCACCGGAAACCGCAAGGTGCAGACGCCGAACATCGATCGACTGGCCGAGCAGGGCCTGCTCATGACGCAGTACACGGCTCCATCGCCGATCTGCTCGGCCTCGCGCGCTGGCACGATGGCCGGCAGATTCCCCTCGGAGCTGCGCATCCTGAGCTTCATCAGCAGCCGCAAGCACAATGAACAGATGGGGCAGGCAAACTGGCTCGATCCGCAGGTGCCGACACTGCCGCGATCCCTGCATGATGCGGGCTACGCCACGGCTCACATCGGCAAATGGCATCTCGGTGGCGGGCGCGACGTGGGCGAAGCGCCGCTGATCACCGAATACGGCTTCGATGAAAGCTACACGCAGTTCGAAGGCCTCGGCCCGCGCGCGCTGATGAAAGAAGACACCGCGAAGCTCGCCTCGCAGAGCGCGGCGCTCGGACGCGGCCCGATCGAGTGGCTGCCGAAGTCGACGCTGACCGAGCGGTATGTCTCTAAGGCGCTCGATTTCATCGAGCGCAGCGAGGATCGCCCCTGGTTCGTACAGCTCTGGCTCGACGATGTGCACGACCCGTGGCACCCCGACGAAGCGCAGTTGCAGGCCGTGCAGGGCAAGGGCGACGACGCAGACGAGGAGCGCTTGTTCGGCGTGCTCGTGGCGATGGATGCGCAGATCGGCCGGCTCATCGACACGTTGCGCGCGAACGGCGAGTTGAACGACACGCTCATCGTGCTGACGGGCGACAACGGCCCGAGTGGCTCGCCACAGTACTACAAGGATGGCGCCACGCCGCCGGGCGATGCCAGCAACTTCCGTGGCCGCAAAGGCAGTCTTTACGAAGGCGGTGTGAGATTGCCGCTGATCGTCCATTGGCCGCAGGGCATCGCGCCCGGCAAGCGGGACGATACGACCGTCGCGAACGGCGTCGATCTGTTCCCGACGCTTGCACAACTCGCTGGCGCGAAGCTGCCGGCCGATCTCGACGGAGTGAGTCTCGCGTCTGCCTGGACCGGTCAGCCCCTGAAGTCGCGGCCCGATATTTTCTATGCCTACGGCGGCTTCGGCGTTCCGGGCAAATCGCCGCGTCCGTTTCGTGACAGCGACGTGAGTCCGCCGTTTGCCATTCGTGCTGCCGATTGGAAATTGCTGGCGCGCGGGGATGGAACGAATGCCGAGCTTTATAACCTCGCGAGCGATCCGTCGGAGTCGAGCAACGTCGCCAAAGAGAATCCAGAGGTTGCCAGCTCGCTCACCGAGAAGGTCGTGAGCTGGCGCCGGAGCTTGCCGCAGTAAGAGGCCGGCGCGACGTGGCAGGGGCCACATCGCGCCGTCCTGAGACGTTTATTCGCGATACGGAAGCTTGCCGCGCCTGGCGTCTTCCGGCATGGGAGCGAAATCCAGTCGCTCACCCTGTTGCACGCGCCAGGCATCCAGTCGTCCGCGTAGCTCCGCCTGCGTGCCTGCGTAGGCGGGATCGCCGGCCAGATTGACGAGCTCGAAAGGATCGTTGGTGAGATCGTAGAGCTCATCCACCGGTTTGACTTGATAGCGACGAACCATGCGCGCCGCCGCGGGATCGGTTTCGGCGAGCTTCAACCAGGAGGCCCAGTAATCGCGGCCATCGACGCCGTCGCCTTCGCTGATGTGAGTTCCATAGCGTAGGTCAGGGCGCAGATTCACGATGTACTTGAAGCGCTCGGTGCGAATCGCACGCATCGGAGCACGGTTCATCTTGCCGTCGCCCGTGTGAGCGGCGAAAGCAGCATCGAGATGCTTGGTGGCTTTGCCTTCGATCACCGCCGTGAAGCTTCGGCCGTCGATGTTCTGTGGCGCTTCGCCGCCTGCGACTTCGACCATCGTGGGCAGCACGTCCACGAGTGACACGATCGCACCGTTCGAGGCGCCGCGAGGTGTGTGGCCAGGCCATACCGCGATGAACGGAACGCGCATGCCGGCTTCGTACAGTGACCATTTGCCGAAAGGAAATTGAGCGCCCTGATCGGCCGTGAACATGAACAGTGTGTTCTTGGCATAGCCATAGCGATCGAGGGCCGCGCGCACGATGCCGACCTCGCGATCCATCTGCGTGACATCGGTGTAGTACTTCGCGAGCGCCTTGCGCGTCTCCGGCGTGTCGAGCATGTACGGCTTGAGAGTGAAGTTCTCGGGCGTGTAGCCGTTGTTATCAGGCCAGAACACGTGCGGCGAATGAGCGGCGACCACCAAAGCCAGCGGTTGCTTCTGATCGTGCGACTTCAGCAGCGCTTCGATGGCCGGGGTGCCCAGATCGGTGTACAGCACCTCCGGTTTTCCTGGCGGGCTCACGTTCGAGTTCGGCAGGTACTCGAAGGGGAAGATCTCGCGGGGGCCGAAGTGCGTCTTGCCCGCGATCACGGTGCGATAACCGAGCGCGGTCAGGTACTGCGGCAGCGTGCGAACGTCGGCTGAGACGAGGCTGTGGTTCGCATGTGCGCCATTGCGCATCGGATAGGTGCCGGTGAACAGCGAAGAGCGTGACGGTACGCAGGTCGGCGACGCCGCGAAGGCGCGTTGGAAGGTCACGCCTTCGCGGGCCAGCTTGTCGACGTTCGGCGTGCGCACGTCCTGATTTCCATACGCGCCGAGATCGTGCCAGCTCAGATCGTCGGCGATGAACAGCACGATATTCGGGCGGTCGGCGGCCGAGGCGACGCTGCAAACGAAAAGCGCGACGAGAGCGAAGATGCGCTTCATTAGAAGCGCACCCGCATGCCGAGCGTGTAGATCGAATCGTCATACCGATAGTCGCGGTTGAAGTACGACTCGCCCATGTAGCTACGGTACCTCGATCCGAGCACGTTGGTGCCGCCCAGGTCGACGCGCACGGCTTCGGTGATGTCGTAGCCGACGCTGAAGTCGAGACGACCCGCCGCGCGCACGTAGCTGAGAAACGCCGTGTTATCGATGGGGCGCAGCGCGTTGCCGCCGGTGAGATCTTCGTCGAAGTACTTCGAGCGGTACGTGTACACCGCGCGTGCCGACCAGCCAGAGCGCTCGTACAGCAGACCCGCGTTGAAGTTGTGCTCGGACACGCCCTGCAGCGGGAAGCCCTCGAGAGTCTGGTCGGCTTTCACTTCCGAGTCGGCCCACGTGTAGTTGCCGAACACGCCGAAGCCGGCCCAGGCGCCAGGCAGAAAGTCGAAGAACATCTGTCCACCGATCTCGACACCTTGCAACTCCGCAGTCGCGACGTTACGGGGCCGAGTGATATTGTAGGTGATGCCATCGATCACTTCCGCGGTGACGCCGTTGATCACTCGGTCTTTGATATCGCGGTAGTACACACCCGCGGCCACGAAGCCGGAGTCGAAGTAGTACTCGAGGGTGGCGTCGTAGCTGTCGGAGGTCTGCGGCTTCAGATCCGGATTGCCCGCGCTGCCCGAGTTGATGACGCTTGGATTGGTCGCGACGATGTAGTTGATGCCGGGATTGAGCGCCGAGAAGCCCGGGCGGCGAATGGTCTTGGAATAGTTCAGGCGTGCCTGCAAACCATCGGTGATGACCAGGCGCGCACTGAAGTTCGGCAATACGTCAGTATCGGTCGTGTCAGCGCTCACGGGGACGATCACGTTGCTGACGAGGCCTGCGCCGCTGATCGAGCGCTCGGTGCGCGTCGGACGCACGCCGATCACGCCGTCGAGGATCGAGCTGCCGAGCTGAGTTTCATAGGTGGCCTGCACATAGCCAGCGTAGGTTTTCTCGGTCGCATCGAAGTGACGCTCCGGCGCGTACACCGGATCGCTCCCGTCGCCGAAGCCGAAGAACTGCCGGAGCAGGGCGCGTCCCGCGTCGCTGCGCAGATAATCCGGGTTCGGCACCAATGCGGGGGCGCCGCCGTTGATGCGAGGGATGCCGGGCGTATACGAGTAGAAGTTGTCCGGCACGCCTGCGGCGCTGACCAGTGTGTTGAGGTCGCCGCCAGGCGCCGTACGATTGACTTGGGCCTGTTCGAACTCCGCGCCGCGGTCCGCGTAGCGCAGACCGGCTTCTAGCTTGGTGATGAACGAATCGAGCCGGTAATCGGCGTCGAACTGCGTGGCGAACATGTCGCCCGTGGACTTGTTGAAGTTCTGGTTCAGGCCGTTGCGGAAGTACATGCCGTCGGCCGAGCCGAGCGGATTGCCGGGCATGTTGTAGAGACCGCCGTCATTGAAGTCCGAGTTCACCGTGATCGTGGGAATGCGCTTGCCGATATCGACGATGAAGACTTCCTGCTCGAACGTCGAGTCCTGGAACGACACTTCGCCCTTCAGATTGAGGCGCTCGCCTTCCCAGCGGGCGCCCAGCGCGCCGAGATAGTTATCCGTGCTTTCATCGCGTGACTGCGAGCTCGTGAACGCGGTGGCGTTGGTGAACGTCGCGGAGGTGACATTGCACACGTTCCGTACGGTGAAGGCGTTGTTCGCGAGTTGGACCGCATTGGGGTTGAAGCCATCCGCATTGACGCGGGCGAGGAAGCAGTCGCCGCTGGGCTCTCCCACGTCCTGCACGCCGGTGTTGGCGCTGAAGAACTGACTTTCGATGAAGGCCGACTGATGCTCGGAGCGGTAGCCGGCAAACACGGCGTCCGCGTAGAGCTGCAGCTCGTCGGTCGCTTGCAGCTGAAAGGCTGCGTTGGCCTGCGGACGCTGATACGAGCCGTAGTGATTCACGCCGCCCGCGACGTTCTGAATCATCAAATCGGGCTGGTTGTAGCGGAACCCCATGGAACGGCGGATTGGCGCGTAAACGACCGGACGGCTGAAATCCGTATCGCTCCACGACACGTTGAGCAGCGCGCCGAGCTCGCCGATGCCCGTGTCCCAGCGATCGGTCATGAGCACGCTCAATTGCGGATTCACTTCTTCGACATTGGTCGCGTAGTTCGCGCGCGCGCCGACCACCACCGTCGGATCGTTGAAGTTGAACGGCTTCTGCAGCCGCAGATCCGTGACGCCGGCGATGCCGCCTTCGATCAGATCGGCGGTGGTGGACTTGATCACGTCGACGCGGGCGAGGGCGTCCGCGGGAAGATCCTGGAAGGTGAAGCTGCGTCCGGTCGTCGTGAAGAACTCACGACCGTCGAGCGTCGTTTGAATGTCGCTCAGACCGCGAATCAGCACGCCGACGATTTCGTTGTTGTTGCCGATCGAGACCTGCACGCCAGGCACGCGCTGAAGCGCGGCGGCAGTGGTCGGATCGGGGAACTTGCCGATGTCCTCGGCGACGATCGAATCGACGACCTGCACCGACTCGCGCTTGATTTCGGCGGCCTTTTCGAGACTGCCGCGAATGCCGGTTACGACGATTTCTTCGAGCTGTGTCGTCTCGGCAGTCGCGGTCGACTGCGCCAACGCCCCATGCGCGCCGAGCAGACCCAACGCCGACGCCGTGTAGAAGAGAGTAGTTTTCCGTCTCACTTTAGACCCCCTGAGTCGTGACCGATCGGACGCTGCTTTGCGACCGCGCACCGGAATATAATGATTAGTATGATAAAAGAGAATGCTTTAAAGAGATTTATCATATCAATAAGATTTCCTTATCTGTGGCTTGGGCGCAACGCAGGCGGGGCAATGCTGAATCGGTGTGCTTTGTTGTCTTTCTGGCTGCTGAGCGCCTGTCAGGCGATGGCGGCGGATGCGGCCCGCAATCCCGTGCTGCGCCGGAATTTTCCTGATCCCTTTCTGCTCGAAGCCGGGGGGCGCATTTATGCGTATGCCACCAACTCCGACGGGCTCCGCGTCCAGGTATCGTCGTCCACTGATCTCAATCATTGGTCGACGCCGACCGATGCGCTCGCTCGCTTGCCTGCATGGGTGAATCAAAACAAACCAGACGTGTGGGCTCCGGAGGTCTTGCGCGTCGACTCCCGTTACGTGTTGTACTTCAGTGCTCGTTCCAAATCGGTCACGAGACCCGACGGAGTGGGGCGGTTGTGTATCGGCACGGCGCTCAGCAGACACCCTGATCGCGAGTTCGTGCCGAGCGATTCGCCGATGATCTGCGACGAATTCGCCGAAGGCGTGATCGATGTGAGTCCGTTTCGCGATGGCGATCGGCTCTATCTCTACTACAAGAATGACGGCAACTGCTGCGGACGGGAGACTTCGATTTTCGGTCGCGAGCTGGATTCGACAGGGCTCACAGCCATTGGCCCGACGAAGAAGCTCGGCGTGAGTAACGATCAGCCCTGGGAAGGACACGTGATCGAGGCGCCCACCATGATGGAGCGGGAGGGCGCGTACTATCTGTTTTATTCAGCCAATGCGTACGACAAGGCCGCTTACGCCGTTGGATATGCACGGTGCGAAGGGCCGCTTGGACCGTGCAAGGACGCAAGCACGCAGCCGATTCTAAAAACGCCCACGCAGCCGCTCGGTTGGTTTGGACCCGGACATCAGTCGATCCTGCAGGTCAGGGGGCGCATGGTGATGGCGTATCACGCATGGAACTTGCTGCCGGACGGGAAGCGGGATCGCTGCCGGGCGATGCATATCGATGAGCTGAAATGGACCGCGAACGGCGAACCGCTGGTTCAGCCGGATACCACGCCCATGGATGCCTGGCGGTGTCCGCCGCGGAAATAAAACATGAGGGCCGCGCTCGCTAATCGCCATCGCCATCCCCTGCCAGGTCGAGTGGCGGCACCGGAAAACTTGCAATGCGCTCGTTGATGAGTGTTTCCAAGCGCGCGTACAGATCCTCCATCGGGCCATCTCCGGCTTTGGATGCGGATTGTTTGAGCACTCTACAGCCGCCGGCGAGGGCAAGCAGTTGTCGCACGACGTAGTCGTCCGCGCATGGTGGCCGGATTCCGATGAACGATGCCGAGTATTTAGTGGGCTTACGGAGACATCTGCATCGCCTCTTACCGAGCGAGACGAAGTAAGCCCACGAGCGAGAACTAAGCGTCCAACTGCCGCAGGTAATGTGCGTGACGCTACGGTACGGGCCTTGCGGGGGTTGAGGGCTCCCGAAGGTCCCACCGATACTCGTTGTGCTGAGTTTGGCGACAGCAGGGCCTGTCTTATGCCTAAAATGGCGACATGAATCCCCATGTTGTGCCTAAAATAGCGACACAGACACCGTCTTGCGCCTAAAATAGCGACGCCCCAGCCTCCTGTTGCCTTCTTATGCGGAGAAAAGCGACGTGCTGAAAATCGCCGGCAATGACCGAGCCGAGGCCAGACGCCTGCAGCGGCTGGCTCGGCAAGGGCAGTTGCAGCGGCTGGCACCCGGCGTCTATACCGACAACTTGGATGCGCCCATCGAGTCGGTCATCCGCAGGCACCTCAATGAGATCTGCGCGCTCATCATGCCGGGCTGCATCGTGTCGCATCGTTCCGCGTTCGAGCACCGGCCGACAGGCGGCGGGCAGTACTTCCTCACCGGCCCCTACCGGCGCGAGGTGCAACTGCCTGGTGTGAAGCTGCGTTACGCGCAGGGCTCTGGTCCCACTGACACAGACATCAGGCTGCCACTGCAGAGCGCCGACGCATTCATTTCGAGTCAGGCTCGGGCTCTACTGGAGAATCTTTCGCTCAGCCGTGGCGATCCAGCGGAACGGCGCACGCTGGGTGCCTCCTTCGTAGAAGAGTGGCTCGAGCGATTCATCAGTCGTGATGTGAGCAATGAGGTTAACAAGCTTCGCGATCAAGCCCGATCGATTGCGGAACCATTGGGTCTCAACGAGGAATTCAAAAGGCTGGATGCGATGATCGGCGCGCTGCTCGGCACGCGGGCAGCGACATTGATCACGCCTCAGGCGATCGCACGCGCTGCACGTCGCCCATACGACGACGATCGAGTGGCGTTGTTCGAAACGCTCGCCGCCGAACTTCAGAGCAACCCGATGGTAGTGCCGCCTGCGGCTGCGAATGAGGATCCGCAGCTGCAGGCATTCATCGAAACCTATTTTTCGAACTTCATCGAAGGAACCGAATTCGAGATCGAAGTGGCGCACGACATCGTGGTCAACGATCGGCCACTGCAGTATCGCGAGGATGACTCCCACGACATCTTGGGAACCTACCGCGCCATCCTGGGCTCGAAGCGCGACCCGAGCCTCCCGCAGAGCGCGGAGGCGTTCATCGCTCAGCTCAAAGATTGGAATCGACTCGTCATCGAATCCCGCCGGGAGAAGCACCCAGGCGATTTCAAAACAGCGGCGAACCGGGCCGGGCAGACCGTCTTCGTCCACCCGGACAAGGTCGTCGGCACGCTGATGAAAGGCTACGAAGTCACGATGGCGGCCGCAACGCCTGCCAACCGGGCCGCGCTGGCAATGTTCGTCGTCACCGAAGTGCATCCGTTCGATGACGGCAACGGTCGTACCGCGCGTATCGCCATGAATCATTTCTTGTCGAATGTGGGCCTGACGAGAATCATCATTCCCACGATCTATCGTGACGACTACCTCAGCGCACTGAAGGCGATGTCGAATGGTCATGCCGTGCCGTTGCCCCGTATGCTCGCCTTTGCAGCGGGCTTCAGCCGGTGGCTCGATGTCAGCTCGAGGCAGAGGGCATTTCAGGCGCTGGCGCGATCGAATGCGATGAAGGAAGACCCGAGGAGGTTTCGGTTGGAGATTGAAGGTGAGGGAGGGCAATCTAGCCTCAGGCGCCGGATCGACTGACATGTAATGCGTGGCAGGATCTGATCATCGCCGCGATCGAAGCTGAGGGTGATTAGCCTGAGGACCGAGTATCGCCGAACTCTCGGCGATACAGCTAAGCGCCAATTTCACCGGACGCACTCCGGAAGCGCCCGGGTCGGATCTGCAAGCTGATGCGGATCGAACCAGGTTCGCGCGGCAATGAGCCTGCGTGCGACGATCGCATCTTTCGAATTGTTGATACTCTCCATCGCGAGCAGTTCGCCGGCACGGAGATAGCCGCCGCAACGCCTTCGATCGGCAGCGTGCGTTTCAACGCGGCGGTGGCGCGTGCGTCTTGCTGGAATCTTCGGCCAGTACTCGTGAGCCAGGGCTCCTGCAGGCTGCCGTGCATGGCCTCCTTGTGTCGACGCAATGCTGACCGTGTGTACCGCATCGACGAACGTGTAGTACGCACCGGCAGTTCCTCGAGCCAGGTGCCAGTCGCGCCATGATCGCCGAGGCGGTCGTTCGAGGTGACGACCATCAAGATGTTCGTGGACATGGGGTCTCGTGATCGCGCCCTGCCGGTGGGCAGGGCGATGTGTGAATGTCGGTGCGCGTGGTCGCAGCGGCGGGGGCCGGACCCATCGTCCATAGAGGGGGCACAACCACCTGCCATTGGCCAAGTCCGCGTCGATGGAGCTGCCGAGACTGCCGGCGCCGCTGGTCATGCGCCAGGAACTGCTCTCCCGCATGTTGTGCGATCAACCACAGGTGCGCTCGCGCGCGCTGAGCTATCGCGCCACGCGTGTCGGCTGGGTAGTGCGCCTGAGCGCCGTGAGCAATTCGGGATCGGCTTGACCGAGGGCCGAGCTTCGATACGTGATCTCGCCGTTGGCGTCGAGCAATGTCACGATACTCGAATGGTTATAGCCGCCCTCGGGTAGCTTGCGATATTGAATGCCGAGCACCGCGGCGATCTTTCGCACGCTTGCCGCATCCGTGCGCGCGAGCGTCCAACGGCTGAGGTCGAGTTTTCGACTCTCGCCCAGCGCATTCAGGTTCGCGACCGTGTCGCGTTCCGGATCGATGGAGATGAGCAGAAAGCGCAGTTGGGCCCGCTCGCCGGGCGGCGCAGCGCGCTCGGTCGCTCGCAGCGTGTCGATCAGCAGTGGACAAGCCATGGGGCAGCTGCCATAGAACATGGTGACGAGCACCGGATGGCCCCGGTAGACGTCCATTCGGCGCAGTACTCCGCTCTGGTCGGCCAATGCGGCCTCGAGCTGATAGATGGATCCCGCCGAATCGGCGCGCACGACCGTGGCGAGCAGCAGCAGTGCGAATAACAAACGTTTCATGATCCTGTCCTCACTTCGGACGCGCAGCGGAATCCCATCGTTGCGCTGGTATAGCGGGCCTTCATGCTCGACAGCATCGCGATGCGCATGAGGGTCGCGTAGTTTTCTTTTTGCTCCAGGGTCAGCGCACCTTCGCCACAAAAGCGCATGACATCGGCGCTGCTCTGTTCGCGGTTGTCCGAAGACACGAGCATGCCCCCAGCATCTTCCACCCATTCCCAGATCACGCCGTGCAGATCTTGAATGCCGTACGCGTTGGCGGCGGTGCCGCCGACGTCGGGCAATGGCCCACGCCCAGAGCGCGAATACCAGTTCAATATCTGCTGTCGCCAGGCAGGATCGTTTCTGGCGTCGCGTTGCCGGTCGCTCGCGGCAGCGACGTATTCCCATTCGTGCCAACGTGGAAGCCGAGCGCCTTGCGCTTCACAGTAAGCGGTCGCCGCAAACCAGCTCACGTGTACCACTGGCCGGTGGCGATTTTCCTGACCAGGATCGAGCGTTGATGTCCGCAGTAGATCAGGGATGGCCGCAAACAGGCCCGCGGGGTGGTGAGCGCGGGCCACGGTGATGATGAATCCATACACCAGTAAGGCCGCGAGCCAGCACAAAACGCGTATTTTTCGGGTCGAACCGCGCTTCAATGCAAAGGTGCCGAGCACGATGTATATCGCCAGCAGCACTACCTTCACCGTCAGCCAGGCATGCACGAATGGGTACTGATGCAGCACGGTGGCGAGCATCAGCGCCGCCGTCAGCAGTGTCGTATCGATCAGATAGCTCAAGTAGCGAAGCGGCGCTGCCATCGCCCAGGTCATGCCGGCATTCACGGCCGCGCCGCGTATCAGGAACAACAGGCCGCTGAGCATCACGGCCGCGATATGAACGGATTTGATCTGCGGATAGAACTCGATCATCCAGCGGCACCGTCAGCCCGGGGGGTGAGATAAATCCAGCCGGATCGTAACACCCACGGCGCGAAGGCAACGAGCCAGCCGATGGCAGCCACCGCTTGCATGGCGAGCGCGTCGGGCACGAGCTCCGCGACGATGCGCGTGACTGCCACGATCTGCACCATGATGAAGGCGAATGCCGCGACTCGACCGAGCACCAGCGGGCGACCCGAATGTCCCTGAGTGACGCGCGTCACCATGGCGACCAGCAGGCTGCCGAAGAATCCGATGAACAACGCATGCGCAGGCGCGCGGCCCAGAATGAATTCGGTGCTCGCCGCGAATTGCAGGCTCTGGATCGCATACAGCGCAAAAGAGATGGGGAGCCAGAAGAAGCCAAGAAACAGGACTCGCAACAACGCGGGCATGGCCGTCCGGCGCGGCCACCACAGCCAGGCCAACCAACCCGTCATCGCCGCCAGAGGCACATCCACTATCCATAGCCAGGCGTAGGCATGTCGCAGCTCGAGCCAGAGGTGCACCATTGCAAGCGCCCAAAACAGCGCGAGCGTCCACATCGGTCGGATGGGTTGGTAACCGCGCAACGCCGCGCTCGCGAAGAACGGAATCATGCGATGACAGATCGTGAAATAGATCGGTAACAGAACGGCCAGCGTGCCGAGCTTGATGGTAACGAACATCACGCGCGCATCGGGGTGATAAAGATAGAGGGAGTAGAGCACCAGACCGAGCAAGCCGAAGCCGAGCGCGAAAGCGCAGCTGACGGCATGCCAGGTGCGGCCGCCTTCCTGGTACAGGAGTCGCACCAGCCAAACGGTGCCGATGAACCAGCCTCCCGTTGTCAGCACCGCGCCGATCTTCAACAGCAGCGACGGGTCTGCGAAACCCACGACCGCCGCCAGGGTAACGAGCTGTCCTCCGAACATGCCGACACCGACGGGCACGTAGTGCGCACGTCGCAGCGGTGGCAACGACAGCCACCGCGGAAATACAGTCAACAGGAATCCGAACATGAAAGCCGGCAGTACCTGGTATTGCATGATGACGGCATGCATCCATCCCGGCGGCGCGGGCAATTGCGCGCTGGCTCCTCCAAGCCAGCGCGCATCGATCAGCCACCAGGTCCACCACAGCATTGCCAGCAACACGTTGGTTGCTCCTATGAAGAACATCAGGCGGTGGGGGGCAGCCGCGATGATGCGCAACGTGCTGGGGGGCAAAGTGACTGAGTTCATGACGCTACTTCCGTGGGGGGGCTCAACGTTCGGCGACTTGCACGCCCTTGGGCACTTCGAGGGTCGCCTGCTTGGGCGCGATCAGGCGGATCACGAAGTAGGCGAGCGACAGGGCGCCGACACTGAAGATCGTGTCGCCGGGCACGCGCATCCAGACCAGCAGTTGGATGATCGGCTTCTGCATCAACTCGGCGGAGCGGGCATACCAGTAGCCATGCTCGATGGCCGCATCGAGCTGGATGACGCCGATGGGCAGCAACGTGAGCAGCGCCATGCCGGCCAGGCCGACGTTGAACGCCCAGAAGCTGGTCTTCAGCACGCGCTCGTTCCACACGACGTTGGGTTTGATGCCGCGCAGGCAGAACAGCATCAACCCGACTCCGAGGAAGCCATACACGCCGAACAGCGCGGTGTGGCCGTGCAGGGGAGTGAGGTTCAGGCCCTGCATGTAGTACAGCGGCAGCGGCGGATTGATCAGGAAGCCGAACAGTCCGGCGCCGACCACGTTCCAGAACGCCACCGCGGTGAAGAACAGAATCGGCCAACGATAGCGCTGCATCCAAGGGGTCGCCGAGCCGAGCTTGAACGTTTGATAAGCCTCGAAGCCGATGAACGCGAGCGGCACGACTTCCAGCGCCGAGAAACTGGCGCCGAGCGCGATCACAGCCGTCGGAGTGCCGGTGAAGTAGAGGTGATGCAGGGTGCCGAGCACGCCGCCGCTCAGGAACACGATGGTTGCGAACAGCACCGCCACTGTGGCTGTGCTCGTGCGCAGCAAACCGAGTCGTGTGAAGAGGAACGCGATCACCGCGGTCGCGAACACTTCGAAGAAGCCCTCGACCCACAGGTGCACGACCCACCAACGCCAGTACTCCACCATCGACAGATGGGTGTGCTCGCCCCACATCAGGCCGGCGCCGTAGAACAGGCCGATGCAGACGGTGGAAAGAAACAGCAGCATGGTGATGGATTTCGACTCACCGCCTTTGCGCAGCGCCGGCCACAGCGCGCGGCCGACGAGGAACAGCCACACGCCGAGTCCGACGAACAGAAACAGCTGCCAGAAGCGACCGAGATCGACGTATTCCCAGCCCTGGTGGCCGAACCAGAAGTTCTTGTCCAGGCCGAGCTTCTGCATGACCGCGAACCACTGTCCGGCGAACGCGCCGACCACGATGACGATCAAGCAGGTGAACAGGAAATTGACGCCGAACCGCTGATGCTTCGGCTCGTGACCGGAGATAGCCGGTGCGATGTACAGGCCCATACCGAGCCATGCAGTCGCGATCCAGAGCACTGCAAGCTGTGTATGCCAGGTGCGGCTGAGCGAGTAGGGCAGATAGTTGGCGAGTGCGAAGCCGTACGCTTCCTGGCCTTCAACCTGGTAGTGCGCGGTAATAGCTCCGAGCAGGATCTGCGTCAGGAACAATGCCACGACCAGCCAGAAATATTTTGCCGTCGCCTTCATCGAGGGCGTGATGCGAATCAGCGCCAGCGGGTCCGTCGCTGGCAGGGCGGCGGGCGCTTCTTCCTTGTGTCGCGCGTGATGCCAGCCGAGCAGGGCGATG
Source organism: Steroidobacter sp. (assembly GCF_036402275.1). Classification (NCBI taxonomy): domain Bacteria; kingdom Pseudomonadati; phylum Pseudomonadota; class Gammaproteobacteria; order Steroidobacterales; family Steroidobacteraceae; genus Steroidobacter; species Steroidobacter sp. The sequence continues at coordinate 261,489 of NZ_DASWTF010000014.1, read as the reverse complement.
CCTGCGATCAGGAACAGCTCACTGAAGACCGTCCACATCAGCAACTGCCCCGGCGGTTCGTTGCCGACCAAGGCATCGTGCGGCCAGTTGTTTGTATAGGTCACAGCCTTGCCCGGACGCTCGGTGACCGCCGACCAGGCGGACCACCAGATGAACGCATTCAATGCGGCGCGATGCTCGGAGGTGAGCACCGTGTTGTCCTTCATTGCATAGGCTTTGCGCAGTTCCAGCGTGGCCGGATCGTTACTGAATAGTGATTCGTAGTGAGCCGCGACTTGCGCCATCGCGAGGGCACGATCCGTTGAGATCGTGACTGTGTCGTTGCTCGCATCGTAGGTGTTCTTGCGAATGCGCGGCTGCAAGCGTGCGGCGAATGCCGCTTGCGTGTCTTCGGGTAGCTTCGAGTATGCGTGCGACGTTTCTCGCCGGGCGTCGATGTCGAGCCAGGCGACGGCCTCGCGATGCAGCCAGTCCGCGGTCCAGTCTGGTGCGACGTAGCTGCCGTGCCCCCAGATGGAACCGAGTTGCTGGCCGCCAATGGATTGCCATACCTGGCGTCCCTTCTGGATATCGGCGCGCGTGTAGACGGTCGTGCCGTCCTCCGTCACGACCGCCGACGGAATCGGCGGCATCACTCGATGTATTTCACCACCTACCCACAACAACACTGAAAAGGACAACAGCAGCAGGACGCCTAGTCCCAGCCACAACCTACGACTCGAGTTCATGAATCCTCTCCCACTGGTACGTGGGTCGGATTGTGTTGCCGGGTGGAGAGCTACGCCTTGATCTAGGTCAGGCGAGTTCCCGTTTGCGGTTCAGGCGGTGCGCAGGACGTCGCTCGACAGCGTTTCCAGCTGTTTGCGATCCGTGAGCTCGATCTCACGTCGCTCGACGTGGATCAGGCCTTCATCCTGAAAGCGACGAAACACACGACTGACGGTTTCTGGGGCGAGGCGCAGATAATTGGCGATGTCGGTGCGGCTCATGGTCAACACGAACCGATTGGGTGAGAAGCCGCGAGCCGCGTATCGTCGCGACAGGGTGATGAGGAACGCCGCCATGCGCTCGTCGGCGGAGAAATTGCCGGACAAGAGCGCCGCCTTACCGATGTCGAGACTGAGCAGCTTGAACAACTGCTGCTGCAAACCCGGCATGCGCATCGCGAGCGCGGCGATGTTCGGAAAGGAGAATCGGCACAGGATCGCCGAGTCGAGCGCCACGGCGTTGCTCGGATAGCGCGCCTGTGAGATCGCGTTGAGTCCGATGACTTCGCCGGGGAGGAAAAATCCTTGTACATGCTCCCGGCCTTCGTGGTCCGTGACATAGGTCTTCACCGTTCCCGAACGCACGGCCGCAATCGCGGTGAACGGATCGCCTTCCCGGAAAATGTGCTCGCCTTCGTGAAAGGGGCCGATGTGCTCCACGAGCACGTGCAGGTCGCGCAACTGGCTCTTGTCGTAACCGCTCTCGAGACACGCAGCCGAGAACGCGCAAGTGCTGCAAAAGTGGAAGGCATCGCCGTCATCGGCGATCCCGCGGGGAGGTTGCTCCGTACCGCTCATCCGGGCAGGCTCCGCCGGGCTGCCGACCTGCAAGCGCAGGCTAGACCGCCCTCGAGTATTGGGCCGCTTGCGCCGCAGGTTTCGCAGTTAGATATCGATCGAAGCACATGGCGATGATACGCAACAACAGGCGCCCGCGCGACGTGGCCAGAATGCGCGATCGTTCGACCACCGCCAGGCCGTCGCCCACCAGGGGCTGCAGGCGAGCCAGCGAGTCTGCGAAGTAGCGGTGAAAATCGATGTCGTAGCGCCGCTCGACGGCGGCAATGTCGATCCATCCGCGGCACATGAGCTGCTGGATGACCTCGGCGCGCAGTTGATCGTCCTGATCCAGATGACGGCCGCGCCAGACCGGCAGGTGGCCGGAATCGACCGCAGCCTCCCACGACGGTAGAACGCGCGGATTCTGGCTGAAGCTGTCGCCGATGTGGCTGATGGCGCTGACGCCCAGGCCGAGCAGATCGCAGTCGGCGTGCGTCGTATAGCCCATGAAATTACGATGCAAAGTTCCGGCATCGTAGGCGCGGGTCAAGTCGTCCTCGGGCAGCGCGAAATGATCCATGCCGATGTACACATAACCGGCGCCGGTCAGTTTCTCGATGGCCAGGCAGAGCAGCGCGATTCGCTGTTCGGCATTCGGCAGATGGCTCGCATCGATCCGGCGCTGTGGCTTGAATAAATGAGGCATGTGCGCATAGCCATACACGGCCAGGCGATGCGGGCGTATTCCAATCACTGTGTCCAAAGTCTGGCCAAAGCCCTCCGAGGTCTGATGCGGCAGCCCATAGATCAGGTCGACATTGATGGAACGAAAACCGTTGCGACGACAGGCTTTGATGGCGGCGAGCGTCTGCTGGACGCTCTGAACGCGATTCACCGCAGCCTGGACCGCCGGATCGAAGTCCTGAACGCCGAGGCTGGCGCGATTGAGGCCCATGTCCGCGTATGCGGCGATGTCAGCAGCGTTGAGGAAGCGCGGATCGATTTCGATCGAGAAATCGCGAACCGGTGCGTTGCTCAGCTGGAACTGCTGCCCGAGGCTTCTCATCACGTCACGCAGTTCTTCGGGGCGCAAAAAGTTTGGCGTGCCGCCACCGAAGTGCACCTGAATGACCTCGCGGTCGCGGTCGAACAGCGGCCCGGCCAGCGATATCTCACGAATCAAGCGCTCGACGTAGCGGCGTCCGGCCGTGCGGTCGCGCGTGATGATGCGATTGCAGCCGCAATAGAAGCACGGGCTGGAGCAGTAAGGAACATGCACATACAACGACAGGCGCCTCGGAATGAGCTCCTCGTTGCTGCGATGGATGTACTCGCGCAGCATGTCCTCTTGAAAGTGTGGACCGAACTGAGGTGCGGTTGGATACGAGGTGTAGCGCGGCCCCGGCTGGTCGTAACGGCGCAGCAGTTCCGGGTCACAGGTCAGGGTGGCATGGCTCATGAACCTAACTTACGCCTGCGGAGTCCACGGTGGCCCTGATCCAGGTCAAGCGCTCCCCGCGTTGGATTCAACCACGTCCACGCGAGCCAGCTCAGCGGCAGCAGAATCATGGAGTAGACGAGCCATTGTCCGTATCGGCCCTCGGGCCCGTACGGCTCGGTGATCATGTGCCAATAGCCGTTGTCGATCGGTAGCACGCCCGATTCGGTGAGCTCGTGAAATCCGTAGACCAGCAGCTGTACCACGAACATCAGCAGGAAGATCGCGGTCACCTGAAGGAAACGCGCCAGGTGGACGCGATGACCGAACTTCGCCCACAGCATCGCGAGCACCGAGGCCGCCAGCAGTCCCAATACCCCGCCGATGAAGAAAGGGCGAGTCGACGTCTGCACGTAGGTGGCGGACAGCAGCAGCGCCGCCTCCATGCCCTCGCGGGCGATCATCAGCACGGTAAATGCAAACACGCCTATGAACGCCCAGGCGACCGTGCGTCGGGCCGCCTGCGCGACCTGGTCCTCGATCTGCTGCTGCATGAACTTCGATGTGCGCAATACTTGAACCGTGAAAGTTCCCACCAGCACGGCGGTGAACAAAGCAAGCACGCCCTCCCACAATGGCTGATTGTCCGCCTGCGCGAACAGGAGCGAGGCGAGATAGCTGGTCATGAGAGCGACGCCGACGCCGAGATGAACGGCCCGAGCGAGCGCCGGGCGGCCGGTCTTTCGCAAGTATGAAAGTGTGATGGCAACGATCAGGAACGCTTCGATACCTTCACGGAGCGTGATCATGAATGCGTTGAACATGGGACATCCACCTCCTCGAGTCGCAACATATAAGAGGCCCGGAGCGGACCGCCTTGACTTGGATCAAGCGCGGCTCGGTTCGGGCCATCTGCGCACGCAACCTGGTGGACGTCTCGGCGGCGCTCAGAAGCGCCGGCCGATCGACAGGCCGAAGGCGTATGGATCGATCTCGACAGTGCCGAGGCTCGCGCCATTCAACTTCGCATCGGTATCGATGTCGAGCCATCGCGCATCGACGTTCGCGAACCAGTCGCCGCCGAGCTGCACATCGAGTCCGAGTTGCGCGGCCAGACCCCAGGAAGGATCGAGATCGAGGTCGGCGCCGGCCAGAGCGCCCTTGGTTTTTTCATCGAAGAACAAGGTGTAGTTCAGCCCCGCACCCACGTATGGACGCCAGGCGCCGTTCGGGTTGAAGTGATACTGCAGGCTCAGGGTCGGAGGCAGATGTTTGGTCTCTGCAACCGTGCCGCCTCCGTTGAGCTCGATATCGTGCTCGAAGGGCAGCGCGGCGAGCAGCTCGACGCCCCAGTGGGGCGCAAACAGGTACGTGCCGTTGAACGTAAACGCCGCGCCAGTGTCGACATTCACGACGTCGTGGTTGTTGGACTTGGGTCGCACGTTATGAACGCCCATCCGCCAGATCCAATCGCCCGCGTCTTGCGCATGGGCGGCAGGCAAAACAGTCGCGGTGCCGAGAAGGGTCAGGATTGCAGCAGCCAATTTCATGTTCACACCTTGTGTGTTGTAGCCCGAAACCAGATCGGGCGAGCGGCTGCATTTATAAGAGCAAAGGACGCGAACCGCGCTCCGGAGCTTCACGCAGATTCTCCGGACTAGCCCGTGCTGCCCGGTGGCCCGGACGTTCGGTAAGAGGCTGATGTCGTCGTTGAAAACTTATCCCTGCAACAAGCCAGGAGCTGCTGCAAAATAGAGTGGTCTCCGCGCAAACAGACGAGTGAAACTCATGCGTCCCGCATTGCTCTCGCGCACGCTCCACAAGTGGTTGGCTCTGATCGTCGGAATCCAGCTCGTTTTCTGGATGATCAGCGGCTTCTATATGGTGGTCGTCGATCTGGACTTCATCCACGGCGACCCGTTGGTGCGCAACCTCCACGTGCCGCTTCCTCGAGAAGCGCCGAAGCTGTCGTTCGGCGAAGTGGCTCGGCGGTTCGAAGGTGTCACCGAGGCTTCACTACGCGCGCTGCCCGGTTTCTCCGCACCTGTCTATGAGGTCAGCACCGCCAGCGGAAAGTCGCTGGTCGATGCAATGACGGGGCAGGAGCTCTCGCCGCTCGCGGAAGAGTCGATCGGCAATCTGGCGCGGGAGTACTACGCAGGTGAGGGCAAAGTCGCTGCGCTCACGCTCATCGAACGCGACGCGCCGCTGGAGATCCAGAATCGCCCGCTGCCGCTCTGGCGTGTCGATTTCGACGATTGGTTACAGACCAGCCTTTACGTGCATCCAGATACGGGCGTGCTCGTAACCCGCCGCCACCGGTTCTGGCGCTGGTTCGACTTCCTGTGGATGTTTCACATCATGGACTTCGACACACGCACGGATATCAACAACGGTCTGTTGCGTGCGAGCACGATCGCGGGCCTGGTGACAGTCCTGAGCGGTTGCTGGCTCCTGTATTTCAGCTTCCGGCGCAGGCCAGCGCCACGTCGTACGGCTTAGCGCGGACCGACGCTCTCATGGGATTTCTTCGTAAGTTACACAAGTGGCTCGGGCTCATCGTCGGCCTGCAGGTCGTGCTCTGGAGTATCAGCGGATTGATCTTTGCATGGCTCGATCATCACCAGGTCTCGGCCGAACATAGCGTGCGGGAACCGGAGCGTACAGTGCTTCCTCGAGCACCTGCACTGGTCGAGCCGGCGAACTGGCTCTCGACCTCTGGAGAAGGCGAGATTCTGGAGATTCGACTGGCGACCTTGCTCGATCAGTGGGTGTGGCGCGTCCAAACGACGATCGGGGTCAGCCTGCGCAGCGTGGCGACCGGAGAGCCGTTGGTGCTGAACGAGAACCTCGTCCGCGAGTTGGCACAGCGACGATACGTCGGAGACGGGCGGGTGAGCTCCATCGAATTCCATCCAACAACAACCCTCGAAACGAGGGACGCCGCGGCCACTTGGGAAGCCCGCTTCGACGACGAACGGCAGACCACGCTCTACTTCGCGGCGGACGATGGACGTTTGGTCGAGGCGCGCAACAGCACGTGGAGAGTGTTCGATTTCTTCTGGATGTTACACACCATGGACTATCGCGGGCGGGACAATTTCAACAACCCGCTGGTCATCACGGTTGGTTTCGCAGCGCTGTGGCTGTCATTGTCAGGCTTGCTGCTGCTCCTGCGCAGCTTCCGCCGGGAAGATTTCGCATTTCTGACCCGGTGGGCGGCCGGAGGCTGAGATTCGTTCGCAGCCCCGGCCACCTGCATGGATCATTTGCTCAGCTCCGCCGCGACGCTCTCCGCTTCCATTGCCGCGTCCTCGTAGTACTGCGCAAGTCGCTCGCAATGCTTCGCAACGTTCTCATAGCTCGCGGCGCCCTTCGGAGGGGTGCGATTGTGGTAGAGCTTCGCAAGCTTACGATGCGACTCCGCCTTTTCGCGAAGTTGCGTCGCCTCGCTCTTGTACTCCGTGGCAACTTGCTTATCGCTACGATGGTCCATGTCGGACTTGTGCATGTGCATCGGTGGCTTGGCCTCGTCACGGCCCTGCGCAAATGTGGGGCTTCCCCCGAGCAGCAGCGCTCCAGTGGCCAGCGCTATGACGATTCGATGGTTCATGGTTGTTTCCTCACGCTAGGAAGGCGGGATATTTTCGACGGTGACCAGCTTAGAGCGCTGTCGGTCCCACTCCCACTCAGGAAATCACCTGCGGACTAGCGGGAGCCCCCTAGTTTTGCGGGCGACTGAATCTCCTAATCTCATCTCACGATGAGGTAAGCGATCGTGATGCCAGTCAATCCTAGCGACGCCGTTGTCGAGCGAGCCGCGCTCGCGTACCTGAACCGGGAATTCATGGAAAGCGAAGCCGGGCGTCCGATACGCATTCTGTCCGAGTATCTTGCGCCGCTGCGCGCACTGAGAGATGCAGACATACACGACACGGTGGTGTTCTTCGGGTCGGCACGCATCACCCAAGCAGGGCCGCTCCAGCGATATTACGAGGAGGCGCGGGAGCTGGCAGGCAAGGTCACACGCTGGTCGCAGAGCATCTCACGGCATCGATGCTGTCTGGTCGTCTGCACCGGTGGTAGTGGCGGAATCATGGAAGCCGCGAACAGAGGCGCGGCGGAGGCGGGTGGTCGATCCGTCGGTTTCAACATCGGGCTGCCCGCCGAGCAGCGGCCGAATGCCTATGTGGATAAGGAACTGACGTTCCAATTTCATTACTTCTTCATGCGCAAGCTCTGGTTCGCACACCTGGCGCGCGCCATCGTGGTGTTTCCGGGCGGCTTCGGGACGATGGACGAGCTGTTCGAAATTCTCACGTTGAAGCAGACCCGCAAACTCGGCCGCTCGATCTGCATCGTTCTGTACGGGTCATCCTATTGGCGTGAGATCCTCAATCTGGAGGCATTGGCGAAGCACGGCACGATCTCCAGGACCGATCTCGATTTGTTTCATTATGCCGACGATCCGGAAACGGCTTTGCAGATCCTGAAAGACAACGTCCAGATCGATGTGAATGCGCCGTCGCCCGACCTTGCGAGATCTTCGACGCCGTGCCCCGAAGAGTAGCCGAGTGCAGCCGTCAGCCAGCCGGTCGCTCTAACGAGGGGTTGCTTACGGGTTAGCGTCTAAGCGTTCCGAGGCAGTACGCATGGGGCGTCGATCGGGGCACGAGTACGCTCCTTGGCATGTGCGCCCGTCATGCCATCCATGTGCCTGCATTCATCGCGGCGTGGCTCTGCGCCTGCCTGGCTGTTCCGGGCTTGGTTGCTGCGTCGGAATCTGTCTACTCAGACTCGCTGCAGCTCGCGGACGCGGTCAACATGGCCGTTCGCAACCGGGCGGAAATGGCTGCGGCAAACGCGCGTGCCGAAGCCATGGCAGAGCGCCCAGCCATCGTCGGGGCACTCGAGGATCCGATGATCTCCCCATCGATCGACCACTATCCCTTCGATATGCCCAATGAAGAAGGCGAGATGGGCGAGGGCGGCGGCGGGCAGCGCTATGACTGGAGTATCAGCGTCGAGCAGCGCTTCCCGTTGTCCGGCGTGCGTGGATACCGACGAGACGCAGCGCGCGCTGATGCCGATCGCGCCAAAGCGCAGGCCGACAATACGCAGCTCGATATCGCTCTGGACGTGCAGCGAAGCTTCTTCATGCTGCTTGAACGGCGTCGCATGCGCAGTGTGCTGGGAGAACAAGAGGCGCTTGCTCACCAACTCATCAGCGCTTCCAGCGCTCGTTACGCGAGTGGCACTGGTTCACAAGCGGACGTGCTTCGGGCCGAAGTCGAAGCGGCACGCGTGCGCGGAGCGCAGCAGGCGCTTGTAGCGCAGACACGTGCGGCGGAGGCAATGCTCAATTCGAGCATGGGCCGCGCACCGGCCGAGCGGGTTCCGGAGCTGGTTCATGTTCCGAGTCGCGATCTTCCATTGACTGCACATGCCGCTGTCGAGCGTGCCTTGTTGCGCCGACCGGAGCTGGTTGCGGGCGAGGCGGAAATAGCGCGCGCGAAAGCGGAAGTCGAGGTGATGAGATCGATGTACAAACCGATGGCCACTGTGCGAGTCGGTCGCGCATCCACGATGGCGGAAGGACCTGGTGCAATGGTCATGATCGGTGTCAGCGTTCCGATCTGGCGCGAACGGCTGCGGGCAGGAGTCGCGGAGGCGCGAGCGATGCAACGCATGGCCGATTCCGATCTGAGCGCCATGCGCCGCATGGTCGAAGGAGAAGCAGTGAACGCGCGCGAGTCTGTCGAGGCCGCCCGGGCGCAGTTTGTGGTGATCGAGGATGAGGTCCTGCCACGGGCACGGGCGGCCACGGAGACTGCGCTCGCGGCGTACTCGTCCGGCCAGGGCACGCTCATTTCAGTCATCGAGTCGGCTCGTGCTCTGTGGGAAGTTCAAGCGGAACAGGTCATGACGGAAGCGGCGCTTGGGGAAGCGTGGGCGCGTCTACACCGTGCCATCGGTGAAGTGCAGGAGCGAGTGCCATGATCAAGCTGGGCTCTCCTATGGCCATGTTCAGCAGCACGATCGCGCTGAGTCTGCTCATGTTTCTCGTGATCCAGGATCAGAGGCATGCATGGCCGTTCTCTCGGCATCATTCCCTAGGAGCATCCCAAACGGCGCAGACGCATGGACCACGCCCTGACGTCTCACGCAAGGACGCCGCTGCACGGGCGCCGATTGAAGTCCCGGAGCAGCAGATGGAAGCTTTGGGCGTGCGCTTTGAACCCGTGCAGGTGCAGCCGATCGACGATCCTGTCCGTGCGGTTGCTACTGTCGTCGCAGACGAATCACGCATCAGCCACGTTCACGCGCGTATCGCAGGTTGGGTAGAGGAGTTGTACGTCAGTACGACTGGCCAGGCCGTGCGTGCGGGTCAACCGCTGGCCGCGATCTTCTCGCAAGAGCTGTACTCATCTCAGCAGGAATATCTGGCCGCCTTGCGCCGCGCCGATAGCGGCCCGGCAAGTGCGGTGTTGGAGGCGGCGCGCACGCGGCTCGAATTGCTGGGCGTGAGTCGCGCGCAGATCGAGCGACTCGAACAAACAAGGCAGGCGCAGCGGCTCGTCACCATCACAGCGCCGAGAAGCGGCATCGTGTTGAACCGCGGCGTGAGTGCTGGAACGTCGGTGGATCCCTCGACTGTGCTCGTCACCTTGGCTGATCTGTCCTATGTGTGGGTGATTGCGGAGGTGGCAGAGGGTGAGGCTGCTCAGGTGAGGCCGGGCTCCGTCGCGAGTGTGAGCTTTCCGATGACGCAGGCCGAGCCATTCTCGGCAAAGGTCGAGTTCATCTACCCGACGCTCACGGAGCGAACGCGTACGGTCCGGGTTCGGCTTTCCTTGAATAATAAGACTGGCGCGCTCCGGCCCGGCATGTACGGCAGCGCCGAATTCAAAGTCGCTGCACGCGAAGCATTGACGGTCGCGAGGGATGCTGTCGTGGACACCGGCACGTCGCAGCACGTCTTCGTTCATACGGCCGACAACATAATCGAGCCGCGCACCGTGAAGATCGGCGCGCGGCTATCGGATCGGATCGAAGTGACGCAGGGATTGTCGACGGGCGATCATGTGGTGACCGCTGGCGTGTTCCTGATCGACTCGGAGAGCCGGTTGCGCGCCTCCGGCGCCACCGGACACGCAGGACACGGTGGTGAGGCGCAGGTCGAGCGCGCCGATACACAAGCGAACAACAACATGCCAGCGCACGAACACTGACCATGATCGAGCGCATCATAGAATGGTCTGCTCAGCATCGCTGGCTGGTCCTCGCCGCCACGCTCATGCTCGCCGGCTGGGCCATCGATTCGATTCGCAAGACGCCGCTCGATGCGCTTCCCGATCTGTCCGATCCGCAGGTGATCGTCTTTACGGAATGGATGGGCCGCAGCCCCGACCTGGTCGAAGATCAGATCACCTATCCACTCGTGAGAGCCTTGCAGAGCACGCCCGGTGTACGCACCGTGCGTGGCTACTCGATGTTCGGCATGAGTTTCATCTATGCGATTTTCGGCGATGAGACAGACATCTATTGGGCGCGCACGCGTGTGCTTGAACAGCTCGGCCGCGTACAGCAACAACTGCCGGCGGACGTTGCTCCAACGCTCGGCCCGGATGCGAGTGGAGTCGGCTGGATCTATCAATATGTCTTACGTGACGCATCGGGGCGCATGGACCTCGCGCAGCTGCGTGCGCTACAGGATTTTACTGTCCGCCCGGCATTGCAAGGTGTGCAAGGGGTCGCGGAGGTTGCATCGATCGGAGGCTTCGAGCGTCAGTATCAAATTCTGCTCGATCCGCGGAAACTCACCGCCTTCGGTGTGACGCCGCTCGATGTTTCACGCGCGGTACGCGATGCCAACGCGGAGGTCGGCGCCCGCGTTTTGGAGATGGGCGGGCGCGAGTATGTGCTGCGAGGACGCGGCTACGTCAGAACGCTCGATGATCTGGAACAAAGCGTGATCGCCGTCGCAAGCGGCGGCGCGCCGATCCGCGTCCGTGATGTGGCGACCGTGCAGTTCGGTCCCGAAATCCGGCGCGGGGCGGCGGATCTGAATGGCCAGGGCGAGGCCGTCGGCGGCATCGTCGTGATGCGCATCGGCTCGAACGCACTGGATGTGATTCGAGCGCTCGAAACGCAGATCGAGGACTTGTCGCTACCTCCGGGCGTCAGCCTCGTACCCACCTACGATCGTTCCGAGCTGATTCTCGGCTCCGTCGAAACGTTGCGCCTCACGCTCATCGAAGAGGGCATCATCGTCGCGATCATCTGCCTGGTGTTCCTCATGCACCTGCGCTCGGCACTGGTGGCGTTGATCATTCTACCGCTGTCGGTGCTGCTCGCGTTCATCGGCATCCGCTATCTGGGCCTGTCCACGAACATCATGTCGCTGGGCGGGGTGGCGATCGCGATCGGCGAGCTGAGCGATGCGGTGATCGTTCTCATCGAAAGTGCGCACAAACGCCTCGCCGAGGATCCTCGTCCGGAGGACCGCGTCAGAGTCATCGTCGACTCCTGCAAAGAAGTCGGACGCCCGATCTTTTATTCGCTGCTGCTGATTACGGTGAGCTTCCTGCCCATCTTCACGCTGACTGGCCAGGCCGGAAAGCTCTTCGCACCGCTCGCGTATACGAAGACGCTCGCGATGTTCGCGGCTGCTGTGCTATCGATCACGCTGGCGCCACCGCTGATGATCTGGCTGCTGCATGGACGGATTCGGACGGAGCAGCAGAATCCGGTGAATCGTGTGCTCGGAGCGTTCTATCGTCCGATCGCTGCCTTCATCGTACGCTGGCGCGTCGCGGTGACGGGAGTGGCGGCGCTCGCGATGGTCGCGACCATTCCGGTATTCATGCGGCTGGGATCGGAGTTCATGCCGCCGCTCGATGAGGGCTCGCTGCTCGTGATGCCGACCACGTTCCCCGGCATCTCGATCGAAGAAGCTCGACGCGCGCTCAATGCTCAGCATCGAGTGATCGTGGGTTTCGAGGAAGTCGCCACCGTTCACGGCAAGGCGGGACGGGCGGAAACTGCGACCGACCCGGCGCAGCTGGACATGATCGAGTCCGTTGTCACGCTCAAGCCACGCGACGAGTGGCCGCTCGTGGCAACGCCACGTTGGTACAGCGCGTGGGCGCCGGAATGGATGAAGAGTGCGCTACGCCCGTTATGGCCCGATCGACGAAAGCGAACGTTGTCCGAACTGGCGCGGGATCTGGACGCAGCGCTGCGGATGCCTGGCTATCAGATGGCGATCGCGCCACCCATCCGAACGCGCATCGACATGCTCACCACCGGCGTGCGTACACCAGTGGGTATCAAGGTCTTCGGCCCCGACCTCGACAGTATCGAGCGCGCAAGCCTCGAGCTCGAAGGAATGTTGCGACAGGTGCCCGGAACCCGCAGCACTTTCGCCGAGCGGCAGACCGGACGAGAGTACATCGACATCACACCGAATCGGGACGCCATCGCGCGATACGGGCTCAGTGTGCGAGACGTTCAGGACCTCGTCGAAGCGGCGATCGGCGGCATGCCTGTTTCGACGGTGGTCGACGGCCGGGCGCGTTATTCGGTCAACGTGAGATATGCAGCCGATTTCCGTGCCGACCCGCGCGTGCTTCAGGAATTGCTGGTGCCGATTCCTGCAACGGAGTCGCTGCCCTTCTCCAGCGGCGAAACTGCGGGGCGAGGTGCGTCGGCTGCTGCGATGGGCGAAGTGCAGAGCCGTGGCGGCATGGAAGGCATGGGCGAGGGCGGCGGAATGCGGTCCAACGCCGGGGGCGCGCCAAGCATGGCGCCCAGCTCCGATTCAAGCGGAGTTTGGGAGCAGTGGCGGCAAAGCGGGAACGTCGTGCCGCTCGCGGCGCTCGCCGACGTGCGTGTTGTGACCGGACCGCCGATGATCAAGAACGAGAATGGAGCGCTGGTTGGATATGTCTTCGCGGATATCGACAGTTCGCAGCGCGACCTCGGCGGATGGGTCGACGATGCAAAGCGCGTCGTTGCCGAGCAACTGGATCTGCCAGCGGGTTTGCGGCTGCAGTGGACAGGTCAGTATGAGTTCATGGCGGAGCTCGAGGCGCGATTGCGCGTCGTGATCCCGCTCACGCTGGTTCTCGTCGTCGCACTTCTCTATCTGTCCATGCGCGGCTGGGCGCAGACCTGGCTCGTGCTACTGAGTCTTCCCTTTGCAATCGCTGGCAGCATCTGGCTGCTGGCAGTGCTGGATTACAACCTCTCGACCGCCGTGTGGGTCGGCTTGATCGCGGTCGGAGGCGTAGCGGCGCAAACTGGAATCGTGGTCGTCGTATATCTCGACCAGGCATATCAAGAGGCTCTCGCGGCTGGACGGTTACGCAGCGGCAACGACATCGATGCCGCCATCGTGGAAGGCGCGTCGAAGTGCCTGCGCCCCATGCTCATGACCGTTGCGACCACCGTATTCGGATTGATGCCGCTGCTCTGGGAAGCTGGTGTTGGAGCGGACTTGTCCGCGCGAACGGCGGCGCCGGTCGTCGGCGGACTGTGGTCCTGCATGTTCCTCACTCTCCTGGTGCTGCCCGCCGCGTACGCCATCTGGAGACGATGGCAGTTCAGCCGCGCGCCCATCGCAGCGACATTGACCGGATAGCTCCTCATGCTCCGTTAGTGTCTGGCTCCGCCCACGCTCCTCTGACAACCGCGGTCGCCAGTCAGCAATCGCAGAATTTCTGCAGCGTCGATCGATCCCACCTTGGCAAGCGCGCTCGGCGTGCATGCGCACTTGCGGATCCTGTATTTGGGGCGATCGATCGTGCTGCAGGCGGTAGTGGTGTGTTTGAGCGGTTGCTCGCCGCGCGCGGTATCGGGGCGAGCGGTTGAGTCGGCGCTCGTCGTGCTCAGAGTCAGGACGACACTGAATAATACCAATGAGGCCGCAATATTCGAGTTGCGGCAAACGTTACGAATTGACATGGCTCGCCTCACTTGAGAAAGGTTCGAAGGCCACTTGCAGCCGGTCCGGGTGACAGACGTGAGGCAGATCTACCTGAGCAAACGGCCGATCAGCAGATAGAGAGGTGGCGAATCGGCCGTGCGAGCGAGCTGATGTGGGGCAACGCCGAGAGTGGACGGGGGCGGCCGCGCTATGGTGAATATCGCCGATCGGCCAGATACAGGCGGATCTGGCGCGGTGAGACTTTCAGCCTGGCCTTGATTAGAGACGCTGGCAGCTGTGACGATGGAGCAACATCCGTCGCTTCGCACGTCAGGCATCATTTCTGCGGAGCAACCTGGTGAACCTTCCGGGGCACGCTCTGATGCGCCCTCGCAACAGCAGGCAACCTGCGCGACCAGGCCGCTCATACTGCACGCATAGCTCGTCGTTGCCGACGACAGGCTGATCGCGATCAGAATGAAGAGGAAACGGCGCATGGCTCGGCACGCGAAGTTCGTGCTTCAGTAAGTCGTTTCGGAATGCGGCGGTTCCTCGCCGTATGCCTGGTCGTGCTCGCACGCGCGAACGTCCGAACGTCCGAACAATTTCACTACTCGCGGCATTTATTAGCCGTGCGCCGCCTTGGAGGGGAGGGACCAGCGTGCGATCCTCGAGCATGATTGCGATTGCTGCGTTTGCATCAGTCGTAGCTTGCGCCGGTCACCCCTCACGCGTGGAGATGTCCCAGATGTCCGGAATGGAGACGTATCGCCAGCTATGCACGAGCTGTCATGGGGTGGGCGGAAAAGGCGACGGCCCAATGGCTCCGATGCTGAAAATCGACGTTCCCGACCTGACCCATATCGCCCGCCGCCATGGTGGCGAATTTCCGGAAGAGCAGGTGACGCGCACGATCGACGGAAGATTCGAGCGGCCGGCTCACGGGCTGCCGTACATGCCGGTGTGGGGTTTGAAGTTCTACGATCCCGAGAGCCCCGATGCCGCGGAGGAGCGAGCGCGCGGAGACTCGATCATCGAACGACTCGTCGGCTACCTGCGATCCATACAAGAGGACTGAGGGATGCCCACCTATTTCGACGCGTCGTTGAGCGCTGCGCGCACTTCGCCTTCAAGTGAGGTCAACCCCCAGCGCTTGCCTTCGGCGATCGCGGCTTCCATGGACTGCCCTTTGATCCACGCCTCGCGTACTGCGATCAGAGCGCCAACACGGTTACCGCTGGCGCAATGAACCAAGGTCGGTTCATCGCCGGCCTGCTCGAGTAACTCATCCAGCCTGCGCGCATTCTCTTTGGTCAGCGACTGAGCGCCGGCGATGGGAATGGCGTGGTAATCCAGGCCTAGTCCGGTTGCAATGCGCGCCTCGTCGAGATCTTGGCTCTCCTCCGGGGGGCGCAAGTTGATCAGATGCTTGATGCCTGCCGCGCGAATGCGACCAATATCCGACGCATCGATCGCGCCGCTCACGATTCGGTTGTCCGCTGGCTGGCGCATGTTCGGCAGTTCGCCGATCAGCGCGTCGTCCGCGGCAGGCGCCGCCTGTGTCAGGCCGAAGCAGAGGATCAAACTGAGAAAAATCGTTGTCTTCATGTCGGAAGCTCAGGCCGTGACTGTGCGTCGGCGCCGCAGTCTGGCGGCGAGCCAATGTTTCGCTGCCCCGAGGACGTGCAACACCGCGAGCGCGACCAGGACGTTGAACAACGTCTCGTGGACCTCCTCCAAGGTTTCTTCTCCCGCCAGGAAAATTCTCGGCGGCTCGAACCAATTGAAGAATCTCAGAGGCTCATCCTCGACAGAAGCCAACGCCCAGCCAGTCAATGGAATTGCAAACAGAAGCACGTAGAAGGCGAAGTGTACAGCACGCGCCAGCACCAGCTCGTACGGCTTCATATCGGCCGGCCACGCCGGTACGACATTGACGAGTCGCCATATCAAGCGCGCGATCGCAAGCAGCAGGACCGTCAATCCGATGGACTGATGCAGCGTCAGAGCATCGAATCCTGATCCAGGGATCGGGGTGGAGTCCTCATCCGCTTCCGCCAGCAACCACTGCGTCAGAATGGCCAGCACGATGACCCAGTGGAGCGCTCGGCTGACCAGACCGTGCTCGGATCGCGTGTTGAGGAGATGCATACGCAAACCACCTGTCCGCAGGGCGGAAGCTCATCATTTCTCTTGCGGCGGCGTCATCATTCCCCGACGCTTGCCCATGCCCGTCATCATGCAGCCTTGCTCGCCCATCATTTCCGAGCAGTTCTGTTGCATTTCCTTTTGACAGTCGGTGAATGCGCGGTCGGAACGAAGGCACGCAGCCATCCTTTCGTGGGCTGCAGCCATGTTCGCGCGCATCTCTTTCGTCGGCGTCGACGGCGGTTCAGCCGCAAACGTCGTGGTCGCGGCGCCCAGCAGGACGGTCGCAATCGGGTAGATGTATCGTGACGCGTTCATGAGCGAGGCTCCATGGCGTCGGCCCCGTACCCATGGCGGCCATCTCCGACTCGTAGATATCGGACGGCGACCGTCTCTCGACGCGCGATCCGGCCCACGGCGCACAGCGCCAGAAACATCACGAGATATTCGAACATGGTCGTGACCTCCCTATTGGTCGTTAGACCGTACGCCTCGCGGTCGTTGCGGCACATCCGAGAAACAGGAACATAGTTCCGTACCGCCCCGGAGGCGGCGTGTCGGCGTGGACAGGGATTCCACGCGGCGATTGGGGGATTTCCCGGGTTGGCGTCGAGGAGCGCTGGCGGTGAGCTAGCGTGACAGTGCAACCCACTTGAGTACAAGCGCCGGATCGCGCTTCTCCAATGCGATTCGCGCGTCGCGTACGACGGGACCATCCATCGCGCAGGTGAGGGGGCCATTCATCGAAGCAGGAGTGCGCGAGCGGTTCGATACAGATCATGCGAGCGAGTAGCGAGCATGCCCAAACATCCGATAGGAGCGCCGATATGGTCCCTCAGCCCACCGATATGAAGATCGTCATCTGGTTCGAGGACCTGAGCAGGGCAGACGTAGCGCTCGTCGGCGGCAAGAATGCCTCGCTAGGCGAGATGGTCCGGCACCTGGAAGCCCAGGGCGTGCTGGTTCCTCCCGGCTTTGCCACCACGTCGGCGGCGTATCGCGCGTATGTCGAGGCGAACGGCATAGCGCAAGCTCTTGCGCAACGTCTGGATTCGCTCGCAAACGGTCGAGCGAGCTTGCACGACACAGGTGAAGCCGTGCGTCGGCTGTTCCTGGATGGAGAGTTTCCGGCGCCAATCGCCGGTGCGATTCGCGAAGCGTACCGGAAGCTTTCGGCAGCAACTCCGACTGGCGAGGCGAGTGTCGCCGTACGCTCGAGCGCCACGGCGGAGGACCTGCCGGACGCCAGCTTCGCCGGACAGCAAGAAACGTTCTTGAATGTGCGGGGCGAGCGTGAGTTGCTGGATGCGTGCCGACGTTGTTATGCATCCCTGTTCACCGATCGCGCGATCGCCTATCGCAATACGAAGGGCTTCGATCATC
The DNA here is from genome assembly GCF_036402275.1 of Steroidobacter sp. NCBI lineage: Bacteria > Pseudomonadati > Pseudomonadota > Gammaproteobacteria > Steroidobacterales > Steroidobacteraceae > Steroidobacter > Steroidobacter sp. Next base: position 244,043 of record NZ_DASWTF010000014.1, on the reverse strand, counting down.
TGCGGGTCGCGCTTTCGATCGGAGTACAGCGCATGGTGCGCTCCGATCTGGCCGGCGCGGGTGTGATGTTCTCTATCGACACGGAGACGGGATTCCCGCGCACCGCTGTGATCAACGCGGCGTGGGGCCTCGGCGAGACGGTCGTGCAGGGCACGGTGGACCCCGATAAGTACGTGGTGTTCAAACCATTGCTCGAGGATGTCCGTCTGCAGCCGATCCTTGAAAAGACCCTCGGCACCAAGACGAGCAAGATGATCTATGCGACAGGCGGCAGCGCGCGCACGTCGACCGTGCAGACAACGCTGAAGGAGCAGCGCGCGTACGTGCTCTCCGATGCTGAGATCGTAAAGCTGGGGCGTTGGGCGCGCATCGTCGAGCAACACTACGGTTGCGCGATGGATATGGAATGGGCCAAGGACGGGGAAACCGGTGAGGTGTATCTGGTGCAGGCACGGCCCGAGACGGTCCAGTCACTGCGAAGCAAGAGTGCATTTGTGACATTTAAGCTCAAGAAGCGCAGCAAGGTGCTGCTCACCGGCGCGGCGATCGGTGAGGCCATCGCGGCCGGCAGGGCATGTCTCATTCGGCGGGCTGAAGACATCGAACGGTTTCGCGACGGTTCGATTCTCGTGACCGAGATGACCGACCCCGACTGGGTGCCGATCATGAAGCGTGCCGCCGGCATCATCACGGACCACGGTGGCACCACCAGCCATGCCGCGATCGTGAGCCGCGAACTGGGCGTGCCGGCGATCGTCGGCACGGGCCGCGGCACCGAGTTGCTCCAGGATGGCAAGGAGCTGACGCTGTCCTGTGCGGAGGGCGAGCAAGGCGTCGTTTATGACGGCCTGTTGCCGTTCGAGACCGAGGATGTCGATCTCACGAGCATTCCGCAGACTCGCACCGCGATGATGGTGAATCTCGCGAGTCCGGGAACGGCGCTGCGCTGGTGGCGGCTGCCGGCCAAAGGTGTGGGGCTCGCCCGCATCGAGTTCATCGTGAGCAATTCGATCCGGGTGCATCCGATGGCGCTCTTGCAGCCGCAGCGGGTCACGGACCCGTCGATCCGGCGAGAAATCGAGGCGCTCACGCGTGGCCACGAGAGTCCTGCTGATTACTTCGTGGACACGCTGGCGCGTGGGGTGGCCAAGATCGCCGCCGCATATCATCCACATCCGGTGATCGTGCGATTGAGCGATTTCAAGACCAACGAATACGCAGCGCTGCTTGGGGGAGCGAGCTTCGAGCCAAAGGAAGAGAATCCGATGCTCGGCTGGCGTGGAGCCTCGCGCTACTACGACGAACGTTATCGCGCCGGATTCGCATTGGAATGCCGTGCGCTCCGGAAAGTGCGCAACGAGCTCGGTTTCGACAACGTGATCGTGATGGTTCCCTTCTGCCGCACGCCGGATGAAGCCGACCGGGTCCTCGCGGCCATGGAGGAGGGCGGTCTCCGACGCGGCAAGGAGGGTCTGCAGGTTTATATGATGTGCGAGATTCCTGCGAATGTGATTCTTGCCGAGCAGTTCGCTCGGCGGTTCGACGGATTCTCCATCGGTTCCAACGATCTCACGCAACTGCTGCTTGGCGTGGATCGTGATTCGAGCGATCTGGCGCGGCTATTCGATGAGCGCAACGAAGCGGTGAAGCGATTCGTGCGCGAGGCGATCGAGAAGGCTCATGCCGCCGGCATCAAGATCGGAATCTGCGGCCAGGCGCCGAGCAACTATCCGGAGTTTGCCGCGTATCTGGTGGAGTGCGGCATCGACTCTATATCGCTCAACCCGGACAGCTTCGTTGCTACCGTCAGAGAAGTCGCTCATGCCGAGCAGCGGCTTATAGCGGGCGCAAGCTTTTCCGGGGGGCGGCTGCTCAAGCCTCGGCCTCGAGCAACAGATGCATCTTCACCAGATGGGCCGCCGAGCTCGCACCCATCTTCTCCATGACATTGGCTCGATGGATTTCCACGGTGCGCTCACTCAAGCCAAGGTCGATGGCGATGACCTTGTTGGCGCGGCCGTCCACGACCATGGCCATGACCTCCCGCTCTCGTGGCGTCAGTGAGCTGGCGCGCTGACGCAGGTCGGCGTGGCGTTGGATACTTTCGCGGTTCTCCACATCCCGCTGTAACGCGCGCCTGATCCGGTCGAGCAGTTCTTCATCACGAAAAGGTTTTTGCAGGAAATCGAAGGCGCCGTCCTTCATGGCCTGCACGGCCATCGGAATATCTCCGTGTCCGGTGATCAGGATGACCGGCAAGATCGAGCCCGTACGATTGAGCTGTTGCTGCACTTCCAGCCCGCTCATCTCCGGCATGCGCACATCGAGCACCAGGCAGGAGGGCCGGCCCGGATCGTACTTCGACAGAAACTCCGCCGGGCTGGCATAAGTGACAGTGGTATGCCCGATGGTGGTCAGCAGCGTGGACAGCGCCCGACGCATGCCGTCGTCGTCATCCACGATGTAAACCACCGGCTTCGATTGTTTTTCTGTATTTGTGGCCATCTCGTCGTTGCTCCCATGTCGTCCCTGGATTGTGCGCTTCACCTGCGGCGTTGAAAACGGCCATGAACGCGGCTTTCGCGGGTAGGTTAGGGGAATCCACCGGTGGCGATGCCGGTGCGTGCGGCGGGAAACTCTGTAACGGGTCAGGACCGTTGGATGGAGATCCATTATGCGTATCGTGCTGCCAGCGCTCACTGCAGCCGTCCTGTGTTCGCTGGCAACGGGAATGTCGCAGGCTTCTCCTCTGTCCGTCGATGAGAAGGTGCGCAACGCTTTGCAGCTGGATCAGCGCCCAGCCAACGGCCAGAAACTCTATTCCACCTACTGCGTACAGTGTCACGGTCCGCAGGCGCTCGGAAGCGCTGCAAAAGTGATTCCATCGCTCGCAGGACAGCGGCGCGCCTATCTGGTGAAACAGCTGGCCGATTTCAGCGAGGAGGAGCGCTCCAATCGGGAGATGCACACTGTGGTCTCGCAGGCGGAGTTGTCGAGCGAGCAGGCTTGGGCGGACCTCTCCGGTTATCTGAACTCTTTGCCGCGGGCCAGCTTTCCGCAGACGGGCGACGGGCGCGGCCTGGAGCTCGGCGAAGCCATCTTTCAGGAACAATGCGCGTATTGTCACGAGGAGGATGGGCGCGGCGATGACGACGGCTTCATTCCTTCCGTGCGCGATCAGCACTATTCGTACTTGGTGCGTCAAATGCGGAGCATCGCCTCGTGGCATCGACTCAATGTCGACGCGGACCTCGTGAGATTTCTCGACAGCCTGGACACCGAAGAGGCCACTGCCGTCGCTGATTATCTGTCGCGCATGCGAGGTCCAGTGAGGGACCGGGACAGGATGAACAGCGACGGGACCGTGAATAACTGAAGCGCCTGATCATCCACCCAGCAACGGACTACCATGTATACCAGAATCCTGGTCCCCGTCGACGGTAGCGACACAGCGCTCAAGGGTTTGGCCGAGGCATTGAAGCTCGCCAGGGCGCTGCAGGCAAGGATCAAATTGATTCATGTCGTGAACGAGCTGATCAACGATCCCGCCATGGTTCCGTCGGTCTACTACGAGCATTCCATTGAGAACATGCGGGAGTGCGGCCGGAAAGCGTTGCGGAGCGCGCAGGCGCTGGCTAAACAGCAGCATACAGAGGTCGATGCCGAACTGGTCGAAACGATCGGCGCCAGAGCCTGCGACTGCATCGTCGCGGCTGCGAAAAGGTGGCCGGCGGATCTCATCGTCATGGGGACCCATGGCCGTCGCGGATTGCAGCGCCTGGCATTGGGCAGCGATGCGGAGATGGTGTTGCGATCGGCGCCGGTTCCCGTGCTGATGGTCCGTGAGAATGGCTGAAAGCTGAAGCTAGCGCGGGCGTGATGTGGGCTGTCCCGCCCCTTGCGCAGTCAGCGCGTTTGAAGTAAGCATCAGCGTGTTGGTTGGTCGAAAGGCACTTGATTCCCAAGTTACGTCCCGAGAGCGGTGTCCTAATCATCCTAGCGCTCGAAAACAAGGCAGAAGAATAGTACATTTTCGCTAGAGCAATACTTGCGGTTAGGTCTGGATGATCGCATCCGCTGCATTTGGTCAATCACGCTGTGACTGTTCTGTCATTGTCGATCAGTGCCGTGCACAGGTATCGGCCATTCTCGATGAGGACAAAGTGACGAACCGAACTATCGAGCGGATCATTGGACTCCAGCGAGAAGGCGTCGCTCACGGGTCGGCGAAACATCTGCAGGACTTTTGCATTTCGAGCGCACTGTCGTGTTCGCACGCAGTCTGATTCGCTCGCTGATCTTTGCGGTCGGTTCGCTGGTTGCAGGGCTGCTTCTCCTCGGGGCGGTTGCGTTACTCGTCAATCTTTCATGGTTTGACGCGACACTCCACCCGGAACTGGCAAGACTCAAGAAAGTTGAACCGCTGCTACTTGAAGAAAATGCGTACCCGATTGCGCTTGGATTCATTGCGGCCGACGGCCTGGACCCTCGGGCCGCCGGGGAGAAGATCCTTCAGGCTCTACACGAACGCTTTCTGCGTGGTAAACCAATCATCCTCGATACCGAAGAGATGAACGCGTTCCTCGGCGGGACAGCGAAGCGCGACGTCTGGCAAACCCGATTCAAGAGTCTCGACTGTAACGCACGGGTGCACTTGGACTGTGCGGACCGCCTGATTGCAGAGGTCACACCGCTGGATACAAAGGACGCTCGTCTTGGGGTGCTTCTGAATCGCTACGAATTGATGATCCGCGAGGAGCACTTCGTCGAGAGCCAGGAGCGCGATGCCTACACGCCAGGCCCACCGTACGGCCGTATTCTCGATGTAGGGCGCATCCGATTGGCGATGAGCCTTCGACAAAACTCCACTTCGGACCTGCTAACTAAAGCAGCGGAAGACTTTCGCTTTTGGACGACCATGTTACGAGAGGGCGACACTCTCGTCGCGAAAATGATATCGCTTGCCGGAATGCAAAATACCCTGGACTTTCTCTCAGCCTTGATGAGGCAACGCGAGTTGACCGAAACTGAAATTCAGACCATTCGTCATTTTTTGCGGCCGATGACCGCGGAAGAATCCGACATAGGCCAGGCATTCTTGTCCGAAGCGCGCATCGCCGTACTCAGCGAAACGCCACCCGTGGCGATCGGCTCATCTTGGTTCATTCAGCGGACCCTTCAGAAAAACGCAACATTGAACGATCTATATTTGAAGATCATCGTTCCGATGCGGCTCCGATCGGCCCTGACGCCTGAGGAGTATTACAGACAAGGTGCGTACCGGCCGCTGAAACATGATCTGCGCGAGCGTCCACTTTCACTTTTCAATTGGGGAGGGCGCACCGCGTTTCGCAACGCGAACTGGGATCCCGAGCAGTTCGTCGCTCGCGTGCAAGACCAGAATGGGCGAATTTCCCTTGTGATGCTCCAGGCGGAATTGGAGCCGAAGCCGGGACCAGACGTTGAAGCCGTGGTTTCATCTTCGCGCTGGCGCAATCCTTACACTGGTGACCCCATGGAATACCGTCCAGAATTCCACACGATTGGCTTCGTGTGCCTGCACACGGCATTTCATCCGCCGGCTTCTCCCGACGAATGCAGTATCGCGATCGAGACGAAACGAAATTGAAGGGTCTAAGCGTGGTGGAAATCTGGTGGCGAAAAAGGGGACTTCTGTCAGATCATCCATCGAAAGCGTTCGATTGCCGCAGATTTGAACGCGCGACGCATCCCGTCGCCGGGCGCGAGCTGGAAACGATTGCAGCGTCGAGCGAAAGGTTGGATGGGCTCCGGGATACGCGTGATCGTTCGGAATGAGCGATATCGCGGGGTTGTTCACTGGAACAGCAGTCAGTGGAGAAAGGACCCAGATACCGGTAAGCGCAAGCGAGTGATGCGCCCTCGTGCCGAGTGGATCAGCTCCGTCGATGAATCGCTGCGGATCGTCTCGGACGAACTCTGGGGGCGCGCTCAGCGGCGCATGCGCCCGGTGAAGGAAGGCGAACGCATCAGGTCAGGCGGCAAGCCGAAAATTCTGCTCTCGGGGCTTCTAGTCTGCGGCACCTGTGGAGCGCATTACGTCGTCACTGACCAGCGCAGCTACGGTTGTTCCAGCTTTCACGATGGCCGGGCGTGTTCCAACGGCGTCCGTGTTCGTCGTCACCGCGCGGAAGCTGTACTGCTCGACCCGATCCGCAAGGGCTTGCTCTCGCCCGAGCGGGTCGAGCGCATGGCGAAGGAAATGCGGGCTTCGTATGTGGAGCACCTGCGTGCAGTTCAGATGCGAGAGACGCAGCGACCGCAGGAATTGCAGCTCGATCGGTTGCGGGCCCGTCTTAACCGAGGCGACCCGGACATGACTGCGGATGAGCTGCAAGCGGCCATCGAAAGGGCCGAAGCAAAGGCCAGAGAACTTGGGGTTCTGGATGCGGCGTCCGCGCCAGCGATGAAGGCGTTCACGATGCTGCCGAAGGCAGCGGAAGCCTACAGGCGACAGATCACGCTTGGGCTCGAAAGAGAGCCGCGCGCAGCGCTCGAGGCCCGGTTGATTCTCAGACAGCTATTCGGCGGGGAAATCCGATTGGTTCCAGAGCCCGATGGCGGGCTGACAGCTCACTGGAACCTGTACACATCCGCCCTAGTGCAAGCACTAGGGACATGTGGTAGCGCGGGGCGCGTCGGCGTGCCGCCGCAACCCTTCATCCGGACGGCGGCGTAAGCTCCACCGTCTGCCGATACTCCGGAACCAGCGTTGACCAACCCAGCTGCCGCTCGATGCGTTGACGAAGCGCATCGCTGGCGCTTGGCTCGCCGTGTGTGATGAACGTCTGCCGCGGCGGCTTCGGCAGCTTGCCCATCCAGGCCAGGATTTCATTGGCGTCGGCGTGCGAAGAGCCTGCCTGCAGCTGGCGAACTTCTGCCCGGACCGGAAAGTCTTCCCCGTGGATTCGCACTGTCGAGGCTCCGCTCGCAAGCGAACCACCTCGCGTGCCGGGCGCTTGAAAGCCGGTAAGCAGGATCAAGTTGCGTTCGTCGCCGAGGAATGACTTCAGGTGATGGATGACGCGGCCGCCAGTCGCCATGCCACTGGCGGAGACGATGATCATCGGGCCGGTGCGGCGATCGAGCGACTTCGATTGTTCCGCCGTGTTGATGAAAGAAGCCGCGTGACACAGCAGATCGTAATCCGCTGCGCTGAGCCGATGCTCGTGCATGAAGCGGCGATACAGCCCACTGGCATCGATCGCCATGGGACTATCGAGATACACAGGAATGTCGGGCAGCGCGCCTTTGTGTTTGAGACGGGCGATGTGCAGCAACAGCGTCTGGGCGCGACCGATGGCAAATGCAGGCACGACGACGACGGCGCCTCGCGCGATCGCTGGAGCGAGGCATCGTCCCAGTTCGACTTCAGGTTCGACTGCCGGATGCGTGCGATCTCCATACGTCGACTCGCACACCAGGTAGTCCGTCGCAGAGGGATCGGCGGGAGGCTGCAGGATCGGATCGTTCGGCCGGCCCAGGTCGCCCGTGAAAGTGACGGACAACCCGCGGCATTCGAGGCGCGCGAAGCAGGCGCCCAGCAGGTGGCCAGCGTGCCTGAGCGTGAAGGACGTGCTGGCGCTCAGCGCCGTCGTTCTGTCGATCGGTACAGCTTGAAACTGCTGCAAGCAGGCGAGAGCGTCGTTCTGCGTGTACAGCGGCAGCGCCGGCTTGTGCTTGGATATCCCGTGTCGATTCGCGAATCGGGCGTCTTCCTCCTGCAGATGAGCGCTGTCCGGGAGCAGGATCTTGCAAAGCTCCAATGTTCCTTCCGAGCAGTAGATCGGGCCACGAAAACCTTCGCGCGTCAGCGCCGGAAGAAAGCCGCTGTGATCGATGTGCGCGTGAGTCAAGATAACCGCATCGACTGCGCGTGCGTCGAAAGGCAGGGCCGCCCAGTTACGCAGCCTCAGTTGCTTGTAACCTTGGAACAGACCGCAGTCGACCAGGATCCGCTGCTCGCCCGTTTCCAGCAGGTAGCGCGAGCCGGTGACGGTTCCGGCGGCGCCGTAGAAGCTCAGGCGGACTGAATTGCTGATTGCACGCATATATAAGTGAGAGGGGCGGGCGTTTCCGCCGGCCCCTCGGATCGTCTCGGTCAAAGAGTGACTACAGAAAGATGGTTATGCACGACCTTGACGCCCGGCGCGGCCCACGCCGCGTTCTCGGCATCGTCTTTTTCGTGCCAGGAGTGGACTTCGCCACTCAAGGTCACGGTGCTGCCGGAGACGTCGATGTTTACTTTGTTGGCGTCGACAGCAGCGTGCCGCTGATAGGCGCGATGGATCTTGCTGCGTATGTCCGTGGCGCTCACTGACGGGGTGATGGTAATCGAGTTGGTGACGCCTTTGACGCCCCAGAGCGTTCGCACCGCGGATTCAGCGGCGCTCTTCTGATACTTGAACGAAACGTTGCCCTCCAGCGTGATCCATGCGTCACGGACGACGACCTTGATGTCGTTGGCGGGTACGGCGACGCTCGCCTTGAGCGCGCTCACGGCCGACTCGGCAATGGCCGAGTCCGGGCGCTGATGCGCCATGCTCGGTTTGACCTCGATATCGTTCGCCACGCCGCGGACGCCGGCGACGTTCTTGGCAGCCTTTTCCGCAAAGACTTTGTCGGCGTAAAACGGCACATGACCTCCGAGCGTGACCACGCCGTCTTTGGCGGACACGATGATGCCGCTATCGTTGATGCTGGGATCCCAGTTCAACTCGGCTTCTACGTCCCGCTCGAGCTGTTCATCTGTTTTCATGGTCCGACTCCTGCGCGTTGTGATGTTTGGGGATGATGCAGCGGGCCCGAGCCGGTCAGCGCCGGCCCCTTTGTTCCCGCGTCTGTTCCTTACTGACGATGGCCGCCAGGGCGGCCGTGTGCTCGGCGAGCACCCGATACAAATCGTCCAAGGTGACGATGCCGAAGACGGCGCCTCTGTCGTCCACGATCGGAAGCCGGCGCACGCCGTGCGCGCGCATGCGGTCGATCGCCGTCGCGAGGTTCTCCGAGCCGGATGCGAGCACGACCGGACTACCCATCACCTCGCCAACTCGCGTCCGTTCCGGGTCGCGACCTTTGGCAATGACTTCCATGACGATGTCACGATCGGTGACGACACCGACGGGTTCGCGCGTGCCGTCGCTCTCATCGGTGACGACGAGATCGCCAGTGTGATGCTGGCGCATCAGCCGGGCGGCCTCGGCGACGCTGGTTTCTTTGTGACAGCAGGCGACATCCAGGACACAGAGTTCTTTCAAGTTCATGACGAATACCTCCGTCGGTCAGGTGGCCAGAGCCCGGGCAAGCTCGAGCAGATGGGGATCGAGCGGCTTGCTGTGCCCGGCCACTTCCGATAAGGGCGTCGAGACGATGTCACCGCGTTGGATGCCGACCAGGCAGCCGGACTGACCGCGCCCGATCAAATCGATGGCCGCCGCGCCCAGTCGGCTGGCGAGAATGCGGTCGAACGCGCCAGGCGTTCCGCCCCGCTGCACGTGGCCGAGCCGCGTCATGCGCAGTTGAATGCCGATCTTGGCCGCATGCAGATCGAAGTAGCGCACCAGCGCGTCCGCGTTGTACTTCGCACCTTCGGCAACCACCACGATCGCATGTTTCTTGCCGCGCTCCCTGGATGCATGCAGCTGTCGCACGAGATCCTCGGGCGAGGTTTCCGCTTCCGGGATGATCACGGCTTCGGCGCCGCCGGCAATTGCGGCGGATACGGCGAGATAACCGCTGTGCCGTCCCATGACCTCGACAATGAATGCTCGCTCATGCGAGGCGGCAGTGACTCGCAAGCAATCGATTGCGTCGAGGGCGGTGCCCAGCGCGGTGGTCGTTCCGATGGAAACGTCGGTGCCGCACAGGTCGTTGTCGATGGTCGATGCAATCCCCACGACGCGGATGCCGCGGCAGGCGAGCGCGTGGCTGCCGGCTTGCGATCCGTTGCCGCCAATCACTACGAGGTTCGATATATCGTGGTCGTGCAACTGCTGAACCGCCATGCGTTGGCCGGCATCGGTCTTGAACTCTTCGCAACGGCTGGTTTCGAGCATCGTGCCGGCCACATGAACGATGCCGCCGACTTCGCGCGGACCGAGGTGAGTGAGGTCGCCGCCAATCAGCCCGGCATAGCCGCGGCGGACGCCAAACATCTGCAGGCCCTGCAACACGCCGCAGCGAACGACCGCGCGTATCGCGGCGTTCATTCCGGGCGCGTCTCCGCCACTCGTCAGGACAGCAACACGCACCATGAAGCGGGCTCCGTGATCATCGTGCTGAGCAGTATGAGCGCCTCGACAACTCCGGGAACCTGAGCGTTCCCGAGGTGATCTACGCGGCGCTCCTTAGCAGGCAGCGTTGCAGGGTCCGCGAAAAGTGCGTGTCGATTCCGCAGAAGTCCCGGTTCGGCAGCGACGCAGTCGGGCCTAGAGTCCATCGGACCAGGCGCTCGAGCGGCGAGCTCCAGGGCAGCCACCTTCGCGAGAGGCAATCATGTACAGCCGAATCCTGGTTCCGATCGACGGCAGCAGCTGTTCTCTCAAAGGCCTGGAAGAAGCGATCAAGCTCGCCGCCTTGTTGAAGGCGCGCATCAAGCTGATCCACGTCGTCAACGAGCTGATCTCCGAGCCGGCCCTGGCTCCTTCCGAATATCACGATCGATTGATCGAGACCCTTCGAGAAGCTGGCAAGGCGACCCTCGCGGAGGCGCAGACCATCGCCAGGAGGCAGGGCGCGGACGTAGAAACGCAGTTGCTCGAAACCATAGGTGGCAGAGCGTCCGATTGCATCGTCGCAGCCGCCACCCAATGGGGTGCCGACCTCATCGTGATGGGAACGCACGGTCGGCGCGGCATGTCGCGCCTGGCCATGGGCAGCGACGCGGAGCTGGTGGTGCGCTCGACGCCGGTGCCCGTCCTGCTGGTGCGCGAACGGACCGACCTATGAGAAGCAGGTTTCAGGAGCTGGAAATGACGACACACGAGTCGACCCAGAGTGCGTCTGGCAATCTGTCTGCCGTGCTGCTGACGGATTGGTATCAGCTATCGATGCTCGACGCCTATTACCGGCTGGGCATGGAGCAGACAGCGATCTTCGAGTTCTTCGTCCGCCGCCTGCCCCAGCAGCGCAGTTTTCTGCTGGCGGTGGGCCTGGATCAAGTGCTGGATTACTTGCAGAACGTGCGCTTTACGCCCGAAGAGATCGCCTGGCTTGCCTCCACCAAGCAGCTGAGCAGCAGCACTTTGAAGCGGCTGGCTTCGTTCCGTTTCACGGGGCGAGTGTTCGCGGTCCCCGAAGGAACGGTGTTCTTCGCGAGCGAGCCGATCTTGCGAGTGGAAGCGCCCTTGCCCGAAGCGCAGCTGGTCGAGAGCCGCATCGTGAGCTTGCTTCACTATCAAACATTGGTGGCCTCCAAAGCGGCGCGCTGCAGGCTCGCTGCACCCAAGGCTCAGCTCATCGATTTCGGAATGCGTCGCGCGCACGGCGCAGAGGCGGGTTGCCTTGCGAGCCGTGCGAGCTACATTGCCGGCATCGATGCAACCGCGACGGTGGAGGCGTCCTACAGATACGGCATCCCACGCGCCGGTACCATGGCGCATTCGTTCGTGCAGGCGCATGAGCTCGAATCGCAGGCCTTCCTGAATTTTGCGCGATGTCATCCACAGAACATCGTTTTGCTCATCGATACCTACGACGTAGTCCGCGGAGCGGAGCGGGTCGTGGAGGTGGCGCACCGCTTACGCAGCGACGGCATTCGGATCCAGGGCGTTCGGATCGATAGTGGCGACTTGGGAGAGTTGGCGCGCAAGGTTCGAGCCGTGTTGGATCGCGGCGACTGCAAAGACATACGCATCTTCGTCAGCGGCAATCTTGACGAATACGCCATCGATGGCTTGGTCGCGGCCAAGGCGCCCATCGATGCGTTCTGTCTCGGCACGAGATTGACGGTGTCCGAAGATGCGCCATCGCTGGACTGCGCTTACAAGTTGCAGCAATACGCCGGCCGCCCGTTGCGCAAGCTGTCGCAGTGGAAGGAAACCTGGCCGGGGCCGCGGCAGGTCTATCGTCAGTATGACTCGAGCGGCTACCTAGGGGGGGACGTGCTTGCTTGCGAGGACGAGGTGATCGAGGGTCAGCCACTGCTGCACGAAGTGATGACGAATGGCCGCCGCTTGTGTTGCGCTCCGGCTCTCGACGACGTTCGGGCTTTTTGCGCCGAGCAGCTGGCCAGACTGCCGCCAGCATACCGTACGCTGGAGCACGTGCTGCAAGCGCCGGTGAAGGTCTCGCAGCGTCAACATCAACTTGCCGAGGAAGTGGCGCAGATCCCGCACTGATCTGCGCCGCAGGGATCATGAAATCAGGGTGTGATGGCCACCTTCAGCACGCCGTCGCGCTGATGCGCGAATAGCTCATAAGCCTGCTCGATCTGCTCGAGCTTGAACCGATGAGTCACCAGCGGCTTCAGATCGGCGCGACCGGACGCGATGACCTCCATGAGCCGACGCATGCGTTCCTTGCCGCCCGGGCACAGCGTGGTTGCGATGGTGTGGTCGCCGAGGCCTGCGGCGAATGCGCCCAGCGGAATACTCAAATCCTTGGAATACACGCCAAGACTGGAAAGCGTGCCGCCAGGTCTCAGGACTCGCAGGGCAGCCTCGAACGTTGCTTGCGTTCCGAGCGCTTCGATGGCCACATCCGCACCTCGGCCGCGCGTCAGTCTCATGATGGCTTCCACGGGATCTTCCTTGCGAAAGTCGACGATGTGATCCGCTCCGAGCTGGCGAGCAACACGCGCCCGAGCTTCAACTGTTTCTACCCCAATGATCGTGGTCGCACCCATCAACCTCGCGCCGACGGTTGCGCACAGGCCGATGGGGCCTTGAGCGAACACGGCGACGGTATCGCCGATCTGAATGCGACCTCGCTGCGCGCCGCCGAAACCGGTCGACATGATGTCGGGGCACATCAACACTTGTTCGTCAGTCAGCTCATCGGGCACCGGCGCCAGGTTGGCCATCGCGTCGGGCACCCGCACGTACTCGGCCTGGCAGCCATCGATGGTGTTGCCAAACTTCCAGCCGCCCATCGGCTTCCATCCATGAGCTGCGCCTGCGCCATCTTGCGCGCCAACACCAGCAAGGCAGGCGTGACTGTGTCCACTGGGCGTGATGGCCCCGGCGATGACTCGTTGCCCTTCGCGATAACCTTGCACGGCCGAGCCGAGCTTTTCGATCACGCCCACCGGCTCATGGCCGACGATCAATCCGCGCCGGACCGGATACTCGCCCTTCATGATGTGCACGTCGGTCCCGCAGATCGTGGTCGTCGTGATGCGAAGCAGGGCGTCCAGCGGCCCGATGTCGGGAATGGGACGCTCCTCCAGCACGATGCGACCCGGCTCGACGAATACAGCGGCTTTCATCAACTGCGGCATGGTTCCTCCAGAGAGTGTTGTCGATATTTCTTGTTAATTGTGGTCTGCGTGACAGCAGTGGACACACGGACAACCCGTGAGCGCCTGCTGGAAACCCCGCAGAACGCGACTTTGCGGCAGCAATCCCCGGGGAAGCCGCGTTGGATTGCCAGTTTTCCTTAAAGGCAGCGCGGCCAGACGGCGCACGCTCGAAGCGCCGGCGAGGCAGATTGCCGTGAATTCCGCTGTCGATGGCGGCGTCGTGGTCAGCAAGATGTTGGAAACGAATTCGAATGTCGGTTTCGATGCTGCGCGTAATCGCTACGTGGATCTGTTCGAGGCCGGCATCATCGATCCGACCAAAGTCGTGCGCGTTGCGCTGGAGAATGCTGTCTCCGTCGCAAGCGTGCTGTTGCTCACCGAAGCGACCATGACCGAGATCCCGGTGGACAAGAAAGCTCCGGCGGCGGAAATCGAGGCCTGAGCGAGACGGGGCCGTACCCGTAGCGTTTACGGCCTTCCCCGCATGGCTGGCCGCGACGTGAGGATGAACACTGCTCGCAGCGGAGTCTTCCAACGAGTTCTGGAGGGTGTCATGAAAGTCGGTGCGATTTGTCAGCGAGACGCCATTTCGATCGCCAATACCGAAAGCATCACGGCTGCGGCGCAACTGATGCGGGAGCGGCATGTCGGCTTCCTGGTCATTTACCAGTTCGGCGACGACCTTCGCCGCCCGATCGGTGTGTTGACCGATCGTGACATCATCGTCGAAGTCATCGCCAAGAAAGTGGACCCGGAGGCCCTGTGCGTCGACGATCTCATGACGCGACAACCACTGATCGCGAACGATAACGAAGACCTGAGCGATGTTCTGCAAGGCATGCGGATGGCCGGCATACGTCGCGTCCCCGTCGTCGACGTTCGGGGCGCCTTGCTCGGTGTCTTCGCCATCGACGATGCTTTCGACATCATCACCGGATTCATGTGCGACATCACCGGCTCGGTCAAGAACGAGCAACGCGTGGAGCGGCACGCCCGGGTGGGATGAAATGAAAGTGCCGGTCGCCGTTTCTGCCCGTCATGCGCATCTGAGCGCAGCCACGCTGCATCAGTTGTTTGGCGAGGGCTATGAGCTGCACGTGCGCAGTTGGCTGACGCAGACCGGCCAGTACTCGGCGCAGGAAACGGTGAGCCTCGTCGGCCCGCACGGCCGGATCGATCGCGTGCGCCTCATGGGGCCGCCGCGACAGCGCGATCAGATCGAGTTGTCGCGAAGCGATGAATGCACCTTGGGCGTTGCCGCTCCGTTGCGTGTCTCTGGTGACGTGGCGAACACCCCTGGGCTACAGATCGTCGGCCCCGCCGGGTCAGTGATGGTATCGAACGGCGTGATCACCGCACGTCGACATATTCATATGAATCCGGACGAAGCGCGGCAACTCGGGTTTCGTCACGGTCAAGTGGTGAGCGCGAAAGTAGACAGCGACGGACGCGATCTGACCTTCGGCGACGTGATCGTGCGTGTCGCCCCGGACTACCGGCTGGAATTGCACCTCGACACCGATGAAGCGAATGCGGCCGGCGTCACCAATGGCAGCTATGTGGAGATCCTGGCGTGACAAAGGAGCTGAACATGAAGTTCTGGTGGATTCCCGCCTTGTCCCTGGCACTCGTGGCCTGCGCGCCGATGCCGACGCAGCGGGACGTGATGCAGATGTCAGGGGTGGAAATGTATGAATCTTTCTGCGCCAGCTGCCATGGTGCGGGCGGCGAAGGAAATGGGCCAGTCGCGCCACTCATCAAGATTCACGTGCCTGACCTCACGCGCATCGCCCAGCGCGATGGCGGTGAGTTCCCGACCGAGGATGTGCGTCGAACCATCGACGGTCGCTTCGATCGACCAGCGCACGGGCCGCGGGACATGCCAGTGTGGGGTTGGCAATTCTATCGCAGCGAGACGCTGAACGATCCCGACGAGCGCGCCCGAGTGGATGCGCTCATCGATCGACTGGTCGTGTATCTGCGGTCCATCCAAAAGAGCTGACAACCATGCGTACCGCCTCACTCCTGTGCACGGTTGCTCTACTCGGATGGAACGTCGCGGCGGGCGCAGCGGACTACGTCGGGATGTCCGGGCAGGAGTTGTACGTCCGCTTTTGCGCCAGTTGTCACGGGGTGAAGGGCCGCGGCGATGGGCCGGTCGCCAACTCTTTAAAAGTGGAGGTGCCGGATCTGACGCTCATCGCGCGGCGTGCGAAGGGCGTGTACCCACGCGACAGGATCGAGCGGATCATCGATGGTCGCCACATCATCGGTGCGCACGGCAGCCGCACGATGCCCGTATGGGGCGAGGATTTCAGCCGATTGGAGCTCGGCAGTCCCGATGCCGAGCGCGCCACGCGCCTGATCATCGTCAGGCTGGCGGACTACGTCTGGCTGTTACAGAAGCCAGCGCCCGAAACGAGGAACCGCAATGAATAAGCGACCGTGGAAAACCTTGCTCGTGATCGTCGCCGATCCATTCGCGAGCGAGCAGCCGGCGTTGACGAAGGCGATGGCGCTGTCCCTGCGCACTGGCGCGCGATTGGTATTGTTGAATACATTCATGATTCCGCAGCCGGTGAACGATGTGCCGATGGATTCGCGGCAGCAGATCATCGCCTCCGCGATTCGGGGGCGTCGCGAGCGGATGGAGGCGCTGGTTGCCAACTCGCGGCTCGGTGCGGTGAAATGCATCGTCACCTGGGATTACCCCACGCATGAAGCGATCGTCCGTCAGGTCTTGAAAACCAAGCCCGACCTGTTGGTCACCGCGAGCCATCGCCACGGCCGGCTGGCGCGATGGGTTCTAGCCAATACCGATTGGGAACTGATCCGTCAGTGTCCGTGCCCGGTGTGGTTCGTGAGATCCCCCGAAATGGCGCGCGAGCCGCGTATCCTCGTGGCGGTCGATCCGTTTCATGCGCACGACAAGCCCGCCGCTCTCGATGAGCGCCTGGTGCACGAGGCCCGCGTCGTGGGCGAGCAGTTCGGTGGCGACGTGAGTCTTGTGCACGCATGTCACATCCCGGACCTCGCTCGCCCGGTGCGCTTGCTGGTTCTCGAGCGGGCGAAGCAAGCAGTGCAGGATCTGGGGGCGCGGCACGGCGTGGACGCGGAAGCGTGCGAGGTGAAGGCGGGCACGCCCGAAGAGATCATTGCCGCCATCGAGCGTCGCGACAGCGTGGATCTGCTGGTCATGGGCGCCGTATCCCGAAGCATCGAGGCCCATCCCGTCATCGGTAACACCGCCGAGCGGGTCATCGATCGGGTGGCCTGCGATCTGCTTGTGATCAAGCCGCCCGGATTCAAAGTACCGGCGCTGACGACCGCCGCGCCACGACCTGTCATCGTGCGTAACGGGGCGGGCGTCCGGAACAAGCGAGCGGCCGCGCACGCAGGTTGACATGAGCGTGCCACCGACAACGCCAGCGTTGGACGACTGGACCTGGACCGCGGTTGCCCGCGATGGCGCGCCGATCAAGATTCGTCCGCTGCGTCGGGATGACGAGCAACGCGAGATTGCGTTCATCGGCTCGCTCTCGGAACGATCGCGATACTTTCGTGTGTTCACGCCGCTCAAATTTTTATCCCGGGAGCTGCTCAGCCAGTTCATGGACGTCGACTACGACCGGCGCATGGCGCTGGTTGCAACCGTCGGCGACGCAGATAAAGAACAATTCGTCGGCGTCGCACGCTACGGCTCGACCGATCGAGCCGAGCGGGCGGAGCTGGGCGTCACGGTGACCGATGCATGGCAGCGGCGGGGCATCGCCACGCTGTTGATCCGAGCACTCATGCGATTCGCACAGATGCACGGCTATCGAGAGCTGACGGGCATCGTGCTACCGGAAAACCACGCGATGTTGGCACTGGCGCGCAGTCTGGGCTTCACGATCGACTATGATCCCGCCGAGCATGCTATGAAGATCTCGCATCAGCTCGGCGACCCTGTCGCTATGACTTCCCACCGCGCATAGCTCTGACTACTTTCCCAACAGCGTCAGCCTCACGAGTGTCAACGGTGATGACCTGGTGCTGTCCCTCCGCTTCGAGTGGCACAAAATCCCGCAGCTGGGATTGCAGCACGGACTGACCGGCTTCGGAGGCATCGGCCCCACGCTCGGCTCGGGCAGCGACCCGATTCAGCAAGGTGGTCGCGTCGGCGTGACATGAGACGAATGCGCAGGTGAGGAGCATGCGCTCGGCCAGGGAGATGAAGAGTTCCCGATCGCTGGGATCGAGGAAGGCGGCGTCGACGATCACATTGAAGCCTGCTTGCAGGCAGCTCTCCGTGCAATCCATCAGTCGTGCGTAGATCCGGTGGCTCTTCTCAGGCGCGTAGTTGCCTTGTTTGATGCCGGCCACAGCAGTGGACGCGCCGAGCAGGCGCTTTCTTTCCACGTCAGAGCGGATGCGAAGTGCATGCAACGGCGCGACCAACTGTTCGCTCAACCACGATTTACCGGAGCCGGACACGCCGTGCATCAGCAGCAGAATGGGCCTCGGCCGCTGCGTCAGTTCGACGGCTGTGCGTACCCGGCGGCGCATGCGATCTGTGTAATGCTCGACCAGGTGAGGCGATTGTTGGGCGGCGAGGGCGTCGACCTTCGCCCTCACCAAGGCCCGATACACGGCGTAGAACGGCAACAGACGAACGCCCTCATAGTCGCCGGTGATCTCCAGATAGCGGCTCAGCAGCGCGGCGGCGAGATCTTCACGGCGGTGGCTGTGCAGGTCCATGATCAGAAAAGCGATGTCGTTCATGACATCGATACGCCGCAGCTGCGGGTCGAAGTCGATACAGTCGAACGGCACCAGGCGACCGTCGAATCGCACGATATTCGCGGCGTGCAGGTCGCCGTGGCAGTCCCGAATGCGACGATTGCGGGCGCGCTGCTCGAAAGTTGCCTCGTGTGCGTCGATCGCTTTACGCGTCCAATCCCACAACAACTGCAGGTCGGGAGTCGTCCGGTTCTGCTCGGTGTATTCCAGCAGTTGCTCCAGGTTGTCGAGGACGGTGTCGTACAGACGCTGTGTGGCTTCCGCCGCAGGTGTTCCGGAGAACTCAGGCGTCCTCAGGTGAAAGTCGGCCAGGGTTTCACCGAGCTGCAGTATTTCCGATAGCGATACGTCGCCGCGCGCCAGCAGCGCCGATAGCTCCGCGTCCGAAGCAAACTGTTTCAGACAAACCGCGTACTCGATGGCTGCGCCCGCGCCGTCGACGCACGCCTGACCGTCGCGGCGGGTAATCGGCACGACTCGCAGATAGAGCTCCGGCGCCAGACGCCGGTTCAGTCGCAGTTCTTCGTCACAGTAGTGCCGCCGACGTTCGAGCGTCGACGTGTCGATGAAATCGAGCTTCACCGGTTTCTTGATCTTGTAGGCAAGCGACCCGGTGAGGATGACCCACGAAATATGAGTTTCCACCAGGCGCAGCTCGCCGACCTCGTGCGGGAACGCCGAGGGGACCAGCAGTTCCTCGATCCGCAATGGCGTGACCATAGATATTCACCCTAGTTCATCTCGCGCGGCCCGGCACTCGGCGGGATCACCTATGGTCTACGGCCAACCCCGCATGGCGAGCGGCCCGCCAAGCCACGACGATCATCGGGTCTCATTGGCAGCATGACGCGATCACGGGAGTGCGTGTTCCATGAATACCGATAGCATGGCTCTGGAACAAATCAAGGCCCGGCTGCTGGCCCGGCGCGCCGAGCTGCAACAACGTAAACATCGGGTCGGCCGGGACCTGTCGCGGCAACTGGAGCCGCTCAGCAGCGATTCCAGCGATCGCGCCATTCAACTGGAGAACGATGAGTCGCTGCAGGCCATCGGTCAGGCAGCCGTCAACGAGATCGAGGATATCGATGTCGCGCTGGATCGCATGGCGCGCGGCCTGTACGGCTTCTGCAAATCATGCGGAGAGGAGATCTCCGCCGCGAGGCTCGCCGCCGTGCCTCAGGCGTCGATGTGCCAATACTGTGGCCAGCGTTGATGCGTGCAACACTGCTAAAGCTTTCGATGGTGATCGCGGCGCTGCTCGCGAATCCTGTTGTTGGCCAGGAGCTACGCAGCACCGAGATCATCGAGCGCGCGCTGAGGGCAAAGCCGGATATGGAGGCTGGGAAGCGGATATATCGCGAGCACTGCAGCGCGTGCCACGGAGCGAACGCGTATGGGAACGCCGACGAGGTGATCCCGTCACTCGCCGGGCAGCTCCCCATCTATGTGATCAAACAGCTGGTGGATCTGGCCGAGGGGGCGCGCACGTCAGCTGACATGCATCGGATCGCGGCGAAACAGCCGGTGAGCACGCCGCAAGGCTTGAGTGACATCGCGGCCTATCTCGGAACACTCGACCCCAATCCCAAGCCGCAAACCGGCGACGGCTCGCAACTGGCAATGGGCAAGCGTTATTACCAGGGCTTGTGCGCCTACTGTCATGGCGCTCAAGGCGGAGGAAACGAAGCCCGCGCCACTCCCGCATTACGCCGGCAGCACTATTCATATCTGCTGATGCAGATGCGCGACTTGTCGGCTGAGCATCGCTATAGCGTCGACCTGGAGATCGTGGATACGCTGCAGCGACTTTCCTATGACCAGCTCAGCGCCATCGCAGACTATGCGTCGCGTCTGCCGATGGCTGGCGACGTTCTGGCCAACTTCGAACAAGACGCACCGAAACCGGCGCGCTCGACACCTCCATGACTAAACGTATCCTGATCATCGATGGTCACCCGGACCCGGCAGGCGAGCGGCTGGTGCATGCGCTGGCCCAGGCCTATCGGGAGGGCGCCGAGTTCGGCATGCACGAGGTGATGACGTTGCGAGTGGCGGATCTTTCATTCCCGCTGCTGCGGACCCAGGCCGACTATGAGAAGGGCGAACCGTCGCAGCCCATCCGCGATTGTCAGTCCATGCTGGACTGGGCCACGCATGTGGTCATCGTGTATCCGCTGTGGCTGGGTTCGATGCCCGCGATGCTCAAGGCCCTACTCGAACAAATATTGCGGCCCGGCTTTGCATTCAGCACCAGGCAGCAGGGGCGGTGGCCCGTGAAACTGCAGTCCGGCAAAAGCGCGCGCATCGTGATCACGATGGGGATGCCTGGCTGGCTGTATCGCTGGTATTTTCGCGCTCACAGCTTGCGCAGCCTGCAAAGGAACATTCTGCACTTCGTCGGTTTCCGGCGGGTGCGCGCCACATTGATCGGTAACGTGGCGAACTTGTCCAGTGCGCAACGACATGCCTGCTTACAACGGATGCGGCGGCTCGGCCAGCGCGCGGCCTGACTTCCCATCAATCGTCTACGACTGCTGAGCGCTGGCCAGCAACTTCTCCAGACGCGCATCGTGGCCATAGAGATCGGGCGAAAACATCACACCGCGTGACACCGTGGCTGCAGCGGTCGCGTAGAAAACGATGACGCGCACTGGTGCGTTGAGCTTTATGCGTCGTGGCTGCGTGCCGCATAAAGCAGTTTCGACGGCCTCTGCGTCCCAGTTGCCGGGGGCGTTGACGAGCACGTATTGGGCCAACGCCGCAGGATCGCTGACCCGGATGCAGCCGTGACTGAAGGCGCGTTGAGGGAACGCGAACAGGTCGGGCTCCGCGGTTCCATGCAAGCGGACCGAGTAGGGATTGGGCAGCACGAACTTGACGGGTCCGAGTGCGTTATCAGGCCCGGGCCGTTGTCGCAGCCGCAACTGGCCCGCCGCCAACGCCTCGATGGCCGCTGGCGTGGGCGGTTGAACGCGGGCGTCATCGCCGCCGCCGCGTACGATCTCGAAATGATTGCGCTCCAGATACCGTACATCCTTGCGGATCTTCGGCAGCAACTCGTTACGCATGATGCTCGACGGCACGTCCCAATAGGGATTGAAAACCACTTCTTCGATCGCGGCGGTGAAGACTGGCGTGCGGTGCTTTGGACGACCGACGATCACCGTCATCTCGAGCAACTGCTCGTCGGGGCGTGACGGCCGAGGCAGCGCATACAGCATGAACTGAGGGATGTTGATGACAACCTCGGGCCGCGGCAGCGCGCTCAGCCAGCGCCAACGTTCCATGGACAGCTCGATCTGTCGCACGCGCTGGCGCAGCGGGACATTCAAAGCCGCCAACGTTTGTTTTCCGAGCACGCCATCGGGCGCCAGACCGTGCCGGCTCTGAAAACGTTTCAGCGCCTCCACCAGGGCAGCATCGAGAGTGGCGGAGTCTGCATCGGCTTCGATCGCTGCCAGATCGCCAAGGGCGAGCAACTGGCGGCGCAACTGCATCGCGCCGGCATATTCATCGCCAGCTCGCAGGCTCCCGCCGGAAAGCGGCGGCAGGGGCCGATTCGTCCGGTGCTCGGCGAGTCGTCGATATCGGGACAATGTTTGTTTCAAGAGGCGATAGGGAACCGGGCGCGGCTCCAGCGACGCCAATTCGGCATCGACGCTTTTCGAGGAGGCGAGCCGCCGGGCGGCTGCCGCCGCGTCGGCGGTGTCAGTCACGGCGGGTAAGTCGAAACCCGCCGCACGGGCGCTTACCCGGCCGTAGCGCAGATGAGTGACGAACCGGGCAGTGAGGTTGGACAGATCGGCATCGTATCGCGTCAGCACCTGCGCATCGGCGTCGCCACGGGTCACTGACTGCAGCTCAGAGCCGGACAAAGTACTTCCGTACGCGGCGGACGGCAGCCCGTGCTGCTCGGCTTCGCTCAGCACTCGTCGCATTTCTTCCGCTTGCGCCGTGGGCCGGCCGTTCTTTACCCAAAGCAACGGCTCGGCAGTGGCCGCCGCCACAGCAAACAATGCACCGATCGCGACGATTCCCAGGCGAATCTGACGTGTCACCGCGGCTCTCTGCAGGCTGCTCCGAGGCGCCAAGTGTCGCAGTGCGCGTGGATCTGCTCATCCGGAGATCCGCTGAGACGATCGCGACAAGTCGCGGCGCGGCTCGCAAGGATCACGTAGCGCTTACGGCGTTCCCCGAATGGTGAGCGTTCCTGCGTGAGCCAACCATTCGGCTCGCTGATCGTCGGACCACACTCATCGGAGACGCGACATGAACATCACACGTTGGGAACCCTTCCGCGAAGTCGAGGATATGTTTCGGCAATATTCGCCTTTCTTCTCGCGCGCCATGCGCCGCTTCGAAGCCGACGAGGGAGGTTGGCGCCCGGTCGCCGACATCAGCGAGACCGATACCGAATATCTGATCAAGGCCGAACTGCCCGAAGTGAAAAAGGAGGACGTGAAGGTCACCTTCGAGCAGGGTCTGCTGACCATCTCCGGCGAGCGTCGTCAGGAAAAGAAGCAGAAGGACGAGAACCAGATCCGCGTGGAAAGCTTCTACGGTTCTTTCTCCCGCAGCTTCTCGTTGCCCGACAATATCGACGCCAAGACCATTCAGGCCGAGTGCAAGGAGGGCGTGCTGCGCGTTCGCATCCCCAAGACCACACCGACCAAGCCCGAGCAGCCCATTGCCGTCGAAGTGAAATGATTCATTGCGTCGGCAGGCGGAGCCGGCCGCCTGCCGCCCACAGGAGGAGATGTCATGAGCTCGCAACCGAAGAGCCTACGCGAGGCACAGGCCGGCACGGTTGTGCCGAAGGCCAGGACTCGACGCAAACAGCAGGTCGATCACGCGGAGATCGTCCGTATGGCTGAAGCTGAAGCGGCAAGCCGTGCGGCCGAGCGACGAGAGATGATTGCAATCGCCGCTTATCTCCGGGCGGAAAAGCGTGGTTTCGAGCCGGGGCATGAGCTCGAAGATTGGTACGCGGCCGAGATGGAAGTTGCCGAAGCCCAGCAGCGCAGCTTTGCTTAGGGAATCAGGACTGCTGCGCCGCTGAGCGCGCCGGCGCGCAGTCGCGCCAGTGCTTCGTTGGCGCGAGCCAGCGGCATGGTCTCAATCTGCGGCCGGATGCCGATCTCGGCCGCGAGCGCCAGAAACTCCGCGCCGTCTCGACGCGTCAAATTGGCGACCGATTGAATCGACCGCTCGCCCCAGAGCAACGAGTAGGGCAGCGAGGGAATGTCGCTCATATGAATGCCGCCGCAGATCACGGCGCCGCCTTTGCGCACCGCCTGCAACGCCGCCGGAACCAGTGAGCCCACTGGCGCGAAAATGATGGCGGCATCGAGGAGCACTGGAGGGCGATCGCCACTGCTTCCGGCCCAACGCGCGCCGAGTTGCAGGGCGAACTGTTGGGCGACGACATCGCCCGGCCGTGTGAACGCATAGACGCTCTGGCCCTTGTGGCTCGCGACTTGAGCCACCAGATGGGCAGCAGCGCCGAACCCATATATTCCCAAATGCCGCGCGTGTTCCGCCATTCGCCAGGATCGATAACCGATCAGTCCCGCGCACAGCAACGGTGCGGCGTGCGCGTCATCCAGAGCCGTGGGCAGTTCGAAACAATAGCGCGCGTTCGCCACGGCATGCTCGGCGTAACCGCCATCGAGCTGATATCCGGTGAACGCCGCCCTGTCACAAAGATTCTCCTGGCCGCTCACACAGAACTGACAGGTCCCACAGGTGTAACCGAGCCAGGGGACGCCCAGTCTCGTGCCGGGACTGAAGTGCGCGCCCTCACCGCAAGCGACCACCGTGCCCACGATCTCGTGGCCAGGCACGACAGGCATCCGCGGCTCCGGCAGCTCGCCTTCGATCAGATGTAAGTCCGTGCGGCAAACGCCACAGGCGCTCACTTTCAGTAAGACCTGGCCCGCCCCCGGGTCGGGGACTGGCCGTCGTTCCAGCACCAATGTTTCTCCGGGACGATGCAGCCGCATGCAAATGGAGTGTTCGACAGCCATGGTTGCAGTCTCCACGCACGTGGGCGAAGGCATCACCCTGGGGTTGTGCGGGTAGTTTAGGGGGAACCACCGGTACCGGTGCTGTCCGGCCCGGATGAGACTCGTAGCGGATCATTGGCGCTAAACCATCGAGGATGGATCATGAACCCGGTCCGCAATATTCTGGCGATCGTCGATCCCACGGCGCAACAACAACCGGCGGTTGCCAAAGGCGCGTTACTGGCGGAAAAGTTCGGCGCGCGCCTCGATCTCTTCATTTGTGACACCAAGGCAGCGCGAAACATGCGGCTGGCGCAGCTTCTGCCAGAGTTGCCGCAAGCGCCATCCCAACCGACACTCGCATCCTGGCTCGAGTCCCTCGCCGAGCCGCTGCGGCGTCGAGGTCTGGATGTAACGACGGAAGTCGTGGCCGCGGATCCGCTGCACACCGCGTTGGTCGATCGAGTCAAACATACGTGCGCGGAGCTGGTGATCAAGGATACTCACCATCACACGATCGCGCAGCGCACGTTCTTGACCAATACGGATTGGGAGCTCATTCGTGGCTGCCCGGTTCCGTTGCTGCTGGTGAAGCCTGCGCCCTGGTCGCAGGCGCACCGCATCGGCGCGGCGCTCGATCCAGGCCACATGGATGACAAGCCGAGATTCCTGGATCGGTGCATCCTGGATGAAGCCACCAGATTTGCACAGGCTCTCGGCGGCGAGGTGCACGCCATTCACGCTTACATTCCCGCCGCCATGATCGCGGCGGCCACGGTGTCCGTGCCGCCGCTGGTGATAGATATTCCCGCCGAGGCTCTGTCGGAGGAACGCAAGGAAAAACTCAAGGAGCTCACCGCGCTCACGTCCGACTATCGGCTGCCAGAGACACACATTCATCTGGAAGCAGGCGGAGTCATCGAGGTGCTCTGCCGTCTCGCGCGCCAATGCGAAATCGACATCATGGCGATGGGCGCAATTTCGCGGCGAGGGCTGAAGCGGCTACTGATCGGCACCATGGCGGAGTCCGTGCTGGAACAACTGCCGTGCGACATGCTGGTCGTGAAGAGCCCGAACTTCGCGGAGCTGCTGGTCCTGTAACTTGAGGTGATGGGCGATAGAGAGCGAGTCCCGCGATGGTCGATGAATTCATATACGAGCCGCGGGTGGCGTATTTCTCGATGGAGATCGCGCTCCGCAACGAGATCCCGACATATGCCGGCGGCCTCGGGATTCTGGCGGGCGACACGATGCGATCCGCCGCGGACCTTGGCCTGCCCCTCGTTGCCGTGAGTTTGGTGAGTCGTTCGGGCTATTTCCGTCAGCAGATCGATGCGCAGGGCCGGCAGGTCGATCGGCCCGATCCTTGGGAGCCGGGCAACTGGGCCCGAGCGCTGGAAGCGAAGGTGGCGGTGTCCATCGAAAAGCGCCTGGTGTGGGTGAGCGCCTGGTTGTATGTGCTCGAAAGCAAGTGGGGCGCGCGCGAGCCCGTGCTGCTGCTCGACACGGACCTGCCGGAGAACGCGGCCGAGGATCGACAGATCACTCACTATTTGTATGGCGGCGACGAGTCGTACCGCCTCAAGCAGGAGATCGTGCTCGGGATCGGCGGAGTGCGGCTGCTGCACGCGCTGGGATTTCAGATCCGGCAATATCACATGAACGAGGGCCACAGCGCCTTGCTCGGCCTCGAGCTGCTGAGGCGACATGCGTATCCGCCGGAAGATCTGCGGGCCGGAGAGTGTCGCTACGACATTCCGCCGGTGCGCGCCCAATGCCGGTTCACCACGCACACGCCGGTCGACGCGGGACACGATCGCTTCAGCTACGATCTGGTCGCCCACATGCTCGGCGCCGAGTTCGTCGAGCTCGGCACACTCAAGCGTCTCGCTGGAGACAGCGACTTGAACATGACGCGGCTCGCGCTCAATCTCAGCGAGTACGTCAACGGCGTCGCCGAGCGGCACGCCGAGGTCTCCAGACGAATGTTTCCTGGCTACCGGGTCCACGCGATCACCAACGGCGTCCATCCGTTCACCTGGACCAGCGAAAGCTTCCGTCAACTCTACAATCGTTACATCCCGAGCTGGTGTCACGAGCCGGAACTGCTGGTGAGGGCGGATGGGGCGATCCCCGACGACGAGGTATGGAACGCGCACCTTCAGACAAAGCAACAACTGCTCGACTACATTCGAACGAACACCGGCAAGGCGCTCGACCCGCGCTTGCCGGTACTGGGCTTCGCGCGGCGAATGACTGCCTATAAGCGGCCGGACCTGCTGTTCAACGATCTGCAGCGGCTCAAAGCCATCGCACGCCGTCAGCCGTTTCACATCGTGCTGGCCGGCAAAGCTCATCCCCGCGACGACGGCGGCAAACGGTTGATCGAGACCATTCATCGTTGTCTGCAGGACGTAGCCGACGTGATCCAGGCCGTCTATCTGCCGAACTACGATTTCGCATTGGCGCGTTTGCTGGTGGCGGGCGCGGATGTCTGGTTGAACACGCCGCTGCCGCCGTTCGAGGCGTCGGGCACCAGCGGCATGAAGGCGGCTTTCAACGGCGTGCCGAACCTGTCGGTGCTCGATGGCTGGTGGGTGGAAGGCTGCATCGAGGGAGCCACTGGTTGGGCGGTGCGGACCTCCGGCGTCGCCGACGGCGACGCGGGTTCGTTATACGACAAGCTGCAAAGCGCCGTGTTGCCTCTGTATTACGCCGACGATCGCACCGGCTGGCTCCGGATCATGAAGGGGGCCATCAGCAAGAACGCATCCTACTTCAACAGTCATCGCATGATGCGCCGGTACGCGACCGAGGCGTATCTCCGTTGAGGCGCATGTACGCCGCCGACGACAGCACCGTTGGGTTGGGCACTTCGCAGAAGCTGGCTGCGCTATGCAACGTTGCGTCGTATCCGGTGCCGGCGGCGTCGGTGGAGCTGATCGAAACGCATTTCGCCTGGGTATTTCTGGTCGGCGAGCATGCGTACAAAATGAAAAAGCCGGCTGCGTATCCGTTGCTGGACCTGCGCTCCGTCGAGGACCGCCATCGCAACTGCCTGGATGAGGTATGTCTGAATCGGCGTCTCGCGCCTGATGTTTATCTCGGAGCCGTGCCACTGATCCTCGATGAGCAGGGTGAGCTCAGAGTCGGGGGCAAGGGGAGCGTGGTCGATTGGCTGGTGTGGATGAAACGACTGCCTTCGCACTGCATGCTCGATCGCGCGATCGTCGACAAGACAGTCACGCCAGCGGCGCTCGCCGCGGTTGGATCGCTGCTCGCGCAATTCTACGAGCGACAGCAACGATATTTCATGCCAGCGGATTACTACGTCTCCCGGCTGCGTGAGCGGACAGCAACGGAGCGCCAGACTTTGCTGGCTCCGGAGTTGAACCTGAATCCGACGAGGGTCACCACGGCGGTTGCGAGCGTCGATGCAGCGCTCGAGTCCTTACAACTCGAATTGGGATCCCGGGCGGTGGAGGGGAGGGTCGTGGAGTGTCACGGCGATCTGCGGCCCGAGCACATCTGTCTCGCGCCGCCTTGTGTCATCGACTCGCTGGAGTTCTCGCGTGAACTGCGCACGCTGGATCCGGCCGAAGAGCTCGCGTTCCTGCGCCTGGAATGCGATGTGGCTGGCGCGCCTGAGGTGGCCGATCAGGTCGTGACCGCTTATCAGAATGTCTCTGGCGACGTGTTCTCGCGCTCCTTGCTCGACGTCTATCTGGGTTGCCGGGCGCTGGTGCGCGCCAAGATCCTCGCCTGGCACGTCCTGGATCCAACGGTCGCGTCGCTTGCTCCGTGGACCGAGAAAGCGCGTGCATACATCGAGTTGGCCGGGCGCTACGCGAGATCGGCGGTCGCTCCGATCTAGTGTTCGACTGCCACCCGATGGGGTTTGGCCCGGGACTGAGCGATCAGCGCGGCAACCTCGCTATCGTCCGTCTGCTCGAAGTCGCGATACCACTGGCCGACCGATTGAAACAGATTGGGCTCGAGCGCGCACACGACTTCATCCGCCTCGGCGCGCATTTGGCGCAGGGCCTCGGAGGATGCGACGGGAACCGCGGCTATCACGCGAGCCGCGCCCAGTTTTCGAGCGGCTCGGATGGCTGCTCGCATCGATGCGCCCGTCGCCGATCCATCGTCGACGAGAATCACAGCGCGTCCCTTGAGAGCCAATGGCAGGCGATCGTTGCGGTACAGCCGTTCGCGATGCTGCAGTTCGTGACTCTGGTGTTGTAGCTCGGTGCGCAGCTGGACCGCATCGCAGAGTAGTGGCGCCACGTCCTCGTTGAGGATGGAAATGCCGCCGGACGCGATGGCCCCAATCGCAAGCTCGGGCTGGCCAGGCGCCCGCAATTTGCGCACCACCATCACGTCCAGCGGCAAGTGGAGTGCTCTTGCCACCTCGAAGGCGACTGGCACGCCACCGCGGGGCAGCCCCAGAACGATGGCATCCTCACGTTCGAAGTAGGCGGCCAACAACGCGGCAAGCGTCTGGCCCGCGTCGATTCGGTCTCTGAAGTCGCTCATAGCTGCCGCTTCCGGAAAAACCTGTCCTTTATCTACGCGTCCGGCCGGCCCGGCGCCCTCCGCGATATCCCCTGTCCACTGCCGGAAGTTCCGGAATGCGACCAAGCTCGCGCCCGCGCACATTGAGAAAAGGGAGGTCATGGATGTCTACGCAAGCTGCCGATATCGATGCGCAGTTGGTCTTGCAGGCGCGTGAGCTGAGCAAGATCTACGGCAGTGGCGAAGTCGAAGTCCAGGCGCTGCGTGGGGTGAATCTGGACCTTGCCTCTGGAGAGCTGATCGTCCTGCTCGGCGCGTCCGGCAGCGGCAAATCGACGCTCCTCAATATCCTCGGCGGCCTGGATACGCCGACCAGCGGGGAGGTTCGCTTTCTCGGTGAGCCCATCACTGCGTTCGACGATGCTGCGCTCACGCGTTATCGCCGGGAGCACGTCGGGTTCGTGTTCCAGTTTTATAACCTGATTCCCAGCCTGACGGCGCTCGAGAACGTCGCGTTGGTCACTGAGATCGCAAGACGCCCCATGCCGCCGGAAGACGCTCTGCAGCTGGTCGGGCTCGGCGCGCGCTTACATCACTTTCCCGCACAGCTCTCTGGCGGCGAGCAGCAGCGCGTAGCCATCGCGCGCGCCATCGCGAAGCGGCCCGATCTCTTGTTGTGCGATGAGCCGACCGGCGCGCTCGACAGTCCCACCGCGGTACTCGTCCTCGAGGCCATCGAACGCATTCATGCCGAGCTCGGCACCACGACGGCGCTCATCACCCACAACTCGGTCATCGCGGAGATGGCGAGCCGCGTCCTCTACATGCGCGACGGTCAGATTCATCATGAGGTTCGAAACACGACACGCCGCGCCGCCAAGGAGCTGTCGTGGTGACCAGCGCGCTCAACAAGAAGCTCTGGCGCGATCTATGGCGCATGCGAGGGCAGGTGCTTGCGATCGGTTTGATCATGGCCTCGGGCATTGGCGTGCTGGTCATGGGCCTTTCCACCGTCGAGGCTCTCGATGAGACGGCTCGCGCATACTACGAGCGGTATCGCTTTGCTCACGTGTTTGCACGAGTCAAGCGTGCGCCGACTCGGCTACTTGCGGACATCGCAGCGCTTCCGGGGGTGCAGACAGTCGAAGGACGGGTCGTCGAGGGCGCCATTCTCGACATCGAAGGCTTCAACGAGCCGGTCGTGGGGCAGCTGGTTTCACTACCATCTCTGACGACTTCACGATTGAACCTGCTGATGTTGCGCAGCGGACGGATGCCGGCGGCGAACTCCGACGATGAGGTCCTGATCTCCGAGCCGTTCGCGCGCGCGCAGTCGTTATATGCCGGCGATACGATCAAGGCTGTGCTGAACGGCACCTGGCGCGAGCTGAGGGTGGTGGGTACGGCATTGTCTCCCGAATTCGTCTATGCGATCGGCCCGGGGGCGCTGATGCCAGATGACAGGCGTTTCGGTGTGCTGTGGCTGCCGGAGCTTGCCTTGCAAGCCGCGTTCGACCTCGAAGGCGCTTTCAACGATGTGAGCGTCAGTCTTCTGCGCGGCGCTCGCACGCAGGATGTCATCGAGGCCATGGATCGGATTCTCGATCGCTACGGCGGAATCGGCGCTTACGAGCGCGCCGATCAGCTCTCGAACTGGTTCCTGATGAACGAGATCAAGCAGCTGCGGACCTTGTCCCGGATTCTGCCCACCGTGTTCCTGCTGGTCGCGGCCTTTCTGACCAACATGGTGCTGGCGCGCCTGATCGCGCTCGAACGCAGCGAGATCGGTCTGCTGAAAGCGTTCGGGTACACGCGAGGGCAGATCGCCTGGCAATACACCAAGTTCGTGCTGGCGATCGGCGCCTTCGGCGTGGTGCTGGGCTGGGTGGCCGGCTACTGGCTCGGTTGGTATGAAACGAATCTGTACGGCGAGTTCTATCACTTTCCTTTCCTGCTGTATCGACCGGCGCCCACGGCGTTCGTGATTGCGGCGCTGATCGGCTTTGGCGCCGCCTTGCTAGGCGCATTGCGCACGGTGTACTCAGCGGCGTCGCTGCCGCCGGCGGAATCGATGCGTCCACCCGCGCCGCCGATGTTCCGTCAGCTGGGCATCGCCCGATATGCCTTTGCGCAGCGGCTGGAGCAGCTGACACGAATCATCATTCGTCAAGTCTGGCGCTGGCCGGTCCGGACCCTGACTACGTGCGGCGGCATTGCCATGGCCGTGGCCGTGCTCATCACCTCGTTTCAGTGGCTGGACGCCATCGATCACATGGTCGATGTGTATTTCCGGCAGGCCCAATCTCAGGATGTGACCATGATCTTCGCCGAGCCGCGCTCGATCGAAGTCGCTCACGATGTGGCGCGCCTTCCCGGCGTGCGAGTCGTCGAGCCGATGCGCGTCGTCCCGGCGAAGCTGCGATACGGATGGCGCGAGCAGCGCGAGTCGCTGCAGGCGCTGCCCATGCAGCAACGCTTGTATCGAGTGTATGACTCGAACGGCAAGGCCCTGACGTTGCCGCCGCAAGGGCTGATGATCTCCTCGATGCTCGCCGAGATGCTGCAGGTAGAGATCGGCGACCGGGTTACGGTGGAGATCCTCGAAGGTCGCCGCGAGGTGCTGCAGATTCCGGTGGCGGGCACGTTCGAAACATATATCGGCTCACCGGCCTACATCGAGGAGCGGGCGCTGGCGCGCCTGCTTCGGGAATCGCAGACGGTGTCCGCCATGCATCTGCGGGTGGATTCACTGCAGCTGCCAGCGCTGCTGGCGGAATTGAAGACTCTGCCCAGGTTGAGCGCGGTGTCGCTGCGGGCGGCGAACATTCAGATGTTCGATGAAACCATGGCGCGCACGCTCATGATATTCGTCTCGTTCTTCATCGTGTTCTCGGGCGCGCTGTCGGTCGGGGTCACATACAACGCCGCCCGCATTGCTCTGTCGGAGCGGGGGCGAGAGTTTGCCACGCTGCGCGTCCTAGGGTTCACGCGAGCGGAGATCTCATATCTGTTGCTGGGTGAGATCGCTTTGCTCGCTGCACTTGCCTTGCCGCTCGGCTGTTTCATCGGCCGCATGCTGGCGCGGCTGATCGTTGCCGGATTCAAAACGGAACTGTACCGGGTGCCGTTTGTGCTGGACGGTTCCAGCTACGCGTGGGCCATGATCATTACCATTGCATCGGCGGCGCTGTCGGCGGTGCTGGTCCGCCGTCGCCTGGATCGCCTCGACCTCATCGCTGTACTCAAGACTCGCGAATAACCCATGGCAGCCACCAACGTTCGCCGAATGATCATCTGGGCGCCGCTCGTTCTTCTGCTGGTGGCGGCGTTGCTGTGGCTGTTCCGGCCCAAACCAGTCGCCGTCGACGTTTCCGAAGTGCGGCAGGCGGCTCTGCAAGTCACCATCAGCGATGAAGGCGAGGCGCGCGTACGCGACGTGTTCGTGGTGTCCGCGCCGGTGGCCGGGTTGATGCGCAGAGTGGAGCTGAAGGCGGGCGATCATGTGATCCCGAACCAAACCGTGATCGCGCGGTTGGAGCCGTCGGTGCCGATGTTTCTCGATGAGCGTTCGCTTGCCGAGGCGCGCGCAGGCGTCGATGCCGCCGATGCAGCCACCAAGTTCGCCAAAGCGCAGTTGGGGCGCGCGGAAGCAGAGCGAGACTTCGCGCAATCGGAGTTGCGGCGGCTGCGTGCGTTGGCGAGCAGGCAGAGCATTTCGCAGAACGATCTCGATTCAGCCGAGCGCCGCGCGAAGACAGCGATCGCGGCAGTGGCAGAAGCCAACGCAAGCCTGCGTATGCGAGAGTCCGAGTATGCACAGGCGCGGGCGCGGCTGCTGAATCCCACCAAAGTCACCAAGGCGGCCAAGGATTGCGACTGCGTCATCGTCCACTCACCGGTGTCCGGATCGGTGCTGCGCGTGTTACAGGAGAGCGAGATGGTCGTGGCCGCGGGCACGCCGATCCTGGAGATTGGCGATCCGGCCAACATGGAGATTCAAGTGGATCTGTTGTCCGAAGAGGCAGTCCGCGTGCGCGCCGGTCAGCGAGTGCTCGTGAAGGGCTGGGGCGGCCCGGGCGCGCTCGCCGGGGTGGTGAGACGCGTGGAGCCGTTTGCCTACACCAAAGTATCGGCGCTCGGCATCGAGGAACAGCGCGTGAACGTGCTGATCGACCTGACCGAGCCGCGCGAGCGCTGGCGCCGGTTGGGTCATGGCTATCGTGTGCAGCCGAGCATCGTCGTGTGGGAAAGCGACAGGGCGGTTCAAGTGCCGCAGCCGGCGCTGTTTCGAGATGGAGAGCGCTGGGCTGTGTTCGTGGTCGAGAACGATATCGCGCGCTTACGTCACGTCGCGGTCGGGCAATACAACGATACGCACGTGGAAGTCGCGAGCGGCCTCACGACCGGTGAGCGCATCGTCTTGCATCCCAACGATCGGATCGGGGAGGGAACGCGGCTGGTCGCGCGGAGCGGCGCCTGACGGACGACCGACGATCAGGCCGTGCGCTGTGCTTTCAGCAGCTCGTCCATCAGCGTGAGCAGTTCCTCTGCATCGATGGGTTTGCTGGCCAGGCGCAGCTGGCGATCGCTCGGCAGCTTTCGCATGGCGGTGGAAGTGTCGCCGGTCACCAGGATCGCCGGAATATTTCGAGACAGTTGCTCGCGGACGCCGGCGATGACATTCAATCCGGTCTGATCTTCCTTAAGGTGATAATCGCTGACCAGTAAGTCGATGTCGGGATGGTCGCGACCGCGCTGAAGGGCTTCGTCACGGCTGCTGGCCGCGATGACTTGATAGCCTTCCAGTTCCAGCAGGAGTCGCGTCGCGTGCAGCACGCTGGGTTCGTCTTCGGTCACCAGAATCTTGCCGCTCGGTGCGTGCCGCACGAGCTGAGCACCGGATCCGGAGGTATGCACGGAGCTGTCCTGCTCCGTTTGCTGGACGCGCGGCAACTCGAGCATGAAAGCGGAGCCCTTGCCCACTTCCGATTCCACCTGGATGCGCAAGCCGAGCAGCCTGGCGATTCGCTGCACGATCGCGAGGCCTAGCCCATAACCTTCGCGCGTCGTATTCCTGGCGACGCCGACCTGGAAGAATTCATCGAAGATATAAGCGAGCTGGTCCTCGGGAATGCCGACGCCCGTATCCCGGACCTCGACGCGCACGCCGGTCGCGGTTCGGCTCGCCCGCAGTGTCACGGCGCCGGAGCTGGTGTACTTGATGGCGTTGGACATCAGATTGCGTAGCAGTTGTTCTAGCAGGGAATGATCGGTGCAGGTATGTAGGGTCGTGGGCTCCACGATCAGAGTGAGACCTTTGGACCGGGCGGCGGTGGAGAATTCGGTGCTCAGCAGCTCGAACAACTGTTGAATCGGGAATTCCGAGAGCTGCGGTTTCACGGCGCCCGATTCGAGTTTGCTGATGTCGAGCAGGGCGCTGAGCAGGCGTTTCATCGCGTCGATGGAGCGGCCCTGTTGAGTGAGCACCTCGCGACTGTTGTCAGGCAGGTTCATCCGGCAGAGAGTGCCGTGCAGCATCGAGAGCGCTTGCAGGGGCTGGCGCAGGTCGTGACTCGCCGTTGCCAGAAAACGACTCTTGCTCAGGTTGGCGCGATCGGCTTCTTCACGTGCCAGATCGGCGGCCTCGCGGGCGTTGATGAGTTCCTGTTCGACCCGTTTACGATCGGTGACATCGCGAATGGCAGCGGCTGCCATCCCATCGCGCAGCGGACTCAGACTGATCTCCAGCGGAAACTCGCTACCATCCGAGCGACGGCCCAGCAACTCGAGCCCCGCGCCCATCGGCCGGGTCCGCGGATCTTCCCTGAAATTGCGACGATGGCTCGCATGTCGAGCGCGGAAGCGCTCGGGCAGCAGCAGGTCGACGCTGCGATCGACGATGTCTTCGCGGGAGTAGCCAAACAGGTCGGTGACCCGCTGATTTGCGTACAGAATCTGCCCCGAGGCGTCGACGATCAACATGGCGTCGGGGGCGAACTCGACCAGGTCTGCGAGCAACGGCTGGTGGATGGTCATCGGCTCGTCTCCTGCGGCGGCGAGCCGGCAGGCATGAATCCCACGGCAGATCATACAACCATCGCCACTTGTATCAATTGTTAAGTCCTTGTCGTCAGCGCGCCCTGACGCTGTTTTGACCGGAAAGTCGTGCACACGGCGTCTCTCATGCGGGTTACGCGACTCCCCGCAGTGCTTCCGAGGAGTTCCGCATGGGATCCGTCTCCGGTCGGCGGGACAGTAGCAGCG
The DNA here is from genome assembly GCF_036402275.1 of Steroidobacter sp. NCBI lineage: Bacteria > Pseudomonadati > Pseudomonadota > Gammaproteobacteria > Steroidobacterales > Steroidobacteraceae > Steroidobacter > Steroidobacter sp. The sequence goes on along the minus strand of NZ_DASWTF010000014.1, from coordinate 208,979 downwards.
GGTTGGTGGAGGAGTGGCGATGCAGCCTGCAAACACCGCCGTTGGGCATTCGGGGCCGATCGAGAAGTCCTTGGGCACGGCTCGCGCGGCGAACTTGTGGGACTACGGGGCGATGTACCGGCATTTCTCGTGGGACCGGTTGCGCGCCGAGTTGTTCGATCGTAACGACGACAAGATGAACATGGCGATGCTGGCCATCGACCGGCATGCCAAGCTCACGCCCAATAAACTCGCATTGCGTTTCGTCGATGCGCAGTTCGCGCGCACCGAGCTGACGTACGACGCGCTATTACGCAGCGCGAATCGTTTCGCCAATCTGCTGCGCTTGTCGAGCATCGAGCCCGGAACGGTGGTCGCATCGTTATTGGGCCGCTGTCCCGAGTTGTATGCGACAGTGCTCGGTACGCTGAAATGTGGCGCGGTGTTCACGCCGCTGTTCTCAGCCTTCGGGCCGGAGCCGGTGCGGTCGCGACTTGAATTAGCCAGTGCTCGAGTGCTGGTGACGACGCAGAATCTGTATGAACGCAAGGTCGCGCCCATCCGGAATACCCTGCCGTCCTTGCAACACGTTTTTCTGGTGCGTGAGGAAGCAGAAGGGGAACTGCCGTTCGGCACGCAGGATCTCGCACAAGCGCTGTCCGGCCTCTCTGAAACGTTCGAAACGGTTCCCCTGAGTCCCGACACGCCGGCGCTGTTGCATTTCACCAGTGGCACGACGGGCAAGCCCAAGGGCGTGGTGCACGTTCACGACGCTGTGATCGCCCATCACTCGAGCGCCAGGCTCGCCCTCGATCTGCGTCCCGGGGACGTGTTCTGGTGCACGGCCGATCCTGGCTGGGTGACGGGTATTTCCTATGGCGTGATCGCACCGTTGAGCTGTGGCGTCACCTTGCTGGTGGATCGCGAAGAGCTGGACGTCGAGCGCTGGTATCGGTTGCTGGCGGAGAACCAGGTCAATGTCTGGTACACGGCGCCCACTGCCATTCGTATGCTGATGAAGGCGGGCCGCGAGCCAGTGAAGCAGCACAAATACCCGGCTCTGCGGCTGATCGCGAGCGTTGGCGAACCGCTCAATCCCGAAGCGGTCATGTGGGGCATGGAGGCGTTTGAAATGCCCGTGCACGACACGTGGTGGCAGACGGAGACCGGCGCCATCATGATCGCGAACCTCCTTTCGCAGACCGTGTGGCCCGGCGCCATGGGACTCGCGATGCCCGGCGTTCACGCCGAGATCGGACGCCGTCGCGACGATGGAACGGTCGAGATTCTGGGCCCCGATGTGGTGGGCGAGATCGTGCTGCGACCGGGCTGGCCGTCGATGTTCGCTGCCTATCTGAACAACGAGCAGCGGTATCGCGAGAGCTTCGCGAACGGCTGGTACTTCTCGGGCGATCAGGCGTATCGCGACCAGCGGGGCTACTTCTGGTTCGTCGGCCGCAGCGACGACATCATCAAATCCTCGGGGCATCTGATCAGCCCGTTCGAAGTCGAATGCGCCCTGAACCAGCACCCGGCAGTGATGCAATCGGCGGTCATCGGCTTGCCCGATCCGGTCGCAGGCCAGATCGTGCAAGCAGTCATCGAGCTGAAGCCCGATTACGCCGTCGATGACGAACTGCGACGCTCCATCACGGCGCACGGCCGACGGCTGCTCGGAGCCGCGATTGCGCCACGAGGCATCGATTTCGTCGTCTCGTTGCCTCGCACCCGGAGCGGCAAAATCATGCGACGACTGTTGCGCGCGCGAGCGTTGGGACAGCCCGAAGGCGATCTCTCCACATTGGAGCCAACCTCGTGAGCGCACTTCCGACTCGAGAGCACGGATTGCATCTGCTTGCCGAGATGTTGCGCATCCGATGTTTCGAAGATCGCTGCGCCGAGCTGTATAGCGCCGGCAAGATCCGCGGCTTCTTGCATCTGTACAACGGCGAAGAAGGCGTCGCGGTTGGTGTCATGCAAGCACTTCGGTCCGAAGACGACATCGCCGGCACGTATCGCGAGCACGGGCATGCCATCGCGCGAGGCATTCCGATGCGCTCCATCATGGCGGAGCTCTACGGCAAGCTCGAAGGTTGTTGCCGAGGGCGGGGCGGATCGATGCATATCTTCGATCGGGAGCGGCGCTTCTACGGCGGCAACGCCATCGTGGGCGGCTGCCTGCCGCTGGCGGTGGGCCTTGCGTTGGGAGCACGGCTGACGGGCCGCAACGCCGTCGTCGTATGTTTCTTCGGCGAAGGCGCGATGGCCGAGGGCGAGTTTCACGAATCCATGAATCTCGCCTCGCTGTGGCGCCTGCCGGCGCTGTTCGTGTGCGAGAACAACTACTACGCCATGGGCACGGCGTTGGACCGTTCGGAAGCGGAAACGAATCTCGTGACCAAGCTCTCCAGCTATCGCATGCGCGCCGAGAGCGTCGATGGCATGGACGTCCTTGCGGTCGAAGCACGGGCCCGCGAGTTGGTCGACTACGTGCGCAACGAACGGTCGCCCGCCTTCCTCGAAGCGCGTACGTACCGCTTTCGCGCCCATTCGATGTATGACCCGCAGCTCTATCGTAGTAAGGCCGAGGTGAAGGAGTGGGAGAGCAAAGGCCCCATCATCGGTCTGACGCAGCGATTGAAGGCTGCGAATCTGATGAGCGAAGCAGACTTCCTGCAGCTGCAACGGGCCGCGAACGCCGAGGTCGACGAAGCAGTGGCGTTTGCCGAGCACGGATCGTTAGAGCGCGTGGAGGACCTCACACGCTTCCTATACGCGGAGCAGCCGGCATGAGCGCACTGCCTGGCACGGTCCACACGATGACGTATCGTGAGGCCCTGCGACAAGGATTGCGCTCGGTCTTGCTGACCCAACCGGATGTCTTCGTGATCGGTGAGGACATCGGCAAGTACGGCGGCTGTTTCGCAGTCACCAAGGGCTTGCTGGAGGAATTCGGCGAGCAGCGCATCCGTGATGCTCCGCTCTCCGAGTCCGCCTTCGTAGGCGCCGGCATCGGTGCGGCGCTGGCCGGCATGCGGCCGGTCGTGGAGATCATGACGGTCAACTTCAGCCTGCTCGCGCTCGATCAGATATTGAATACGGCGGCGACATTGAGTCACATGTCAGGGGGCCAGTGCGCGGTTCCGCTCATCATCCGCATGGCCACCGGCGCGGGCCGGCAAGTCGCTGCTCAGCACTCGCACAGCCTGGAAGGTTGGTATAGCCACATTCCGGGGCTGCGCATCGTCACGCCGGCGACCATCGACGATGCTGCCGGGATGCTTCGAGCGGCGCTCGCGTTTCGCGATCCGGTGATCATTTTCGAGCACATGAATCTGTATAACCTACAGGGCGAGCTGACGGCCGAGGCCGAACGGGCCGACATCGAACGTGCAGCCGTGCGTCGCGCGGGTCGTGATATCTCGCTCATCACATACGGCGCCTCACTCTATAAATGTCTTGCCGCCGCCGAGCGGCTGTCAGCTCGAGGGGTCGATGCGGAAGTGATCGATCTGCGCGTCCTGCGCCCGCTGGATGAGCAGACGTTTCTTGCGTCCGTGCGGAAGACCCATCGCGCCCTCATCGTCGATGAGGGCTGGCGCAGCGTCGGTGTGGCCGCGGAGGTCGGCATGAGAATCATGGAGCAGGCGTTCTACGAGCTCGACGCGCCGGTCGAGCGTATCTGCGGTGTGGAAGTGCCGATTCCCTACGCCAAGCACATGGAGGAGGCGGCACTGCCTCAGATCGAGCAGATCGTGTCGCTCGCAGCCTCGATGGTGAAGCATGCCGGGTGAGTTCCGCATGCCCTCGCTCGGGCCCGACATGGAAGCCGGGACCTTGTTGCAATGGCGCATCAAGCCGGGCGACGCCGTCAAGCGTGGCGATATCGTTGCGCTGGTGGAAACGGACAAGGGCATCATCGACGTTGAGATCTTCTCGGATGGCGTGGTCGATAAATTGCTCGTTTCCGAAGGCGCGCGCGTGGCGGTAGGCACAGTGCTCGCGCAGTTGAATGGTGGCGCGGCGCCGGCCCACGAGATCATTGAAGCTGTGCCGACTCCACCAGTCACTCCGCCAACGCCGGCGACGTCAGCGCCATCAGTGACATCGGTCAGCGCTGCGCCGGCGCCTGAATCACATCGCCGCAAGATTTCTCCCGCCGCGCGCGCGCGTGCCCGCGAGTTGGGCGTCGATCTGGATCGAGTGGCGGGGACGGGGATGGGGCATGCCATCACTATCGAGGATGTGCTGAAGGCGGCACAGGCGGCCAAGCCCGCCGTTGCCGAGCCCGCACACGACATGCGACAGATCATCGCGCGTGCAATGTCTCGTTCGAAACGGGAGATTCCTCATTACTATCTGTCGCTGGTGTGCAGCTTCGCGAAGGCTCGGGACTTTCTGGATCGGTATAACGCGACGGTCGATATCGAATCGCGGTTGCTACCGGCGGCCGTGCTGCTCAAGGCTGTCGCGCAGTCCGCGAAGGCTATGCCCGATTTCAACGGGTTCTACAAAGCAGATGCATTCAAGGCTTCGAGCGATGTGCATCTCGGCGTGGCCATCGCTATGCGCGGCGGCCGCCTCGTCGCCCCGGCCATTCTCGATGCGGACCAGAAGTCTCTTCCTTTGATCATGACCGAGCTGCGTGACCTCGCTACGCGCGTGCGCGCCGGTCACATGCGCTCGAGCGAGCTGTCGATGCCGACCATCACGGTCACGAGCTTCGCCGAGGAGGACGTGGACTTCGTGATTCCCGTGATCTATCCGCCACAGGTCGCGATCGTCGGGATCGGCTCCGTTCGCGAGCGGCCCTGGGTGGTCGACGGGCAGGTGAGGGCGGAGCTCACCGTGCCGATTTCGCTGGCCGCCGATCACCGCGTCACCGATGGGCGAGCCGGTTCGCGTTTCCTGGCGACGATCCGTAACGCCCTGCAGGCGCCGGAGCAGCTATGAATGCCTCCGCGATAGAGCAAAAGGTACTGCAGGTGTTTCTGCAGGTCGCGCCAGACGTCGATCCTTCGCGCCTGAAGCGCGACGTGCCCTTCCGGGATCAGTTCGACTTCGACTCCATGGACACGCTGAACTTCGCCATCGGCTTGCACAAGCAGTTCGGCATCGAGATACCCGAGACGCAGTACCGGGAGCTGGCGAGCCTGGCCAAGGCGGCGGCGTTCGTCAGCGCCGAAGTTCAGCGGCGCGCTCAGCCGTAGGTGAGGATCAGGTCCGCCGCCTTCTCGGCGATCATGATCGTGGGCGCGTTGGTGTTGCCGCTGACGATCTTCGGCATGATGGAGGCGTCGATCACGCGCAGTCCGGAGATTCCTCTGACGCGCAGCGTTGCGTCGACGACCGCGCTGGAGTCGCCGCCCATGCGGCAAGTGCCGACCGGGTGATATACGGTTTCCGCCTTGTGGCGGATGAAGCGCGTCAGCTCCGTGTCGCTGCCGTCGGTGATGCCTGGAAGTATCTCTTCGCCGCGCAGCTCGTCGAACGCTTGCGATCGCAGTATCTGACGGGAGAAGCGCAGCGCTTCCAGCATGACCTGCATGTCACGCGAATCGTGCAGATAGTTGGCGTAGATCAGGGGCGCCTCGTCGGGACGGTTCGAGCGCAGCCCGATGCGACCGCGGCTGCGAGGGTGCAGGTGACAGGCGTGCAGCGTGAAGCCGTGTCCGGGAAGACGATTGCGCCCGTGATCGTCCAGTTGCGCCGGAACGAAGTGCATCTGAATGTCGGGCCTGTCGCGAGCCGCGCTGGAGCTGCACGCGAAGGCGCCGGCCTCGGCGATGTTCGATACGCCAGCGCCTCGTTTCTTCAGCCAGTACTGAAACAGCACTCGCAGTTCCTGCAGCCGGTTGAAGTCGTAGGTGACCGGCCGGGTGCTCTTGTAGAGAGTGCAGATATCGAGATGATCCTGCAGATTTTCGCCGACCGAAGGCTGATCGAGGATCACATCGAGGCCGAGGCTGCGCAAATGATCCGCCGGGCCGATGCCAGACAACATCAACAATTGCGGTGAGTTGACCGTTCCGGCGCTCAACAGCACCTCGCTTTCGCAGAAGGCGGTATAACGCCTGGAGCCGATGCGGTAATCCACGCCCACTACGCGCCGGCGGTCTATCAACAAGCGCTCGACTAGTGCATGCGTGAGTATTGTGAGATTCGGCCGTTTACGCGCCGCTCTTAGATATGCCGTGGCGGCGCTGCATCGCCTGCCGCCACGCTGCGTGACCTGATAGTAACCGGCGCCTTCCTGCCGCTCGCCGTTGAAGTCGTCATTGCGAGGCAGGCCGCTGGCCACGGCGGCGGCGACAAACGTATCCGTAAGCGGGTTGCGCGAGCGCAGGTTCTCAACCCACATAGGGCCACTGCCGCCGTGATATCTGGATGCGCCGTGTTGCTGATGCTCCGCCTTGCGGAAGAACGGCAGGACATCGTCGTAGCCCCAGCCGATCGCACCGTCGCGAGCCCAATCGTCGTAGTCCTCGGGCTGACCGCGCACATAACACATCGCATTGATCGAACTGCAGCCGCCGAGGACCTTGCCGCGAGGCCAGTACAGCCGGCGGTTCTCCAACTCGGGCTCCGGCTCGGTGTAATAGTTCCAGTTGATACGGCGGTTGTGCACCAGCTGAGCCAGTCCCGCCGGCATGTGAATGAACGGATTCACGTCACGACCGCCGGCTTCGAGTAACAACACGCGGCGATGCGATTGAGCCGACAGACGCCGGGCGAGCACGCAGCCTGCGCTGCCTGCGCCGATGATGATGAAGTCGTAGGTGGCGGTTGCGGACATGGCGTGGCTCACGGCGGCGCGGCTCGACGGTTATAACACCCGCAGGCGCTCGCGTCGTTCTGGATCGCGATCGATCTGCGCGCGATCCATTCAATGATCAGCGGTGCCGGTTGCGCCATGGGACTCCTTGCTCGCTTCCTCGACCAGAGCCCGGCGCAGGATCTTGCCGATGTTGGTCTTCGGCAGCGTCGCACGGAACTCCACGTATTTGGGCACCTTGTAGGGCGTCAGTCGCTCGCGACAGAACTCGATGATCTGCTCCGTGCTCAGCGTCGATTCCGTCACGACGAACGCTTTCACCGCCTGTCCGGAGCGATCGTCGGGGACGCCGATGCAGCCGGCCTCGACGATCGCTTCGTGCATGGTCAGCACCGCCTCGATCTCGTTCGGGAACACTTTGAAGCCGGACACGATGATCATGTCCTTCTTGCGGTCCACGATGTGAACGAAGCCGTCCTCATCCAGCGTGGCGACATCGCCGGTGCGCAGCCAGCCGTCTTTATCGAGGCACTGCGCGGTCTCTTCCGGCATATTCCAATACCCGCGCATGACCTGCGGGCCTCGTACATGTAGCTCGCCCGGCTGCCCGGGATCCACTTCGCGACCCTCGTCGCGAATCGATATTTCGGTCGACGGCAGCGGCACCCCGACGCTGCCCAGACGCGAGGCTTCGGGCAGATTGCAGGCGACGACCGGAGACGCTTCGGTGAGCCCATAGCCCTCGATGAGCGTGTTGCCAGTGAGCTTGCGCCAGCGTTCGGCCACGTCCGGATGCAGCGCCATGCCGCCCGCGACGGACATTCTCAGTTTCGAGAAGTTCACGTGAGCCAGGCGAGGATGCGCCAGCAGCGCGTTGTACAGCGTGTTCACGCCGGTGATCATGGTGAAGCGCCAACGCGCCAGTTCGGCGACGAAGCTCGGAATGTCGCGCGGATTCGTGATGAGCACGTTCAGCCCGCCGTGCTTGAAGAACGTCAGGCAATTGCACGTCAAACAAAAGACGTGATACAGCGGCAGCGGGGTGATGACGATCTCGGCGCCATCGTGAATGTACGAGCGCCACAGCGTGGACACTTGTTCCAGATTCGCCATGAGATTGCGATGCGAAAGCATCGCGCCCTTGGCGACGCCGGTCGTGCCGCCGGTGTATTGCAGGAATGCCAGATCGTCGGCCGCGATCGAAGGCGGAGTGAACGTCAGGCGGGCGCCAGTCTCCAACGCCTGCCGGAACGAAATCGCCTGCGGGATGTGATATTCCGGCACCAGCCGTTTCAGATGCCGGGCGGCCCAGCTGAGGGCGGTGCCCTTGGGAAACCGCAGCAGGTCGCCCAGTTCGGTCGTGACGACGGTGCGCACATTCGTATTCGGCAGCACACGCTCGACCACGTGCGCAAAGTTGGCCAGCACCACGATGCACGCCGCTCCCGAGTCGCGCAGCTGATGCTCCAGCTCCCGCGGCGTATATAGCGGATTGGTGTTGACGACGACGAGTCCCGCTCGCAAGGCGCCGAACATCGCGACCGGATACTGCAGAACGTTCGGCAGCATCAAGGCGATGCGATCGCCCTTGTGAAAGCCATGCGCTCTCAGCCAGGCGGCGAACGCCCGCGAACGCTGTTCCAGCTCCGAGCAAGTGAGCGTCGTTCCCCAGTTGTGGAACGCCGGACGAGTCGCATAACGCACGCAGCTGGCCAGAAACATATCGATCAGCGTTGCGTTCGGGTCCAGCTCGATCTCGGCGGGCGTGCCCGGTGGATAATGTTTGAGCCATGGCTTGTTCATCGCGAGCCCCCCGAAATTTGCGATCCCGGCTATGAAGCCTGCTGAGCGTCGAGCCAATGCGACAGGCGGTCGAGCGCGTGACTCAGATCTGCTGTCGTTCCAGTGCCAAGAGAGATGCCGCCGCGTGGTGCGAGCCAGCGCTGCGGATCGCGCAGGCGATCCAGCCGCAGTGTGACGCCGTGGCGCTTCAATACGCGCTCCAGCGGATCGGCGTGCTCCAGAAGATCGTGTCGAGTCATTTGATACGCATGGCTCGCCAGGCGATAGCGCTCCGAGTAGCGGAATATGTTGGTGAAGAACATGATTTCGTCGTCCCGATCCGGCTGGAACAACAGCCGGTCGCTGTACGGATAACGCTCGCGGTACGCGGCCATGCCGATCTGCATGCGCGACTGAATCAATGCCCGGAACGTCTGGTTCATCACGGTGATGAACCCGCCCTCGGCAAGATCGTGCGAATGGCCGTTGTGTCTGCGTGAGTTGGAGAATGTCACGAGCGGATTCACGGTGATCACCAGATCGGCGCGATTCTCGAGCACCAGCGACGCATGCGCCGTGCGCAACAAGGCGCCATCGACCAGTGTGCGATCGCCGATGCGAACGGGTGTGTACAGACCGGGCAGGGCGGTGCTGGCGCGGATTGCCTCGGAGATCGGCACACGATCGTAGCCCTGCTCGCCAAAGCGCACTTCCTCACCCGTGTTCAGATCGGTAGCGATGATCCGCAGCATCGCGTGCAGTTTGCGAAAGTCATTGGTGCGTCCGCCGGTGCCGAGCAACTCCCGCAAGTAGTGTTCGAAGGGACGATTGTCGAATACCCCGGTGGGGATGGCTTCGGCCAGGGGGCTGAGCAGCGCCGCCCAGTTCTGGCCGAACGGATCTTTCGTGAGGTTGCTGGCGATGCGTTTGAGCAGCGAGGGCAGGCGTATGGCGCGGTCACAATATTCGCTCAATGCAGGTCGCATCAGCATGCCGGGCGTCAAGGGGTAGCGCTCCGTGCCGTCTTCGACAAAGAACAGCTGCACCATCTGTCCCGTATCGATACCGTTGGCAAGGCCAGCGGCGATCACCGCGCCGGAGCTCACACCGACGTAGCCATCCAGATGGGTGAGATCGAGGCCGTCGGTGCAGTCAGCCAGCGCATGCAGGCAGCCGAGTTGATAGAAGGCGCCCAAGGGCCCGCCGCCAGCGAGCGCCAAAGCGACGCGCTGCTGACTGCGTCGCTTCCTGGCGGCGGGTTCCACTTGCAACATGGGTCGTCGCTCAGACTGCGGCGCCCTGCTGGTCGGTGGGCGTCGGAGCTTTGCGTCCGCCGTCCTTGCCGGTCTTGGCTTGCGTGAGCGCCTGCACCGATTTGTTCAACTCTTTCACTTTGCGGGCCAGAGCGTCGATCTCGTGCGAGGTGGGCACGCCGAGCTGCTGTAACGCCTTGAGAACGCGCGCCTGCAGGATGTCCTCCAGGTTGTCCATGGTTTCACTCGCTTTGCCACGAACGCCCGCGGTGCGGCTGTCGAGTTGCGAGCGCAGTCCTTTCCACAGGTCGGCCGTGCGCTCCTGCACGTTTTCGCGCTGGGTGCTCTGGAGCTCGCTGCCTTCCATCACGAGCGTTTCGAAAAGTTTCGGTCCTTCCCGCTGCGCGCGCGCCACGGCGCCGAGCCCGGCGAGCCAGATCTGCTGTCCGACGTCGATCACGTTCGAAAAAGCACTGCCCGGTTGAGCGGACGCGCGCTTCGCTTTGCTCTTCTTTCGAGTAGCCATGTTCGATCCTCCAGAAAAGTCGCATCTAAGTTGGTTGCGCGTGCAGCGGTGCAGGCAACGTGACCGAGTGTGCGAGTCGAGACTCGACCGAAGGTATAGCGAAAACCCACGGGCGATTACGGAGTGCTCGCGGCAGGGCGGGGCGGCGCGGGAGGCGGAACTCCGGCCAGGACGTGCAGCAGCAGGCGCTCGAATTCGCCGACGAAACGCGCCGTGATCCGCTCGGGATGGGGAATGAGATGACGATCGGCCATCACGCCGAAGTGCACGGCGCCATGGTACGTCAGCAGGCTGACACCCAAGCCGATACTGCCTGCCTGAGGAACCCAGAAGAACTGGCGCTCGATGCGTACGCCGGCGACGTAGAGCGGCTCGCGCGGGCCCGGCACGTTCGATATGACCGCGCTGGCCTTGGTCGTGAACAGTTCGATAGCTTCGTGCTCGACGATGTCTGGCAACACGCCCAACGCCGTCAACAACCAGAATGCGACGACGGCTTGCGAGGAATGTTTCAAGGCGTCCATGTCGCGATTCACTGCATACAGTCGCGCGAGCGGATGGCGCTCGCCGACCGGCAGACTCGCGAATACCAGGCCGAACTCATTGCCCAGACGCGGCGTCTGGTCCGCGGGGCGCAGATTCACTGGCACCAGCGCCTTGAGTGTCATCGAATCGATGGCGGTCCCGCCGCTTTCCAGATAGGCGCCCAGCGCACCGGCCACCGTCGAGAGCAGCACATCGTTGATGGAGACGCCCAGCGCGTGCGCGACCGTTTTTACTTCCGCGAAAGACAGCGGTTCGGCCCACGACACTTGTTTGTTCCGGCTCAACCGGCCCTTCAGCGGCGTCGGCGGATCCGGAGGCAGCAGCGCGATCTTCGCCAGTTCGCGCGTTGCGTCGGCAATCCGCTGTACCCGGCTCGCCGCCTGAGTGGGATGAGCCAGCGCCTGCAGGGACGTGTTGAGGACTTCAGCCGTTGTTTCGATCGCACGTTGGGCGAGCGTCTCCGCCGAGCCCAGCACGCCGGTGAGGGGCGCGAGCAGGGATCGTGGCGCTTGGGACGCTTCGTTCACGTGCTTGCTGGCCGGTGAGGGAACAGATGACGCACCGGGCGCCGCCTCGGTCAATGACAACAGCACACGCATGAGCGCTACGCCGTCGGCGTAGCAATGATGCACTCGTCCGACGATGGCGCTGCCCTTGCCGAAACGTTCAACCAGGTGAAACTGCCAAAGCGGGCGCGTTGGATCGAGAGGCGTACTCGCGAGCCGGCTCGCGGCAGCTTGCAACTGAGACTCGCCTGCCCGGGGTGGCAGTTTCAGGCGACGCAAGTGGAAGGCGAGCTCGAACTGCTCATCGCGTTGCCAATGCCCACCGAGCGCATCGCAGATGGGCCGATCCAGAAAACGCTCGAATGTCAGTAATTGTCGTTCGAGCACGCGCTTCAGCCGCGCATAGGCGAGCGGCTCGCTCAGGATCAGCACGGCGACGATGACCATGGGATTGGTCGGGCTGTCCATGCGCAGCCATGCCAGATCCACCGGGCTGATCGATTCGCCGGACATGATTCATGCTGCTCCTTGATAGCCGCATGGAACCGCCATCGGGCCTGGCATGTAAAGCGCGTCTGCCCCTGAGTCGTTACGGGCTAGTCCCGATGTTTGAATTCGCGCGAGCTTCTTAGCCTGCGATCATCGGCATCGCTTGCGGGGACTCATGAGTTGTTTCGTCACCGGCGCGACGGGCTTCATCGGCCGCTATCTCGTGCGGGAGCTGCTGTCGCATGTGACCGGCCCGGTGTACGTACTGGCTCGCAAGTCCGCCGTGCCCAAGCTCGATGACCTGCGGCAATGGTGGGGGGCGGGGGCAGAGAGAGTCATCGCAATCGAAGGAGACCTGCGGGAGCCCGAATTGGGGATCGCGCCAGCGGAGCGTGCCCGGATTGGCCAGCCCATCGAACATTTCTTTCATCTGGGCGCGCTCTACGATATCGAAGCGAGCAGCGAGGAGCTGGCGCAGGCGAACGTCGAGGGAACGCGGCATGCGTTGGAGTTCGCTCGGGCGATGGGCGCGCGCCACTTTCACCACGTCAGCTCGATCGCCTCGGCCGGACTTTACGACGGGGTGTTCACGGAGGACATGTTCGAAGAGGCTTGTCATCTGGAACACCCATACTTCCGCACCAAGCACGAGTCCGAGGCGCTGGTGCGCAGGCAGACTCACGTTCCCTGGCGCATCTATCGGCCGGGGATGGTCATCGGCGACTCGCGCACCGGTCACATCACCAAAGTCGATGGCCCTTATTATTTCTTCAAGGCGCTGCAGATCATGCGCCGTCACGTTCCCAGCTGGCTGCCGACGATCGGCTTCGAGGGAGGCTACGTCAATCTCGTGCCAGTGGATTACGTAGCGGCGGCCATGGTGCGCCTGTCGCAATTGCCGGATCAGGCCTTTCGCTGCTTTCATCTCACCGATCCGCAGCCCCGCCATGCTGGCGAAGTGCTGAACCTGTTCGCGCGCGCCGGTCACGCGCCGATGATGGGATTGCGGGTCGATACCGAGCTGCTTCGATCGTTGCCGATCGATCTTTCGGTGGCATTGAGCGCCTTCGAGCCGCTGCGGACCATTCTGGATGAGCTGCTCGACGACCTGCATCTGCCGCGCAGCGTGCTCACCTTCGTCAATATGCCGACGCTATTCGACAACCGGCGCACGCGGTCCTTGCTGGAGGGCACTGACGTAACCTTGCCGCGCCTCGAGGAATACGGCTGGCGGATCTGGGACTACTGGGAACGCCATCTGGATCCCGATCTCAGGCACGATCGGAGTCTGGCGGGCAGGGTCGCGAACAAGCGGGTGTTGATCACCGGCGGCAGCTCCGGCATCGGTCGCGCCACCGCGCTCAGGCTGGCCGATGCGGGTGCGATCGCGATCATCGTGGCCAGAGATCCGCAGCGTGTGGCAGAAACCAAAGCAGAGATTCAGGGCCGTGGCGGTACGGTGCATACCTACGTTTGTGACATCACGGACGCCGCCGCCTGCGATGCATTCGTGCAGCGCTTGCTCGCCGAGCACGGCGGCGTGGACATTCTGATCAACAACGCGGGGCATTCGATCCGGCGCTCGATTGCCGCCTCTTACCAGCGCCTGCACGACTTCGAACGCCTGATGAAGTTGAATTACCTCGCCGCGGTACGTTTGACCCTCGCGCTCTTGCCAGGAATGGCAGCGAAGGGCAGCGGTCAGGTGGTCGTGATCTCGTCCATCGGCGTGCTGAGCAACGCTCCTCGCTTTTCCGCTTACGCCGCATCCAAGGCGGCCATCGAAACCTTCGCGCGCTGCGCGGCTTCCGAGTACCGGGATTGCGGCGTGCGGTTCAGCGTCATCAACATGCCGCTGGTCCGCACGCGGATGATTGCGCCTACGACGGCCTATACGAAGCTGCCGGCGCTGACGCCGGAACAGGCAGCCGAGCTGGTCCTGGATGCAATCGTGCACCAGTCGCCGCGCATTGCGACTCGTTTGGGAATGTTCGCGAGACTACTGGAGCTGTTCGCACCGAGGATTGCCGATAGCGTGAACAGTGCGGCGTTCCGCATGTTTCCCGATTCGGCCGCAGCCTCAGGCGCGACGCAGGAGGCGCCCCCGACCGACGCGGCCATCACATTCGCCAAAGTCATGCATGGACTGCATTGGTGAGCGCTCACCGGGTTACGGGCGAGAAGCCGGGCAGTCGATCGAGGCTGACGCGATAGACCTGCAAGCCTTCGCGCGCTGGCCAGGGTTCCCAGGCCACGTCGCCAACGACTTCGATGCCGTGCACGCCGAGCTTCTCCTGGTCCGACAGCGACAGGTCCCAGCCGTTGTAGTCATGATCGTTGGCGAGCAACTCGCGCTCGAACAGATGTCCGAGCACGGTGATGCGCTGATCGACGCCGATACGATGGAAGAATTGCGTCTCGCGCGCGACCAGTTCGAGGCGCGATGCTTCCATCTGCTCGAGCAAGCGCTCCCGTGAACGCTCGGCCAGGATTTCATCGCGCGCCCCTTCTTCGAGCGCGCCGAGCATGTCATCGAGCAGATGTTCCAGCTCGGCGCGATCGATTGGCTGGGTGACGCCGCCGTGCCACATGATCGAAGCATGCGAGGCCAGCACCTTGTTGCGCCCGGCGAGAAAGACATAGTTCGCGCAGCTGGAATAGCAGAAAGTGTCGACTCGCACGTCGAGCTCGTGGTCGAGTATCCAGTTGCCGAGTTGCATGGCGGCCCCTGCGCCGCCGCCATTGCTTTCGATGATCAGCGTCGTCGGTTTGGGAGAGGCATCCTGGTACAGCTCGTACACACCGTCGTTCGCCTCGGAGGTGATGAGGCCCTCATACTCGATGCAGCAGTCGCTCAGCCGGATCTTGGTGACGATCCGCATTTCCGTCGTTTCGGGCTCGGCGCTCGCACTCATGGTCGGCAACATCAGACAAACGAGCGCCCAAGTCCTGACGTCCATGCGGTCACCTAACGAAGCCGTCGGCCCAGAGATAAACCGAACATGTAAGGATCGAGATCGAGCGTGCCGCGCGGCTGCCCGTCGATCTTCACGGAGGAGTCGATATCCATCCAGCGAGCGTCGACATTCACGAACCATTTCGAGCCGAGGTCCATGTCGAGGCCGATCGCTGCCGCGAGTCCGCTCGAATTGTCGAGCGCCAGCGTTTGGCCGCCGAGCGAACCTTTGGTCCGCTCATCCCCGAGGTGGGCATACGAGAGGCCGGCGCCGGCATACGCGCGAAAGCGTCCGCTGGCGTCAGTGATGTGATACTGCAGCGTCGCGCTCGCGGGGATCATGGAGAAACGCGCCGCTCGCCCATCATCCGGGTCGTGAACGTCGTGCGCATTGGAAAAGGCCGAGAACAATTCGACCGCCCAATGCTTGGTGAACAGATACGTCGCGCCGATCGACAAGCTCGCGGCGTTGTCGACGGTGAACTCGGCATGATTGTTCGGCTTGGGATTGATGGGATGCACGCCGATGCGTGCGATCCAGTGACGCGGGACCTTGTCGTCCGCGTGCGCCGGCGTGACTAGCGCCGCTGCCACCAGGCACCCGCACAGCATGGCTCGTGTGTTCATGCCAACTCCTTCGAAGAATCCGCCGGAGTTTTGTATAGCGGATGACTGGGGCAGCGCTTGAGGAGGTTCCCTGAGCGGGTCAGTGAGTATCGCAGCGAATTCTCAGTGGTGGAGCCGCCTACGGGCGATGGCGCGCCAGATCCTGAATGGTCCGGGCCACGAGCGGAGCAAGCGAACACACGCGTAGCGCGGCGCCGAGCCATGGGTTGAATTCGGGGCGCAGTGCGATCGAGTCCGTGACGAGAACGCTGTCCGCTGCGCGTGTTTCGAACAGTTTCGAAGCAGATGGCAGGAATGCGGCGTGCGCCGCTGCGACGTACACAGATTTGGCATCGGCCTCGCGCGCGGCCTGACAGGCTCTCAAAATCGTCGAGCCGGAGGCGATCATGTCGTCGTAAATGACTACCGCGCGGCCCCTCAGTTCGCCGACAACCGTTTCGCCGGACACGACCCCGCTGGCGCGGCGTTTCTCCATGAACGCCAGATCGACCTCCCGCGACAGAGTGCGGGCCAGGCGTTCCCGGAACCTTTGGGCGCGTTTGACGCCACCGATATCCGGCGACATCACGATCACCGGCTGATCTCCGACTTCCGTGGCAATCTCCGGAGCGAATACGTCGGCCGCCTCCAGGCGGACGGTGGGACACCGAAAGGCGTTGTCAAACGCCGCCTCATTGTGAATTTCCAGCGTGACTACGCGATCGATGCACACGGCTTGCATGACCGCCGCGACGTACCGGGTGGTCACCGGATCGCGCGGCTGTGTGCGTCGGTCCTTGCGGGCGTATGCGAGATAGGGCGTTACCACGGTGACGCGTTCAGCGCCGGCATCTTTCAAAGCGCCGACGAAGAACAGCAATCGACACAGTTTGTCGTTCGCGGAGGCGCTGGCGTCGCCACACAGGCTTTGCACGACGTAGACGTCTTCGTTGGCTACCTCGACCATGGGACGCATCTTGTGCTCACCCCCGTCGAACTCACGTTCTTCGCTGGGCGACAGGGACATTCCCAGCGCCTCGGCGATGCGAGTAGCGAGTGCCAACGAGGCTTTAGGGGCGAATAGCAGCATGGCCATACTTTGATGCGTCGTGGCCGGAGGATCCACCGTCGAACTCACGCACCGGCTCCGGTGTAGTACGTAACCTCTCACGGCCCTTCCGGGGGTGTTTGCTAGCGCGAGAGCTGACAGTCTCTCCTGCAGCCAACACCTAGGGGAAGTTCGATGTCACAAGAGCGTTGGGATACTCATTGGGACGCCGGCCACAACTGGGCGCTGGTCCTGGCCGGAGGCGAGGGCACGCGGCTGCAGGCGCTCACCCGGTTGGCGTCGGGCATCGCGGTTCCCAAGCAATTCTGCTCGCTGGGTCACAGCGGCTCGTTGTTGCACGACGCCGTGGCGCGCGCGGGTCTGGTTACATCGCCCGAGCGAATCACCATCGCCGTGTCGGAGCATCATCGCCATTGGTGGCAGGACCTGAATCTGAGAGTTCCCTCGCGGAACCTGATCAGTCAGCCCAGCAATCGCGGCACGGCGCAGGGCATTCTCCTGCCCTTGCTTCACATCCTGCATCGAGATCCAGAGGCCAGCATCCTAGTCCTGCCGTCCGACCACTATGTGAGTAACGAGCTGGTGCTGGGCGCCAGCCTGCGGGAGGCCATGGCGGAGATCATAGAGACTCCAGAAGGCATCCTGCTGCTGGGAATGGCCGCCGAAGAGGCCGACCCGGAACTCGGATATATCGTTGCTGAAGGAGCCGGTGACGTGAGTGCCGTCCGCGATTTCCTGGAGAAGCCGGATGTTTCTACCGCGCGCTCGCTGATCGCGCACGGCGGCATGTGGAACTCGTTCATCTTCGCCGCGAGAGGTCAGAGCCTGTTGCGGCGTTTCGAGCAAACCTGTCCGGATCTCGTCGGCGAGATGCGGCACATCGTCACTTCCGTACCGGCCTCTTCGCAGACGTCTCGGCTTGCGGATCTGTACGCTCGTTCGCCGACTATCGATTTCTCTCGTAGCATCCTGCAACACTCCGCCAGTTCGTTACGAGTGATGAGAGTGCCCGCGTGCGGCTGGAGCGATCTCGGCACGCCGCGCCGGGTCACGGAGACCGTGCGGCGGATGAGGTCTCAAGCGAGCGGGGTTGCATCGCTGCATTCCGACGCGTCCGCTTACTTGAACCTGGCGGGCCGCACGGCCATGTACGCCACCGGGTGATATCCGAAGCTCGAGCGAACGCTGTGTTCAAGGCCGCGACGCTGTCCACCATGCCGGGCAAGTGGCTTGCGCGGCGGCTGCTTACAGGCAATGGGCCTGGTTTGCTCGAGCCGTTACATGAATACTGGGTGCTGACTCCAGATCAGGTTTGCAAGGAACTCGGCGCTACGAAATCGGGGATCAGCTCCGAACAGGCACAACGACGCTTGCGTGAGTTTGGGCGCAACGACTTGCGTAGCACCCGTCGACTGTCGCGCCTGAGTATTCTACTGAGCCAATTCGCCAGTCCGCTGTTGTTGCTGCTGTTGTTCGCGGCGGTAATCGCGGCGGCGAGCGGGGAGCTCGTGGAAGCAGCGATCGTGGGCTCCATTCTGGCTGCCAGCGCAGTCATCGGCTATCGACGGGAATACACGGCTCACGCGGCAGCGGCGGCATTGGGCCAGCGAATAAAAACGCGCACCAAGGCGCTGCGCGACGGTCGGGAACAATCGATAGCGATCGATGAGATCGTTCCGGGCGATGTCGTCCTGCTGTCGGCGGGCAGTCTCGTCCCCGCCGATGCGCGGGTCATCGCAGCGGACCATTGTTTCGTCAGCGAGTCGGCGCTGACCGGCGAAAGCTTTCCGGTGGAGAAATCAGCGGGCGTGCTGCCTGCCGATACGCCGCTGAGCAAGCGGTTCAACTGCGTCTATCTCGGCACGAACGTTCGCAGCGGCACTCTGCGTTGCGTGGTGGTGGCCACGGGCATGAGCACCCAGTTCGGTGCGATCGCGCAGCAGCTGGGGCTGCAAGCACCGAAAACAGAATTCGATCGCGGCGTCGCGCGATTCGGCTATTTGCTCACCAGCGCCATGCTGGGAATGGTGCTCCTGGTGTTCGCGGCCCACATGCTCGCAGATCGACCGGTGGTGGAGACACTGCTGTTTGCCGTGGCATTGGCGGTGGGGCTGAGTCCAGAGCTGCTGCCGGCGATTCTGAGCGTCAATCTGGCCCGAGGTGCACAGATGTTAGCGAGCCGCGGCGTTTTGGTTCGCCATCTCAATGCAATCGAGAACCTCGGCAGCATGGATGTGCTGTGTACCGACAAGACAGGGACGTTGACCGAAGGCGTCATCAGTCTGGAAGGCAGCTACGACGTGCATGGCGCGATGTCCCAGGCTGTCGTCGAGTTGGGCGCGATCAATGCGGCGCTCGAAACGGGACTGGCGAGCCCCCTGGACGACGCGATTCTGAACGCCTGTCGCCCGGACGTGAGCAAGCTGAGCAAGCTCGGAGAAATTCCATTCGACTTTGTGCGCCGCCGAGTCAGCGTGGTCGTCGAGCGCAAAGGTGAAGTTCTGCTGGTCACAAAAGGCGCCTTTCACGAGGTGCTCGAGGCTTGCGCGTTTCTCGCGGATGGGTCACCGCTGGATCAGCGAGTCCGATCCGAGCTGCAGAAGCGCTACGACGATTGGGGACGAGGCGGCCACAGAGTGGTTGCCGTGGCCACCAAGCAGCTCGCCAAACGTGACAGATACGGGCGCGACTGCGAGCACGAACTCTGCTTCGCCGGTTTTCTCACATTCCTGGATCGTCCAAAAGAAGGCGCCGGGGAGGCCATCGAGAGTCTGCGTGGGCTGGGCATTGCCATCAAGCTCCTCACGGGCGATTCCAAGCTGATCGCGGAGCATGTCGCGGTGTTGGTAGGCTTGAAGAACGAGCGCGTGCTGACCGGAGGGCAGATCGACAAGCTGGACGATCCGGCGCTATGGCGTGAAGCGCCACGCACCGACCTGTTCGTCGAGCTCGATCCGAACCAAAAGGAGCGCATCATCCGGGCGTTGAAGCGAGCCGGGCACGTCGTGGGGTTCCTGGGCGACGGCATCAACGATGCTCCCGCGATGCATGCGGCCGACACCAGCCTCTCCGTCGAGCAGGCCGCCGACGTGGCGCGCGAGGCGGCCGACTTCGTGTTACTGGAGCGCGATCTGGACGTGATCCGCCGCGGGGTGGAAGAGGGCCGCAGGACCTTTGCAAACACGCTCAAATATGTGCTGACCACCACGAGCGCCAACCTCGGCAACATGATCAGCATGGCGCTCGCGTCGTTGTTCCTGCCGTTCCTGCCGCTCACCGCCAGTCAGATCCTGCTCAACAATTTCATCTCCGATATTCCCGCCGTAGGCATCGCGGACGACAACGTGGATCGCGACGCGATCGAGCGTCCGCGCCGCTGGGACATGCGCTTCATCGGCCGCTTCATGATCGAGTTCGGGCTGTTGAGCTCGCTGTTCGATCTGCTGTGTTTCGGCGCGCTGCTTTGGATCTTTCACGCCTCGGCGGAAGTGTTCCAGACGGCGTGGTTCGTGCAATCGCTACTGACGGAGTTGATGATCGCGCTGGTGGTGCGCACCCGAGGCCCCTTCTTCAAGAGCAGGCCCGGCTCGGTCCTGCTGGTTGCCACGTTGATCCTGGCGGCGCTAACCCCCGCCATTCCCTACCTTCCATTCGTCGGCGCTCTCGGCTTCGTGCCGATCCCGATCGAGGTGCTCGGCGTGTTGATCGCCATCACCGCCGCCTATGTCACCGCGGCGGAGCTGACCAAATACTGGTTCTATCGGGCAGGGCCGGGCTGATCTGACTTGCGCGTGAGTCGGATGAGCAATGTCGTCACGATAGCGCCGAGCGTCGCCAGCGCCATGTCCTGCTGCGCATCCCAGGGATCGCCTTGGGTGCCAAGGTAAGCTTCCCCGAGCTCCGGAGCGACGATCAGAGCGGCGATCCATTCGACCAGCTCGTAGACGACCGAATGCGACATTACAAAAAGGACTGGCAGGATCGATCGCCAGACGCCGCGAGCCGGGGCATAGCGGCCCAACAGTTCGGCCGACGGCTGCAGCAGCAGCACGCCGTAGAAGAAATGAATGAGTCGGTCGTAGTGATTGCGCTCCCAGCCGAGCATCTGATTCAGCGTGCTGCCCGTGAGCGTCTGCCACCAGGCATCGTACGGCACGAGCGAATATGTGTAATGAGCGCCGATCGAATGCAACACGAAAAATATGAACAGGCACACGTAGGAGCCATTGGAGAAGCGCATGCGATGTCGCGTGGCGACCAGTACCGGCACGGTCACGAGCACGAGAATGTTTTCGAGGAGCCAGTCCTGACGGCTGACCGGTTCGAGGGCGAGCGCAAGCCAGACTGCGATCAATAGCAGGAGTAGCACGAGCGGTAATCGCTCGTTGGATGTCGCCTCGGGAAAGCGCCTCATCGATGTCAGCGGAGTAGCCACACAGGCAACGTAGCCGTGCAGCATCGGGAGCACTACTCAGGGGATCTGCGCAGTCGATCCGTGGCTCTCCCACTCGAGTGTTTCTCATGCAGGCGCACGTTCCCGAGAACGGTTAAGCGGGTCTCCTTAATGGCTTTTTCCTGGGCGTTGCTACGCTGTTGGCAAGCCGCAATCACGTCCATGGCTACTTGGAGCAGAAGCATGAAGAGGACCCGGAACGCTCGCCCGATTCTCGTCGCGGTACGGACGCTTGACCGCTCGGCAAGATCGGTACTGCGCAAGGCAGCGTCGTTGGCGAAGCTGTATGACGCGCCGCTGAGGTTGGTCCACGTGCTGGCGATACCGCAGGGTGCGCTGGCGCGGGCGGGGGCGACTGTTCGACAAGCAGCTCAGGCCGATCTGGACAACCGGACTGAACGGTTACAAACGCTCGCGAGCCGAACGGAATTGCGTGGCCTGGACGTGAGTATCGCCGTCCGTTGTGACTATCCCGTCCAGGATGCGCTAGTGAGAGAAGCTCTGGACTGTCACGCACGATTGCTGGTCATGGAGACCCGCGGCCAGGGCCGGTTGGCTCGGCTGTTCCTGAGCAACATCGATTGGGATCTGATCCGCAACTGTCCGTGCCCGCTGTGGTTGAGCAAGTCGGAGAAGTTCAATCCACGTGCGCCGGTCATCGCGGCAGTGGATCCTTTGCATGCGCACGCCAAGCCCGCGAAGCTCGACGATCGCATCGTCGCGCAGGCCATCGAAGCGGCCGGTGCGCGCCCAGACAAGGTCGTGCTCTGTCACGCATTCGAGTTGCCTCAAGGCGCCATCGTCGACACGCCCATCGAGGCGTATTGGATCGCGATGTCGGAGCAAGAGCAGCAGGCTCATGAACAGAATCTCAAACGCGCCATCGGCAGGCTGCAAAAGAAGGCAGATATTCCTGCCGAGAACTCCGCGCTCGTGCGTGGCGATCCGGCCGTTCAGTTGCCTCGGCTCGCGAAGAAACATGCAGCAGCCGTGGTCGTCATGGGCGCGGTTTCCCGTCGTGGTCTGAAGCGGGTGTTTATCGGCAACACCGCGGAACGTCTGATCGACAAGATCAGCTGCGATGTGCTCGTCGTGAAGCCACGCGGGTTCAAGACTCCTGTCGAGCGCAGGACGTATCGTGAACGCGCCGAACGACCACGCGGCTACTCGCTCGCGTACCGGCAGAGACAATCCGGCGGCAGCATCACGCATGTCGCTCATTAGAGGTTTACACATGTTTATTTCGAGCAGTTCCGCAGGTCGACATCTCTCCGGCAGTCGCGAGATGAAGGAGGAGTTTGCGTCGGCGGACCAGGATCGGGATGGACGCATCGACTTCGAGGAATTCGCCCGCCTGATGCAGGGCCTGGAAGCAGGCATGTCCGGAACGGACCTGCGCATCGGCTTCCATGAAATCGACACGGACAGCGACGGTTTGATCGATTTCCGCGAGTTCGTGGAGTGGTGGAGCACCGATTAGGAGGCTTCGCCTGGTCGCTCGAGCGACAGCTAAGGGGAAGACCTGATGATCCCCGTGGATGTCGCGTCGTGGCGTTAGAGGCGCATTGCTATAAGTCATGCTCAAAAGGGTCTTCGCTCACATGCGCGTGTGGTCTGCCTCACTGACGGGTTTCGGGAAAAAGAACGCCGCCAGCGTCGTCGTCAGCGTTGCTTTGCTCGCCGTGGTCCTGTGGATGGCGCATCTGAGCCTGCGGGAAGTGCGGACCACGTCCGATCTGGCTCATCACGCCCAAGAAGTCCGAGTCGCTCTCGATTCCGTGCGTGAGTCGCTGCTCAAGATGGAGACGGGGCAGCGCGGTTACTTGCTTACCGGTCGGGAACTTTATCTGGAGCCCTATAGCTCCGGTATGGCCGCGCTGGACGCTCAGTTGCGTGAGCTGCAGCGTTTGATCGTCGATAACGAAAGGCAAACTCAGCGCCTGCAAACCCTGCGACAGTCGGTCGCCCAACGTCGCGCGCAGCTCGATCACGCGCTACGCTTGCGGAAGGCGCAGGGCATGGAAGCGGCCATCGCATACCTCCAGACGGACCAGGACATCGCCACCATGAGAGAGGTCCTCGGCAGCCTCGCGACGATGTCGGCAGAAGAGGAGCGCCTGCTGAGCCGGCGCAAGGAACAGGAGCAGGACAGCCTGCAGCGGAATTTTCTCATCATCGTGTCGTTTCTGACGGGCGCCGGAGCGCTCATGCTGATGATGCTGCTCAGGATCCAGCGAGACATGGCGGCTCGGGCGCAGGCCATGCGTCAACTCGATGAGCTGAACGCCTCGCTCGCCGAAGCGACCGCCAGCAAGACGAGATTTCTCTCGGCAGCCAGTCACGACCTGCGCCAGCCGTTGCACTCCCTGTCGCTTTTGAACGCGGCGCTCAGCGGTCAGCAGCTGAGCGGGCCCGCGCAGGCGATCGTCGCTGCTCAGAAAGATTCGCTCGCCGCGATGTCGAGCCTGGTGAACCGGCTGTTGAACATCAGCATGATCGAGTCGGGGGTAATTCAGACTCATACCGAGGATGTGCTGCTGGCCGGCCTGCTCGCGTCGCTGGAAGCCGAGTTTGCTCCGCAAGCTCGCGCGAAGCAGTTGCTACTCGAGATCGCCGCATGTAACGAAGCTGTGCGCACCGATCCAACCCTGCTGCGTGAAATACTCCAAAATCTCGTCGCCAATGCGATTCGTCATACGGACCGAGGGCGGGTGTCGTTGCGCACTCGGCGTGAAGCAGAGGCCGTTATACTGGAAATATCCGACACTGGACGAAGCATTCCCGAAGATCAGCTGGGGCGGATCTTCGAGGAGTTTCATCCGATCCTCGATAGCAATCAGCAGTGGCGCGAGGGCTTCGGCCTGGGTCTGTCCATCGTGAGCAGGCTCACGAAGTTGCTGGATGTTCCCATCGGCGTGAGCTCGCGGCCCGGCGAGGGCACGACTTTCAGCTTGAAGCTGCATGCGGCGGTTCCGAGCTTTCAGCCGGTGCAGGCTCCGGCGCCGATCGTGGCGAACGGCGTGCGCGCCGGCCGGATATTGCTGGTGGACGACGAGGCATCGGTGCGCGACGCCACCGCACTGTTCCTCAAGATGGACGGTCATGAAGTGCGATCCGCCGGATCGCCCGAAGACGCGCTCCATATATTGGAGCAATGGGAGCAGTCACCGGATGTGATCGTCAGCGATTTTCAGCTCAATGCAGCGCTCAGCGGCGCCGATTTGATCGAGAAGCTGCGCGAGCGCCAGCACCGCGAGATCCCTGCGGTGGTGCTCAGCGGGGATACGATGAGAGTGAGCCCCCGTTGCGCGTCGATCACTGCGTGCCGCGTATTTCATAAGCCAGTGGATGCCGAAGAGCTGTCGGCTCACATTCGCAAGGTCCTCGATGGTGCGGCTGCCTGAACAGAAGCCGTGAATCCGCTCAATTCGTCGATTGTAATGTCTCGATGACGTACGCCAGCCGGCGGCGAACTTCTATAGCGGTTTCGGCGAGCGCGGGATTCCCAGTCCGCTCCATCGCAACCACCGGATCGATACTCGCAACCTCGATCTTGCCTTCGGCGAGCGGTTTTCCCGAGAGTAGTTAAGCGGCGTTCCCGATATGGCGCCACCGACGGTGCCGTTACGCTGCAGCGAACGTTATCGGCGTGAGACACGTCACCGAGGCAAGCTACCGTGTATCAAAGAATTCTCGTCGGCATCGATGGCAGCGCGACATCCCTGCGCGGACTGGATGAAGCGATCCGCTTGGCGAACGCCACTGGCGCGCGCTTACTGCTCGTGCATGTGCTGAATACGCTGATTCTGGAGGGCGAGATCGCCTCGACAGCCTACTATCAGGCGTTGGCGGATGAGATACGCGGCGCGGGTCGGAAGATCCTCGAGCATGCCGCTATTCGGGCACGCGAGGCGGGGGTGCCGTTCGAGGATAAGATGATAGAGAAGATCGGCGCGCACGCCGCGGACGAGATTGTCGCGCAGGCCATGGAATGGAGCGCCGACTTGATCGTGCTCGGTACTCACGGCCGGCGTGGGCTGAAACGGTTGGCGATGGGCAGCGACGCCGAACTCGTGATGCGACACTCGCCTGCGCCGGTCCTGCTGGTGCGAGATCACGTGGACGATTGACGGGCCGGCGGGCCTGTCGGTCATCGCGGACACCGCCATCGAACGATTTGTCATCCCGGCGCCCGATTGATTGGGCCGGCGCGCCACGTCCTACCCTGCAATCAAGCATTGGGTGGCGTAAAGATGACGAAGCTCTCGCTGTATCAGGCCGACGATCCGCGGCGCGAAGAGCTGGAGCGATTCATACGTGACGTTTTCGCGTCGAGGCATGGCGCGCACGTGTGCTCCTTCATGCCTACTTTGCTGGGCCTGCGAAACGAGACTGGCGCCGTCTGTAGCGCAGCGGGATTTCGCAGCGCCGCCGGCCAAGCGTTGTTCCTGGAGCGTTATCTGGACGTTCCCATCGAGCAGGCCGTCGCGTCATCTTCCGGACAGCAGATCGGTCGTTCGCAGATCGTCGAAGTGGGCAATCTCGCTGGCGTCAATTGCCGCTCGGCGATGCGCCTGGTGCTCGACCTGCCGCGCATTTTGCTCGATCGCGGCCATCGTTGGATCGTATTCACCGCGACCGATACAGTGCGTGAGCTGCTTACGAGCTATCACGCTCCGCTGCTCGACCTCGCGGTGGCGACCGCGGTCCGTGCTCAGAACACGGGCGACGACTGGGGGCGCTACTACGACAGACATCCCCGAGTCATGGCGGGCTATCTCCCGGACGGTCTGAGTCTGCACCGTCGCCATAGGCAATGAACATGTCCATCACGCTGCTCGACGCATTGATGAAAGCGGCCGGTTCTTTACCCGCGATTGACGATGGCGCGCTCCAGCTCAGCTACGCTGACGTGCAGCGCTCGGTCGACTCCGAGCGGCGCTGGCTTCAGTCCATGGGAGTGCGTCGCTGTGCATTGCTCGCCGAGAACGGCGCGCGTTGGATACTCAGCGATCTCGCGCTACTTGCGTGCGAGGCCATGATTGTTCCGCTACCTCCGTTTTTCACGCGCGAGCAAGTCCGGCACGTACTGAACGACGCCGACCTGGAGTGGATACTTACGGATCAATCGGGGCGCTTCACCGCCGATCATCCGGAATTCTCGTATTTCGCCAGTTCTCATCGAACCGGCCTCGCCTTGTTGAAACGTGACCGACGCTCCGTCGCTGAATCTGCGGGCATCGCCAAGATGACTTACACGTCGGGCAGCACTGGCGCGGCGAAAGGCGTATGCCTGGGACAGAGCGCGATCCATGCCGTGACGGAGTCGCTGGTGGCGGCGACAGCCGGGCTCGGAATACGGACTCACCTTTGCATCCTCCCTCTAGCCACTCTGCTCGAAAACATCGCGGGCGTGTACGTGCCCCTGACGATGGGCGCCAAGGTGGTGGCGCGGCCGTGTCATACGATGGGAGTGAGCTACGCCGGATTGCAAGTGCCGCTGCTCTTGCGAGCCATCGACGCGACTTCACCTGAGAGCATGATTCTCGTACCCGAACTGTTACGCGTACTCGTTTACTCTGTTCGCGGTGGCTGGCGCCCGCCAGCGTCACTCAAATTCATAGCAGTCGGCGGCGGCGCTGTGTCCATGGAGCTGTTGCAAGAAGGGCGCAGCGTGGGTCTGCCTGTATTCCAGGGCTACGGCTTGAGTGAATGCGCCTCGGTGGTGTGTCTCAATATTCCCGGTCACGACCGGCCCGGCAGTGTAGGGCGGCCGTTGCCGCATGCGCGAGTCCGCATCGATCATGACGGAGAGATCTGCGTCAGCGGCGGCGCGACGATGGTGGGTTACTTGGGCGGCTCACAGCATACGGACGCCGAGGTGCGCACAGGCGATCTGGGAGAGATCGACGCCGACGGCTTCGTCCATGTGCGTGGTCGCATGAAGAACATGTTCATCACCAGCATGGGCCGAAACATCACGCCGGAATGGGTGGAAAGCGAGATCGCATCGGACCCTGCGATCGTGCAGGCCATGGTCAGCGGCGAGGCGAAGCCGCACCCGGTAGCGCTCGTGGTCGCAAGTCCACAGACGAGCGAACACTCGATCGACGAGGCCATCGCGCGCGCCAACTCTCGTTTGCCCGACTACGCCCGCGTGCGCCGCTGGGCGTCGTTCCCCGAAGCGCCGACGCTCGCCAACGGTTTGCTGACCGCGAACGGCCGGCTGCGCCGCACGGAGATCGCGGCGAAATATCACCAACTCATCGATTCCCTATATGACCATGAACGCCGCAACGTCCCTGCAATTTCATGAGCTGCTTGCGTCGCGCACCGCGGCGGGGCGCGAGTACCTGACCAGTGCACCCATCATTCATCGTGCGCTCGCCGGGCAGATCGAACGCGACGAGTACATTGCGTTCCTCACCCAGGCATTTCATCACGTACGGCATACGGTGCCGCTGCTGATGGCGGTCGGGTCGCGCTTGCCGGCCCGGCTGGCCTGGTTGCGCAAGGAAATCATTCATTACACCGAAGAGGAGGAGGGTCACGAGCAGTGGATCCTGAATGACATCGAAGCCGCGGGAGCTGACGCATCGGCGGCGGCCAGCAGCCAACCCTCGATGGCCACCGATGCGATGGTCTCGTATGCCTATGACACCGCCATGCGCCGCAATCCCGTCGGTTTCTTCGGCATGGTGTTCGTGCTCGAAGGCGCCAGCGTGGCGCTCGCATCCAACGCGGCGGATCGGATCCAGGCGTCGCTGCAGCTGCCGAACAAGGCCATGACTTACCTGCGCAGTCACGGCCAGCTGGATCAGCAGCACGTGCAGGATCTGTACGCCATCCTGAATCGGTTGGCGGATGAGGAGGATCGGAACGCTGTCGAGCGATGCGCGCGAGTGATGTTTCGTCTTTATGGAAACATTTTCCGTGAGCTGGACGAGCGGTCAGTCACCGCCACCGAGGGGAGAGCGGCATGAATCTGCAAGACAAGCGCGTTCTCGTTACGGGCGCGAGCGGCGGCATCGGCAGAGCGCTGGTCGTCAGGTTGTTGGACGAAGGCGCGCAGGTGCTGCTGAGCGGTCGCGATCATGGGGCATTGTCGGCGGTCGTGGAGCACCATCCGGACCAGGAGCGCACGGCGATCTTTGCCGCCGATATCACCAGCGCTTCGGACCGCGCCAGGCTTTGCGACTTTGCGTCGCGCTGGCGAGGCGGCATCGACATTCTCATCAATAACGCGGCCGTCAACGATTTCACTTTGCTGATGAGCCAGTCCGCGGAGTCGCTGGAGACCGCCATCGCAACCAACCTCACCGGGCCGATGGATCTGTGCCGTCGTCTGAGCGCGTGTCTCGGGCGTAGCGAAGCAGCACACATCGTCAACATAGGATCCGTATTCGGCAGCATCGGCTTCGCAGGTAACACCGTGTACTGCGCTACGAAGTTCGGTCTTCGGGGCTTCTCCGAAGCACTCCGGCGCGAGCTGGCGGACACCGACATACGGGTCCACTATTTCGCTCCGCGCGCCACGCGCACATCGTTCAACAGCAATGCGCTCAACGATCTGAACGAGATGCTCGGCAACGCCTCGGACGACCCCGTAGAGGTCGCGCGCCACATCGTCCAGGCGCTGCAAGCCGACAAGCTCGAACAGGTAATCGGCTGGCCCGAGAAGTTTTTCGCTCGCGTGAACGCGGTACTGCCGCGTGTAGTGGACATGGTGCTACTTCACAAGCTGGCCACGATCCGAAATTTTGCCAGCCGATCCACATCCGCAACTGTAGGACGGCCAACGTCCAACTTCGTGCACAGCACCGCCAAGCCGAGGGAATTTTCATGAGTGTTCGCATACTTCGCGGCATCGTGCCGCTCGTTGGCCTGAGTGTGGGTGTCGCTTACGCGCAGACTCCGTTCGATACAGAGCTCGCGCACATCCAGCAGCAATGGGCCGTTGTCAACTATCAGATCACGTCGAAGCAGGAGAAGGTGCAGGCGTTCGAGACATTGGCCGCCGAGGCGCACGAGTTTTCCACCGAGAATCCGCAACGCGCGGAGCCGCTCATTTGGGAAGGGATCGTGCTGAGCACCTATGCGGGCGC
This sequence comes from Steroidobacter sp., assembly GCF_036402275.1. Classification (NCBI taxonomy): domain Bacteria; kingdom Pseudomonadati; phylum Pseudomonadota; class Gammaproteobacteria; order Steroidobacterales; family Steroidobacteraceae; genus Steroidobacter; species Steroidobacter sp. The sequence continues at coordinate 179,934 of NZ_DASWTF010000014.1, read as the reverse complement.
GAAGGGTGGCCTGGGCGCTTTGAAGTTGGCCAAAAAGTCCCGCGACGTGCTCGAAGCCGCGCTCCAGATCGACGACAAGGCCCTGGACGGTTCGGCCTACACCAGCCTCGGCGCTTTGTACGCGAAGGTGCCGGGCTTTCCGTTGGGCTTCGGCGACGATAACAAGGCGCAGGAGTTTTTGTCGAAAGCGCTCGAGCTCAATCCCGACGGCGTCGATGCGAACTATTTCTACGCGCAGTATCTGTGCGATCGTGACGAGTGCCGTGACGCCTTGCGCTACCTGCAACGTGCAGCCGACGCGCCGCGTCGTCCTGGCCGCGAGCTCGCCGACGAGGGACGGCATCGTGAAGTGATGGAGCTCATGGCCAAGGCGCGGTGAGCGGCATTTCGGTCACTCGTTCATCTTCTGCGGTTTGCCTGGGCCGAGTGCGCCGTCCGCGCGAGCCTTTTGCATCTTGATACTGAAGTCGCGCGGACAGAGATTTGACGCGCTCGACCAGACTTGGAGCGACTGATGTGCCAGTTGCGTCCACACCGGACGGCGATTGATTTGTCGCGGGGCTACGTCTAACGACCGATGAACGGCCGTTTCAGGAAATCATGAACCCATCCGGCGCCCGCCTGTCGTGTGTTAAGTTCTCTCGATTCATCGTGTTGGCCACGCTCGCCTGCCTGGCGCCCGCGGTCTTTGCGACCGACGACGCTCTCGACCTGGAGCAGTTCCGAGGCAAGGTCGTGCTCATCGACTTTTGGGCCTCGTGGTGCGTGCCCTGTCGGCAGTCATTTCCATGGCTCAATGAGATGCAGGCCAAGTACCGCGACCGCGGGCTGGTGGTGATCGGCGTCAACGTCGATCGCGAGCGGGCCGACGCAGATCGTTTTCTGAAACAGACACCCGCCGATTTCCAGATCGTGTACGACCCGGAGGGCTCGCTTGCCGAGCACTACCAGGTGCCTGGCATGCCTAGCTCGTACGTCATCGGTCGGGATGGGCAGCAGCTTCACGTCCATATTGGTTTTCGCAATGGCATGCGCGAGCAGCGCGAAGCGGAGCTGGAACGCTTGCTTGCCGATGCCGCGGATCGTACTCGCGCAATGAATCAGTGAACGGGAGAAATCACATGAAAGCATTCGGTTTGTTTGCGGCGTGCCTTGCGCTCCAAGGCTGCGCGAGCGTGGGAGTGGAGCCGTGGCAGCGTGACGTACTCGCGCGCCCCGAGATGTCTCTGGATACGAATCCGGTGGATGCGGCCATCGACGATCACATCTATTTCAGCAAGGAGGCGTCCAGCGGCGGGCGCGGCTTCGGCGGCGGTGGCTGCGGCTGTAATTGAGGCGAGGAAAATGAGCGACGATAACAATGTGAGCGCCACGCTCGCCGCGGCCACCTGCGCTTTGCTCGGCGCCAGCGCTGCGGCGCCCGTCATGGCGGAGGAGGCCGAACGCTGGTCGTTCGACACAGCGTTGCTCTACTACGGCGAAAGCGACGATCGCGTGCAGGACGTGAGCGCGACCATCGGCGCACAACGCGCCTTCGAGGATGAGCGACTACTGAATCTCACGCTGACGGCCGATACGCTCACCGGCGCTTCTGCGAGCGGCGCGATCGCAACCGATACACCGCAGACATTCACGAGCCCTTCCGGACGCGCGGTCTACACGACCCCGGCCGGAAAGGCGCCGCTCGATGACACATTCCTGGACACGCGTTTCGCGCTCAATGTGGGTTGGAGTCAACCGCTCGCGAGACTATACACGTTGTCGGCTGGCCTCGGCTTCTCAACGGAATACGACTACACTCATCTCGGCGCGAATGTTTCGCTGGCACGCGATTTCAACAAACGCAACACGACCGTCACCGCCGGCTTGGCCTATTCGGAAGATGACATCGATCCCGTCGGCGGCGCTCCTCTGCCGCTGTCGCAAATGCTCGATGTGGGCGATCAGAGCAACAAACGCACCAGCGACAGTAAGGACGTGATCGACGTGCTGCTCGGCGTCACTCAAGTCCTGTCGCGCAATACGCTGCTGCGCGTGAACTATTCTTACAGCCAGTCGAGCGGCTACTTGAACGATCCCTACAAGATCCTGAGCGTCGTCGACGGCGTCACTGGCGACGCGATCTTGCGCACGCCGGCGCCGGGTGTGCTGGGACCAACCGGTGTCTATCTTTACGAGGGCCGGCCCGATTCCCGTGCGAAGCACAGCCTGTATGCCGAAATGAAACACGCCTTCGGCGCGCCGGTGTTGTACGGCTCGTATCGGTTCATGACCGACGATTGGGGGATCGACTCGAACACGACCGAGGTCCGGCTGCGCTGGCCAGTGGGCGACACGAGCTACGTCGAGCCGCAGCTTCGCTATTACATGCAGTCGCAAGCGGACTTCTATCACCCGAGCCTGGTCCAGGGCGCGGCATTGCCGGCGTATGCGTCAGCGGATTTTCGTTTGGGCGAGTTCGACGCGGTCACGCTCGGGTTGAAATTCGGGCATCGAACCATGGGCGGGAACGAATGGAGTGCCCGCGTGGAGTACTATCAGCAAAGCGGCACGATCGACCGCGATCAGCTGATCGGGAACCAGTTCGCCCGCGAACAGGTCCCGGACTTGAAGGCGGTGATTGCGCAGTTCGGGTACCGCTTCGGGTTGTAACGTCGAGGCGAGTCAGCTCGTCATGTCTGAGACTCCCCCGCAAAGCGCGTCCATCACACTCGGCCGTGAGGCGGGGCACTGGGTGGGGCGCTTCATGGCAATGGCTTCGCCGTGCGAAGTGCTCATCGAAGAGGCGCCGGCAGCGCTCGCTCGGCAGATCGTCGATGTCGCCGCTGGCTGCGCATGGCGCATCGAACGAAAGTTCAGCCGTTACCGATCCGATAGCGTCGTGCACATGATCGGCTCGAACGCGGGTCGCGCGGTCGTGCTCGATGAAGAGTCCGCCGCCTTGATCGATTTCGCAGCGACGCTGACGAAGATGTCCGAAGGGCGCTTCGACATCACCTCCGGCGTGCTGCGCAAAGCCTGGACGTTCGATGGCGGCAGCGTCGTTCCGACGCAAGAGCAGGTCGATGCCCTGATGACTCGTGTGGGTTGGCACAAGGTTCAATGGCGCAAACCCGTCCTGCAGTTACAGCCGGGGATGCAGATCGATCTCGGTGGCATCGGCAAGGAGTATGCGGTGGATCTGGCAGCGGCGCGCATCGAGGAGATCTCACCGGGGTCCAGCTGTCTGGTCAACTTCGGTGGCGACGTCGCAGTACGCTATCCACGACGTGACGGGCAGCCGTGGCGAGTCGGAATCGAAGCAACGGCGCGCGCCGGTGCGGCTGTACACGTCGTACACCTGAGTCGCGGCGGGCTTGCGACCAGCGGGGACTCGCGCAGGTTCGTACTTCATCAGGGGCGGCGTTATTCACACATCATCGACGCACTGACGGGCTGGCCGGTCCCGGACGCACCTCATTCCATCACAGTTGCAGCGGACACCTGCACACAAGCCGGAACGCTGACGACGCTCGCCATGCTGCGAGGTAGGGAGAGTGAAAGCTTTCTGCGTGCGAGTGGCGCGAAATACTGGATTCAGGGCTAATTCCCGTGGCGGGAGAGAACGCCCGTCGTTCGCGCCTGCGGTTGATGTCGATCGACGAGCGCACTCATCGCGTCGGCTCGCCGCAACGATCGAGAATGAAACGACGGGCGGCATCGCGCAATTGAATCGTTGCCAAAAACGCATTGCGCGCCTGCGGCGGTACGATCGGCGGGCCGATATTGACGGTAACAGGCGAGTGTCGCGGCAGCCACCGACCGTCGGGCAGCAAGGTGCGAGCGCCTTGGAGCGCAATCGGCACGATGGGGCGGTTCGTCTCGACGGCAGCCGCGAAGGCGCCCAAGTGAAACGGCAAGAGGCCCGGCCCGCGGCCGAATGTTCCCTCGGGGAAGAAGATGCACGATTCTCCTCGAGCCGCCAACTTCGCTATGCGACGCGCATCTGCAACGCCTGCGCGCACGTCGAAGCGCTCGACAAACACAGCGCCGATCTGTCGCAAGAATCTGCCGATGACCGGTGTGCGTGCGAGCTCGCGCTTGGCGATGAAGCGGCAGGGCTGGGGAAGGGCAGCAATCAGCAGCAGGCCATCCAGATAACTCGAATGATTGGCGACGACGATTCTGCCCCCTACGAATGCGGAAGCGTCGGCGTGAATGACGGTAAGGCGGATTCCGGCAAGGAACAGCAGGAGTCTCGCGGCGCGATGACCGATCGTCCAGAATACTGGTGCGGACAGGGGCAGCAGCGTGAGCAAGAATGTGACGATGCCCACCAAACCAAAGACCGTCCAAAAATACGCGCCGTACAGAAGATTCGCGATCTGACGAAGAGCTCGATGTGCCGCAGGACGCGTACCGCTCAGCGCGAGGCGCAGCAACTGTATCCACGTTGCACGCCGCTGCGCGGGCCCATATCGGCCAGATTCGTATAGTTCGCGGGTCGCAGCTCGACGAATCTTGCCGCTCGAGGTCTTGAGCACGGTGTGAGGAGCCGCTAGCACAACGTCGTCAGCGGGCTCGCCCATCATCTGAACGATTGCAGCGATGATCGCCTGACGCAACTCCTCGCGCTCTTTGGCGTTCTCTTCGCGCGTCTCCGCAAACACGATGACACGCTCGGTGCCGGCCGAGCGATCGGTGCTACCGAAGACGGCGACGCAGCCCTTGCGCACACCGGGAATCGCGCCAATCGAAGCTTCCAGCTCGTCGGGGTAGATGTGCCGGCCGGCACGGATGATGATGTCTTTGATACGTCCGGTGACGTAGATCTCGCCATTCGCCATGTAGGCGCGATCGCCGCTATCCAGCCAGCCCTCGCGGATCAGCTTGCCCGTGGCCTCCGGATTGCGGTAATAGCCCTGTGTCGTCGACGGTCCCCGAAACTCGAGCCGACCTTCGCGGCGCTCGTCGAGCTCACGGCCAGCGTCGTCGACGATCCGCACATCGTGCCCCGTGAGCGGCCGACCGCAGGAGACGAACGAGAGCGTGTTGGTGACGATGGGGCTGGCAGGTGTTGCAGTCCCGTGCTGTACGAACGATTCGCGTTCGATCACATCGATCAGCGGTCCACGCTCGAGCGGTGGCACCGTGAGGCCGACCGAACATTCGGCGAGACCGTACACGGGCGTCAAAGCAGTGGGCCGCAAGCCGCAGCCCGCGAATCTTTCTTGAAAGCGGACGAGGGTGTCCGGCATCACGGATTCAGCGCCGTTCATCGCGATACGCCACGTGCTCAGGTCCAGGCCGGCCAGCTCGTCATCGGTCACGTGTCTCAGGCAGAGCTCGTACGCGAAGTTGGGCGCCGCCGACAGCGTGCCGCGATGGCTTTGGATTGCCTCGAGCCAGCGTAACGGCCGGGAGAGAAAAGCCAACGGCGACATCACCACGAGCCGCAGGCCGAAATAGAGCGTGCCGAGCCATGCGCCGATGAGTCCCATGTCGTGATAAAGAGGCAGCCAGCTCACGAACACGTCGCCCCGCCGGATATCGAGCGCGCGGCCCAGCGCTTCCAGATTCGAGAGCACGTTGGCATGACTCAGCACGACGCCTTTGGGTTGTCCGGTGCTGCCGGATGTGTATTGAAGCAGGGCGGTCGAGTGTTCGTGCAGGTGCTCGGCTCGGATTGGCTCCGCATGCAGAGTCCTCAACTCATCCGCGGTCGTGATCCGGTGCAGAGCGGGTGCGTGCATGCGTAGCAAAGCTGCCAGGCGTCGCATGTCGGGTGTAGTAATCAGCGTGCCGGCCTGCGCGTTTGCGAGGATTCCAGCGTGTCTTCGGACGTGTTCTTCGATCTGGCTCGGACGGCTTGGAGGATAGAGCGGCACGGGCACGCCCCCGGCGAGCAGAATGCCGAAGAATGCGCCGAAGTAATCGCGGCTGGTCGGAAGCATCAGTGCAACCGGCTCGCCAGGTTGCAGTCGCTGCTTCTGCAGACCGCTGCCGATCGCAATGGCGTCGCGCCACAGGCTCTCGTAGGTGAGGATTTCTTCACGATCGTCGATACGGATCGTGATTTGAGGGAAATCGGGGTGCTGCTCTACGTGCCAGCGGAGCACTTCGTTCAAAGTCCTCATGCTCGCCGGCGGCGCTGCTGCGATTGTTTTCGCGGCCGTGTCTTCAGCAGCCGAATAGGACGCGAGTGGCTTCAGCGCCGGTGCGTCGCGTAGTGCGGCGGCGATGTCACCGAGAGATTCCGCGGTCTCGAACAGGGAATCCGGTAACCGAACGCGCAAGCGCTCCTCGACCCGCGTGAACAATTCCATTCGAGCGAGACTATCGAGGCCGAGGTCGTGATCGAGTGTGCTCTCCAGTGTCAGCGGAAGCGTGTCCGCTTCCGCGTGTCGCAAATCCCTCAGCGTCGCGCGGACAATCTCGATCAGAGGCTCGGCCGCTGGTACCGCGGCCGAACTCATGGCTTGTCGGTTGCCCCCTTGCTGTGTCGATGTAGGCCTGAGCGTAGTCGGCGGTAAGCTGTAAACCACTAGGAATACCCGGCAGCGACTAGGTTAGACCCCGTGGACGCCACTAACGCTGAGGGTAATGGCTGACGGACGATCCGAGAAAGCTATGCGGTGGCGTTGCAGATCTTGCGACTCAGTGTTGCATGAGCTGACGCTATCGTGTCATCTCCAGCGGCGGCAATATGACGAGATGGAAAGCATCGGATCCGACCTCGAAACGATGAAGCGCGTGCCGCTGGCCGATGCGCATGTCGCCGCGATACGAGCTCGACTCCAAGGGATTCGTTTTGAGTGGCGAGGCGGCCGGTGCGCGAACCCAGTTCGAGACCTCATGCCCAGGAATTTTCGCCGTGGGCGACGTGCGAGCCGGCTCGGTCAAGCGGGTAGCGTCGGCGGTCGGCGAGGGATCCGTCGTGATCTCCGCGGTGTTCGATCACGTCCGCGGGCCGGTGAGTGTCACCGCGAGCAAACTCTGACCGCGTAGCGCTCGCGGTAGCAAGGTCACATCCTGCAGCGTTTAATGGACTCAATTCAAATCTCACCTTTACGGCGAGCAACCTCGGAGGATCTCGCGCTCCGACGAAATGCCGCTGAGCGCCGAGGGCAGGTCAAGCGCCAACTCACGCAGCAACAGATCCGCTGCGTCAACGAGTACATCGAAAGCCATCTCGGGGAGGTCATTCGGATACACCATCTTTCTGCGGTGGTGAATCTGAGCCGTTTTCATTTCTGCCGTGTTTTTCGCCTGACTGTCGGCGCGTCTCCATGGGAATATCTGTCGCTGCTGAGACTGCGTAGAGCGAAAGTCTTGTTGCAGGAGTCTTCGCGTTCTGTGACTGAGATCGCCCATATTTGCGGCTTCTCCGACCAATCTCATTTCACGCGAGTATTTCGCAGGCGGATAGGGACGAGCCCGGGACGGTGGCGCCGACAACCGAATAATGAGCGGTCCGATTGATGCGTCGCTCATCCGGCGTCCCATCCACTGCCTGACGATATGTATAGCCAGGTCCGACCATCGATCTCTGAGCCCTTCATCACTCATCGAACGGCGCGCTCATCAGCAGGTCGACGGTTGACGGCGGCTGAGCGCCAACTTCGCTAAACGCACTCCGGGAGTGCCCTGGTCCGATTCGCAAGCCGATGCGGATCGAGGCGGGTTCGCGCGGCAATGAGCTTGCGTGCGACGATCGCATCTTTTGCATTGTTGATGCTCTCGACCGCAAGCAGTTCGCCGGCGCGGAGATAGCAGACGCTGAAGCAATGCGTCGCGGGGTCGCCGCGTACGATCACGGTATCGGCTCCCGAGCCGAGCCCGGTGATTGTGAGCTTCAGATCGAATTGTTCCGACCAGAACCACGGCACGCCATCGTGCACGGCCGGCTCGCCGAGCATGCTGAGCGCAGCAGTCGTTGCCTGTTCGAATGCATTGTCGACGGATTCGAGCCTTACCTGGCCGCCGTAGCGCACGCTGGGATGACTGGTGCAGTCGCCAGCGGCATAGATCGATGGATCGGACGTGCGGCAGTGACGATTTACGACGATGCCGTCGTCGATTTCGAGACCTGCATCGCGAGCGAGCTCTTGAGCGGCTTCGGCGCCGACACCGATCAACACGATGTCAGCCTCGTGCTCGCTGCCATCGGCGCAGAGCACTGCGCGCACCCGGCGCGTTCCGGAGTGAGCGGCTATTTCCAGACGACTTACGCCGCAGAGGATTTTCACACCATTGCGGACATGCTCGGCTGTGAACGTAGCAGACGTTTCCTTGCTGACTACTCGTTTCATGACGCGGTCTTGCACCTCGAGGACGGTGACTGCGAGCCCCTGCTTGCGACAGGTCGCTGCCACTTCGAGGCCGATGTAGCCGCCGCCGATGATCACGAGTCGACGTGCGGATTCCATCGCGGCTCGCAGCGAGTCGACATCAGCCATCGTCCGCAGGTAACGCACTCCATCCAGCTCTGCGCCGGGTATAGGCAAAGTCCGCGCGCGGCTGCCGGTTGCGATCAGCAAGGCGTCGTAAGCAAGAGCCGAACCGTCGTCCAGGCGCACTCGTTGCGTACGCCTGTCGATTTCCAGAGCGCGCCGACCGAGCCGGGTTTCGATCGAGTGCTCTGAGTAGTATCCAGCCTGGCGTACCAGCAGTCGCGAGCGCTCGTGTGTCCCGGCGAGATATTTCTTCGAGAGCGGCGGGCGCTGATAGGGCAGGTGCGGCTCGTCGCCTACCAGAACGATCGGGCCAGCGTGCCCTCGGCGCCGCAAGGTCTCGATCGCCTGTGCGGCCGCGTGGCCCGCTCCCAGAATGACGATGCGATCGGGCATGCCAGTGGCCGACTGTCGCACTAGCCGAGTGCCCGCAGCACTTCGATCGCAAGCGGTGCGGCGGAAGCAGGATTTTGGCCGGTCAGCAGATTGCCATCGCGGACTACGTGCGACTGGAAAGGCTCGGCCGCGCAGGAGTAACGTGCGCCGAGCTGAGTCATCCGATCTTCGGGTAGCAGTGGCACGATCTTGTCGTAGCCGATGGCTCGCTCTTCGGCGTTGCTGACGCCAGTCACGTTGCGATCGGCAACCAGCGCTTTTCCATGAGGGCAGCGCGCCGCCGTCAGTCCAAGTACACCGTGGCACACGCCAGCGATGATGCGGCCCGAGCGATCGAGGCTTTCGATCAATCGGGTCAATGGCGCACTGGTCGGAAAGTCCCACGCCGTGCCTGCGCCCCCGACCAGATAGACCGCGTCGTAGGAGGCAGCCGTAACACCTTCGATCGGCAGAGTGCCGTTCAAGGCGGCGGTGGCGCGTGCGTCTTGCTGAAATCTTCGACCGATATTCGTGAGCCAGGGCTCTTGCAGGCTGCCGGGGTCCAGCGGTGCATGTCCCCCTTGTGTCGACGCAATGCTGACCGTGTGTCCCGCGTCGACGAACGTGTAGTACGCACCGGCCAGCTCCTCGAGCCAGGTGCCGGTCGCGCCATGATCGCCGAGGCGGTCGTTCGAGGTGACCACCATCAGAATGTTCTTGGACATGGATTCTCCTGATCGCGCCCTGGCGATAACAGGGCGATGTGAAAGCCGGTGCGCATGGTCGCAGCGCCGGGGCGGCGGACCCATCGTCCATTGAGGGGGCACATAGAGATGAAATTCGGTACGTCCACCGGTCCCTCGTCCTTTTTGGGGGATGGCGCGAGCGACCCCTCGGGGCAAATATCGCCTTGGGGTGGATTGACGAGACGAACATGGCGTACCGTTGACGCTTGCAGTCCAGCATCGGCCGATGACAACCGACAACTCATCCAAGGGCCCAGCCAGTCGCGATCCAGCGCCGAATCCAGGAACGACATTGCGCCCGGTGGCTCACCTGCCATTGACCAAGTCAGTGTCGATGGAGCTGCCGAGACTGCCGGCGCCGCTGGTCATGCGCCAGGAACTGCTCTCCCGCATGTTGCGCGATCAACCTCATGTCCGCGTATGGGAGATCGTTGCACCGGCAGGCTACGGAAAGACGGCGCTATTAACACAAGCAGCACGGCATGAGTGGCGGGGGGCGCGCCGCTTGCGCTGGCTCACGCTCGGCCCGGCATATGACACGCCCGAGCGCCTCGTCGAGGCGCTCGGCAATGTGCAGGGGACAGATCTATTTCTGGATGATGTGGATTCTCTGCGTAACCCCGCGTGTTGGCGCGTGCTGGCCAACCTCGTCGGCAGCGTGAGCGAGGATTCCCGGATATTCATTGCCGCTCGCGGTGAATGCGATCTCAAGCTTGGCCACCTCGAGCTTGCGGGCATTGCTGCCCGCTGGTCCGAGCGCGAGTTGCGCATGTCGCAGGAGGAACTGCTCGCATTGTGTGCCGATTGCCCTGCGGCGGACGTCTCCGGGGTCTTGGAAGCCGCCGAAGGATGGGCCGCTGGCGCACGTGCGCTTGCAATGGCGGGTAGCGATTGGAGCTGGCAAGTGCCCGACGGCGCCGTCATCGCGCGTATCCCGGATCCGCTCGGCCGCTACTTCGAAGAACAGGTTCTGCACTCGCTCGAAGAGCATGAGCTGCGCTTGATGATGGAGCTCGCGGTACTCGAACGTTTCTCGGCGAGCATAGTGCGCGAGCTGCCGGACAGCTCGTGGAACTGGCGCGATCTGCTGGGGCTGAAGCGCAAGGGACTGTTCCTGCAGCCACTCGATGAAGGCGAGGAGTGGTATCGGTTGCATGGGTTGCTGGCGGCGTTTCTGTGCCGACAGTTGCGGCGCATGGCGCGTGAGAGGGAGCGCGACCTGCATCGATTCGCCGCGGAATGGTTCCAGTCCAATGGTTATCCGACGGAGGCAGTTCGCCACGCGCATGCATGCGGCGATCGAGAGTTTGCGGCGGCCGTTGTGGAACGGGCCGGCACGTTTCGGTTGAGTATGCATCAGGGAGTGTCCGTGTTGCGCCTGGAAGCGGAGCCGCCGGGGCGTGCACACGAATATCCGCTACTCACGCTCGGTCAGATTTATCTCAAGGCCCAGGATGGGCGTTTCGAGGAAGCGCGCGCGCAGTTCAATCATCTGCGGGCGGCGACGCATGACTTCCAGAGTCTGCGCGCGAGCGGCCGGGAGACCGACGTCGATAGTCTGGTCGACGTGCTGGACATGGTGCTTCGGGTGTACGAAGACCAGGCGATGGATGCTCCCGAGATCGACATCCTCGAGCGGCATCTCGAGCAGGCGATGGATAACGATCCGGTGATGCTCGCGAGCCTCGCATCGATTCTGTGCGTCACATACTCGAGCTGCGGCCGCGTGAGGGATGCGTATGCGATCGGCGAGTTGGGGCTGGGGTCGCTGCGCCATCATCGTGCCGACCATGTGCTGTTCTATCTGCACATGCAGCAGGCCACAGTCACGCTCATGCTGGGTCGCCCGAAGGAAAGCACATTGCACATCGAGCATGCTCAGAGCGTATCGCGTCGGGCGTTCGGTGAGCGAGGACATGGCGATGCGATCGTGGACGTGTTGCGAGGAGTGTTGTACTACGAGAACAACGACCTCGACATCGCCGCGCGGGTGCTCTCAACCTCGCTGCGACATGAGGCCCTGCTCAATGGCTGGTTCGAACTGTATGCGAACGGTTTCAGCGCCGCAGTCGACCTGGCCGGCTTGCGAGAAGGCGAGGCGGCCGTCGCGACGGTGCTGAACGAGGCAGAGATCATCGCGAGGCAGAAGCGACTGCAGCGACTTGCCGATTACATTCAGATCCTACGCCTGCGCGAAGCCACTCGTGTTGGCAATCTGCCTTACGCAATGAGTTTGCTCGAGAGCGAAACGATCGGTCAGCTGACAGCGCCGGGCGCCACGGTCCCGGCGTGGGGCTTACGCCTGCGTAGCGCGGCATTGATCGAAGGGGCGCGGCTGCTATTACGCATGAACCGTCTTCGTGAGGCTGCGGAGTACCTGCGTCGCCTGGAGCGACGACACGTGCAGGATGGCGACGCGCGTCTGCGTTTCACATTCGAGGTGCTCGCCATGACGACGGCATTCCGCCTGCGTCGGCATCATGAGGCCTTCGATACTTTCGTTCGTGCCATGGAGCTGGCGCTCGAGGCCGGGTTCACGCGCCAGCTGCTGAATCATCGTGAGAGCTTGCTCGAAGTGTTTGAGTGGGCAATGAGCGCCGGTCGACCGATGTCCTCTCGCATCACGGAGTTCTGCGGCTCGGCGCTTCGCCACGCGGATGCAGCCGAGTCGCGGCAGACCTTGCAGCGCCGCTTGATTCCCCGCCGTCGCACGCAAGCCGCTGCCGAAGTCGACTTGAGTGGACGAGAAGCGGAAATACTCTCGCTGGTTGCCGAAGGGCTCTCGACCAAAGAAATCGCTTACCGCCTTTCGGTCTCGGTGAGCACCGTCAAAACGCATCGTAAGAAAATCTATCAGAAGCTCGGTGTGAACCGACGCTCGCAGGCGATCGCACTCGCGCGCGCGAAGCTGATCGTCTGATCGTCCCATCCCCCTTTTGGTCGAATTGCTCCGCCGGCTCATTCGGCGGACCTTATCGCCCACGCAAGCACCACCAGAAGATCAGGAGCAGGGGCATGGCGAATGACGCAGTGAAGGCGCACACGGTCGCGATCGATCGCATCCGGCGACGGCACCGGAGCCCGGTGCCGCATGAGGGCGATAACGGCCTGTTCAGCCAGTCCTGGTTTCCGATCTGCTTATCGAATGAAGTAGCGCAGGGGCAGGTGATCGGACGAGATTTCCTCGACGGTCGCGTGGTCGTGTATCGCGGCGAAGACGGTGTGGCGCGAGTGATGAGCGCCTATTGCCCGCACGTCGGCGCCGATCTGTCGGTCGGAGCGGTCATCGGCAATCGTCTGCAATGTGCCTTTCACCGGTGGGAGTACGACGCCGAGGGTTGGTGTGCGAAGACCGGTGTCGGCGACCCGCCGCCGCCAACCGCGTGCCTGTTCAAGTTCCCAGTCATCGAGCGCTTCGGCATCGTCTGGGTCTTCAATGGCGAGCAGCCGCTGTGGGACTTGTTCGACTTCGATACCCCGGACGAGCAGCTCGCGTACACGGCCTTCTACGCGGACCTCTATACCTGCGACGGCTGGATCTTCGCGGCAAACACACCGGATATCCAGCACATCAAGGCGGTGCATGGCATTCGGTTCCTCACCGATGACCCGCACGCAGTGGTCCAGTGGGAGCCGTACGGGTTTCGTATGAAGATCAGTGCGCGTCATCAGCACGATGAGGCCATCGAATGGAACGTCGGCATTCGCGGCTCGAGCACATACATTCAAGAGGGCACCGTGGATGGCTGGTGGCTCGGCGTGTTCGCCGGTTTCTCGCTGCCACGGCCGGGCGCGCATCGGCCCTTCATGGCCATCTGCGTGCACAAGGGCGATGGCTCGCCGGAAAGCGAGAGGCAGGTCCAGGAGCGCCTCGAGTTCGGCAAACAGCTGCTGAGCCGCACGGCCTTCGAGGACAAGCCCATTCTCGACAATATCCATTACACGGCGGGCACATTGACCCGCGGCGATCTCACCTTGGGGCGATACATCGAGATGCTCCGAAAGTATCCGCGTGCGCACCCGTCCGCGGATTTCATCAAGTGATATTCCTGAAAGAGGAGCAGTGGCATGACTCAAGCCCCGGACGATGTTCGTCAGGCGATCCGCGTACGCAGCGATCTGTTCGAGAAACACTTCGCGGCATCCGATGCGGCGGCATTGGTTGCGGACTATTACGTCGCCGAGCCGATGATGTCCGCCCCGGATTCGCCGCTGCTACGCGGCCGAGCAGCGATCGCGGCGTTGTTCACTGAAGTGATGAAGGCATTCGTGAGATGCCGTCTCGTGCAGGTTGAGGTGCGAGCCGGAGGCGATCTGGCATACGAAGTGAGCCGCGCCATCCTCGAGCCGCGGGAGCCAGGCGTCGAGTCGACGGAATGCAGATACATGATCGCCTGGCGGCGGACGCCGGAGGGCTGGCGGGTCGAGATGGACTTCTTCTCTTGGGGCAAGCTGCTTTGAAGTGACGGATCGTCAGCGATGACGTAGCGCAGATCGTATAACTAAATCGACAGGGGAGAGCTTCATGAGACTGCGACAACGACCTCTGACCTACGCACTCGTTGCGGCCGTCGATCTGGCTACGGTCGCGACGATGTCTTCGGCACTTGCACAGCAAACGATGGATGCATCCGCCAACCTGGAGGAGATTACCGTGACGGCGCGTCGTCGCAGCGAGTCGCTGCAGGACGTGCCTATCGCGGTGACCGTGATGACGAGTCAGGACATCGCCAGGGCCGGCATCGTGAGCGTGCAGGACTTCGCCAACCTGACGCCGAATGTCACGTTCGACAACGCGCTCAATCTCGGCACGAACTACCTGTCGATCCGAGGGCAGAGCCAGGCGCAGTACTCACCACCGCCGGCCGCCATCGTGGTCGACGGCGTACTCAACATCTCACCGATGCAGTTCAACGTCGATGAGTTCGACTTGCAGCAGATCGAGGTGTTGAAAGGCCCGCAGGGCGCGATCTACGGGCGCAACGCGATTGCTGGAGCGATCAACCTGACGACTGCGAAGCCGGGGCCGGAGTTTGCCGCTCACGCGCTTGCGAGTGCGGGGTCCGCGGATGAATGGATCGGCAAGGGCTCGGTGAGCGGAGCGGTGGTTCCCGATCTGCTGTACGTGCTCGGTGGCGTTTCATACACGGATCGGCGCGGCCAGGTGCGCAACGTTACAACGGCTGGCTACTCCGATAAGTATGAGGATGTGACCTCCCGCTTGCGGGTCGTGTTGACGCCGGCCGATAACGTCGAGGCGGATATCAAATACACGTATTCGGATGCCGAGGGTCACGATCCGGCGTACGTTTGGAGTCGCTCCGGCGATCCCGCGATCAGCTCCGATCCGTTCGATGCGAACCGTGTGGGAAGTAATCCGCGCAAGCTGCACGACCTCTCCGGCCGGCTGACGTGGGACAACTCGCTCGCGACGACGACGCTGACGCTCGCCTACGTCGATGTGACCGAAGGCCTCGCCGAAGATCTGGACATGACGTCGGCAGACATTCTGGCGGCGACTCAGCATGAGAAGCAAAAGGGTTTTTCTCAGGAGCTGCGTTTTGCTTCGCCCTCGGGCAGCACTCTCAGTTGGCTGATCGGTGGCTATCACGTTCGGTCGAATCAGCGCCGGGACACGAATATCTACGTAGATCCATTTTTCTTCGGCCTGTCGCCCGTCCCGACGCAGGCCGATGCGCTGTTCTCGGCCAATAGCGATTTGAATCGCTACGAGACCTGGGCGGGCTTCGGGCAGGTGCAATACGATTTTACCGCCAGGTTCGGCGTCGAGCTGGCGCTGCGTTATGACGACGATGAGATTCATCAGGTCCCGGGCGCCGGCGCCGAGCGCGAAGCGGGCTTTTCCAAGTGGCAGCCCAAGGCTACCTTCATCTACAAAGCGTCCGGCGATCTCAACTTGTATGTATCGGCGGGTCAGGGATTCCGCAGCGGCGACTTCAACGCAAGCGGCTCGAGCTTTGGCAATCCGTTGATCCTCGCCGAGACCGCAACCAACTATGAGCTCGGGGCGAAGACGCGCTGGTTCGATCGGGCGCTGACCGTCAATGCAGCGGTGTTTCAGACCGATCTGGAGAACGGCCAGTTCAAGTTGTTCGATACGGTGGGCGCCACGAACGTAGGTGTGAACATCGACGAGACTCGTATCCGTGGCTTCGAGATCGAGAGCGCTTTTCGTCCGATGCAGGGCCTGCAGATTTACGCCAGCTTCGGTTACACGGATCCGGAGATCAGGGACTTCACACCGCCTGCTGGCTTTACAGGCGAGGCGAGCACCTATATCGGGAATCGGCCGCCGCGCATCGCGAAAGTCACTGCCAACGTCGGGTTCGATCTCCAGCTGCCGATCTCGGACGGACTCACCGTGTTCTTCCGTCCGGACTACCGATACGAGAGCGGCCCCTATTGGGATCCGGAGAATGTCTATCGCAGGCCCGAGCGCGATCTGGTCAATCTGCGAGCCGGTGTGCGCGACAGCGACGATCGTTGGAGCGTGACAGGTTGGGGAAGAAACGTTCTGAACACGAAGGTCACCGGAGACTATCAGCCCTACACCAATAGCGGGCACCCGCTGGGGCATGATTTGTATTACCCACCCGTGGGGTCGAGCTACGGGATCGAGCTGACGGTTCGTTACTGATGTCGAATCAAGAGCAGCCGGTCATTGATCTCCTTGTGGTCGACGACGCAGGAGAACGTCGCGTGCAGGTGCAGCTGGGCGAAACGATGCTTACCTCGCTGCAAGATGCGAACGTCGCGGTCGGGTCGGTCTGTGGCGGGAACATGAGCTGCGGCACGTGTCATATCTATGTCGAAGCGGACAGCGTCGATTTCGAGCGCGTGCGTAGCCCGGAAGAGACCGCCTTGCTGGAAGACAGTCGTCATTTTCGTCGGGGTCAATCTCGACTTGCCTGTCAGGTCGAAGTGACCGCCGCGCTTGCCGCTGCGCGCATTGTCGTTGCGCCGGACGAGTAGGGCGCATTTTCTTTTTCTTGTGTGGAGGATTCTATGCTGATCGATTTGTCGTTGCCGCTCAACCTGGCCCAGTTCAGCGGCGGAGAAGACTATGTGAGAAAGATCGTCGAGGCGGGGCATGCAGGAACGCACTTCGATGTCATGGACAAGACCTTTCCTCTGGAGAGCTTCCGCACCAACGGCAAGGTCGTCGACATCTCGCACATTCGCGATCGCGAGGTCGAGATCGCGGACATCGCACACGTTCCGCTCCAGAGCGGCGACATCCTCATTTTCTACACCGGCTGGGTGGACGAGCTGGGCTATGACACCGCTCATGACTACGTCAAGAAGAGCGCCGAGCTTGCAGATGCAACCGTGGCGTACCTGGTCGATCAGGGCGTGCGCCTCATCGGCGTGGACGCCGCTGGCGTGCAGAAACCGAAGAAGCACGCTGCCGTGGATCAGTACTGCGCCGACCGCGGGGTTTTCATCATCGAGAATCTGAACAACGTCAAGCGGCTGCTGGCTCTCTCATCGCCATTCACCGTCTACACGGCGCCGCTGAGCCGGACGGACCTGAGCGGTTTGCCATGTCGAGTGATCGCGGAGACCAGGACGGCGTAGACAAACCCTGGCCAGACGGACGAATCGATTCAGAAGGCATCCATCGGCGTGACGCTCCACCGATGGATTCCGTGACGGGCCGCCTGAAGGCGGTGTGCCGCGACGCAGCAATTGTGTCATGATCAGGGCACCTGGGATGGCGCGGCCTTCCGTGGGCATCTCACGAAATCCCAAAAGATGGTGCGACGGAAGCAGCCGCGCGACCTCGATCACGGCTACTTGGTACGCATCCACTTGCACGCATTTCTTGCCTTTCCACTCTTACTGTCCGCCGTATTTGGTCAGTCATCGTCGCCCGCAACGTTCGATGAGGCGAAAGTCGCGTTACGCGAGTCCGTCTACCAAGACCAGAGCCGAAGCAGTGCGCTAGGCACCGCGTACTGTGGATGTGATTGGGATTGGGTCGGCCGCTCGGGCGGGCGCATCGACGCGAGAAGCTGTGGTCTTCTGGCTCGCGCCGATGCAGAGCGTGCGACTCGGCTTGAGTGGGAGCATGTCGTGCCCGCACATTCATTCGGCGAGCACCGAAAATGCTGGCAAGAGGGTGGGCGCAAGCGTTGCCTGGCGGATGACCCTGTGTTCCGCATGATGGAGGCGGACATGCACAACCTCGTGCCGTCCGCGGGCGAGCTCAACGCCGATCGCTCAAACTTCCGCTTCGGGCTCCTTCCATCGACGCCCAGGCGGCATGGCGCATGTGATTTCAAGGTCGACTTCAAGGCTCGCATCGTCGAGCCGCGCGATGACGTGAAGGGGATGTTCGCTCGGATCTACTTCTACATGCACGATCGGTATGACCTCCGCATGAGTGATCAGCAGCAACGCCTGTTGATGGCTTGGGACAAGAGGTACCCGGCAACCGCGTGGGAGCTCGAACGCGATCGTCGGATTGCCAAGATCATGGGCCATTCCAACCCGTTTGTGGTTGGTACGCGGCAGTGGACGCGTGGCCACAGAAACACCGCGGATGGAATAGTGACACCGATCCCGGCGGGACATCGGTCGCTGCGTCCATCTTCCTCGGCCCAGGCAGCGCCGGAGGCCACCCATTCGACACCTATGGGCGCCGTCCTCGGAAACCGCAGCTCCAGAATCTACCATCTGCCACAAGGCTGCCCAGGCTATGAGAGCGTCTCAGCCAAGAACCGAGTGCACTTCGAAAATGAGGCGAAGGCGCGGGCGGCCGGCTTCCGCAAGGCTGGCAACTGCCGTTGACCTGGACCTTGACACCCCGATAGTTTTGATCTCCGCAAGCGCTCACTCGAGCGATCCACAGAAGCTGTGCGCAACTCTGTGGATAACCTGGTGCGCCTGATATCTTGCCGCGGAAAACACGCGCGACCTTCGCTTGCTCAAACTTTGGCCAGTTTCATGGCGGCGCAAGCACGCGCTCGCTGCACCGATCGTCCGAGCGCGCTTTTGACGTTCGCCCCATGCCGTTCGAGCACTCTGGAAACGCGCGGATTTCTCGACGCCTCCGCCATGACAGGTCGTCCACGTGCGCTTTGCCACTCGTGATGCGAATGAGATTCCATCAAGCAGCGCGTGTGTTGGTGTCAGCGCTCAATTTTTCGGCACGATCCCGAGCTGCTGCATCAACGTGAGGTTGTCTTCGATGTGCCAGTTATCGGTGATCCGTCCGGTCTCGATGCGCAGAATGTCCGTAGCGGTGAAATCAATGGGGGCACCCGTGCCCTGGATCGAGCCGAACACGCCGGTGAAGTGACCGCGAAATCTCAGGTGCGCGACAACCCGGTCGCCAGCCAATATGAGTTGCTGGACCTCGCAGTTGAGGTCGGGCACTGCGCCGCGGAAGTGCTTCGACGCATAGGCCGGCCCTTCGGGGCCTTGCGGTCGACCGACAGGCAGTGTGCGATCGACAAAGTGCGGCGAGATCGCAAGCTTCAGCTGCGCATCGTCGCCGGAATTCCAGAACGAATAGAAGTGTCGCGCCGCCCGCAGCATATCGGCAGCTGCACGCTCGCCAGGCACTGCAACGATCGGCGCCGGCAGAGTCACCTGCTCGGCAGCGGCGGACACATGAGCGTAGGCCGCCGTCAACCCAACAGAACCAATCATCGCAGCGATGCGGACTTTCAGAGTAAGCTCGTTCATCAGTAACTCCCATCCGTGTGCAATTTTCTGTGCGCAAATCATCCCGCTTTCACAGGCGTGCAAAAAAGATCTAAAAGGCGAAATCACTTTCAATCGGGAATTGAGAATGGTCCGCCTCGAAGTCATCTCACGGTGTTCGTGCACGGTCGAAACGGGTAGCCTCTCGGGGCGCGCGAACAGGAAAAGGCAGCGGACAGATGCGCGAAGTAGTCGCCGGCTACGGCTGCGCCGAACCGAACTCGCTCATCACTGCCTGCTCGAGCAGGTCGAACTGCAACAGGCCTTGATTGACGATGAGATCGTGAAAATTGCAGCTCGTGACCCGGGCGCGCTTCATGCGCCGTCAGCGGCCACGCAATGGCGTCGTAGCTGAAATCATCCATTTCCGCGCCGGGCTTGGCGTTCGGATTCGCCAAGGGCAACACGAACTCCGCGGCTTCGCCGGTGTTGCCGATCAAGCGCGGCGGATCGATATGTGGCAGGCAATACGCGCTTGCTGGTTGCCGCCGATGACGTGCGCCAACTGCTTGTCGTGATGATTCCGGTCAGCTTCGCCTGAGGAAAGGGGCGTGGAGTCGGCCACAAATCACGTGGGTTAACCGCGCGTGCAACTTGCAAGGAGCGACCCGGTGTCGCAGTTGTCATCGCCTGCGACGGCACGAAACCCACGTGCGGATACCACATCACATATGGCCGCGGAGGCCTGGTGGCAGCCAGTCGCGCCATCCGGTAAGGCGCCAGAGCGATTACGTTGTCCGGTCGGTCCGTGAGCATGTCTACATCTACCGTCGATCAGAGGGTTCCCGCGTAGGGCAGCTCGCTCATGCACAGAACGAATGAATGCGCATGTCGCTATAACGCCCTACGATGTAACCGAGGTATAACGCCGGCGGGCTTGGGGTAAGCGACTGTCATGCTTCGGGTTTCACTGGCGTCGTCGGGTTCGCCCTGGTCGGGCCAGAGACCAGACTCGGGGAAGATCGTCCGGCTGGCAGGTACGCGGGTCGCTCTAGGTCGCGTTGGATCTTCTTAGATCACGCAGGAAGGCGCGATCCACGGCGAACTGAGGCGAGCGGCCCTCGTCGTAGAAAGGGCGCCAGGCATCCCAGTCCAGATCGCTGTCGGTCAATTCCGCAAGCACTCGGCCGAAATCATATCGAATGATGGCGAGCACGCTGGCGCGCCATTGAAACCACGAATACAGCATCGTCACTTCCTCATCGCCTTGCAGTGTCAATTTACTGAAGGAGGGTGACGCAGTCAGTCGCGCCGCAGTGACGAGTTGGTCACGACTCGTCGTGCTCCATCGCCTCGGCCCGCAGGCCGGGGAAGACGCGGCCAACCTTGCTGAGCAAATACTCACCGTAAGTGCCGACGGCAGCGTGCGGATCGATGTCATCCCAGCGCACGTGTGTGTGAGGCTGGTCGCTATCGGGGCGAACATCTTCAATCGGCGTCAGCACCGCATCGAAACCAGGGTCGAAGAACAACGCCATCGACAAACGGTCGCGCGTGGGGGAGCTGCGTACGCGGTGCAGGGCAGAGACATAGCGGCCGCGTGTCAGTCGCTCCAGCATGTCACCGACGTTGCAGACAAACGAGCCGGCCACATCGGGCACTTCCAGCCAACGATCGGCATGGCGCACTTGCAAGCCGCCCACGTCATCCTGCTTCAACAAAGTGATAAACCCATAGTCGGTGTGCTCGCCGACACCCCAGCCGGTGTGACCGTCGGTGCGACGCGGGTAATTGAAGATACGGAAGAGAATGGTGGGATCGCGCGTGTAGTGGGTGCGGAAGAATTCTGTATCCAGTCCCAGCGCCGTAGCCAGCAGCGACATGAGGCGATGCCCCAGTTGCGTCAGGTCGTCAATGTAGGCGAGCACCGGCTCGCGCAGCGCGTGCGTGGTAGGAAACAGATTGCGGCCATGTAGTGGGATACCGGCTCTTACGCGCGCATCGGAATCGTCGAGCTCGGTGCCGAAGTAAATTCCTTCCTTGCCATCGGGTCGTCCGGACGTGAGCTCCTCGCCAACGGGGAAGTAGCCTCGCCATGCCCGTCCTCCTTTGGACATATGAATGGAGAGTTTGTCCTCGACGGGTGTCGCGAAGAATTGGCGCGCAAGGGACATCAGCGAGCGGACGCTTTGCTCGGTGACGCCATGTCCCACTAGGTAAAAGAAACCGAATTGCTTACAAGCCGAATCCAGTTGCTCGGCCACCCGCGCTCGGTCGCGAGCTCCTTGGTGAAGCAAGGAAAGGTCGATGATGGGCAACGTCGGCGCCGGCTGAATCATGGCTGTTTCCGCGTGAAGTCGTACGGAGCGCGGATGCCTGGGAGGGACGCATCGTGCGGCTTTTCGTCGAATACATTCTCGATCTTAGTGCAGAGGGAACACCGTGTCAGCCATCCCGGTCGCCATCATTGATTCCCACTTTGATTTCGCGGAATTTCCCTCGGCATTGACGGCAGAGGGCGCGGCGCTCTACGAGGTGACTCGCGCCGGCTTCGGTGCGATTGCTGAAGTTGTTACTCGGGTTCGAGAGGGATCAGGCGCAACGCGAATCACCCTGTCGTCCACAGCGGCATTCCTCGGGCACGTACGCGTCAGTCGCGGGATTGTGTCCGAAGCCGCTCGGACCATCCGTCAGCACTGCTAATGATGGATGTTCGTTCGAACGAGTGGGCACCGGCAGTACGGTATGCGGCGCCGAAGAAGCCTCCTTGGGGGCGGGTCCGGTCTGAGACGCAAGGGCACGTCTAGGCCCACTTCCACCCCCGCGTCGGGGTCTCAAAGTGCGTGGCAATGAACCATATCGCCGGGTGGCCCGCGGTCGATATCATTGATCGTCGTCGGTCGGATGTGGTGAGCCCGTGCGAGATCTCAATGATATGTACCTGTTCGTCCAGGTAGCCGAACATGGCGGGTTCTCCGCGGCGAGCCGCGTACTGGGAATTCCGAAGTCGCGCTTGAGTCGTCGGATCGTGGCGCTGGAGGAGCGGCTGGGCACGAGGCTGGTACAGCGCTCTACCCGGACTTTCGCGGTAACGGCGGCGGGGCACTTGTTTCTCCAGCATTGTCAGGCGATGGTGGCGGAAGCGGATGCGGCGGATACCGCTGTTGCGGAGATTCAGTCCAAACCCCGCGGCACAGTGCGGGTCAGTTGTACTGTCACCATGTCTCAGTTCGTGCTGGGACCGATCCTGCCGGCGTTCCTCTTGGCCAATCCGGAAGTGCGCATCAACGTGCTGTCGACCAACCGCAACGTCAATGTGATCGAAGAGAACATTGACGTGGCGTTGTTCGTCCACCGGGCGCCGCTGCAGGATTCCATGCTCATCGAGCGCATGGTGGCTGTGAGCAAGCAGGTGCTGGTTGCCAGCCCGGCGCTGTTGAGCCGTTCACCGCCGTTGCGGGAGCCCAAAGATCTGGCGGAGCTTCCCGCGTTGTCGGCCGGCGGCCGAATCGGCGCGCATGAATGGGAACTGATCTCGAAGGCCGGCTATCGCACCACTGTGCCCATTGTGCCCCGACTCACGGCCGAGCACCTGTCGTTGCTGAAGGATGCGGTGCTGGTCGGCGCCGGCATTGCGCGCCTGCCGCTGGTGATGTGCGTGGAGGAGATTCGGGCAGGCGCGCTGGAAGTGGTGTTGCCGGATTGGACGACGCCGGCGCACGAGATCCATGCGGTCTATCCTTCGAGAAAGGGCATGACGACGGCCGTCCGTCACTTCATCGATTATCTGGTCGACACCGTCGGGCGTAATCTTCAGCAGCTCTGAGGTATCATGCATGGAACAGTGTGTTGCGTGCTCGGAGTGGACGCTCCTCACTGTCAGGGGCACGCTACGATGACATGAAAGCCAATACTCCCACGCTGCGCGTGCTCGCCATCTGTTTTGCCATCGCCATGGTGGATGGGTTCGACACGCTGGTGATGTCGTTTATCGGTCCGGCGATTCTGGAAACCTGGGGTCTTTCGCCCACGGAGTTGGGGCGGATCTTCGGCGCGGGATTGATCGGTGCGGCACTGGGCGGAATGACGGCCGGCGTGGTCGCCGATCGACTCGGACGGAAACGAACACTCCTCATTTGCGTCGCGACGTTCGCTGTGCTGACGCTAGCATGCGCCTTTGCACGAACGCCGACGGAGTTGGCCTTGCTTCGGCTTGCAGGTGGCCTCGGCCTCGGTGGGGCGATTCCCAACATCGTCGCGTTAACTGCGGAGCATGCGTCTACTCGGCGACGGTCCGCGCTGGTGACATTGATGTTCATCGGCTTTCCGCTCGGCGCCGTGCTGGGCGGCGCGCTGACGGCGCTGATCATTGGCTCGCTCGGCTGGCGCACAGTGTTCATGCTCGGCGGGGCGCTGCCGCTGTTGCTGTTGCCGGCAGTGTGGTGGGGTGTGCCGGAGACATTGGTCGCGGCCCGGCACGACACATCGCGAGCCACGATCGTCTCTCAATTCGGCGACGGGCGGGCGCCGGCAGTCGTACTGCTGTGGCTGGGCGTGTTCTCGATCATGCTGTTGAGCTACTTCCTGATCAACTGGACGCCGACCATCCTGTCGCTGTCCGGAGTTCCGGAGCAGCGCGCCATCATGGGAGCCGTCGTGCTGAATTTCGGCGGTATCGTTGGCGCGGCGCTGCTGACGACGATTATCGATAGAGTGGGCGCATTCCGTGCCGTCGCGTTCACTTTGATACCCGGGGCGTTGCTCGTCGTCGTGATGGGCGCGAGCTCGTCGGTGCCATTGCCGCTGATGGCGCTCGTCTTCTTCACTGGCGCGTGTGTGCTCGGGGCGCAGCTGAGTATTCCCGCGTTGGCTGCACGATTGTTTCCGATGCACGTGCGTGGCACTGGCATCGGATGGACGATGGGAGTGGGGCGCATTGGTTCGATTATCGGTCCTACGGTCGGCGGCGTGCTGGTTGCGAGCACGCCGGACTACGGCGCGTTGTTCCAGATCGCGGCGATTCCATGCGCCGTCGCTGCGCTCTGCATCGGCGCAGGGCACCTCGTGATATCGCGCAAACAGCGGTCCGGCGTCGAATCCGTGCCACAGGCAGTTGCGCCGCCTCAGCAGTAAGAAAGATCAGTCATCGATTCTGGAACGATCTGTTCCAGCTCCGCGCATAGACAGTGCGACGCTTCCGCAGGCACGCTGCCGTCAGGTTTCGCACTGCTGCGGAGAACGGCGATGAAGCTCGCGACATTCACTCACGACAAGCGCACACGCATCGGCGTCGTCCGCGATGGGGAAGTGATCGACCTGTCGGTCGTCCCCAACCTTCCCACCGACATGATTGGGTTCTTCAACACCGGTTCGGAGGGAATGCAGATCGCGCGCGCGACGGCCGCGAATCCGCAAGTCGTACTGCCGGTCGATTCGGTGCGCCTCGAAGCGCCGGTGCTCAATCCGCGTAAATTCCTTGGTCTCGGCGGCAGCTATGAATCTCACCTCAAAGAGACCGCGCACATCATGCAGCGGCCCAAGCACCAGACCTGGTTCAACAAACAAGTCACCTGCGTCAATGGGCCGTACGACGACATCCATCTGCCCAAAGTATCGAACACGCTCGATTACGAAGGCGAGCTCGCGATCATCATCGGTAAGCGCGGTCGTCAGGTGAAGGGCGCGGATGTAAGACAGATGATCGCCGGCTTCACTGTCTGCAACGACGTGAGCGTGCGCGAATGGCAGCTGCGTGCTTTCACCGCCACGCTCGGCAAGTCATTCGACACGCACGGACCCATTGGGCCGTGGATCGTGACGCCCGACGAGTTGCCGAACGTACACAACGTTTATCTGAAGACCTGGGTCAACGGCGAGTTGCGTCAGGACGGCAATACCAGCGATCTGATCTATCGCTTCGGCGCGATGATCGAAGAGCTGAGCACGGTGTTCACATTGGAGCCGGGCGACATTCTCACGACGGGTTCGCCCGCGGGTGTCGGCGGCGCACGGCAACCGCCGGTGTATCTCACGGTGGGCGATGTGGTGAAAGTCGAGATAGAAGGCATCGGCTACATCGAAAACAAAGTGGTGCCTGAGCCATGAGCATGGCGGTGCGTAGTATCGACGCGATAGCGTCGAAGGGCGCCATCGTGCCGGCCAAGTTCGGTCACATCGTGCTGCGCACGATCGACATGCCGCGCTTGCGCGACTGGTATCTGACGGTCTTGCAGGCGCGCATCGCTTATCAGAACGAACAGGTCTGCTTCATGACCTACGACGATGAGCATCACCGCATCGGCATCGTGCAGCTGCCGGGCCTGGCGGTCCATCCCACGCCGTCGCCGGGACTGGAGCATTCGTCGTTCACGTACGCGGATCTCGGCCAGCTGCTCGCAACATATCGTCGCTTGAAAGCGGCCCGCATCGAGCCGTTCTGGACGATCAATCACGGTCCGACGATTTCGATGTACTACCGAGATCCCGACGGCAACAAGGTCGAGCTGCAGGTCGATGTATTCGCGACCGCCGCCGAGACCAACGCGTTCCTCGACCAGTACTACCCGGAAAATTTCATGGGCATCATTTTCGATCCGGAGGAGATGATCCGGAAGTTCGAAGCCGGTGTGCCGATCGTCGAGCTATATAAACGGCCCGAGCTGCCGCAGGGGATGACGCCATGGGATATGCATCGCCCATGATGGCGCCAAAAGGCAGATCCGTCGTCCGCGCGAGCGCAGTGGCCACGCCGCCTGGCTGGAGTGCCGCGGTACAAGCCGGCGGTTGGGTGTTTGTCTCCGGCACCATGGCGACCGACTTCGAGAGCGGCATCGCCGTCGAGGCGCGGCTCGATCCACGGCAACCTTATATTCATGAGGCGCTGGAGCTGCAGTCTCGCCACATTCTTTCGAGTATCGGACAGCTGTTACAGGCGGCCGACTGTGACATTCGTCGTGACATTCTGCGCATCTGGCAGTGGGCGCCGGCGACCTATCCAGCGAACGCAGATCACGAAGCGACCGCATCCAATTGGCCGAGATTCCGCTCCGCCACGCCCTATGCACGCGCGCTCAAGGAAATGGTGGGCGATCCGCGTCGCGCGTCGACCGGCATCGGCGTTCGGCAGCTGGCGGTGCCTGACGCACTGATGGCTGTCGATCTGATCGCCGCACAGCCTCGAGCGGGCGTGGAAAAGCAGGCATTTCGTGCGCCCGAAGGCGTACCGCAGCCGGACATCGGCTACTCACCGGCGATTCGCTGGGGCGACTGGATCTTCCTGGCGGGGTTTGGGGCGACTGACTTTCGAGGCGATTGGATGGCCTCCGTGCACATGGGCGAGCCGAGCATGCTTGCCCCCGAGGCGCGCGTGAATCCATACATCTGGCTTGGCTCGGCAGTCGAGGCACAGACAGAGTACACGCTGAGGATGATGTCGAAGATCGCGCAGGCCGCCGGAACGTCGCTCGATCGTTGCGTGAAGGCGGATGTCACGCTGGCGCATCCGGACGATTTCTTCGATATGGATCGGGTGTGGCGCAGGTGGTTTCCGAACAATCCACCGGCGCGCACCGTGGTCACTGGCGCGCAACTCGTCATCAAAGGCTTGCGAGTTGAAATTGCCTTGCAGTGTCTTGCCGACGATTCGATGTTGGCCAGACAGAGCATCTGCGTGCCGGAGCTGCCGCCCGTGTTCGGTCATGCGCCGCATGCGGTGAAAGCAGGGGAATTCTTGTTCTTGAGCACGCAGCTGCCAGTCGGCCGCGATGGCGCCGTGCCCAATGGTCTGCGACGCGACTCGGCGCTCCCGTACTTCCGTTTGAATGCGCGACGA
This sequence comes from Steroidobacter sp., assembly GCF_036402275.1. Classification (NCBI taxonomy): domain Bacteria; kingdom Pseudomonadati; phylum Pseudomonadota; class Gammaproteobacteria; order Steroidobacterales; family Steroidobacteraceae; genus Steroidobacter; species Steroidobacter sp. The sequence goes on along the minus strand of NZ_DASWTF010000014.1, from coordinate 152,878 downwards.
CAGGCCGAGCTGCTACTCGAACGCATGCAACGCATTTGCGAGGCCGGCGGCAGTTCGTTGCCCGAGGTTTGCAAGGTGCACGCGTTCCTCGATGACCTCGAGCATTTGCCCGAGGTACTCGCCGCCTGGACCAATGCCTTTCCCGCCGACCCGCCGGCGCTGACGGCGCTCGGCATGGGGGGAGAGAGGTCGCTGCTTGCGCCTGGAGCGCACGTCCAACTCGATTGCATCGCTCATGTACCCTGAGGAATCTCGATGGCTGATTCGATGAAAGTTGCGCAGTACGACCGCTACGGCGCGCCGCGCGAAGTGCTGAAAATCGTGAACGCGCCCATTCCAGAGCCTGGACCGGATGAGCTGCTGATTCGTGTGCGCGCTTCCTCCGTCAATCCGATCGATTGCGCTTTGCGCAGCGGTTATGGACGCGCGTTCTTCGAAAAACGCGCCGCCTTGCCACTGCGGCCAGGTCGCGATATCGCCGGAGACATCGTCGCGAATGGATCTGCCGTCACAGCGTTCGCGCCCGGCGATGCGGTATATGCGTCCGTTTTCTATGGCGCCAATGCCGAGTACATCGCGGTCCCTGCTGCGCAGACGGCGCTCAAGCCCGGATCCCTCAGCTACATCGAAGCGGCAGCTCTGCCGTTTGCCGCGTTGACCGCCTGGACGGCGTTGGTGAAAACGGCTGGCCTCGATGTACATACGACGCCTGGTAAGCGACTGCTGATTCCTCGCGGCGCAGGTGGCGTCGGTAGCGTCGGGATTCAGCTCGTGAAGGCATGGGGCGGCTATGTCGCTTCGACTTGCAGCACTCGCAATGTCGAGCTCGTGAAGTCGCTCGGCGCCGATCTCGTCGTCGACTATACGAAGCAAGATCTGCACGGCGTATTTCGCGACTTCGACGTTGCATTCGACACGTCGTTCGATACGGAGCCGGTGCTGCTCGACTCGCTCAAAATCAACGCGGGCGCACGCTACGTGAGCGTCGTATCACCGAAGCTCAAGCTGATCGATCAGTACGGCTTGGAAGAGGGCCTGAAGGAAGGCGAGCGCCTGCTCGCGGAGCGGGCACAGGCGCAGGCAGCGCTGGGTCGTGGCTACAACTGGGTATTCGCGGAGCTTGATGGCGGCGCATTGCGCGCCATTGCGGAGCTCGTCGACGCGGGCAAGCTTCGGCCGGTGCTGAATCAGGTCTTTCCGTTCCAGCGCATCGCCGAGGCTCATGAACATTGTGAAACGTCGCGTTCGGCCGGGCGCATCGTGCTCGATCTGCAAGCGTCATAGCGCGCCCATGAGCACCAAGGCGAAGCGCTCGGACGTGATCAAGCGCGGCCTGACGCGCGCGCCGCATCGTGCCTTTCTGCGAGCGATGGGGTTGTCGGATGCGGACCTGGAAAAGCCGATGATCGCCGTGCTGGGGCCGCGCGGCGAAATCACTCCATGCAATTTGCATCTCGGGCATTTGATGGAGCGGATCAAACAAGGCGTCAGCGACGCCGGCGGACTGCCGCGAGAATCGGGCGTCGCGATGGTCGCCGACAGCTTGTCGATGAATCATCCGGGCATGCGTTATTCGCTGGTGGGCCGCGAGATCATCGCCGACAGCGTCGAAGCGGTGGTGCAAGGTCATGCATACGACGGGTTGGTCGGGGTCGCCGGTTGTGACAAGAGTCTGCCGGGCATGATCATGGGCATGGTCCGTTGCAACGTTCCATCAGTATTCGTGTATGGCGGCAGCGCTTTGCCGGGGAAGTGGCGCGGGATGGATGTAACCATCCAGGATGTTTACGAAGGCGTCGGTGCGGTGCTCGCCAACGACCTGCCCCGCGACGCGCTCGATGAGATCGAGCGAGTTGCCATTCCCACCGTGGGCTCGTGTCCGGGGCAGTTCACGGCCAACACCATGGCGATGGTGGCCGAGACCCTGGGCTTTGCCTTGCCACTTACGGCCTCGATGCCTGCTGTCGATCCGGATCGTGACACGCTGTGCGTGAAGGCAGGTCAGGCGGTGATGCGAGCATTGCGCGAAGGTGGGCCACTGCCCCGCGATCTGATCACACGCAAGAGTCTGGAGAATGCGAGCGCTGTAGTCGCCGCGGCCGGTGGATCCACCAATGCAGCGCTACACATTCCAGCGATTGCGCACGAAGCGGGCGTCAAGTTCACTCTCGATGATTTCGCGACGGTTGCGCGACGGACGCCACTCATCGCGAACATGAAGCCGGGCGGCAAGTTCCTCGCCAGGGATCTGCACGCCGTGGGCGGCATCGGCGTCCTCGTGAAGGAATTGCTTCGAGCGGGCCTGCTGCACGGGGAGACACCACATATCGCCGCTGGCACGCTGGCAGCGTGGGCGAGCAATCAGCGCGATGTGGATGGATCTGTGATTCAAGGCGTCGCGCACGCGCTGTCGCCGACCGGCGGCTTGGTCGTGCTGAAGGGCAATCTCTGCCCCGAAGGCGCGCTGTTGAAGACGGCCGGATTGAAACGTCTGACATTTCGTGGCCCGGTTCGTGTGTTTGAAAGCGAAGCAACCTGCGCTCGCGCCATCGAAGCACGCGACTACGCATCCGGTTCCGTGATCGTCATTCGCAACGAAGGTCCCCGCGGTGGTCCCGGAATGCGCGAGATGCTGGGTGTCACAGCGCTGCTCTATGGACAAGGCATGGGCGAGCAGGTGGTACTCATCACCGATGGAAGATTTTCGGGAGCGACGCGTGGCATGTGCATCGGGCACGTGAGTCCTGAAGCCGCGGCAGGTGGCCCGCTGGCTCGGATACGCGATGGCGACATGATTTCAATCGATGCCGCGACCGGTAGGCTCGATGTCGAGCTTTCGCCGGAAGAGCTTGCTCGGCGTCCCCTCGCCAGCGGGCGATCGCCGCCGCCGGGCGGCGTCCTCGAGAAGTACGCGTCGCTGGTGGGATCTGCTTCATTGGGTGCCGTCACACATAGCGGCGCGCAGCAAACGTGACAACGATCGCCTTCCTCGGTACCGGTTTGATGGGCGCTCCGATGGCGGCGCGTCTGGCCGGCGAGGGGCACCGTGTCGTGGCTTGGAATCGGTCGGTCGCGAAGCTCACGCCACTGGTTCAAGCCGGCGTCGTCGCCGCCGGAAGTCCCGCTGAAGCGATCGCCGAGGCCGATTTCATTTGCCTCGCGCTAGCCGATGCCACAGCGGCCGAAGCTGTGCTGTTCGATCCACGCGGCGTCGCCGCTGCAGGCCGACCGACCCAACTGCTCATTGATTTCTCTACGCTCGATCCTGCGGTCACGCGCAGCCTTGCCACGAAGCTGCGAGCCCGGTGCGGCGTGCGATGGGTCGACTCGCCAGTCTCCGGTGGAGTGAAGGGAGCAGAGGCGGGCAAGCTTGTCGCCTTCTGCGGCGGCGAGGACGAGGACGTAATGCGAGCGCAACTGTTGCTGGCGCCTCTTACAGTTCGCGCGCATCACCTCGGTCCGCTGGGGGCCGGTCAGGCTGTCAAGTTATGCAATCAGCTCATCGTGGCCAGCAATCTGCTGGCCATTGCCGAGGCGCTCTGCCTTGCTGGAACGTTCGGCCTGGATACTCGCCAGGTTCCAGCAGCCCTGGCTGGCGGATTCGCGGACTCGCTGCCGTTGCAGATTTTCGGCCCACGGATGGCGGCGGGTATCACGACACCCAAACTCGGCGAGATTTCGCTGATGTTGAAGGACATCGACGCAGCGGTCGCCGCAGCGAACGCAAGCGGCAGTTCAATTCCGCTCACCCGACAGGTCCAGGCGCTCTACCGCCAGGTCCGCGGGCGGCGGTTCGATCATGAAGATCTGGCCGCGCTGATGCGGCTCTATGAACGATGCGAGTGATATCACGATTGGAACACTCCGTTGCGCGCAGCCTCGTAGACGCCCATTGCCCCGCCAGGGCACAGTCTTCGCGCAGGCAGGGACAACGAAATGTGGCACGAGCGGAGGAACATCCGCCGGCCGGATCGAGCAAACACGCTCGGCGTCGACAGCTTCGAGGGGGACAAGACAAATGCGTTTCAGCAAACCCGCGTCCACGCTGCTCTGCGGCGTTACCGCACTTGGCTGCTCTGTTGGTGTCGGCGCACAGAATGTGGGCCGTCCGGAAGCAGGGCCGCTCGTCGAGATCGTAGTTACCAGCACTCGTATCGTGCGTGACGGATACGAGGCGCCGACACCGACCACCGTGATGTCGGTTGAGGACATAGAGAAGACGGCGCAGGTTGGTCTCGCCGATTCTATCAATCAGCTGCCGGCATTGGGCAACTCGCTGTCCCCCACGACCAACCGCAACGGCGCCACTGCGGGCGCGGCATTCATCAATCTGCGCGGGCTCGGCACGAGTCGAACGCTCGTGCTGCTCGATGGCCGGCGCGTCGCGCCATCGGCGTTGACGGGCAACGTGGATTTCAACCTGTTGCCCACGAGCATCGTGCAGAGCGTCGACATCGTGACGGGCGGCGCGTCGTCCGCGTGGGGCTCCGATGCGGTCGCCGGCGTAGTGAACGTCGTGCTCGACAAACGCTTCAGCGGTGTGAAGAGTGAAGTCGTCTATGGCATGAACGACGACGGCGAAGGCGAACAGTTCAAAGGCAACCTCACTTTCGGCACCGACTTCGCGGATGAGCGCGGACACTTTCTGATTACGGCCGAGCACAGCGAGCTGCGCGACGCCGGCGATGCCGGCTCGCGCGACTGGTACAAAGGCTACAACATCATCGACAACCCGGCATTCGTGGCCGGTGGCTCGCAACCCCGGCGGTTGCTTGTGCCAGGCGTCGGCTTGTCGCGCTCGACGCCGGGCGGCCTCATTTCCACCGGTCCGCTGGCGGGAACACAGTTTCTTGCGGATGGCACACCCGCGCCATTCAATCCGGGCGTGGTGTCGGGCTTGCTCTCTTACGGCGGCGATGCCTATCTCGCTGGCGCCGATGCATGGCTGATCAATCCGGTCGAATGGGATACGGCGTTCGCTCGAGCCGAATATGAGATCACACCCGCGGTGACATTTTTCGCCGAGGGCGGCTACGGCGATTCGGATTCCACCTATGTAGTTCGCTACTACCAGCGCGACGCCAACATCGCCATCAGCCGACAGAACGCTTATCTCGATGCCGCGACCGCTGCGCGGATGGATGCCCGAGGTCTCACGTCATTCATGCTCGGCAAGCTTCACACCGATCTACCGCCGGCTACCGTTGAGAGTAGCCGCGAGCTCATGCGCGGTGTGGTAGGTGGCGAGGGTACGTTTGGCGGGGGATGGAGCTGGGACGCGTACTATCAGTATGGCCAGACGGACTTCGATACGGCGGCGATCAACAATCCGATTACCGCCAACTATAATCGCGCTGTCGACGCGATCGTGTCCAACGGCAGCATCGTGTGCCGCTCGAGCCTCACCCTGGACGATGGCTGCGTGCCCATCGATATCTTCGGCACCGACGGCATCTCTGCAGAGGCGCGCTCATACATTCTCGGCGTCGCGCATCAGCTCACTGTCATCAAGCAACAAGTCGCCGCCGCGAACCTGAGAGGCGAGCCGTTCAATTCCTGGGCCGGGCCCGTGTCGATCGCCGTCGGCGTCGAGTATCGCAAGGAAGAATACGAAGCGGAGACGCCCGACCCGATCTCGCTCGTCAACGGCTTCTTCCTCGGCAACTATAAACCTTCGGAAGGCGCCTACAACGTGCGAGAAGGTTATTTCGAAACGGTGGTGCCGTTGCTGACGGATCTACCACTGGCAAAACGGCTGGAATTCGGCGGCGCAGTGCGTTGGACCGACTACAGCACCAGTGGCGAGGTGACGACCTGGAAGACAGGGATCTCGTGGGATCTCAACGAGCAACTGCGCCTGCGCGGCACTTACTCTGCCGACATCCGTGCTCCGAACCTCAATGAGCTGTTCCTCGCCGCCTCGACGACCAACTTTGCCATTGTGGATCCACTGACCGGCGCCAGCTACTCGGTGCCGCGCGTGATCGCGGGCAATCGCGAGCTGGAGCCGGAAGACGCCAGGACGACGTCCTTCGGGGTGGTCTATAAACCGGCATGGCTCAGCGACTTCTCGTTCTCGGCCGACTACTACGACATCAGTATCGACGATTCGATCTTCACGCCCGACGGGCAGATCGTCATCAACCAGTGCTTTGCCGGAGTTGCTTCGCTGTGCTCGGCCATTACGCGCAATGCCAGCAACGTGATCACTGAATTGCGCGTATTGCCGCAGAACGTCTTGTCCGAAACCATCAGTGGCGTCGATTTCGAGGCGTCATGGCGCGGACCGGTCATGGTGCGCCTGTTGGCGAGTCACATTCTGGATCGCGAAGTCGACTCGTTCGGCGTGACCATCGACTATGACGGCGTAACAGGCGATGCACTCGGAGTCTCGAAGTGGCGCGGCCTGGCATCGGTGACCTATGAAGGCGAGTCCTTCTCGGCAACCGTGTCCGGCCGCTACGTGAAAGGCGGGGTGCTCAAGGCAGAGTGGGGCCCGCTCGACATCGATCGCAACGAAGTCTCGGATCGAACCTACGTCGATGTGTCGGCGACTTACGATCTGCAATTCGGTGGCACGCAGCTGCAGCTGTTCGGCGTCGTACAGAATGTCTTCGACCGAGATCCGGCCGTGTCGGTGGTCACGAGCGGCAACGCCTTTACCAGCATCGGCACGAATGCGAGTTTCTTCGATACGCTGGGCCGGCAGTTCCGCTTGGGCCTGCGGATGAAAATGTGATGGAGCGAGCGATGCGCGATTGCTTGAAGAAAGGTTCGATCTGCCTGGGATTGCTTGTCCTGGCTCGATTCGCCGCTGCCGCGGAATTGCCGCCGGACGTGGAGCGCTTCGCGTCGCCACCGCCGGAGGCTGATGAAGTGCTGCTGCAATTGATCGATACGCTAGGGAATCCACCGCGGTATTGTTTGGACATTCCTGGCTTCGGGATGATTCGCTCCGGCTTCGAGGGCTGGAAGATGGACTGGCCGATCGAGACCCACACCTGCAAGACGGAGTTGCCCAAGGCGCACTATTTCTTCGTGGATCAGCTGATATCTCGCTCGGGCCTGCAAAAGTCGAATGGCCAGATTCGCTTCACGCGCTTTGATAAGTGTGCCGAGATCATGCAGGTAGGCAGGGAGTCAGCGGTACGTGAAGACTCATGGGTGCTGCTGGCGCCGTGCAATGACAATCCTCGTCAGCAGTTCATGCTGAATGCGAGCGGCGAGATTCGCCCGGCGCTCGATTCAAAAAAGTGCCTGACGGTCGGCACGGAGGCGCATGAAGCAGGTAACAAAGCGTCCAACGAGCCGTGGTATCAGAGGGCTATCACCCTCAGCACTTGCAGCGAGGCCGAAGGCAATCGTCAGAAATGGCGGCTCGCCGTTCCGCCCGCGGCTCGTTCTTGATTTTTCCCGGAGAAGACAAGAGATGAATCGTGTGCTACGCGTAGGTTTGTTGATGCTCGCGACTGCCGCCGCATCGTTGACGAGCAGTCAAGCTGCGACACTCGAACAGGCGAGTCCGAGCGTTTATTGGGTGAAGGGCGATAGGCCGGGCGCCGCGATATCGAGTGTGATTGTCACGAGCGAGGGACTGGTCGTTGTCGACGCGACTTGCCGCAGCGAAGGCACGGCGGCGTGGCTAAATGGTGAATTGAAGACGCGCTTCAAGCAACCGGTGAAGTATGTGGTGCTCAGCCACGATCACGAGGACCACATCTGCGATCTCGACGTATTCGACGATACTGCTACCACTGTCTCGCAGGTGAAAACACGCGAAGCCGTGGTGCGGGAAAAGCGCAACACCTCCGTTCCGGATATCACTTTCGAAGACAAGCTGTCGCTGTGGCTCGGAGGCAAGGAAATTCAGCTGGTCTACTTCGGTCCCACGCACAGCGATAATCTGATCCAGGTTTACGTGCCCGACGAGAAGGTGCTGATCGCACCCGACTTCATGCAGCGAGGCCAGGGATTGATCCCGGACTTCCGCGACATGGATGTCGACAACATGCTGAAGACCTGGAACTACGTCTATCGCATGTACGACATCGATGTGATCGTCAATGGTCACGGCGGTACGTCACCGAAGGAGGACATTCTCAACAACATCCAATATGTGCAGACTTTGCGCCAGGCCGTGCTCGACGAAATGGTGAAGGGCGCGTCGTTGCAGACGATGCTGGAAACCATGAAGCTGCCGCAGTTCTCCGGCTGGCGGGGCTATCCGCAGTGGCTGGAAGCGGACATCGTCTCGATGTGGGACTACCTGTACCGAAAGCGCGAGCCGAATCTCGGGCCGGCTCACGATGCGTGGCAGAATGTGGTCGACAAGGTCATGAAGGGTGCAGCGGCGGCGAACACGTCGAAGGAATAGCCAGCAGATAACAGTCGAGCATCGTCTGATAGTCCGAGCGCGTCGATGCGCGCAATCGCACCTTGGAGCGTGGTATTGCAGAGACCCGCAGAACGCAAGCGGGGCGTATTCTCAAAGCCGAAATCGAAGGCAAGTCGACGCACGATCGAGTTGCCTGCGCCGCTGATCCCGGCAACCGCGTGGGAGTTCGAGCGCGATCGTCGGATTGCCGAGATGTGAGCGCTGTCCTCGGAAACCGCGGCTCCAAGGTCTACCATCTACCGCAAAGCTGTCCAGGCTATGAGAGCGTCTCAGCCAAGAACCGAGTGCACTTCGAACATGAGGCGAAGGCGCGGGCGGCCGGCTTCCGCAAGGCTGGCAACTGTCGATGAATCTGTGCGTCGACATCGGCGACCGCATTGATTGAGCCGGGAGCTTGACATCCCCATAAGTTTTGAGCCGCGCAAACGCTCACTCGAGCGATCCACAGAAGCTGTGCGCAACTCTGTGGATAACCTGGTTCGTCTGATATTTTGCCGCGGAAAACACGCGCGACCTTCGCTTGGTCAAACTCTGGCCAGCTTCATGGTGCCGCGAGCACAGACTGCGCGTATCGCGGTATGGATCTCGCCGGCTTCGTGTCCATGGTCTCAAACTGTCGCATTTGGTTGCTCGGATGACGAGAACGTTCGACAGTGACGGCGGGTCCAATGATGGATGGGATCGGTAGTTGGCGTAAGCGGTTTAGAAACATCCGCGCACAAGATCGGAAAAATGCACTGGGGACAATCTGGGGACAACGCCGAAACTTCAAAACACGTGTCCTGATTTCCGGCGCGTCGATACACTACGAAGCGTTCGCTGCGTCAGTCGCAACGGGATGCGACAGTTCGCGACCTCGATAGAGCATCTGACTCCTGATCATGGGCTCAACTTCTGTCATCGGGAAGTTGCCTGTTGACGGAGTTTTCAGACACTACGCCGACGCCATCGACACAACGGGCGCGAGGTTGGCCTTCGACGCGATCGGGGGCGGTGGCATGGCCAACCGGCCAACTCACCACTCAGAACGATGTTTGAATTTGATTCAAGTTGCGGCCATCGTAGGGCGTGACTCAATGAAGCTCACCCTGCTTTTGCGTGTTTGCCGAGGAATTGGCGGCCTTCATGCGTGTTGACGACGGACTTTGAGTGTTTGTGTCTCTCGCGCGGGTCTCTGTCCTGCGACAACTCTCCGTTGCTACGCGGACTTCAAGCGGGAATGCGCGAACGTGAGCACGCTCGCGCAAATCGCGGCGGTCAGTATCAAATACGGGATCGCCGACCAGCCGAAAGCCGACACCAGCGCGCCCGTCGCTGCCGGGCCTAATGCAAGGCCGACATTGTTCCCCTGCATCGCGAAGCCTACGGTGAGACCGACCAGTTCGGGCCGTGGGGCTGAGCTGGGAGCGGCGTTAAATATGACGACGGGGATCACTCCGCCCGCAATCGAAAAGACGATGCACAAGATGTAAGCCATCATCCCTGACAGGTTGCCACTGAAAATGCCAAATGCGCTGCAGGCCAGCGTAGCGAAGCTGATGAGAAGCAGTCGTGAGGGCGCTATCCCTCGCCCCAGGAGCTGGCCAGTGACGAGGTTGCCAACAGCGCTGGCTGCAACCGCAATGGCACTCAGCACCGCGGCCGCAGCGCCCTCGATGGCCAGTCGTTCGGACAGGATTGAGGGCAGAAATCCGAACACCGCGAAGAACGCTGTGGCTTGTGCGGCAAACAGGCCACCGAGCAACCACGGTCCGCGGCTCCTGATTGCCAGCGTAATATCCTGCCGAATGTCGCGACGATCGCCAGGCGTGACAGCGTGTCGGCGCAGCACCGGCACGAGCGTCGCTACATACGCCAAGTGTGTCACTCCAATAAACATCCAGAAGCCTCGCCAACTCACGTGCTCCAGTGCGGCTCCCGCGAGCATGATCGAACTCATGCCTGCCGGCATGAAGGTCGCCCAGAGCGCCATGGCCCGCTCACGATCCGCCGGCGATGCGACGCTGACGATCAAGGCGGGCGCTGCGATGATGACCGCCAGGAATCCCACACCCTCAACGACTCGCGTCATGCCCAGGAGAATCTCATCGGTGGCCATGGCGCCCACTGCACTCGCGATGCCTTGAACGAGAAGCCCGGCGATCGTCATGCGCTTTGCGCCGAAACGATCCACCGCGACCCCTATGGGGGCACCCACGATCGCACCGACAAAGGCGAATGCGGAGAGCAGCCAGGACGCGGCTGCCAGATCCAACGCGAGATCGCTCTGCAGGCTCGCGAGCGCCACTGGCATCTTGCCGACCTGCCAGGCCGAAATGATGCCCGCGCCAACCAACAGAAATATAGTCGGCCCGCTCGGAGCGTCTTCTCTTTTCGCGCGGCTCATGTGACGTTCGCCTCACGTCGTTCCGACCGTCCCGATCTCAGGGCGGCTGAAATCTCGGCAACGTGTCGACCTTGGAAGCGCGCCGCATGCAACTCGTTCTGGCTCGGGCGCCGATCTGCATGGTCGACGTCTTCGGCCAGCGTTGCGGCTCCATAGGGCGAGCCTCCCGTGATCTGGTCCATTCGCAGCTGGCCTTTGAACGTATAGGGCAGTCCGACGACCAACATGCCCAGGTGCAGCAATACGACGTGCGTCGATAGGATCGTGGACTCCTGGCCTCCATGTTGGCTGCCGGTCGAAGTGAAGACACTGCCGACCTTGCCCACGAGCGCGTCCCGACTCCACAGCTCGCCCGTCCTGTCCAGGAAGTTTTTCATTTGCGCAGCCATGTTTCCGTAGCGCGTCGGCGTGCCGAAGATGATCGCGTCGTACTTTGGAAGTTCCTCCACGGTTGCGATCGGCACGTCAGGTTCGATCACATATCCGGCTTGACGCGCCACGTGCTCCGGCACGAGTTCAGGGACGCGCTTGATGGTGACTCTTGCACCAGCTTCACGCGCTCCCTCGGCGACCGCCGATGCCATCGTCGCTATGTGGCCGTATGAAGAGTAGTAGAGCACGAGCACGTCAGTCACTTTGCACACCTCCGTGATTCTGGGTTGCTTGCAACGTCATGGTCCGAACAGGAGCGCTCCGGCTGTTCGCCGATTGTGCTGGCCGGGTGTCGGCTGCAAATGGGAACGCCCAACGCACCATGAGCTTTGCGCCCTGCGGCCGGTTGCGTGCCGCAGTCTCGACATAGCTGTTGATAAATAGATCGCCAAAGCGTGATTGGTACTGCAGCCCGGGTCCGATGCCGAAGATGGCTTCGCGCGATCCGCGTAGCTCACGACCGTCAATCCGGTCCTCGGAGATTTGGCTCAGGGCGTAGGTTGCGATGCCCAAGCGCAGCCGCTGTGACATTTCATAAGAGACAGATAGATTCAAATGCATAGCCTCACCGGCCTTGGTGGAGCCACGCGCGATCGGCGTGGGCGGCTGCTCATTTTCTCCTGGCCACAGGTAATGAATGCGGCCGCTGAGCTCCCATCCAGAGGCCGCCTCCCACGTAAACGCATAGTGCGGATTGAATATCCACGTGTTGCTTCCAATGTTCATCGGCGACTGCGCGTCGTATTTACCGGTGGGTGCGGTGACAGCGAGGTTCAGTCGCTGCCACAGGCGACCGGTGCCCAGGTCCCGAGCGGGCCACTGCAAGATGAAAGCGCTCACGGTCAGATCGCCGAGTCCGCTGCGCGAATGGCTGGCGGCGGGGGAGGGCGACGATGCACTCGAGACGATCGGCAACAGCGCTTCAAATCCCCAGTTTCCGCCGAAAATGCGTAGATCAGTGATACGCGCAACATGCGTGACAAGAGCGCCAACTTCGAGCTGATCGAACTGTGGTTGGGCATCCCCGTCCGCATCGGTGAGTCGCGTCGCCCGATAGAAGGAAAGTGAATGCTCGAGCAATGCGCCGGGACCCGCGATGCCATCGCGAAAGCTGGTATCGCCGAGATTGGTCGGAGGCAGGCTCACTTGTGCATGGCTGTCAAGGGCGGCACAGCACAGCATGGTAAGGATCAGCAGCTGCGTGGTCCTGCGTGACGGCCGGCGGGTGCTCTGGCCCTGCTTAGTGCTTGGCAAGTGCGTCGAGGCGAACATGGCGTCAATTTGCCAAGTGCACCCGAGCAATGAAAACGGATAAAATCGCTCAAGTTGATCGAAGATTCAGAACATGTTGGACAATCTCACCCTGGATCAGATGCGAGTGTTCGCCGCCGTGGCAGAGGCCGGAAGCTTCCGCGCCGGCGCTCAGCGTCTGCATCGAGTGCAGTCGGCGGTGAGCCACGCAATTTCGAACCTGGAATCGGAGCTGCGCGTGCAGCTCTTCGATCGCTCGGTCTACAAGCCGACTCTGACGGCCGCGGGTCGATCGTTGCTGGCTGAGGTGCGTGCGGTGCTCGCGAAAGTGGATGGATTGCGCGCTCGTGCCCGCGAGTTAGAGGAAGGCCTGGAGATCGTCCTTTCGATCGCCGTGGATACGATGTTTCCATTGCATATACTCGCGCAGGCGCTACGAGAGACCCACGCACGCTTCCCGAGCGTAGATGTCAGGATTGAATATGCATCAATGGGTGGCACCGTGGATGCACTGCTGACCAAGCGATGCATGGTGGCGGTGGCGGTGCTGGACTGGCAGGACGATCGACTCACGCGCCAGTTCGTCATGCCGCTCACGACAGTCGCGGTCGTCGCGCCAGGCCATCCTTTATCGCGCCTGCCCAGGAAGCTTCCGGAGCAGCAACATCTGCTGAGCGAGCATTTTCAGATCGTCCTGGAAGACAAGTCGCAACTCACGCGGGGCAAGGATTTCGGGGTGCTGTCACCACGCACGTGGAAAGTGGATGATATGCACGTAAAGCTCGCGTTGCTCCGCGCCGGCGTCGGCTGGGGCACTATGCCCCGATGGCTCGTTGAAGCTGACCTGAAAGCGCGCACGCTGATCCAATTGCCTGCCTCGGCGTTAGGTCCGGGCGGCGAGGCGAACTATCATGCATATCTGAGTCACCGCACCGATCAGGCGCTCGGTCCTGCGGCTCGCGCCTTTGCGTCGGGGCTAGCACAAGCCACCACCCGTGGAGCTTCGCCCCGGAAATCATCAAAGCGCGCCAGTTGACTCAGAAATCCCAATCTGCGCATTCTTGACGTGAACGAGATCAAGACCGTGCCGCAAGTCAGGCATTCAGATGGCGAAGTTCGAAGTATCTTCCGGCTCTCTGCGGGGCAAGAGATCGTCATTGCAAGCAAAGTGGCGGACGGCGGCGTAGCCCCGGCATTGGGGTTGTCCTGTAGAATCGAGTCCGCGCGCATTTGCGCGCCCGACTCGCAAAGGCGAGGCGCCTTTGCTCGCGGCTCGAGCACCTTTGGATCAACCCACAGGCAATGGTCAGGGGATAGGCAGAGGCCTGGCGCGTCACGCCATCGCAAGGCCGCCGAGATGGGAGCGAGCAGCATGCTGATTGAATCCGAGCCAAAATGCTGAAGGCTTTTCCCTTGCGCTTGGGGAAAAGGCAGCGCGCCTGCGCCAATAGTAGGCCACGCACATCCAAGGCTGCTTCTAGCCCGAGGCTTCGAAAGCGCATTACGCGCTTAGGTGCGGCCGCTTGACCCTTCCATCGAGAGTACGTCGCCGGCAAGCCGGGCGACGCCTCTCGTGTCAAACGTTAGGATTTCGAGCGCACTGAACGTTTCAACCATGAGTAATGGAAAGTCTTTGCTATGGAAAAAGAACGGCCTGAACGAGCTATCCTGCTCCGTAACACTATGGCATACGAGCGCGAGCACACGACTGAATTTGAGCGGGCTATACGGAATGCTGTTTTGTTCGCCGAGAAAAATGCCCCTCAGCTAATGGTGCAAGTATTCATTGATCATGAAAAGTGCCTTTGCTATAGCTTCCAACTCTATGCGAATTCTGAAGCTGTTCTCCGTCACTGGGAAGTTTCCGATCCCCATATAAGTGAGGTCATGAGGTACTGCGTCGTTCAAAGCATGGAGGTGTATGGCACTCCGAGTGAATCCGTTCGTAACGGCATTCTCGAGGCGGTCGGGAACGACAAGGTAACGTTTACTCCCGGACTCGTCGGGTACTATCACCTCCGTTGAGCCTGCAAGGTGCGTCCCGGCAGATGCGAGGCAAGCCGAACCAAGCTCGTTGCTCAACCCCCGAATTGGCTTAGTCAATCCGGTTGGCTTGTGATTCGCTTGCGATCTCACTGCCGCGGGTTGTATCAGCTGCCCGCGGCCGTGCGACGCCACCCACAGGATCCGTTTGACCAGGCTCGAGGCCTCTCGTGTTCGGACGTAGACCTGGGTAACGGGGAAGGTTATCCGCGAGTGACATCCATGCTGGCATGTACTCGACGAACAGATGAAATCCTGGCTTGACCGCGCTTGGCTCATCGAGCGAGCCGACGGCGATATCGATCTCATCGGGTTGATGGTCGACGTGAATCGTCAGCGGCGCGCCGCAATTCCGACAGAATGTCCGCTCACCGAATGAGGTCGACTGGAACCGACATATCAGATCATAGCCTTGTACGATTGTGTAGCTCTTTTTCGGGACCGTGGTGAAGACCATGCCGGCTGAACCCGACGCGCGCTGGCAGACACGACAGTGACACCAGCCAGTATCGTAGGGCATCGCTGCCAATCGATACCGGATCGCTCCGCAGGTGCATCCTCCCTCGAGTCCGATCGTGCGCATGCATCATACCTCTCTAAGTTGTTTGTGTTGAACTGTCGCCGTAGACACAGATTCGCGACGTCCGATCTTCACTGGTACCAAGCCGGACAGCGAGGAGTTCTGGATCGGTGACGGCGCCGATGCGGCCGAGCGATTGCAAGCGAGCTACGACAAGCTGTCGAATCGCGATGACGAGATCGTGCCCGAGCGCGCATCGCTCCAAGCCCAAATAGAACTTGCTAAAGCTGGATTCGACGCGAGTCAGACCGAGGAAACCTGACCATGTGTGATGCGTCGAGTCTACATGGCGTTCGTCGAGGTGCTGCGATGGCCATTGAGCCGGTTTCACTGGAGCAGTACAGGCAATTCGTGGGCCGACAGATCGGTGTGTCAGGCTGGTACCTCATGGACCAGCAACGCATCGACCGGTTCGCCGCGGTAACCGAGGATGAGCGGTTCATCCATGTCGATCCGTTGGCCGCGGCAACAACGCCCTTCGGCGGCACGATCGCACACGGGTTCCTTTCTCTCTCGATGCTGAGCGCGATGGCTGCTTCGGTCATTCCTCCCGTGGTCGGTGCCGAGATGATGATCAACTACGGTTTGAACAGCGTGCGCTTTCTGCAGCCGGTAGGCGTGGGCAAGCACGTCAGAGGGATTTTTACGCTTAAAGACCTGCAAGAGCGCAGTCCGGCACAATGGCAGTCCATCCTTACCGCCACCGTCGAGATTGAAGGTGAACACAAGCCGGCGCTGGTGGCGGAGTGGCTCACGCTCACGATTCTGCCACGGCCGAACCTCGCTGGTTGATCATCTCGGGGGCACTGCCGTTCGCGGCGAGGGTGATTGAAGAAGTCGTGCTGTAAACCCTACTTTCCGTAGGGTGGAGCTTTCCGCATCGGGCAGTAGTTTGGCGCAGCGATGGGAAATCGGAGAGCTCTCATGAAAGAAAAGGCATACGTCGCCGGCGTCGGCATGGTGCCCTTCGGCAAGCCAGGCGCGTCGGACAGCTACGACGTGATGGCTGCTGCCGCCGTGGGCAAGGCATTAGCCAATGCGCGGCTCGAATACGCCAACGTGCAACAAGCGATCGTTGGTTATGTCTACGGTGACTCGACCTCCGGGCAGCGTGCGCTCTATCAGGTGGGCATGAGCGGCATTCCCATCGCCAATGTGAACAACAATTGCTCGACCGGCTCGACCGCACTGTTTCTGGCGCGACAGTTGATCGAGAGCGGCGCGGCCGACTGCGTACTGGCGCTCGGCTTCGAGCAGATGCAGCCGGGCGCGCTCACGACTCACTGGACCGATCGTCCTTCGCCGTTTGCGGACTTCGATCGGCTGTGTGACGAGATCAATCCGTACCCGGTGCCGCTGGCGCTGCGTTACTTCGGCGGCGCGGGTATGGAGTACATGGACAAGTACGGCGTGAAGCCGAACTTGTTTGCCAAGGTGCGCGCCAAGGCCAGCCGACACGCGGCGCATAATCCGATGGCGCTACTGCGCAAGGTGGTCACCGAAGATGACGTGATGGCCGCGCCTCTCGTGTTCCCCGAAGCCAGCTTGACCCGACTGATGGCCTGCCCGCCGACTTGCGGCGCGGCTGCTGCCGTCCTCGTGTCTCGTGACTTTGCCGAGCGCAACAACCTCGATCGCCGTGTCTTCATCGCCGCTCAAGCGATGACCACCGACCGTCCGGGCACCTTTGAGAAGCGCAGCTTGATGGCACTGGTGGGCGCCGACATGACGCGCGAAGCGGCGGACAAAGTGTACGAGCAGGCGAGCATCGAACCGAAAGACATCGATGTCGTCGAGCTGCATGACTGCTTCGCCCAGAACGAGGTCATCACGTACGAAGGGCTGCGTCTGTGCGACGAAGGAGGCGCGGAAAAATTCGTGACTGCCGGCGATAACACTTACGGCGGCCGGGTCGTCACCAATCCTTCCGGCGGGCTGCTGTCGAAAGGCCATCCGCTCGGCGCCACGGGTCTCGCGCAGTGCACGGAGCTGGTTGAGCAGTTGCGCGGTGAGGCGGGCGAGCGCCAAGTGCCCGGCGCCCGCCTGGGTTTGCAACACAATCTCGGTCTCGGCGGCGCTTGCGTCGTCACCTTGTATCAACGTGACAACTGATCATGATCGACAAAAAACACGTCGGCATGGAGTTGCCTGCAGTTGTCTGGGCGATCGAGCGAGGCCGCTTGCTCGCCTTCGCCAATGCGATTGGCGAGAAGCGACCTGAATACGTCGATGATGCGGCGGCGCGCGCCGCCGGCCATCGTGGCTTGCTCGCTCCGCCCACGTTCTGGTTCGCGGCACAGTTCGATGCCGGCACGCTGATGCAGATGTTGGCCGCGTTGGAAGTGCCCATCCAGCGCATCCTGCACGGTGAGCAATCGTTCACTTATCACGCGCAGGTCTGCGCCGGCGATGTGCTGACGCTGAAATCGACGGTCGCCGATATCGTCGAGAAGAAGGGCGGAACCATGGAGCTGATCACGACTCGTACGACTGTGACCAATCAGCTCGGGCAAGCCGTGGGCGACATCTCCTCGGTCCTCGTGGCGAGGAATTGAAGAACATGAGCACGAGTGCAAAATCCGTCGTCGTCGGCGACGAGCTGCCGCAATTGCGCCTCCCCGCGATCGACCGAAAGATGCTCGCCATCTATGCCGGTGCATCGGGGGACCTGAACCCGATTCATATCGATATCGATTTTGCTCGCCGCGCGGGCATGCCCGATGTGTTCGCCCAGGGCATGCTCGGCATGGCCTGGCTCGGCCGATTGCTGACCGAGTGGCGCCCGCAATCCTGCCTGCGACGCTTCGATGTGCGTTTCATGGGCATGATCCATCTCGGCAATCAACCGGTGCTCACGGGCCGCGTCATCGAGACCCTCGATCAGGGAGAAAGTCCGTTGGCTCGCGTGCAGGTCGAGATGCGCAACCAGTACGGCGAGCTGAAGATCCAAGGCGAGGCGTTGGTGGCGCTGGGGGGCTCCGATGGCAATGCCGCGCACACTGTTGCTCGATGAACATCTGCAGTTCCGGGACGCGGTCGACCGGTTCCTGGATGTCGAAGTCGTGCCGCACTACGAGCGCTACGAAGAGCAGGGCTACGTCGACCGTGAGGTGTGGCGCAAAGCAGCTGATGCCGGTTTGTTGTGTCCAACCATGCCTGCGCAGTACGGTGGCGCCGGTGTCGACAAGATCTTCAGCGTGGTGCTGTTCGAGGCGTTCGCGCGCAAGCATGTTTCGGCGCTGCTCGGCATGTCGCTGCATTCGGAGATCGTCGCGCCATACATCCTGCACTATGGCAGCGAGCCGCTGAAACAAAAGTACCTGCCGCGCATGGCCACAGGCGAGATGATCGGCGCCATCGCAATGACCGAGCCGGGCGGCGGCTCCGACCTGCAAGGCATTCGAACGACGGCCATGCTGGATGGCGATCAGTACATTCTCAACGGCTCCAAGACCTTCATCACCAATGGCATGCACTGCGACTTGGTGATCGTGGTCGCTAAGACTGAGCCGGCAGCGGGTGCGAAGGGAACGAGCTTGTTGGTCGTCGACACCTCGATGCACGGCTTCAGCAAGGGCAAGCGGCTGAAGAAGGTCGGACTGAAGGCGCAGGACACCGGCGAGCTGTTCTTCGACAATGTGAAGGTGCCGCGGGACAACCTGCTGGGCGAAGCCAACAAGGGCTTCGTGTACCTGATGCAGGAGCTGAGCTGGGAGCGTTTGCAGATTGCCATCACGGCGGTGGCGCAGATGGAAACGGCCGTGGTGGAGACATCGAACTATTGTCGAGAGCGCAAAGCCTTCGGCAAGCAGATCATGGAATTCCAGGCCACACGGCATGAGCTGGCCGAAGCGATGACCGAAGTGCAGATCGCCCGAGTGTTCGTCGATCGCTGCATCGAGCTGCAGCTGCAAGACAAACTCGACGCCTCCACCGCGTCCATGGCCAAGTACTGGTGCACCGAGTTGTCGAGCAAAGTACTGGATTTGTGCGTGCAGCTGCACGGCGGATATGGGTACATGTGGGAGTACCCGATCGCGCGTGCCTGGGCAGATGCGCGAGTGTCGCGCATCTACGGTGGCGCGAATGAGATCATGAAGGAAGTCATTTCGCGCCAATTGCCGTGAGGCCATGGCGTCATGCTCGCCAGGATTCAATACGGCCCGTCCCATCGTGCCACTCCCCCTACTAAAAAGAGGGGGCCGCGCTTCCACGGACCCAGTATGTTGGCTTTGCAATGCTGGTGAACAACTATAGAGGAAGGGGGATGTTCGATGATGACAAAAGTCGCTGTTTCGTTACTGGCCGTCTCCTGCGCGGCCGTGTCGAGCGCGCAGGCGCAGCCCGCCGAGGGAGCGCCGCAGGAACCGTCGACTCCGACTTCGGCCAACCCCGACGCGAGTAGCGTCAGCTCCGCAGGGCTGGAAGAAATCATCGTCACGGCGCAGCGGCGCTCCGAGCGTCTCGTCGATGTGCCGATTTCCGTAGCGGCAGTCTCGATCTCCGAGATGGAGCGTGCGGGCGCTATGAGCCTCGAGTCTTTGAACAAACTCGTTCCCGGCATCTACTTGCAACGCGATGTCTATGGTCTTTCGCCGACGGTACGTGGCATCGGTTCGACGCTGAGCTCTTCGGGCGGCGAATCCAACGTATCGGTGTACGTGGACGGCGTGTACCTGCCCTTCAAGGCGACGAACATCTTCGATCTCGCCAGCGTCTCCGACGTACAGGTGCTGAAGGGGCCGCAAGGCACGCTGTTCGGTCGTAACGCGACCGGCGGTGCGATCCTGATCACCACGCTCGACCCTTCGATGGACCCAGCGGCACGACTGAGAGTCTCGTACGAGCGCTTCGGCCAGGCGCGTGGCAGCGGCTATGTGAATGTGCCGATCGCCGAGGGGATCGCTGCAAACGCCGCCGTCTCCTACCGGCATTCCGATGGATACATCCGCGACTCGCGCACCAACGATCTCGTCAATGAAGGCGAGGATTACTCGGGACGCATGAAGTTCCTGTGGCAGCCGACCGATTCGCTGAGCATCGTGCTGGCAGGATATCTCAGCAAGTTCGACGATCCGACCGGCTCGAGCTATCAGGCGATCTCTCCCTCGCCGTTCTTCAGCGTGCCGGGTATCGACGCCAATGCCGGCCCGATCGCCAGCGATCGATTTCATCGATCGCACAATGTCGAGGACCTGGTGCGCACCGAGTCGGCGCAATACTCCGGCCGCGTCAAGTGGGATCTGGATTTCGGCACGCTGCAGTCGATGACGTCGAGTCAGCGCAGCGAGCTGGTCAGCGTCAACGATCTGGATTCGACCTATCAGGATCTGGTGCCCGCCGCCAATGCCCGCATCGCCCTGAAGAGCGAGTTCGATACCTTCACTCAGGAGGTGAACCTGACCTCGCGGCCGGGATCGACGCTCGACTATGTGGCGGGCTTGTTCTACTACCGCAATCGCGGCGACATTCCTTATCTCAATATCAACGACGTGACGCAGTTCGTCACCGTCGGCCATACCACGGCGAAGTCCGCCTACTTCGATGGCAACTATCATCTAGGCGACTGGGTGCTCATCGGCGGCCTGCGTTATACGCATGAAACGCGTGAGATCGACACCCGATTCCTCCCTGTGGGGCGCGGTGAAAACGTTGGAAGCACGACCGAGAGCGTGTGGACTCCGCGCGTCGGCGTCCGATATGAGCTCACCCCGGAAAGCAATGTCTATGCGACCTATACGCGCGGCTACAAGGCCGGCATCTTCGATGCCACGTCGCCGCTGGGGAATGAGGTCGATCCGGAGTACGTGAATGCCTACGAAATCGGATACAAGACCTCGTCGCAGGACTTCACGCTGAACAGCGCGCTGTATTACTACGATTTCACGGACACGCAGGTGAACGCCATCTTCTCCAGCGGCGGGCAGATATTCCAACAGCTCTTCAATGCGCCCAAGTCCGAGATTTACGGCTTGGATATCGACGGCACCTATCGTTTCAACACTGCCTTCGATTTTCGAGCGTCGGTGGCCTACACGCACGCTCGCTACGAAGAGTTCACGAACGCGCTCGATTACCGGATCGATCCCACCGATCCGGCGTCCGTCTTCGGTCTGTTTTACTCCAGCACGAGCGTGGATGCGAGCGGCTCCAACATGGTCAGAGCGCCCGAGTGGTCTGCGAGCGCTGCGCTCAACTTTCATGCGTGGCTTCCCGGCGACATGAGGCTGGATCTGTCGCTGTCCGGCGCGTATTCGAGCCGCGTCTACTTCAATTTCAGCAATACGCTGAGCCAGCCGTCGTATTTCCTCACCGACGCGAACGCCACGCTGGCATTCAACGACCGGCTGTCGATGTCGGTGTTCGGCCGGAATCTGAGCGACGAGAGCTATTACACCAGCTATTCGCAGAACGTGCTCACCACGGCCGCTACGTTTGGAATGCCACGCACGTATGGTGTGTCGCTCGAATATAACTTCTGAAACAGGAGATGGATATGGCCGCTAAAGGCCGCGAGTACGAGCAACTGATCTATGAGCAGCCCGCTCCCAAGGTCGCGCGAATCGTCATGAATCGGCCCAACCGGCGCAACGCGCAGGGCATCACAATGACGTACGAGCTCGACGATGCGTTCAAGCGCGCGTGCCACGACGATGACATCAATGTGATCATCCTCGCGGCGAGCGGCGATCATTGGAACGCCGGCCACGATTTGAGCGGCGAGGGGCCGGACAACCCGGCGCCAGATCAAACAGTCGGACTCTGGGGCGGCAGTTATAAAGGCAAAGGCTGGGAGGGCTTTTACGCGCGCGAGAAGGAGATCTATCTGGAGATCAGCGAGCGCTGGCGCAACTCGCCGAAGCCGACCATTGCCGAGATCCAGGGGTCAGTGATTTCTGGCGGGATCATCCTGGCATGGATGTGCGATCTCATCGTCTGCTCGGAGGAAGCACGCTTCCGTGACGCCACCGCGGCGGAGATGGGCATCGCCGGTGTCGAGTTCTGGCAGCATCCTTTCGAGATGAGCGTGCGCCAGGCAAAGGAATGGCTGATGACCGGCGGCTGGCTGACGGCGCAGGAAGCGCAGCGGCGGGGCATGATCAATCATGTCGTGCCGCGCGACCAACTCGCCGCTCGAACACTGGAGCTGGCCCAGGCGATTGCCGCGAACAATCCGTTCACCATGAAGCTGGTGAAGCAGGCGATCAACTTCGCGCAGGATCAGATGGGACGCAAGGCGGCGCAGGACTATGGCTTTCACCTGCACCAAATCGGCCACATGCAAGCGATGCTGGTCAATGGCTTTCCCATCGACATAGAGAAACTGCCACCCGCCATGCGGGCAAATATCGAAAAGGTGCTGGCGACGCGTAAGTTCGCAGGGAAGAGCTGAGAGCGAAAGCCGCGGCGGGTGGATAATCTGCCGCGGCAATTCCGGCTCGTTACTTTGTTCTTGTTAGCTGATGATGCGATGTCGTCTTGCCTTCGCGAGCACGTCTTCGCGAGAACCGGCGTGCAGCTTGCCGTAGACATTCTTCAGGTGCCACTTCGCCGTGGCCAGGGAGATGTCCAGGCTGCGGCCGATGCTTTTGGCGGAGAGTCCCTTGCCCAAGAGCTCCAGCACGTCCTGTTCCCGTGCGGTCAATGGTTCCGTCAACGGTGCGACGGGGTCCGCTGAATCGGCGCTAGTGTCTGGTAGAGAGCGGCCGCTGCGCAGAGCGATCTGCAGCATTTCATGCTCGGTTTCGCCGTGTCCGCGACTCACGAGCAGCTTCGCCAATGGGTGCGCGAGGGCGCCGAGGTCTGCCAGCGCTCGCACCGTACCGAGCTGGGCTGCCTTAGCGAGCAGCTCCGAGGCTTCGCTCAACGCTGCCTGCTGTTTGCCAGCCGCAAGCCTGGCAATACAGCGCATGAATCCGAGGCGTATCAGGATGGCCGCGCGACCGATTCTCCGGCAGAGCGTTTCAGCGGTCTCGATGAGTTGCAAACATTCGAGGTGGTCGAGGCGCTGGTGGAGTGCGTCCTCGGCAGCAGCCAGCGCGTAGATCATTGGGATCTGCGCCCACGAGCAGTCCTGGTACTCAGCGTATTTCGCCGCAAGCAGCGCAAGTCGATGCAGGATCTCATCGCGGGAAGTCAGATGCTGGAAGTGCACGGAGAGCGCGAACTGATCGTACAGGCTCCACGCCACCAGCCGATCGAGCCGCCGCTGGAGGCCGATCTCCTCGAGGCGCTGCATGGTCTGGAATGCAGACTGCGCGTGACCGGCAAGCAACTCCAGGCGGGCGCGAACCCGATATCCATTCAGAATTCCTTCCGGCAATTCCGCCGCGCCGATCATTTCCGCGTAGGAGTCGAGCAGCTCTCTGGCGTCATCCAGCAGGTTGAATTGAAACAGAGCCTCGCACAGCGAGCCAATGGTGTTGCCGACGGCGTCGGGCCCGATCCTGCCGCGCAAGATGATTTTCTCCTTGAACGGCATCAGGTGGGCCAGCGCATCGCGGATGCGGCCTTCGGCGAGATACGAGCTGCCGATCGCCACGTCGGCGAGCAGATACTGGTGCTGGGTCTGGCCCGGAGAAAGATTCTTGTAGAAGATACGAACCGCTTCCCTGGCTTCGGCAAAGCGTCCGGCATAAGCGAAACCGGCGGAGGCGAGGCTGCTGATCAGCGACAGCAGGAATGGATCCGCGGGTAGTGACTCCTGCAGCATGGGCTCGACGATGCGATTCAACGCGGCGGTATCGTCCACTGCCGAGTGGCCGCAGGCACGCAGCAATTGAACTTCGAAGCGAACCGAGTGTGCATTGTGCTTCGGGTGCTGCAGGATGCCCTGAATGTTTTCCTGAAAGGCATCGAAGTGGCCGCAGAAGATCTGGGCCCAGGCCAGGTTCAGACTGATGTTCAGTCGATCACCCAGGATGTCCTTGGGCAGCTGGCCGCACCATTTGATGAGCTGCCTGAAATTGCCAGCGGCCGACAGCCGGCGGGCCGAACGATCGATCAGCTCTGCCAGCAGCTCGTTGTCACCGGCTTCACTCGCATAACGTACGGCTTCGACATACAGCCGTTGTTCCGCAAACCAGTGCGCGGCTTTTCGGTATAGCGACTGGATCTCGGCGCGTTCGCGCTGTTCCAGCCGGCTGTGCAAGAAATCGTTGAACAGGCGATGAAATCGATACCAGGGATCGACTTCCGGCGTGTCGATCGGCAGCAGGAACAACTGTTCGTCCGCAAATTTCTTCAGCAGCTCGCCGGCTTTGGGATTATCGCTCAGGACTTCGCACAGGGCGCGATTGAAGCGGCCGCAGATGGAAATCGCGCACAGAAAATCGAGCTCTTCCGTACTGATGAAGTCCGCGACATTGGATTCGAGATAGCTGACCAGCGCGCCCTCTTGCGAAACGCTCGGCTTGCTCGCGTGGCGCTCGAAGAAGTGCTCGACGCGGCTTTCCTTGCGTAGTGAAAACAGCAGTAATTGCAGTCCGGCTGCCCAGCCGTCGCTCATCTCGTGCAGGCGGGCGATGTGGGCGGGAGCGAGGCTGGTCAGGCCCTGTGCGGCGACGAACTTGCCGGTTTCATCGACATCGAAACGCAGATCCTTGAAATCGAACTCGGCCAGTTGATCCTGGGTCTGCAGCTTGACGAGGTTCAGCAACGGCCGCGACCTGGCGCCGAATACCAGATGGACGTTCTCGGGCAGCGCATCCAGGAACGCGTCCAGCAGCTGGAAGATATTGAAGGCGGTGCCGTGATGGATGTCGTCGATGATCAAATAAACCTGTTCGCCGCAGTCGATCAGATCGTCGACCAGGGAGGCGAGCAAGCTGTTGCGGGACTTGCCGCCGGAGCGGTTGAAGAACTGCAGCTCGTCGGTGCGGATGTCCAGCTGCACGCTGCGCAGACTTTCGACGATGTACGCGGCGACCTGGGTCACGTCGTCGTCGGTGCCCAGGTTGTACCAGGCGACCTTTGCGCCTTGTTCCGAGAGCTGCTTGCGCCATTGCGCGAGCAACATGGTTTTGCCGCTGCCGGCCGGCCCCAGCACGAGGGTCACTTTGCAGTCGCTGCGCGCGTTCAGACGTTGCAGCAGCTTGTCTCGGCTCACCGGCGCGCTGCCGATACGGGGCGGCGCAAGTCTGGTCCGGATGATGGCGGGTTCCGGAGACTTCGGCTTCATCATGCAGGTTCCACTATCGTTGCTACACCCGTTTCGGTGTCCTCGGCAGGGCGAGGTGGGTTCGCCGCTATCATAGTGGATCGCCCGTCAACTTCCGCTTCTTCCGGCCCCTCCGGCTAGCAGTGACAATGAGCGCGCGTCGGTGTCGGCGTTTTTATCGGAGCGCGGCGGCAGGCACGCAAGAATGCTCTTGGTACGTTCGATCACCAGATCCTCCGCGAGCCGGTCGGTGAAGATGTAGGCGCTGTTGTTGTTGATCCCGTTCAGCACCATCTCACCGACGGCATCGATGCTGACGCCGTGCTGGAGAAGGTGGTTGTCCACTTCCTTGAGGCGGCTCAGCATTTCGCTGTTGGCCTCTTGCCTGGCGCCGGGCCGAGCCATCATGGAGCGGCTGACGATGCCGGTTGCGACGGGCCCCGGACAAAGCACGCTGACGCCGATCCCGGTCCCAGCCGCCTGCAGCTCGTTGCGCAACGACTCGGACAGACCGACCACCGCATATTTCGAAGTGGTGTAGAGAAACCCCGCGTTGGTCGCCGCCAGGCCGGCGCCCGAAGCGGTGTTGACGAGATGGCCCGCGGCGCCACGCTTGATCATGCGAGGCAGGAACGTCTGGATCCCGTTGACCACGCCCTGCAGGTTGACGCCGAGCACCCAATCCCACATTTCGTAAGTCATTTTCGCGACAGTCACGCCGGATGCCACACCGGCGTTGTTGAACAGCAGGGACACGGGGCCGAGGCGCTCTTCGACCTGGTCCGCGACTTGCGCGAATGCCTGCCGATCGCGCACGTCGAGCTTGTACGCCGCTACGCGAATCGATTGTTCGGGCGCCGCTGTTTCAAGCTCCAGCCGCGCCTGCTCCAGCGCTTCGGCATCGATATCGACGATCGCCAGATTGACGCCCTCACGCGCCAGACGCCGCGCGATTCCCAGCCCGATGCCCTGCGCTCCGCCGGTAATGAAGGCCGTACGGCCCGACAGGTCTTTCATGGAACTACTCCTCACGAGAATCGATCGCCAAGCGGGGCAGATACGCAAGCGGCCGGCGTGTGGGTCGGGCGCGAACGCCCGTGCCTGGAAATCCCCCGATCATGACTCTGCCTTGCAACCTGCGATCTGCCCAGTCCAGTGTGCTGGGATGAGCCATCTTCGCTCGGCCGCGGATGATTTATCCCCAAACACTAGGAGAGATGCAGCCGCAATTACCCCTGCGAAAAGGAGGGGCGGCATGCCCGCATGCATCCAGTATGTTGACGTTGCATGCACCTGTGATTGCAGGCCTTCGTTGTCGCTACTCTGAATGTCGAATTTGTATCTGACACAACCCTTGCATCGAGCCGCCCAGCAGCATCCCGACCGGGTGGCGACGATCTTCCAGGACCGGACGACCACTTATGCCGACTGCGCGGTGCGAGTGGCTCGGATGGCCTCGGCGCTGGCGAAGCTGCGCTTGAGGCAAGGCGATCGCGTCGGTTTGTTGTCCCACAATTCGGATCGGTTCGTGGAATTTCTGTATGCGGTGTGGTGGGCCGGCGGCGTCGCCAATCCCATCAACATCCGCTGGAACGAATGGGAAATGGTCCGAGCGCTCGATGACTGTCAGACCCGGATTCTGTTCGTGGACGACGCCTCGGTGCCCCTGGTGGCCGGCCTTTGTGACCGTTCCGAGCACCTGCAGACCGTGATCCATGCGGGCGATGGCAGCGTCCACAGCGGCATGTTTTCCTATGAGCAGCTGATTCGCGACTCGAAGCCGCACGGCGATGTCCGCCGCGGCGGCGAGCAGCTTGCGGCGATCTTCTACAGTGGCGGCAGCCGCGAGTCGACCAAGGGCGTGATGCTATCTCACGCCAACATGATGAGCAGTGTGCTCGGTGGGCTCGAACAACTGGCGACCGAGCAAGACATCGGTTTGCACGTCGCGCCACTGTTTCACCTGGCCGGCGCGATGTTCATGCTCGCGTTGACGTTGCGTGGGGCAACGCAGGTCATTGCTCCAGGCTTCCAGGCGGAGGACGCGGTGAAGCTCATTGTGGAGCAGGGGGTCTCCAACACTCTGTTGGTGCCGACGATGCTTCACCGACTGCTCGACAGCCCGGCGTTGGAAAAGCTGAGGCGCACCCGCTTGCGGCAACTCAGTTGCGTGGTCTCCGCCTCGACCGACGAGCTCGCGAAGGACTGCGGAAAATGGCTGCCCGCGGTGAAGTTCGTCAAGGTGTATGGCGTGCCAGAAATGGCGCCATTGGTGAGTATCGATGCCAGCGACACCAATGTTTCCAAACCAGCGGGCGCGGTCGGCCGGCCCGGCTTGACGACCGAAGCTCGCATCCTTGGCGAGGACGGCAAGGAAGTCCCTCGAGGCAAGACCGGCGAGCTGGTCGTTCGCGGCGCGGGCTTGATGCAGGGCTATTGGAACCGGCCTGTCGAGACCGAAAAAACGATACGCGATGGCTGGCTGCACACGGGCGATGCCGCGTACATGAATGAGGCGGGCGAGCTGTTCGTCATCGGCAAGTTGAGCGACATGGTGGTGTCCGGCGGTGAGAACGTCATCTGCTCGGAAGTGGAAAGCGTGCTGATGTTGCATCCGGCGGTGGAAGCCTGCGCCGTCATCGGTCTTCCCAGCGAGCAGTGGGGACAAGCGGTGCACGCGATCATCGTGCCCAAGGCCGGCATACATCTTCCCGGGCTCGATGCGATCAGATCCCATTGCCGTCGCTACATCGCCGGATACAAATGTCCGGTGAGCGTGGAGTTTCGAGCGGCGCTGCCGCGATCGGTCAATGGCGAGATCCTGAAATCGGCGCTGCAGCCGAGCACGCCGGCCGCGGCGACAATTGGCGCGTAAGTGCGGGGGAACGTCCATTGGCTACGAGTCTTCGATCGGTGCGAGACAAGCTGGGTGTGCAGCCAGGCAAATTATTCATCCGCGGCGAGTGGATCGATGCCGGTGACGAGCGTTTCGAGCAGATTCACCCGGCGACCAACGAGGTGATGACCAGCTTCATCGAAGCGGGCCAAAGCGGCGTCGACCGCGCGGTCGCGGCCGCGCGAGAAGCCTTCGACAAAGGGCCATGGCCGCGCATGCCGGCCCAGGATCGAAAACGCATTCTCCAGCCCATCATCGAGAGAATCTATGCCGCCGAGGAAGAGCTCGCGCAGCTGCAGACGCTGGACAACGGCATACCGTACAAATTCAGCCGTGGCTCGCGCGTCTCGGGAAAGGCGGCGGCTGACATCTTCGATCACTATGCCGGCTGGTGCGACAAGATCACCGGAGAAACGTATCCGCGCTTCTCCTCCGATTCCAACATGCATTACTTGTCGTTCCGGGAACCGGTCGGAGTCGCGGCCGCAATCCTTGCGTTCAATGCGCCGCTCGCCATGTTTGCAATCAAGGTAGGCGCTGCGCTCGCCAGCGGCTGCACGGTCATCGTCAAGCCTTCGGAATACACAAACCTCGCGGTCGAGCGGCTGGCAAAAATTCTTGCGAGTAGCGACGTGCCGCCCGGGGTGTTCAATTTCATCACCGGCGGTGCCCGGACCGGAACTGCGCTCGTAACGCATCCCGGCGTGGACAAGATCTCCTTCACCGGCAGCGCGGCAGCAGGCGAGCAGATCATGAGCACCAGCGGCCGGAACATGAAGCGGCTTTCGCTGGAGCTCGGCGGAAAAAGCGCCGGCGTGGTGTTTCCCGATGCCCGCAGCGTCCCGGCCGCGGCGCGCACGTTGATGGGGCTGTGCTCCACGTTCCTGTCGGGTCAGATATGTTCGACGCCGAGCCGCGCCATCGTACACCGCTCGGTGCTCGATGAGTTCGTCCAGCACGCGAGCGAGCAAGTGAAGACCGTTCGCTTCGGCGACCCGTTCGATCCGGCCACCAATGCCGCTCCAATCATTTCGAAACGGCAGGTCGCGCGCGTGCTCGGCTACATCGACAGCGGCAAGCGTGAAGGGGCCACGTTGTGCTTCGGTGGGGATACGCCCGGCGGCGAGCTGTCGCATGGCAATTGGATCAACCCGGCGCTGTTCATCGACGTTCGCAACGACATGACGATTGCTCGCGAAGAGATTTTCGGCCCCGTGCTCAGCGTCATTCCCTTCGACAGCGAGGACGAAGCGATCGCTATTGCCAACGACAGTGAATATGGCCTCGCCGGATGTGTGTTCACGACGGATATCACGCGAGCATTTCGTGTCGCGCGCGCGATCCGCAGCGGCTCCATCGGCATCAACGGCTATGCGAGCAGCCCGCATTCGCCGATGGGCGGGATCAGACGCTCGGGGATCGGCCGCGAAGGCGGCTATGCGGCCATCGAGGCTTTCACTGAACTGAAGACCGTGGTGCTCAATCTCGATGTCTGAGGGCAATCCGCAGCCGCCACCGGACGTGGCCATGGAGTGGCAGTCGGCAACGCTGCTCGGTCAGGGGTTGTTCTGGCAGGACCTGAGCGTCGGGCAGAGGTTTCGGACTTACCGTCGCACGGTGACCGAGGCCGACCTGATTCAGTTCGTGACCTTGACCGGCATGGTGGACAGCACCTTCCTTGACGCCACCGCCGCCGGACCGATGGGCGGACGGCCTGTGCCGGCCGCGCTTACCTATGCGCTCATCGAAGGCTTCATCGTTCAGTCGCTGATCAGAGGGACTGGCATCGCGATGCTCTCCTGCACGCAGGAAGCGATCGCGCCGGTGCGCGTGAACGACACGATCCACGCCGTGATCGAGATCACCGCTGTCCGCCCGACGCTGAGTCATGGCCGCGCCATCGTCGATTCGCTGATCTCCATTTACAACCAGAACAAAACATTGGTTCTGCGCTACACCTCCAAGCGCATGCTTGCCGGCCGGCCGGCGACGGAACAATCGCCATGACCGCGCCGCTGTCCGGCATACGCGTGATCGATCTCACGACGATTGCCATGGGACCTTTGGCGAGTCAATGGCTGGGCGATCTCGGTGCCGATGTCATCAAGGTCGAAGCGCCGGGAGGCGACTCGACGCGGCAGACCGGACCCTCGATCGAGTCCGGCATGGCGGCTCTGTTCTTCAGCACCAATCGCAACAAACGCAGCATCGTGCTCGACTTGAAGCGCGGGCCGGGGCGCGATGCGTTATTGAAACTCGTCGATGGCGCGGATGTCTTCATGCACAACATTCGCCCGCAAAAGCTCGCGAGGCTCGGGCTCGGACCGGATGCTCTGCAAGCGAGGAATCCGCGACTCGTCTATGCCGGTCTGCATGGATTTGGCGAAGCGGGCCCGTATGGCGGCAAGCCGGCCTACGACGACATCATCCAGGGATTGTCCGGATGCGCCGATCTCATGGCCCGGCAGGGCGGCGAGCCCAGATACTTTCCCACCATCACGGCGGACAAGACCACGGGACTGATTGCCGCACTGGCCATTCTTGCAGCGCTGACCGGGCGCGCGTCCAGCGGCCGGGGCAGCGTGGTCGAGATTCCGATGTTCGAATGCATGGCCGCCTTCAACCTAGTAGAGCATCTGTACGGCCATCAGTTCGAGCCGCCACTCGCCGCGACCGGATATCCCCGCGCCTTGTCTCGCGAGCGGCGTCCCTTCAAGACCTTGGATGGCTACATCTGCATGATGCCGTACACAGATGCGCACTGGCGGGAGTTCTTTCAGGAAGTGGGCGCCGACAAGTTGCTCGCCGATGCGCGCTTTGGATCGATTGCCATGCGCACGGCTCACATAGACGAGCTGTATGAGCTCGTTTCTTCGTTTCTTTTGAAGAAGAGCTCCGCCGATTGGCTCGCCGCATGCGAGCGTCTGGGGATTCCGGCGGGGCCCATCCTGTCGCTAGAGGCGCTGCTCGCGGATCCTCACCTGCGAGAGGTCGGATTTTTCAACATGCTGCACGACCCCGTCATTGGTGCGGTTCGCATGCCCGGTGTGCCGGTGCTGTTCGACGGCGAGCGGCCGAAGACGACTCTGCCGCCCCGGCTTGGGGAGCACGGCCGGCAGATACTTCTGGAAGCCGGCCTCGATGCGAAAGCGGTCGATCGCTTGCTGAATGCTGGATCGTAGAATGAATCACAGCTTCGACTTCATCGTGGTGGGCGGCGGCTCCGCCGGCGCGGTGGTAGCGGCACGGCTCAGTGAAGATGCGAAGTACTCGGTGCTGTTGCTCGAGGCGGGTGCTCCGGACAAGAGCGTGCTGATCCGCATGCCGCTGGGTTTCCGGTTGATTCGACAATTGGCGCTGTTCGATTGGGGCTACCGTTCCGAGCCGGAACCCCACGCTAACGCCAGGTCCATTCACATCCCAAGAGGAAAGGTGTTGGGCGGATCGTCCGCCGTCAATGGGATGATCTATTCGCGCGGCCACGCACGCGATTACGACGAATGGGCGCGAATGGGTGCGGCTGGCTGGTCGTACGACGACGTGCTGACTTATTTCCGAAGGTCGGAGCGAAGCGATCGAGGCAAGAGTACCTGGCACGGCGTGGACGGGCCCATGCCAGTTTCGCGCATGTCGAACGACGATCCACTTTCGCATGCGATCGAACAAACGGCGGTCGAGCTTGGTTATCCGGTGGTCGACGACTTCGAAGCAGGGTCGCACGAAGGATTCGGTCTGCCCGATCTGACTGTCGGCAACGGCCGCCGCTCCAGTACCGCGAGCACATTCCTTGCGCCCGCGCGCGGTCGTGCGAATCTGCACATCGTGACTGGCGCTCACGCTACGCGCATCTTGTTCAAGGGCACGCGCGCAATCGGCGTGGAGTACCGCGCAGGTGAGACCACATTTACAGCATCTTGCGCGCGCGAAACCATTCTGTGTGGCGGCGCCTATGGCTCGCCTCAATTGTTGATGCTGTCTGGCGTCGGTCCTGCCGAGCATTTGCGGCAGCATGGAATTGCAGTCATCGCCGATCTGCCAGGGGTGGGCACGGGTCTTCAGGATCATCCATTGGTTCCGATGGTGTTCCATAGCAGACAACCGCTGCGGGTCCGATCAGCGACACGCGCCGACCGGATTGCCTGGTCCGCCTTGCGCTGGATGTTCACCGGTAAGGGCTTCCTGGCGACGCAGCCGTTGTCATCGGTTGCTTATTATCGTTCCCGGCCAGAGCTGGACAGGCCGGATCTGGAGTTCGTGTTGATACCCACGAGCCTCGACGCCAAGGTCTGGTTTCCCGGCATTCGCCCACCAAGCGCGGACCTGCTGAGCATCTATAACATCGTGATGCGGCCGGAGAGTCGCGGCAGCGTGCGGTTACGGTCGGCGAATCCCCAGGATCCACCGGCGATCCAGTTCAATCTGCTCCAGTCCGATCGCGACGTGGATCTACTGCGGCATGCGATCGGCTGGACACGAGACTTGATGTTCGCGAGCACGATGCAACGCTACGTGGGCGAGGAAGCACTGCCCGGGCGCAGCGCCAGCGATGTCCGGCACGTGCAGGAATTCATTCGCTCCGCCGTCGTCACCGCACAGCATCCCGCATGCACCTGCCGTATGGGCGTTGACGCTGCAAGCGTGGTCGACCCGCAATTGCGGGTGCATGGATTGCAAGGCTTGCGAATCGCGGACGCGTCGATCATGCCCACGCTGATCGGCGGGCATACGAATGCCACTTCGATCATGATCGGCGAGCGCGCAGCCGAATTCGCGCGCGGCTGAGCTGTCAGAGTTCGTCCCCTGCGAAAAGAGGGGGGCGAGCGGCGTCGCAGAGCGCCACGATGCTTCTTTACAGTCATGCGGGCAGTCGAGGCCCCTACGGGAGAATCGGGAAATGAGCAATGTGCGAGTGGCCGGCGTCGGCATGATTCCCTTCACCAAGCCCGGCAAGAGCGAGCAGTGGGATGTGATGGCGGAGAAGGCCATCCGCCTGGCCCTGGCCGATGCGGGCATCTCCTACGATCTGATTCAGCAGGCCTATGCGGGGTATGTCTACGCCGATTCCACTGCGGGGCAGTCCGCGCTGTACCGTGTGGGCTCCACTGGCATTCCCGTTTTCAACGTCAACAACAACTGCGCGACGGGATCGAGTGCACTCTATCTGGCGCGTCAGATGATCGAGACGGGCGCGATCGATTGCGCGCTCGCTTTCGGGTTCGAACAGATGGTGCCGGGCGCTCTCGGCGCGGTATTCAACGATCGCAAGGCGACGATGGAGCGGCACGGCGCCAAATTCCTGGAAATGCGCGAGTACGATCCGACCAAGCCGCCGACCGCGCAGATGTATGGTGGCGCCGCCGTTGAATATCAGCAGCGTTACGGCACCAGCGCCGAGACGTTCGCGATGATCTCGGTCAAGGCGCGCAGGCACGCAGCTCACAATCCATTGGCGGTGTTTCGCGATCCGGTGACATTGGAGGAGGTGATGGCGTCACCTCAGCTCTCCGGCCCGGTCACTCGCCTGCAGGCGTGTCCTCCGACTTGCGGCGCGGCCGCGGCGGTGCTGGTTTCTCCGCGCTTCGCAGCCAAGCACGGGATCGATGCACGGGTGGAGATTCTCGCGCAGGCTTTGACGACCGACTTCCAGAGCACCTGGGACCAGCGCTCCATGATCAGCCTCATCGGTTTCGACATGATGAAAGCCGCGGCCAGCCGGGTCTATGAAACCGCGGGCGTGTCGCCCGACGATGTGGACGTGGTCGAGCTGCATGACTGTTTTACGCCCAATGAGTTGGTCGCCTACGAGGCGCTGGGGCTGACGCCGGAGGGGACCGCAGAACGATACATTCGGGATGGGCAGAACACATATGGCGGCAAGCATGTGGTGAATCCCAGCGGCGGCTTGCTCTCCAAGGGGCACCCGATCGGCGCGACCGGCCTGGCGCAATGTTATGAGTTGACGCGTCAGCTCCGTGGCACCGCCGAGACGACGCAGGTCGAAGGCGCGCGCCTTGGACTCCAACATAACGTCGGTCTTGGTGGCGCGTGCGTGGTCACGCTGTATGGAGTGACGAAATGACGGACGTCAGCGGGCGCATCGCATTCATCACCGGCGGGGCGAACGGCATCGGCCTCGGCATCGCCCGGAGCCTTGCACGCGCAGGCGCGAAGTTGGCGCTTGCAGATGTAGATGTCGCTGCCCTCGCTCGCGCAAAAGCCGAGTTGCAAGGCATGACGCAGGTAGAAACGTATCAGCTCGACGTGCGCGATCGCATAGCTTATGCATCCACCGCCGATGAAGTCGAAAGCAGGCTTGGCCCGGTATCTCTACTATTCAACAACGCCGGCGTGCTGGTGGCGGAGGCGCCGGCCAAGATCAACTACGATCTTTGGGACTTCGCGCTCGGCATCAACGTCAACGGCGTCATAAACGGCGTCCAGACTTTCCTGCGCAGGATGGTGGAGCGCCGCCAGGGCGGGCACATCGTGAATACGGCCTCGGGTGCCGGCCTTGCGGCAACCACCGGCTCGGGAGTCTTGTACTGCACGACCAAGTACGCCGTCGTGGGCATGTCGGAGGCGCTCAATGTCGAGCTCAGGGGCGCCGATATCGGCGTCAGCGTCCTGTGCCCCGGGCCGGTCGCGACCGGCATCGTGCATCGTTCGCATGAGGTCGCGCCCAAGGGTGCCGTTCAATTGTCGGCGGAGCATGAAAAGCGCCGCGCCGGTTTGAGAGAGCAGATCAACCAGGCACTTCAACAAGGCACCAGCCCCGACACTGTCGGTGAGATGGTGTTGCGAGCGGTGCGGGAGAACAGGCTGTACATTCACACTGACCGTTTCATGGAAGAACCGATCAAGGCCCGCACCCAGGCGCTACTCGCAGCCTTGCCATAGAACCGCGCTTCGACAATCGCATCGCCATCGCACGCAACCATGTCCACTAAGTCGATATCGTCGGTCGTCCAGGATCACGCCAGGCGCAAGGGCTCGGCGCCCGCGGTCACCTATCCCGATGGCTCGCTGACCTGGGCCGAGCTCGACCGGCGCTCGAACCAACGTGCTCGATTGCTCGCCTCGATGGGAGTGAAGCAGGACGATCTGGTTGTGGTGATGTTGCCCAACTGCACCGAGTTCCACGAGGCGGTGGTGGGCGTGTGGAAAGCGGGCGCGACGCCGTGCATCCTGCCGTCCAAACTACCGGGGCGCGAAGCCAGCGACATCATTTCGCTTGCGGCGCCGGCAGCGGTGATCGGCGACGTGCCGTTCTCCTATGACGGGCCTAGAATTGCCGCTGGCGCTGCGTTGGGCCAGTTCAGCGATGCTCCGGTGAAGGATGCAGCCGCCGCCAGTTGGAAGGCGGTGGCCAGCGGCGGCTCGAGTGGCCGTCCCAAGATCATCGTCGATACCACGCCGGCTGTCGTGGATTTCGAAACAGCCCCTTTCGCGGTGATGGGTTTCTCCGATGGCGGCGCGATGCTCAATCCGGGACCGCTCTATCACAACATGCCGTTTCTGTTCACCAGCCTGGCGTTGCTGGCGGGAACGCACGTCGTGGGCATGCACCGATTCAACGCCGAAATGTTTCTGCAGCTGGTGGAGCGTCACCGGATCGAAGTCGTCGCGGTCGTGCCGACGATGATGCAACGAATCTGGGCGCTTCCGGAATGCGTGCGCGCTGCCCATGACATGTCCTCGTTGAAAAAAGTCTGGCACATGTCGGCGCCGTGCCCGCAATGGGTGAAGCGCGCCTGGATCGAGTGGCTGGGTGCCGACCGGATCTTTGAAAGCTATGGTGGAACCGAAGCGGGCGGCTGCGTGATCACGGGCCGGGAATGGCTGGCCAAGCCGGGCTCGGTGGGCAAGGTGGTCCCTGGAACGCTGCGAGTGCTGCGCGAGGACGGCAGCGAGGCGGCCGTGGGCGAGATTGGTGAAATCCACTTCTCGGCCAACCATAGAAGCAAGTTTCGTTACATCGGTGCGGAAGCGAAAACGGATCACGCGGGCGGCTACTCGATCGGCGATTTGGGACACATCGACCACGACGGCTATTTGTTTCTCGCCGATCGCCGCTCCGATCTGATTCTGCGCGGCGGCGCCAACATCTATCCCGCCGAGGTGGAGGCGGTGCTGGACGAGCATCCATCGGTCGCCTCGTCGGCAGTCGTCGGGTTGCCTTGTGCCGATCTGGGCGAGCGCGTTCACGCGATCATCGAACTGCGCGGCGCAGAGAAGTTGGACCTTGCCGCGATCGTTGCTCACGTCGAAGAAAGGTTGACGAAGTACAAACGGCCCGCCTCCTATGAAGTGAGCGACAAGCCGTTGCGAGACGACGCCGGAAAGGTCCGCCGCTCGCTGCTGAAAGAGCAGCGTCGGGCCTGGCTCGCGGCGGGGCGCGCGTTTGAATTGCGTCCGGATGGAATTGCGATCACCCAGCGCAGGGCAACTGAATGCAGCTGAGCGAAATCGAGGAGTCCGCGGCTCTCGGCGGCGCTTCACCGGATACGTCGGCGCCGCTCGTGGAGCGACTGCCGCTCGGACGCAAGGTCGCTTATTCCGCCGGGCAACTGGTCGAGTTGATCATCGGCGGCACGCTCAACATCTTCGTACTGTTCTACACGACCGCGGTGTGCGGGTTGCCTGCAGGGCTCGCCGGCCTCGCGCTCGGCGCGGGGCTGGTCATCGACGCGATCCTTGATCCGTTGATCGGTTCACTCTCCGATGGCTGGAGATCGCGTTTCGGCCGGCGCGTGCCCTTCATGGTCGCCGGTCTGGTTCCGCTGGTGCTGACCTTCAATCTCATCTTCGCGCTGCCCTCGACGTGGAGTCACACCGCTCTTTTCATGTGGCTGACGGTCTTGTCCGTGTCGCTACGCGTGTCGCTCTCCATCTTCTCTCTGCCGTACCAGGCGTTGAGTGCAGAACTGAGCAGCGACTATTCGGAGCGCTCTTCGATTGCAGTGTGGCGATGGGGCATCGGGATCATGGGCACCGTTGCGGTGATCGCACTGGGCTACGGTGTGTTCCTGGCGGGGCCAAGCGGGCTTTCGCGCCGCGAGGGCTATCTCTCGCTCACGCTCACGCTGACTGTGCTCATCGTCATTGGGGCGCTCGCCGCGATCTACACCGGACTGGCGACCCGACATCTGCAGCGCGAGACCGCAGCTCCAACACATGCGATCCATCGTCGCCTGCTCGGCGAGATGGTCGAGATGCTGCGCAATCGGACGTTCTGCATCCTTTTCGGCGCGAGCCTGCTGCTGCACATCACGCAGGGAGTCAACCAGGCGCTGTCGCTGCACGTCGGCGTGTTCTTCTGGGAACTGGACTCCGAACAGATGCAGACGCTGATGATGGCCGCCGTGCTCGGCCTCGCCATGGGGGCGCCGCTGGTCGGCCCGCTCAGCATG
Source organism: Steroidobacter sp. (assembly GCF_036402275.1). Lineage (NCBI taxonomy): Bacteria > Pseudomonadati > Pseudomonadota > Gammaproteobacteria > Steroidobacterales > Steroidobacteraceae > Steroidobacter > Steroidobacter sp. The sequence goes on along the minus strand of NZ_DASWTF010000014.1, from coordinate 115,326 downwards.
CGAGTAGAGAAGCGCACGATGCTGATCGTGGGTATCACGGGCTTGATGATCTGTTACAGCGTTCCAGCCGGGCTGCGGCTGCTCGGCCTGTTGCCCTTCACCGGCACCGCGTTGATCGCGTTTCTCACCGCAGGGTCGTTCATCCTCGGGCTGATGTTCGCGCTGTCCGCCATCGCTTTCATCTCCATCATTCCGGACGCAGCCGACGAGCATGAGCATCAGTTCGGTACGCGTCGTGAAGGGCTCTACTTCGCCGGCTGGTCGTTCGCGACAAAGGCGGCGCACGGCGCGGGCTTGTTGATTGCCGGCTTGGTACTGCATCTGATCCGCTTCCCCGAGAATGTTTCGGAATCCACGGCGGCTGCGGCGGCTATGATTCCCGAGCAGACCGTGGCTTGGCTGGGGTTCGCCGGCGGGCCGGGAGCAGGGTTGATCGCACTTTTCGCCATCGCGCTCGCGTTGTTCTATCGCGTGGATCGAAAGCGACATGCGGAGATCATTGCGGACCTGGTCGCGCGCCGCGGCGCGTAATGTTTTATCGGCTATACCAGTGCACGCCTTCGTCATCCGTGATGCGGTTTAGTTGTTTCATGTCGGCGAGGTAATTTAGGTGGGCCAGTGCCTCGCCCGTGGCCATTCCCTTCTGAGAGCCATGAACCTCTCGCTTGAAGAGCACGGGAAAGCAGTCCACCACGCGCTTGGGGGTGTCGAGAAAATCCCATAGCGATCGCAGGTCGCTCTCGTGCGAGTCGATGAGCTGCGTCAGCCTCAGCTCGAGGCCGCGGAAAGGAAACTCGTGCGCCGGCAGAACGAGCAAGTCCGAAGGCAGCGTTTGGCGAAGCCTGCGGCAGGAGTCCAGCCAGTCGCGCAATGGATTCGCATGCGGTTCGAGCGGCAGCACGCTGACATTGGAGGTAATGTTGGGCAGCACTTGATCGCCAGAGATCAATAGTTTCAGCGCGGGGCAATACAGACAGGCGTGTTCGGGTGAATGACCGTTGCCGACGACGACCTGCCATCGGTTGTCGCCGATGCAAAGCTCCTCGCCTGCGACGAGTCGCCGATAACGATCGGGAAGGGGATGAACGGCGGCGCCAAAACCGGCGAATCGTCGCTCCAGGTCCTCCAGTTCGCGCTGGCTGTAGCCAGCCGCACGATAGAAGCCGAGCGCAGACTTCGGCACAGTCTTACCCACGCTGGCGAGCAATGTCTTGCACGTCAGAAATTCGTCGCGCGTCATCAGCAGCTCGCTGCCGAATCGCTCGCAGAGCCAGCCGGCGAGTCCCACGTGATCGGGATGCAGATGAGTGCAGATGACCTGCGTCACGGGTCTGGCACCCATGAAACCAGCAAACAATTGCTCCCACAGTTCGCGGCTGGCGGGCAAGTCGAGACAGGTATCCACGATCGTCCAGCCCTCGCCGTCTTCCAGCAACCACAGATTGATGTGGTCCAGGGAACCAGGCATGGGAAAGCGCGCCCAGTGCACACCGGGCGCAACTTCCAGCGGGCTTGCGCCCGCGGGCGCAGTGGTTCTTCCCCACGGATAGGTGAGATCTCGGAGCGGCTCGTCAGTCATGGCGGAAAGGACATCGGTGGGTGTCGTGACAGCACAGCCATCGAATGTAGATGCAGCGGCGCATCGCGGCACCCCTGCCGTTTGGTGGGGATGTGTGCCGCGTGCGCGCCGGCCCATACCAATAGAGGGGGGGAATGCCGACACCGAGCCTGTAGCTTGCGGCTTCGGGGGAATCATCCGGGGACTCAGAGATCAGCGTTGCGCGATCGCATGCCGACTATGGAAGAACTAGCCAAAGTAAAGCCTTACGTACGCATTCTGCGCGAGCTGGCGGAATTGGAGCCCGACGCCGCGGTTATTACCTGCGAAGGCGAGACCATCACACGCGGTCAGCTCGACAAGGCGAGCAACAAGCTGGCTCGCGCGTTCGAGGCTGCAGGTGTGACGCAAGGAGATTTCGTCACGCTCGCGCTTCCCAACTCCATCGCGTTCTTCGAAGCGCTGCTCGCTTGTTGGAAAGTTGGAGCCGTACCGCAGATGGTTTCGCATCGCCTGCCACAGGTCGAGCGCCAGGCGATCGTGGATCTCGCCAACTCCAAGCTGGTGGTCGGCGCGAGCGCGCAAGATCATCCAGGCCGGCGCTGCTTGCCCATAGGCTTCAGACCGGATGCCTCGCTGAGCGATGCGCCGCTCGATGAGCGCGTTTCGCCGATCTCCAAGGCGGTCACTTCGGGAGGCAGCACCGGCCGTCCTAAGTTGATACTGAGTGGCACTGCTGCGGAAGGTCCGGCGGGACTGGCCACGGCGTACTATCTGGGCCCCGACGATCGTCCGCTGATCTGCGGCCCCCTTTATCACAATTCCCCCTTCATCTTCTCCTTGGGTGGGCTGCTGCTGGGTCAGCATCTGGTGGTCATGCCAAGGTTCGACGCCGAAAAGGCGCTGAGGGCCATCCAGGAACATCGCATCACGGTGCTCAACCTCGTGCCCACGATGATGTCGCGCATGCTGAAAGTCATCCGGGAGCAGCCGAAACGTTTCGATCTGTCTTCGGTGCGCCTGCTTTGGCATATGGCCGCGCCCTGTCCGCCATGGCTCAAGCAAGCTTGGATAGACCTGATCGGGCCGGAGAAGATCTGGGAGATCTATGGAGGCACCGAAGCCATCGCAGTGACCTGCATCAACGGCAGCGAGTGGCTCGAACATCGGGGCTCGGTGGGCAAGCCGGCTTTCGGCGGCGACATGAAGGTTCTGAACGAGGCCGGTGAAGTCGCAGCGCCCGGAGAAGTCGGCGAGATATATATGCGCGGACCTCCGGGCACTCCGCCCAGTTATCACTACGTCGGCGCTCAGAAGCGGGAAAGGGACGGCTGGGAAACCCTGGGTGATCTGGGTTGGATGGACGAGCAGGGCTATCTCTACATCAGCGATCGACGCACCGACATGATTGTTTCGGGCGGCGCCAACGTGTATCCGGCGGAAGTGGAAGCGGTGATCGATTCACATCCATTGGTGCAATCGTGTGCCGTCGTCGGTATTCCAGATGCGGACCTGGGACAGCGCGTCCACGCCGTTGTGCATGTCGCGCCTGGCATCACACCCGAGGAACTGGTGCAGTTCATCAATGAGAGAATCGTTCGCTACAAGGTGCCGCGCTCCATTGAGTTCGTGAGCGAGCAGCTGCGGGACGACGCCGGTAAAGTCCGGCGCAGCGCCGTTCGAGATGCGGTCATTCAGCGACTCGGTCTCGAGCAGTCATCAGGGTAAAGGCGGCGAGCAGCGTTCGCGGCACGATACATATTCGCGGCGATTCACGGGATTCATTGGGAAGCACATCCATGGGCAAGCTACAAGGCAAAGTCGCACTCATCACGGGTTCGGGTCGCGGCATCGGGCGCGAGGTCGCGCTCAAGTTGGCTGCGGAAGGCGCGGCCGTCGTAATCAACGATCTTGATGCCGAGCCTGCAGCCGAAGCCGTCCAGGCTGTGCAAGCCGCTGGCGGCACGGCTGTGGCATGTGTCGGCAGCGTTACGGCCACCGATTTCGCCGAGCGCTTCGTCAAGACGGCCCTCGATCGGTTCGGCGGCTTGGATATCATCATCAACAATGCCGGTTACACCTGGGACAGCGTCATTCAGAAGATGACCGATGAGCAGTGGAGCGCAATGCTCGATGTGCACCTGACCGCTCCTTTCCGCATCCTGCGCGCCGCCTCCGGCTTCATTCGAGAAGCCGCCAAGAACGAAGCTGCGCAGGGCATCGAGAACTTCCGCAAGGTGGTCAACATCTCCTCCATCGCCGGCATCGGCGGCAACGCCGGCCAGCTCAACTATTCGGCGGGCAAGGCGGGCATCCTGGGCATGACCAGGACGCTGGCCAAGGAATGGGGCCGTTACAAGGTCAATGTAAACGCGGTCGCTTTCGCCGTGATCAAAACGCGCCTCACTGCGGCGCAAGCAGGCAGCGGCGCAACGATCGATATCGAGGGTCGCAAGATCCAGGTCGGCATTGGTGGCGACGTGAAAGCCATCGAGAGCTTCATTCCGCTCGGCCGCGCCGGCACGGCGCAGGAAGCGGCGGGCGCGGTGGCTTTGTTTTGTTATCCGGAGTCGAATTACATCACCGGTGAGACGTTGGTGTGCGGCGGTGGCCTGCGCTAATGGGCGTGGGCTGCGCCGACAGGCGGTAGCTCAGTCGCCGCATTCTCCCGCAGCAAATATCGACGCTCGCAGCGAAAGCTGCAACGGACGCAGACAAGGCGGCTCCGTGAGCGCCGTCGCGGAAATTACTCTCAGATCGACTTCGAAGAACGTCGGGCATATTCAGTAGATGCACCCCTTGTGTCTGCATGCGCTGGCGCGTGTGCTCGAAGCGGCCTTGGTGGTCAACCGACAAACATGGATGAACGTCCGGAGCTGGAGATTTCTCTCATTGGCGGCCGAAGGGTGGCGTGCTTCGGGTTGGCGACACCGTACGCAGGCCGATCACCTCCAACTCATATCTATTTACCGGACGCTGATCTACTGGCGTCCGCAGGCAGCCACGCGACCTTCTGTTCTGAGCGGTGTTCGGCTCCAAGGATGTGAGCGTACAGCTCGGGCTTTCTGGCCGCACGATAGCGACTGCCGCCGGCCAGGGCGAGCTTATGGTGGACACAGGTCGCGATCGCGATGTCGTCGTCGAACGAGCGGCACTCCGCGATGACGTCGCCGTAAGGATCCAGGACCATCGAACAGCCGTTCTTGAGCTGATCGTCATCCATGCCGATGGGATTGGAAAAGACGGCGTAGACGCCGTTGTCGTAGGCCCGGGCCGGCAGCCATTTCATCAGCCACGCCCGACCTTTCGGCCCATCGAACTCGGCGCGCAGTGAGGCGGGATCGCTCTGGCGTTTGTGCCATAAAGCCGGGTCGACGAAGCCCGCTTCGGGGCGGGGGGAGGGCGTGCACATCGTTACATGCGGCATGAAGATGATCTCGGCGCCGAGCAGCGCGGTCGCGCGCACGTTTTCGATGACGTTGTTGTCGTAGCAAATGAGCATCCCGCACTTCCAGCCGTGAAGCTCGAACACCGAATATTGGTTGCCGGGCTTGATGTGCGGGTTGATGAACGGATGGATCTTGCGGTACTTCGACTTGAGGCCGTTTCCGTCCACGCAGACGTGCGCTTTGTACACTTCGCCGTCGTCGCCTCGCTCGAACAGGCCTGCCAGCACGGCGATCCGGTGGCGACGAGCGATGTCAGTGAGCGCCGCGATGCTTGCTCCGGTCGGGATCGGTTCGGCGAGGTCCCACAATTCGGCCTTCGACAGGCGACGTGCGAAGCTGTAGCCGGTGATGGAACACTCGTGAAAGGCGACCACATCTGCGCCGGCTTCCGCAGCTTTCGCGCACAGCCGATTGATCGTTGCCAGATTGGAAGCTTTGTCGCCGCTGCGGTTCTCGAACTGGGTGGTGGCGATTTTCAGATCTCTTGGCATGTGAGTCCGCGGATGCGAGCCGGCGGAGTGCGCGGCGGCACTGATTCTAACGCCGTGAATCGCCGAAGCGGCCAAACGCGCCGTCGACACGTGGCAATTGTACCCGCCCAACGGAGTGAGCGATCGAATGGCCGCTCTGATGAAAGAAACAATTCAGCGTGGGTACAAAATGGGTACTGAGGGGGTGGATGACCACTGCGCGCCGCTCGGAGGAGAGCGCGTAACCCATTGAAGGTGGCGGAGAGACAGGGATTCGAACCCTGGAACACCTGTGAGGATGTTACTGGAATTCCAGTCCAGCGCCTTCGACCACTCGGCCATCTCTCCGGTCAGGAACGCGAAGGTTACACGTCGATACCGATTCCTGGCAAACGACGCGTCACTCAAATTGCAAAATCAGGCGAACGCGATCCCCGCCGACTGCATGGCCTCCAGGATCGGGCCCTGGTGCTGCCGGGACAGCGGGACGAGCGGCAGGCGGACCGCGTCGGTGATCAGGCCGAGGCGGGCGGCGGCCCATTTGACCGGGATGGGGTTGCTCTCCAGGAACATGGCTTTGTGCAAAGGCTGCAGCTTCATGTCGAGCTTGCGGGCCTCGTCCCGCTTGCCGGCGAGGGCGGCGTCCATCACGGCGCGGACCTGGCGCGGCGCGATGTTGGCGGTCACCGAAACCACGCCCTGGAATCCGGCCAGCACCGCTTCGCAGGCCAGATCGTCATCGCCCGAGAACAGCGCCAGGCGGCCGCCGACGCGATTGATCAGCTCGCGATTGCGCTCCAGCGAGCAGGCCTCTTTCAGGCCGACGATGTTCGGGAATTCCGTCAGCCGCTGCACGGTCTCAGGCTTCATGTCGACCACCGTGCGACCGGGCACGTTGTACAACAGGATGGGCACGGAGACGGCCTGCGCGATGGCCTTGAAATGCTGATACAAGCCTTCCTGGGTGGGCTTGTTGTAATAGGGCACGACCGAGAGGCAGGCATCCACGCCCACGTCCTTCGCGAGCCGGGTCAGCTCGATGGCCTCGCGAGTGGAATTGGCGCCGGCGCCGGCGATCACGGGGATGCGCTTGGCGGCGCGCTCGACCACGCGTTTCACCACACCGATGTGCTCCTCGACGCTCAGCGTCGGCGATTCGCCGGTGGTGCCGACGGCGACGATGGCATTGGTGCCGTTGGACACGTGGAAGTCGACCAGGCGGTCCAGGGCGCTGTTATCCACAGAGCCATCCGCCTGCATCGGCGTAACGAGCGCCACGATGCTGCCGCTAAACATGGTCATCCTCGAAGGGGAAGGGCCGGGATCCTAACAAGTTAACGGCATTTACGCACGTAAAGCTCCGACCGGCGGGGGCCCGCCACGGAGCGGGGCTCGGGATGGGAATTCGCGTTCCGACAGCCGCGCCCCTGCGTGTAAACTGTCGGCCCGTCAGCAGCATTAAGGCAGCGATGCAGTTCATCGTCATTTCCGCACTTGGCAGCGATCGCACCGGTCTCGTCTACGACCTGACTCGCGTGGTGCTCGACTGCTCGGGCAACATCGTCGACAGCCGCATGAGCTCGTTTGGCAGCGAGTTCGCGATGCTGTTACTGGTCTCGGGCAACTGGCACACCCTGGCCAAGCTCGAAACCGAGCTGAAAAAGCTCAGCGACTCCTCCGGCGTCACCATCAGCCTGCGGCGCACCGATCAGCGCCCGCCGCGCAAGGACGTGGTGACCTACTCGGTCGACGTGGTGTGTCTCGACCAGCCCGGCATCGTCCACAACCTGGCGGGATTCTTCAGCGCGCGGGGCATCGACATCGCCGAGCTGAACACGCGCAGCTACGCGGCCGCGCATACCGGCGCGCCAATGTTTTCCGTACAGATGGTGGTCCACATCCCTGGCAAGATTCACATCGCGGCGCTGCGCGAGGAATTCATGGATCTGTGCGATCAGCTCAACCTCGACGCCATTCTCGAACCCGTGAAGTCCTAAGAGATGCCCGGAACAAAAGCGTCCGCCGCCGCGAAAAAGACGGTCACCAAAGCGCCCGCGAAGGCACATATCGCTAAAAATCAGGGCGTGAAGGCTCCGGCGACCAAGGCAGGTCCCGCCGGCAAGGTGGCGGTCGGCAAGAAAGTCCCGGCGTTCTCCAGTCTCGTCACCGGCGGCGGCTCGTGGAAATCGAGCGAGGCTGCGGGCAAGAATCTCGTGATCTACTTCTATCCTCGGGACAACACCACCGGGTGTACCGCCGAAGGGGAAGCGTTCCGCGATCTCGCACCGGCGTTCAAGAAGGCGAACACGCTGATCCTCGGCGTGTCCACCGACAGCATCGCCTCGCACGAGAAGTTCAAGGCGAAATACCAATTCCCGTTCGAGCTGCTCTCGGACGAGGAGCAGGCGCTGTGCCAGCTGTTCGACGTGATCAAGGAAAAGAGCATGTACGGGCGCAAGTTCATGGGCGTGGAGCGCAGCACGTTCCTGATCGATGCGAGCGGCGTGCTGCGTCAGGAATGGCGCAAGGTGAAAGTGCCGGGCCACGCCGACGCGGTGCTCGCCGCCGCCCGCTCATTGTGATGGGCTTTGTAACAGCCCGCCGCTAGTCTCAAGTCCGCCATCTCGCATAGGAGTGACGACACCTCTCATGACCAGAGCCGAATCGAGCGAACACAAAGCCGGCGACAAGCGTGGTCGCACCGGCAAGCGGGGCCAGCGTCGCATCTTCGTGCTGGACACCAATGTCCTGATGCACGATCCCACCGCGATCTTTCGCTTCGACGAGCACGACGTCTACATCCCGATGATCGTGCTGGAAGAGCTCGATGCCGGTAAGAAAGGCTTGTCCGAGGCCGCGCGCAACGTGCGCCAGGTGAGCCGCTTCCTCGATGAGCTGATGGCGAACGCGGGCAAGGCCAGCATCGATGCGGGCATCGAGCTGCCCTCGGGCAAGTACATCAATGGCTCGAAAAAGCAGATCGCGGGGCGGCTGTTCTTCCAGACCAAGGTGCTCGCGAGCGGTCTGCCGGACACGCTGCCGGGTCACGGCGCGGACAACGCCATCCTCGGCCAGGCGCTGGCCTTGCAGAAGGAACATTCGGAGGCGCGCGTCACGCTGGTGTCCAAGGACATCAACCTGCGCATCAAGGCCTCCATCATCGGCGTCTACGCCGAGGACTATTACAACGACAAGACCATCGAAGATGCGGACCTGCTATACACCGGCCTGCAGGAGCTGCCCGCGAACTTCTGGGAGAAGCATGGCAAGAACATGCACTCCTGGCAGGAGCAGACGCGCACGTACTATCGCGTGCACGGACCGATGGTGCGCGACTGGCACGTCAATCAGTTCCTGTTCCAGCAGGACGCCAACGGCCTCGAAGCGCTGGTGCGCAAGATCGATGGCAACGAAGCGACGCTCGAGCTGATCCGCGACTATCGCAACGAACGGCACAGCATCTGGGGCATCACCGCGCGCAATCGCGAACAGAACTTCGCGTTGAATCTGCTGCTCGATCCGGAGATCGACTTCGTCACCATTCTCGGGCCGGCCGGCACGGGCAAGACCTTGCTGACTTTGGCCGCGGGTTTGGCGCAGACGCTGGAAAGCAATCGCTACAGCGAGATCATCATGACGCGCGTGACCATTCCGCTCGGCGAGGACATCGGCTTTCTGCCGGGCACCGAGGAAGAGAAGATGGAGCCGTGGATGGGCGCGCTCATGGATAACCTGGAAGTGCTCACGCAAAGCCAGGAGGGCGGCAACTGGGGCAGGGCCGCGACCAACGACCTGCTGCGCAATCGCATCAAGATCCGCTCGCTCAATTTCATGCGCGGGCGCACGTTCTTGAATCGGTTCTTGATTCTGGATGAGGCGCAGAATCTCACCGCTAAGCAGATGAAGGCGCTCGTCACGCGGTCCGGGCCGGGCACCAAAGTGGTCTGCCTCGGCAACATCGCGCAGATCGACACGCCGTATCTGACCGAGACCACGTCGGGCCTCACTTATGTCGTCAACCGTTTCCGAGATTGGCCGCATGCCGGTCACATCACGCTGATGCGCGGTGAGCGCTCGCGATTGGCGGACTACGCGTCCGAGATTCTTTAAAAGGTAAGTGCATTGGCGAAAGGTAAGAAGCGGCAGGCCGACGAAGTGGCGCAGCACGTGACTCAGCTGGGCTCGAACGTCGCATGGCCCGTCTCGCCGGACGAGGCGCAGCTCGAGCGCGTGCCCAATCCGCATCCGGATAAGATGTACCTCGCGCGCTTCACCGCGCCGGAGTTCACGTCGCTCTGTCCGGTCACCGGGCAGCCCGACTTCGCGCATCTGGTCATCGACTATGTGCCCAAGCAGTGGCTGGTGGAGAGCAAGTCGCTCAAGCTCTACCTCGGCTCGTTCCGCAACCACGGCGCGTTTCACGAGGACTGCACGGTCGCCATCGGCGCACGGCTCGTGGACTTTCTGAAGCCGCGATGGCTGCGCATCGGTGGGTACTGGTATCCGCGCGGGGGCATCCCCATAGATGTGTTCTGGCAGACGGGCAAGCCCCCCGAGGGGCTCTGGCTGCCGGATCAAGGCGTCTCCGGTTACCGGGGCAGAGGCTGAGTGCACCGAAGGCCGTCAGCTCTGGTATATTCCGCCGCCGCATTTGACCCGTGGGCTTCTATGGCGGCTCGCGTCGGTTTCTCCGCGACGATCAGCCGCGAACCCCGCCAGGCCCGGAAGGGAGCAACGGTAACGGTGATATCGGGCGCCGGAGAAGCGCCGGCGCGGGCCGTCTCCATTAAGGTTCCCGCATGTCCTATCTCGCTCTAGCCCGCAAATGGCGGCCGCGCAGTTTCACTGAGCTGGCTGGCCAGGATCACGTCATGCGCGCGCTCGTGAACGCGCTGCAGACGGGGCGGGTCCATCATGCGTTTCTGTTCACCGGCACGCGGGGTGTAGGCAAAACCACCATCGCGCGCATTCTCGCCAAGTCGCTGAATTGCGAAACCGGCATGACGCCGACGCCTTGCGGTGTCTGCAGCGCCTGTCGCGAGATCGACGAAGGCCGCTTCGTCGACCTGATCGAAGTCGACGCCGCTTCGCGCACCAAGGTGGACGACACGCGCGAGCTGCTCGATAACGTCCAGTACGCGCCGGCGCGCGGTCGCTACAAGGTCTACCTGATCGACGAAGTGCACATGCTCTCGACGCATTCGTTCAATGCGTTGCTGAAGACGCTCGAAGAGCCGCCGCCGCACGTCAAGTTCCTGCTCGCGACCACCGATCCGCAGAAACTGCCGGTGACCGTGCTGTCGCGCTGTCTGCAATTCAATCTCAAGCGCTTCCCGCCGGCGATGATCCTCAAGCGGCTGCAGTTCATCTGCGAGCAGGAGAACATCGCGTTCGAACCCGAAGCGTTGCGTCTCGTCGCGCGCGCGGCCGAAGGCAGCATGCGCGATGCGCTGAGTCTGCTCGACCAAGTGATCGCATTCGGCGGCGGCAAGCTCACCGGTGAAGACACCCGGACCATGCTGGGTACGCTGGATCGTGCGCAGGTTTTCGGCATCGTCGAAGCGCTGATCGCGCGCGATGCTCGCAAAGTGCTCGACGCCGTGAACGAGCTCGATGAGCACGCCCCGGATTATCGCGAAGTGCTCGCCGAACTCGCGGCGCTGTTGCAGAAGCTCGCGCTCTTGCAGGCGGTGCCCGATCTGCAGATCGACGAGTCCGAAGACGTCGAGGCTTATAAGAAGCTCGCGGCCGCCATCACGCCGGAAGACGCGCAGCTGTTCTATCAGATCGCCATCGTTGGCCGTCGGGATCTGGAGCTGGCTCCGGATGCGCGCGGCGGGTTCGAGATGGTGTTGCTGCGAATGTTGGCGTTCAGTGCGCAGGAAGTCGTTGCAGCGGCAGGCAGTGCGCCGCCGGCTGCGGCTCCGGCTCGCTCATCAGGCGCGTCCACCGGTGGCGGTGTGCCAGCTTCGGTGCGTGCCGCGGCGGCCGCGCCGCCGGCACCAATGGCCGCTCCTGCGCCGGCTGCGAATGTCGCACCGTCCGCGCCGAAAGCGGCGCCGGCGGCTGCATCGAACGGTAGTAGCGATTGGGGTTCGATGGTCACGCAGATGAATCTGGGCGGCATCACGCGTCAGCTCGCCGTGCATTGCATGTTCCTCGGCCGGGAAGGTCACAAAGTGCGCTTGTCGCTTGATCCGGAAGGCGCGCACTACCGCACCGCTTTGATGGAAGAGAAGCTCAAGCAGGCGCTGAGCACGTACTACGGCGAGGCGGTGGTGCTGGAGTTCGTCGAGGGCGTGAGTGAGACGATGAATACGCCGGCGCGGCAGCTCAAGGCGGCGGCCGACGATCGTTTGCAGAACGCGCGCGCCTCCATCGAGAACGATCCCAATATTCGCGCCATGAAAGAAATCTTCGGCGCGACGGTGACGCCCGAGTCGATCCGGCCGACCGACAATCATTGACGGAGTGTTGAGTTATGAAAGGCAATATCGGCAACATGATGAAACAGGCGCAGCAGCTGCAGGCCAATATGCAGCGCGCGCAAGCCGAAATCGCCCAGCTCGAGGTGACGGGCGAGGCGGGCGGCGGCATGGCGAAAGTGGTCATGACCGGCAAGCATGAAGTCCGCCGCGTGACGCTCGATCCTTCGATCGTGAGCAGCGACGACAAGGACATGCTCGAAGACCTGATCGCCGCCGCGATCAACGACGCCGTGCAGAAGGTCGATCGCACCACCCAGGAACGCATGTCCAGCCTGATGGGCGGGCTGAATCTGCCGCCCGGTTTCAAGATGCCGTTCTGACGATATCGGGCCGCTGCGCGGCTCGTTGGATTGTATCGCTCCGCCTTGGCCGGAAGACCCACCCCCTGGCCCCCTCCCGTGTACGGGAGGGGGAACTAAATGTTTAATTTTTTCTTCCTTCTTAGGAAGGAGTAGCCGGATCTCGGGTCAGCCGGTCCGTTGGCAGCGTGCGGCAGCGGCGAAATACATCCGCGCGCCGCGCGGTTTAAACTAACCCTCCTATGATTTATCCGCCGTCCCTCATTCGTCTGATCGAAGCGTTTCGTTGCCTGCCCGGCGTCGGGCCGAAATCGGCGCAGCGGATGGCGTTTCATTTGTTGGAAAAGGACCGCAACGCCGCCGGCCTGCTGGCCGACGCATTGGCCAAGGCGGTGTCGGGCGTCGGGCGTTGCCAGCGCTGCCGCATGTTTGCGGATGCCGAGCTGTGCCCGATCTGCGCCTCATCGGCGCGCGATCGTGCGACGTTGTGTGTGGTGGAGTCGCCGGCCGACGTGGCGGCCATCGAGCAGTCGGGCAGTTATCGGGGTACGTATTTCGTTTTGATGGGGCACCTCTCGCCACTCGATGGCATCGGGCCCGATGAGCTCGGCTTCGCGCAGTTGGAAACATTGCTGGCCGAAGGCTCGGTGAGCGAAGCCATTCTCGCGACCAGCACCACGGTGGAGGGCGACGCGACCGCGCATGTCATTGCCGAAATCGCGGCTCGTCACAATGTGAAATCCAGCCGCATCGCGCATGGCGTGCCCATCGGCGGGGAACTCGAGTACGTCGATGGCGGCACGCTCGCTCACGCGCTCGCCGGCCGACGCACGTTGACCTAAGCGGCAGTCTTCTTCGCCCGCGGCTTCGGTTTGGCGGCCTGAGGCGCGTTTTTAGGCTCCGCCGGCGGCGACAGGCGGACCTGATCCTCGCCGTGCAGCTCCATCAGCGACTCCATCAGGTCTTCCTCCTCCGCACTCGAACACACCCCGAGCACCGTCGCCTCATCGCAGCCTTCGGCGGCGACGTAGGCGTGCCCCATGTTCGAGTCGATATAAATCGATTCTCCCGCCTCGAGCACGATCGGATCGTAGAACTCCGTGTGCACCTCGATCTGCCCCTCGATCACGAAGATGTATTCCTCGCCCGAGTGATGCACCAGTTCCCCAAACTCTTCGAGCGTCTTGGCGCGAATGCGCGTCAGCACGGGGATCATCCGTTTGCGTCGCAGCTCCCCGCACAGATAGTAGTAATCGTAATTGCGCGTGTTGACACGGATGGCGCGATCGATCCGCCCGATGCTCCGCCGGGCGGTGACGGGCTGCGAGGCCGCCTCGGTGGGCTCGGCGAACAGATCCGACATGCGGATCTTCAAGCGCTCGCTCAGCTGCAACAGCTTGTCGTAGGTGAGCGTGAGCCGGTCGTGCTCGACCTTGGCCAGGGTCGAAAGCGGAATGCCGGTGCGATCGCTCATTTCCTTGAGCGTCCAGTCGTTGCGCGTGCGTAACGCACGGATCACACGACCCAGCGTGGGTTTCTCGGCGGGTCGGTCGGCGCGCTTGTCGGCGCCGCGCTTGTCTGCGGGCTTGGCTGTTTTCATCGGGGTTCATTCTACCGGATGACGGTTCGGTCTTACTTCGGCGATTTGCACAATCGGGTTGACGATTCTCCAATCAGGACTATTATTCCCAATAAGAGAAAATACCGCCGCTCCTCGAGCGGCGCCAGCACAGGGGTGAGGATGGCGATGCGCGTACGCAGGGCGACGACCTTGATGGCGGCCCTCTGTTTTCTGACTGGCATCGCGTGCTCGCAGGAAGGCGCGCAGCTGTCGCCGCCGGGACCTGCCACCGAAGCCTCGGTTCCCCGAGCCGAAGCGCCGCCTGGCGCGGCGCCGCTCACGCGAGCCGATGTGGGAGCATGGCTGGATGGCTATCTGCCATACGCGCTGCAAACGGGCGGCGTGGCCGGCGCGGTCGTGGTCGTCGTCAAGGACGGCGAAGTGCTGGTGAAAAAGGGCTACGGCTATTCGGACGTGGCCGCGCGCACGCCGGTCGATCCGGATCTCACATTGTTCCGTCCGGGCTCGATCTCGAAGCTGTTCACGTGGACGGCGGTGATGCAGCAGGTGGAGCAGGGCAAGCTCGATCTGGACGCCGACGTCAACAAATATCTGGATTTCGAGATTCCGCCGCGGGATGGCGAGCCCGTGACCCTGCGTAACATCATGACGCACACGGCCGGATTCGAAGAGCAGCTCAAGGGCTTGATGGGCGAGGAGGGCAAGCCCGTCGCAGGCTTCGAAGAGCGCCTCAAGGCCTGGGTGCCGACGCGCATCTTCGCGCCAGGCAGGACGCCTGCGTATTCAAACTATGCGACGGCGCTCGCGGGCTACATCGTTCAGCGCGTCTCGGGCGTGCCGTTCGACGATTACATCGATCAGCACATCTTCCAGCCGCTCGGCATGGAGCACTCCACCTTCCGGCAGCCGCTGCCCGAGAAGCTGAAGCCCCTCATGTCCAAGGGCTACGAGGTCGCCTCGGGCGAGCCCAAGCCTTTTGAAATCGTCGGCGTCTCGCCCGCGGGCAGCCTGTCCGCGACGGGTGCGGACATGGCGAAGTTCATGATCGCTCATCTGCAGAAGGGCGCCTTGGGCTCGACGCGCATCCTGCAGGAGAGCACGGCCGAGCAGATGCACAGCACGGCGCTCACCATCCTGCCGCGAGTGCATCGGATGCTGCTCGGCTTTTATGAGCAGAACTACAACGGTCACCGCGCGCTCGGTCACGGCGGCGACACGAACTGGTTCCACAGCGACCTGCATCTGTTCATCGACGACGGCGTCGGCATGTATATCTCGATGAACAGCGCCGGCGACGGGCCGGCCAGTCATCGGATTCGCAGCAAGTTGTTCGATCAGTTCGCCGACCGTTATCTGCCGGGCCCGAAGTTCGAGGGCAAGGTCGATGAGCAAACGGCAGCCGAGCATGCGCGCATGATTGCCGGCGTCTACGAAAACTCGCGCCGGCTCGAGTCGAGCTTCTTCAGCCTGCTCGGCCTGGCCGGGCCGGTCAAAGTCGTGGCCAATGCGGACCACACCATCAGCGTCTCGCTCGCGGACGCGCTGGCGGGCGCGCCCGTCAAATGGCGCGAGATCGAGCCTTTCGTGTGGAGCGATGCGGATGGCAAGAGTTTGCTGGCCGCGGTCGCCGAGGACGGCAAGGTGGTACGTTTCAGCTTCGATGGTCTGTCGCCGTTCATGATGTTCGATCGCACGCCGGCGTCGCGATCGCCCACCTGGCTGCTGCCGGCGCTCGTGCTCGGTCTGATCGCTTTGCTGTTGACGAGCCTGGCATGGCCGGTGTCGGCGCTCGCTCGCAAACATTATGGCGTTCCGTACGGCTTGTCCGGTGAGGATGCCAGGGCGCATCGCTGGATCCGGATCGCCGCCACCGCCTCGGTTGCGATCTGCATCGCGTGGGCCGCCACGATCAGTATGATGATGAGCGATCTCAGCATGCTCTCGGAAAGTTTCGATGGCTGGGTGTGGCTGATGCAGCTGCTGTCGCTCGTGGTGTTCCTCGGCGGTGCGGCGCTGGGTGTCTGGAACGCGTGGATGGTCGTTCGCAGCGCGCGCAAGTGGTATGCGAAAGTCTGGGCAGTCGTGCTGGCGCTCTCGTTGCTGGTGCTGCTCTGGGTGGCGTTCGCATTCCATCTCATCGCGTTCGACGCGAACTATTGATTTCGAGTTTCAAGAGACAACGTGAATTCAACAGCCAGCGTGTCGACTCAACTCCACCTGCCGCAACCGTATCTGCTGTTCCTCGGCGATACGACAGAGGCGGGCTACGCCAAAACTGCGTTCGGCTTGAGGGACTGGGCACCCGAGCAATGCGTGGGCGAGCTCGCCTGCTCGGAAGACGCAGTCACCCTCGGCCTGCCCAAGCTCACACCGGCGGAAGCGAAGGCGCGGGGAGCGCGCTCCATGATCATCGGCGTCGCGAACATGGGCGGGCGCATCCTCGACAGCTGGATGCCGTCGCTGCTGGAAGCGCTCGAAGCAGGGCTCGATCTGGTGGGTGGAATGCATACGCGACTTGCCGATACGCCGGCGCTGGTGGCCGCTGCCGAACGTCATCAACGTCGTCTCATCGACGTTCGCACGCCACCCCGCGGAATTCCGACGGCCACGGGCCGCAAGCGCAGTGGCAAGCGTCTGCTGGCGGTGGGAACGGATTGCGCGTTGGGAAAGAAATACACCGCGCTTTCCATTGCCAGAGCATTCAAACGACGCGGCCTGAACGCGGATTTCCGAGCCACGGGTCAGACCGGGATCATGATCAGCGGAAGCGGCATGCCCATGGACGCCGTGGTGTCGGACTTCGAGGCCGGCGCGGCCGAGATGCTGACACCCGATGCGCCGCCGGATCATTGGGATGTGATCGAAGGACAGGGCTCGTTGTTTCATCCCTCGTATGCCGCCGTGTCGCTCGGACTGTTACATGGCAGTCAGCCGGACGTGATCGTCGTCTGTCACGAGCCCGGCCGGACACACATCATCGGCCTGCCGGATTTTCCGCTGCCGAGTCTGGAAGAAACCATCGATCTCAACCTGCGCCTCGGGCGGCGGACGAATCCTGCCATTCGCTGCGGCGGCGTGAGTCTCAACACCTCGAAGCTGTCGGCGTCCGAGGCGCGCGAGTTGTTCGCGACCGAGAGCAGGCGGCTCGGGGTGCCGGTCGCCGATCCGATCCGTGGCGGTGAGGAGTTCGAGCATCTGTTGGATCACTGTCTTAGATGAGCTCCACCTGGTTTCAGCGCTATCTGTTACCGGGCTTTGCCTTCAAGGCCGTCGTCATCGGCGGCGGCTATGCGACGGGTCGTGAGCTGGTCGAGTTCTTCCTGCCGAGCGGTCCCCGAGGCGGCTTGCTCGCGATGGGGCTTGCCGCGGTGATCTGGAGCGTCGTCTGTATCGCGACGTTTCTGTTCGCGCGCGCCACGCACAGCGAAGACTATCGGACGTTCTTTCGCCATCTGCTCGGCCGTGGCTGGATCGTCTTCGAGATCGCGTACTGCCTGTTCATCGTGTTGATACTCGCCGTGTTCGGCGCGGCGGCGGGCGCGATTGGCGCAGCGTTGCTCGGCTGGCCACCGCTCATCGGCACCTTGTGTCTGATGCTGGGCATCGCACTGTTCGTCGCATTCGGGAATACCTCCGTCGAGCGGCTGTTCAAATGGGTTTCGTTCTTTCTGTACGGGGTGTACGGCGTATTCGTGGTGCTCGCGCTCGGCGCGTTCGGTGATCGCATCTCGGCCAACTTCGCGTTGGACGCGCCTACGGATGGCTGGGCGCTCGCGGGCATCACTTACGCGGGATACAACATCGTCGGCGCGGTCGTGATCCTGCCGGTCTTGCGTCATCTCACGAGCAACAGGGACGCCATCATTGCCGGTGCGTTGTCGGGTCCGCTCGCCATGATTCCGGCGCTTCTGTTCTTCATCTGCATGGTGGCGTACTACCCGCAGATCGAAGCGCAGGCGCTGCCTTCCGACTTCCTGCTGCAGCGTCTGGATGCGCCGCTGTTTCATGCCGCGTTCCAACTGATGATCTTCGCGGCGTTGCTGGAAAGCGGCACGGGCAGCGTACACGCAGTAAATCAGCGCATCGAGCAAGTGTGGCGTGCGCGATTCGGAAGGGATCTTTCGGTGCGCTCACGGTTCGTTGCCGCCGGCGTGCTCCTGGTGATCGCGATGTTACTGGCCGAGCGCTTCGGCCTCGTCACATTGATCGCGCGCGGTTATCGCGGCCTCGCCTATGTCTTGATCGCGGTATATGTGGTGCCGGTGTTGACCTATGGGGTGTGGCGGCTCTGGCAGGGACGCGGGCAGGTAGCTCTTTCGCCGCAATGAACCCCTCTCTGCCTCGGCGACGGGCCGATGCAGCGATGAGGTGGGGAAATGAACCGGCGAGAGTTCACGGTAGGCAGTGCCGCCGCAGCCATGGTGGCGGCGTTCGCGCCTGCGTCGAATGCGAGCAGGAGCGAGCATCTGCGATGGGCGCCATACGCGGACACCATCGCCATCGATATGCTGGCTGGCGTCGGCAAGTGGCCCGGCGCCGCGGATGAATCCCTCGATCCAACCGAGCTCGCCGAAGTTCGAGCCAGCGGCCTGAGCGCCATCAATGTGACCCTTGCGCCGCAGGGAATGTTCTGGTTCGACGCCGAGGCGGCCGAAAAGTGCGAGCGCCAGTTGCAGCTCTGGGAAAGCCGGCTCGCGAAGCATCCCGAGACATTCACGTCGATTCGAAGCGGCGCGGATCTGCGTCGTGCCCATCGAGAAAAACGCGTCGGGGTCATCTACGGTTTTCAGGACACCTCGCCCATCGGTGAGGACTTGAGCCGCATCGATTCGTTCCATCGGCGCGGCGTCCGCGTGATTCAACTCACCCACAACCGTCGCAATCTGGTGGGCGATGGCGCGACCGAGCCGGGCAATGCGGGTTTGAGCAATTTCGGTCACCAGATGATCGAAGCGCTGGAGGCCAGGCGCATCGTGGTCGATCTGGCGCATGGGAGCCGGCGGACCACGATCGAGGCGATCGAGACGGCGAAAAAGCCGCTGCTGATCGGGCACACCGGCTGCGCGGCGCTGAGCGATCTGCCGCGCAATCAACCCGACGACATCCTCCGGGCGTTGGCCGATCGTGGCGGGGTGACGGGCATCATCTTCTGGCCGTATCTGCGCAAACTGGAACAGCCCATGGCTGTGGATGTGATCGCGCACATCGAGCACGCCATCGATGTTTGCGGCGAGGACCACGTCGGCATCGGCACCGACTCGAGCGTCAACGAGATCGACCGAACCCCGCAGTTCGAAGCCGAAAACCGCACGATGATCGCCGGGATGGTGGAGGGCGGGATTTTCGAGAAGGGTCGCCCGGCGGATCTGTATACATTCATTCCCGATCTCAATCATCCGCGGCGTCTGGAGACGCTCGGCGCGATGCTCTCGGCCCGTGGCCATTCCGACGCCCGGATCCAGAAGATCCTCGGCGGCAACTTCGCCCGCGTGCTCACTGAAATCTGGGGCTGAGGCAGGAAAATCCCGGCGGCTGCGGTAGCCTTTGGCGGCGGGTCAGCCCGTCATTGCCAATAACATCTCATCAACTTGCCCAGGCGCCCCTTGCAGACCGAACCCGATCGTCGCGAGCGCTGGTTTCAGGACCTCGTTGCCAATGTCGGCGGCGACCTGCTGCGCTTCTTGCGTTCGCGGCTCCGACACGGCGACGTGGCTCAGGATCTCGCGCAGGAGGTCTATCTGCGCCTGCTGCGCATGGATGATGTGGGGCTGATCCGCAACCCGCGTTCGTTTGTGATCCATCTCGCGGCCCATGCCGCCCACGAATGGCGGATGCTCGCCCGCAATCGCCTGCAGCACTCGGAGGAAGAGTTGCAGCAGCTCATTGCGGAATTCGCCGATCCAGCCGACCTGCTGGAAGAAAACGACCGGCTGCACGAGCTGCGACAGGTGCTCGCCACGCTCAGCCCGAAATGTCAGGCCGTGCTGCTCATGCATCGTCGCGACGGCATGACCTACCAGGAAATCGCCGAGCGCATGCAGCTGTCGGTGGCGATGGTGAAGAAGTACATGGCCAAGGGTCTCGCGGCCTGCCACAAGCAAATGGACGGGGAGGAGTAGTCATGGACAGCGCGCGCGACAAGGCGGCTGAGGCCGTGATCGACGAAGCCTCTCAGTGGGTGGTGCGGCTCAGCTCGCCGGATGTATCGATGGAGGAGCGACGGGCGTTCGTCGCCTGGCTGAAGCGCTCGCCGGTGCACCTCGGCGAATATCTGCGCTTGGAGTGCACGTGGGCCGAGCTCGCCGACGTCGATCGGAGCAGGACCCTGAACATCGAGGAACTGCTCGCGGTCGAGGAGGGAAATGTCGTTGAGCTTGCGCTCGGTGCGGCTGCGCCGCCGCCGTTGGTCAAGCGACGCTCCAGTCGGCATTTCGGCGCGGCCATCGCTGCCTGCGCGGTGCTCGCGCTCGCGGCGTTCTTCTCATTTCAGACGCTGGTAGCGGGGCGATACGCGACCGACATCGGCGAGCAACGCACGATCCGATTGGACGACGGCTCGACCGTCGCGCTCAACACCAACACCGCGATCCGCGTCGAGCTGACCGACACGTTGCGTCGAGTGGATCTCGTGAGAGGCGAAGCCCTGTTCAACGTTGCAAGGGATCCAGCGCGTCCTTTCCGTGTCCTGAGCGATCGCGCCATTGCGCAGGCCGTGGGTACGTCCTTCCTCGTGCGCAGGAACGCCGATGACACGGTGGTCACCGTGATCGAAGGGCAGGTCGCCGTGGCCCGCGTCGATCAGATCCGGCTTGCTGCGACGGTCGATGTACCGGCGAACGCCCTGCACGTTTCCGCTGGCATGCGAGCGGATGTCGCCTCGGAAGAGATACAAACGACGCCGGTGTCGAATCTCGCGGCGGTGACCGCGTGGAAGACCGGACGGCTGATGTTCGAAGGCCAGCCGCTGTCCGAGGTTGTCGCCGAGTTCAACCGTTATAACCAAAAGCAGATCGTGCTCGAGGACTCGGCGCTATCGGCCGAGCAGTTGAGCGGCGTATTCGATGCCAACGACCCGCAGGCGCTGGTGCGGTTTCTGGAGCGCGCCAACGTCATCGAGCCGGCCCAGGTGAACAACGACACCATCGTTCTCACGCCGCGCAGGTAGCGCAGGAGCATCATCATGGACAGGCGCGCAGTTGCACTGATGGCTCCTCTGCTGCTGGTGACGCAACTCGCGCTGGCCGATCCCACCTATGAGTTCAACATTCGCGGCGCCTCGCTGCAGTCGGCGCTGCGCCAGTTTGCCGATCAGACCGGACTGCAGATCTCGTATTTCACCAAGATTGCGGAAGGCCACACCGCGCCCGAGGTGTCCGGCACATTGACTGCCGAAGCGGCGCTGAAGCTATTGTTGAAGGCGAGCGGGCTGACCTTCGAACGCATCGATCCGCGGACCTTGGCGATTTATCCGGCGCCGCCGGCGCAAGATGTCACGGCCACTTCGAATGAAACGGCGGCCGCGCCGCCACGATCCAAGCCTCTGCGCATCGCGCGGGCCGCCGAGCGGTCTGAAGCGCGCACCACTCACGAGCCCGTCGCCCCTGGTCACTCCATCATCGAGGAAGTCATCAGCACAGGCTCGCACATTCGCGGCGTGCTCAACGAGACAGCGCCCGTGACCGTCCTCGATCGGCGTTATATTGAGCGCTCCGGTTTCACCAATCTGATGCAGCTGGTGAGCTCGCTGCCCATGAATTTCAAAGGCGGCACCTCCGGCGCGACGGAAGTCGCCGCGTTCGGGATGGCGCCGAACGTTGGCCAGAATCTCACGCGCGGCACGGGGTTCAACCTGCGCGGATTGGGATCGGTCGCGACGCTGACACTCATCAACGGTCGTCGCGTCGCGCCCTCGGCGCAGGGACAGTTCGTGGATGTGAGCACGATCCCGATGTCGGCGGTGGAGCGTGTCGAGATCTTGACCGATGGGGCCTCGGCGATCTATGGCGCGGATGCCGTGGCCGGCGTGGTCAACATCATTCTGCGCAAGGATTTCCAGGGCGCCGAGACAGGCTGGGAGTACGGCGCGACCACCGATCGCTCGCTCGATGAGCACCGCGTGTCGCAGATGGCGGGATCGAATTGGGAGAGTGGCAATGCATTGTTCATTGCCGAGTACTATCGGCGCAGCAATCTCTCCATCGAAGACCGCGACTACATTCTGGAGGCGGGCGCGGAGACGCCCTCGGATCTGTTGCCCCATCGCAAGCTCGGCACGATGGTGTTCACTCTCGATCAGCAGTTGCCGGCGAACTTCGACTTCGCGACCCACTTCACGTACTCGTACGAAGAGGTCGATGTTCGCAATACCATGCACGGCTATCTGGAAGAGCAGACGCCTGATACCAACCAATGGAGCGCCGGGCTGAGTCTGGGCTACGAGCCTGCCGGCGATTGGCGGATCTCGCTGGATGGGTCGATCGCCCGCGTCGAAACCAATAGCGATTTCACTTACTGGTGGCTGGACACGGGCGAGATGACCGATCAGCTCCAGGACTATCGCGACAAGTACCGCACCTGGTCGAGCGATCTCAAAGCGGACGGCACGCTCATCGCGCTGCCCGGCGGGCCGATGCGCCTTGCGGTGGGCAGCTCGTATCGCAAAGATGACTTGATCTCCACGCGTTATCGAACCGTGCCCAATACCGGCTTCGAGGTGCGAGCGGACGACACGCGTGATGTGACTTCACTCTATGCCGAATTGTATGTGCCCATCGTCGGCGCGGAACAGGACCTCACGTGGGCCAAACGGATCGATGTGTCGCTCGCCGGTCGGCATGACGACTATTCCGACTTCGGCAGCACCTTCAATCCAAAGTTCGGCGTGGTGTGGACGCCGGTGGACAGCCTCGATCTTCGAGCCACCTACAGCACTTCGTTTCGAGCACCCAACGTCGCGGAGAAGGCGTTGGTGCGCCGGCCTGTGCAGATCTCCTCGGGATACTTGTTCGATCCCAGCGGCGCCGGAGATCTCATTCCGATCTTCTATCTGAACGGCAGCCGGGAGTTGACGGCGGAGGAGTCGGACAACGTCGCGTTGGGTTTCACGTTCCGTCCGCGCAGCCTCGAAGGCCTGGAACTGTCGCTGAATTCTTTCCACATCGAATATACGAACCGCATCGAGGCCGTCCCCTATGACGAGGGCGCGCTGTCCCGGCGCGATGAGTTCGGCCAGTTCATCTCCGAGATCCCCGACGATGCGGCGGCGGCCTGGCTGGCCGACCGTCTGGCCGAAGGCTGGGTGTTCATGGACTGGGAGGGCATCGGCTCGACCGGCGTGCGTTATCTGTACGATCTGCGGCAGCAAAACGCCGCCCGAACCGAGCTGCAAGGGTTCGACGCCACGCTGCTATACAAATTCAACCTCGCCCGGGACGCCTTCGATCTGCAGCTCGATGTCACCCATTTGGGCGAGATCCTGACCTCGTTGGCCGAGGACACCCCACGGTTCGAGGTGGTCGACACTTACAACCAGCCGCTCGACTGGCGTTTTCGCCTGATGGGCACCTGGATCCGAGGTGGGCTCAGCACGACGGTGGCGGTCAATCACGCCGACAGTTACGTGAATGACAGCCAGGCCATCGATGTGCCGATCGGCTCGTGGACCACGGCCGATTTGAATGTGAGCTATGACTTCGACGGGCGCACTCAGTCCTCGCTGTTGGAAGGCACGCGCATCGCGGTCGGGGTCAGCAACGTCACCGACCGCGAGCCGCCGCGCGCGATCTCGCCGCTGTTTCCAGTGGGTTTCGATGTCTTCAACGCCGACGCCATGGGGCGTTTCGTTTCGGCGTCCGTCACCAAACGTTGGTAGGTGTCCATGCGAATGAATCTGCCGCCGTTGTTGTGGGTGCGCGTGCTGGAGGCCGCGGTTCGGCACGAGAGCTTCGTCGGCGCCGCCCGCGAGCTCTGCGTGTGCCCAGGGGCCGTCAGTCGCACGATCAAGGAGCTCGAAGCGTTTCTCGGGGCGACGTTATTCGTGCGGCGAGCACGAGGTGTGATTGCGACCGAGACTGCTCGCACTTACGCACGAGCCGTCGCACCGGCGCTCGAGCAGATTGCGCAAGCCTCGGCGGCGGTTCAGCGCTCACCCACGCCCATCAGTTCCGCGAAGCGTGATCTTGGCAGCAGTCGTACTGCAGCTGTTCGTTGAACTCGGGCCGACCTTCCGGCGTGAGGTCGAATAGGTTCCAGAGGGGTTCGAGCGTGCCTGCGGCGCGGTGATCCTGGCCGGGATCGCTTGGAGCAAACATGAGCTCCGAGGCCCAGAAGAAACGGATCGCGCCGTCGCGGCCGCGTTTGAATACCAGCGTGATGGGCAACTGCTGACCTTCATCGTCCTCACCGTGATAGTCGCGCCGGAAATTTGGCGCATGGGCGGAGGACAGCAGACGAACGTGTTTCCACCCGCGATCGCGCGCGACACCAAGCAGCTGCGCGAGCGGGGCCTTGGCGACGACCGCGAAGTTGCCGCCCGCCGCTTCGAAGTGAGGAGCGGCCGCGTCGAGCTGGTCGATCAGCGCGGTACACGAAGGGCAGGGTTGTTCCAGCGTCGGCAGCTGCGATGTCTCACCGCTGGTGGCGGGCTCCCGCGTATCGGACTTGTGACGCGGGAACATGTAGTTGTAGAACACCACCGAATCGGCGCCGTCGCGGAACAGCGCCGAGAGTTTGATCTTTGTGGGCTTGCCATCCGCACCCAATCCGTCGAACTCATAATCCTCGGGGATCTTGCCACCGGCAGGCAGCGCACGACGGTGCGCAGCCACGCTCTCCGTCAGCCGGCGCAATGCGATTTCCTGTTCGAGAAGCGCATTGCGGGCACTGCGATATTCGGCGGACTCGTTCGGGAAGGTGACACCCATGGCCGTTCTCCTGGCGGATCGCTGAACCTGAAGTCCTGGCGGGGCGGCGTCGTTCCCGACGAATTTTTTCGATTCGAGTGTCGGAAAGCGCGAAGTGGGGGCGTCCTTGGGTCAGGAACGCACATTTAACGACACTGGAGAATGACAATGAAGCGATTGCTGACCCAGACTTTGGCCGCCGTGGCGCTGATGGCTCCCGTTTTTTCGACGCTGGCCGACAGCGAGCCGGCGCCGGCCGCGGCTCCCGCGATCTCAGCGCCCGACAAGTCGGGGCGGGTTGCCTTGAACGGCCTCAATTACTACTACGAGATCCGCGGCAAGGGCGAGCCGTTGCTGCTCCTGCATGGCGGCCTCGGCTCCATCGATATGTTCGGCCCGGTGCTGCCGGCGTTCGCTCAAGAGCGCCAGGTGATCGCGGTGGATCTGCAAGGTCACGGCCGCACGGCGCTCGGCGATCGCAAGTTCAGCCTGGAAGGCATGGGCGATGACATGAAGGGCATTCTCGAGAAGCTGGGCTACAAGCAAGTGGATGTGCTCGGCTACTCATTGGGCGGCGGGGTGGGCTTCCGGCTGGCTGTACAGCATCCGGAGTATGTGCGGCGTCTGGTGCTCTTGTCTGCCGGCTATGCGTCGGAAGGCTTCTTTCAAGACATTCGCGCGCAGCAGAACACGATCAACGCGGATGCGATGGCGTTCATGAAGGACACGCCGATGTATCAGTCGTACGTGAAGGTGGCGCCGAAGCCGGATGAGTTCCCGCGCCTCTTGGGAGCGATCGGCGACTTCATGCGCAAGGACTACGATTACTCGGCTGACGTGCCGAAGCTCAAGATGCCGGTGATGCTCGTGTTCGGCGATGGCGACATGTATCGGCCGGAGCACATGATCAAGTTCTATCAGATCCTCGGCGGCGGCTTGAAGGATGCGGGTTGGATGCGCGAGAACCTTTCGCAGAATCGCCTCGCCATCCTGCCGAACGCCACGCACTACGACATCCTGTACTCGCCCGGTCTCGTGTCGACCACCTTGCCGTTCCTCAACGGTTACCCGAAGTAACATTCGCGGTCAGGTGCAACACGGCCCGCGTCGGCAGCAAACAGCTGCCCTCGCGGGCCGATTCGTTTTCAGCGCCGACGTTCGTATTCCGGCGCCAGGCCCCGCATGATGTTGAGCAGGCGTTTGTAACTTTCGTAGCGACGAGCGGAGAGGGCCTTGTTGGCGACGGCGGTGGTGACCGCGCAGCCGGGTTCGCGGAGGTGCAGGCAATTGTTGAAGCGGCATTCGGGGGCGAGCTTGAGGATTTCAGGCCAGCCGACCTGAACCATTGCATCTTCCACCGGCGGCGGGGCGTAATCGCGGACGCCGGGGGAGTCGATCAGTTCGCCACCGCTCGCCAACTTGAAGAGTGCGGACGACACGGTCGTGTGACGGCCTTCGCCCGTCGAGTCCGATAGGGAACGAGTGGCGCGCTCGGATTCTGGAGCGAGCCGGTTGGTCAGCGTCGATTTGCCGACGCCGGATTGACCTACCAGCATGGCGCATGCACCGGTGAGCAATTCGCGAACGGGGGCGACGGTCGGCTCATTCTTCGCCGACACGTGCAGCACCGGAAAGCCAGCGTGCTCGTAATCGCTTACCCGGGCCTGAAAGTCAGGATCCTCCGCACCGGGCAACTCCGATTTGTTCACGATCAGCGCGCCGGAAATGCCCGCGAGCGCGGCGCCCGCCAGGTAGCGGTCGGCGATGTACAGGTCGGGCTCGGGCTCCGGTGCGATGATGACGATGAGCAGCGAGAGATTCGCAGCGAGCGGCTCCGTGCGCCCGCGACTATCCGTGCGAGCAAACAAAGAGCGGCGCGATGACACGCTGACCACCTTCGCAACATCGCCACTGCTTTGTGACGGACCGCGGATCAGCACTTCATCGCCGCACACGCAATTCAAACGTTTGCCGAACAACTCAGCCGGCATCCGGACGCCGGCCGCAGTCTCGACGATGACGCGACGGCCGAAGGACTCCGTGACGCGCGCGGGCGTCTCAGCCGCGTCGCTCATGAGCGCTGGGTGGCCAGCGTTTGCAGGCGCGCGATCCGCACCAGCGCGGGCGGGTGCGAGTCATAGAAGGCCGAGTGCAGACGGTCCGGTGTCAGCGTGGTTGCATTGTCTCGATAGAGCTTGACGAGCGCATCGGCGAGCTGCCGCGCATCGGCATGCTGAGCCGCGAACTCATCCGCTTCGAATTCGTGCTTGCGCGACCACCAGGAGCCCAGCGGCGTCAGGAAATAAGTGAACGATGGCAGCACGAACATGAAGAGCAGCAGCGCCGCGTGCGCGGAGGGTGTGCTCACGCCGAGCGCAAGATAGAACTGCGGCCACTGCGCGAGCGCGCCGAGCAACGCGAGCCCGAGCAAGCCCATGCCGAGCGAGAGGATCAGGCGCGAGCGCACGTGATGCAGTCGGAAGTGACCGAGCTCGTGCGCCAGCACCGCTTCGACCTCCGGAATCTGCAGCCGCTCGATCAGCGTATCGAAGAACACGATGCGCTTGTTGCGGCCGACGCCGGTGAAGTAGGCGTTGCCATGGACCGAGCGCCGCGAGCCGTCCATGACGAACACGCCTTTGGACGCGAAGCCGCAGCGCTCGAGCAGCGCCTCGGTGCGTTGCTTGAGCGACTCATCGGAGAGCGGCGTGAATTTGTTGAACATCGGCGCGAACACCGTTGGCCACGCCCAGGTGATGAACACGGTGAAGGAGACCCAGACCAGCCAGGCATACAGCCACCACAGCGCGCCCGCCTGTTGCATCAGATAGAGGATCACGAATATCAGCGGGCCGCCCAGCAACAGGCTGAGCACCAGGCTCTTGAACAAATCGGCGATATACAGCCCGAGGGTGGTGCGGTTGAAGCCGAAGCGCGCTTCGATACCAAAAGTGCGCCACAGTGCGAGCGGCAGACCCACGGCGCCGACGATCAGGAACGTGGACAGCACGACGGCCGTGCCGTGCCAGGCGGGGGATAAACCCGCGGGCTGCCACAGCCGATCGACGGCGTCGATGCCGCCCCCCAGGGTCAGCACCAGGGCGATGCCCGCATCCAGCAGTACATCCCAGCGGTTCAGGGCGGCCCCGGCGACGGTATAGTCAGCTGCCTTCTGGTGAGCGGCGAGGTCGATCTGCCGGGCAAACGCCTCGGGGACCTGGCCGCGATGCCGAAGCACCGCCGCGACCTGGCGCTGATTGAGCCAGCTGCGCATGGCCGTGGAGGCGAGCAGCAGCAATACAAACAAGCCGGTAAACCAATGCATTATGTGCCTCGATATCGCCGCGGGAGACTCTAGCGTCAGCTGCTATGATGAGGCAACGACACGTTTTTCCGAACCTTTGAACCTGGGGCAGAGCTTATCGTGACCGACCGTGACCCGACCCGTCTGATCTGGATCGATCTGGAAATGACGGGCCTGAAGACCGACAGCGACCACATCATCGAAATCGCCACCGTCGTCACCGACAAGCACCTGAACACGCTGGCCGAAGGGCCGGTGCTGGCCATTCACCAGCCGGACGAAGTCCTGGACGCGATGGACGACTGGAACCGCCGTCAGCACGGCGCCTCGGGGCTTGCCGCCCGCGTGCGCGCCAGCACCATCTCGGTCCAGGAGGCGGAGCGCCAGACGTTGGATTTTCTGAGCCGCTGGATCGAGCCGGGCGTGTCCCCCATGTGCGGCAACAGCATCTGCCAGGACCGACGCTTCATGGCGCGCGAGATGCCCGATCTGGAGCGGTATTTTCACTACCGCAATCTGGATGTGAGCACGCTCAAGGAGCTGGCGCGGCGTTGGGCGCCGGAGGTGTACAGCAGCTTCCAGAAGAGCTCCACGCACCTGGCGCTCGATGACATTCGCGATTCCATTCGCGAGCTGCAGCACTACCGCACTAATTTTCTGCGCGCCTGAGGCGCGATCTTCCTCCGCGCCTTACGGCGCGGAGGTCGCTCTCGACTACTTCGCGACGGCGGAGCCACCGGCGAGGAACAGCCAGGTCTCGACCACGGTATCGGGGTTGAGCGAGATGCTCTCGATGCCTTGCTCGACCAGCCAGCGCGCCAGGTCCGGATGATCCGAAGGACCCTGGCCGCAGATACCCACGTACTTGCCATTCTTGCGACAGGCGTCGATCGCGAGCTTCAGCAGCGCCTTCACCGCATCGTCGCGCTCATCGAACAGCTTGGCGATGATCGCGGAGTCGCGATCCAGGCCGAGCGTCAGCTGCGTCATGTCGTTCGAGCCGATCGACATGCCGTCGAAGAACTGCAGATAACGATCGGCGAGCAGCGCGTTGGTCGGCAGCTCGCACATCATGATGACCTTCAGCCCGTTCTCACCGCGCTTCAGGCCGTTCTCGGCCAGCAGCTGCGTGACTTGCTCTGCTTCCTTGAGCGTACGCACGAACGGCACCATCACCTGCACGTTGGTGAGTCCCATCTCCTCGCGCACGCGCTTGAGCGCGCGGCACTCGAGCTCGAAACAGGGGCGGAATGTTTCATCCACGTAGCGCGACGCGCCGCGGAAGCCGATCATCGGATTCTCTTCGTGCGGCTCGTACTGACGGCCGCCGATGAGATTGGCGTACTCGTTCGACTTGAAGTCGGACATGCGCACGATCACGGGCTCGGGCGCGAACGCCGCGGCGATGGTCGCGATGCCTTCGCACAGCTTATCGATGTAGAAGCTCACCGGATCCTTGTAACCATTCATCTGGCGACGAATGGTCTGCTGCAACTCCTTAGACAACGAGTCGAATTCGAGCAGCGCGCGCGGATGCACGCCGATCATGCGATTGATGATGAACTCGAGACGCGCGAGGCCCACGCCCTTGTGAGGGATGCTGGCGAAGTCGAAGGCGCGGTCGGGATTGCCGACGTTCATCATAATCTTCGTCTTGATGGCCGGCAGCGCATCGAGCTCGATGATCTTTTGTTCGAAGGGCAGGGCGCCTTCGTAGACGAAGCCGGTGTCACCCTCGGCGCAGGAGACCGTGACTTCGGTGCCTTCCTTGATCGTCTCGGTCGCATCCCCGCAGCCGACGACCGCAGGAATGCCGAGCTCGCGCGCGATGATGGCGGCGTGACAGGTGCGCCCGCCGCGATTGGTGACGATCGCCGAGGCGCGCTTCATCACTGGCTCCCAGTCAGGATCGGTCATGTCGGCGACCAGCACGTCACCGCTCTGCACGCGGGTCATTTCCTTCACATCGCGGATGATGCGAGCGGGGCCCGCGCCGATGCGCTGACCGATGGAGCGGCCGCTCGAGAGCACCTTGGATTTCTTTTTCAGCGAGTAGCGCTGCACGGTGCGGCCGGCGCGGCTCTGCACGGTTTCCGGACGCGCCTGCAGGATATAGATCTTGCCGGTCTCGCCGTCCTTGCCCCACTCGATATCCATCGGACATCCATAGTGCTCTTCGATGATCAGCGCCTGCTTGGCGAGCTCCAGAATGTCGGCGTCGGTGATGGAGAACTTGTTGCGATCTTCCGTCGACACATCGACGGTCTTGACGCGCTCGCCGCTGCCTGGCTCGCCATACACCATCTTGATGGCCTTGGCGCCGAGCGTACGACGCAGGATGGGCGCATGGCCCGACTTCAGCGTCGGCTTGTAAACATAGAACTCATCGGGATTCACCGCGCCTTGCACCACCGTCTCACCGAGGCCGTAGGAGGCGGTGATGAATACGACATTACGGAAGCCCGAGTCGGTGTCGAGCGTGAACATCACGCCGCTTGCGCCCACGTCCGAACGGCACATGTACTGAATGCCAGCAGACAACGCGACCACGTCGTGCTTGAAGCCCTGGTGCACGCGATAGGCGATGGCGCGGTCGTTGTATAGCGAGGCGAACACTTCGTGCACGCACTTGATCAGCGCTTCCTTGCCGCGCACGTTGAGGAATGTTTCCTGCTGGCCGGCGAAGGAGGCGTCCGGCAGATCTTCGGCGGTGGCGGAGGAGCGAACCGCGACGGCGACATCGCGACCGCCGCCCATGCGCTCGTAACCGGCGAGGATCTCCTGCTCGAGCTTGGGCGGAAACGGCGTCGAGAGAATCCACTGACGGATCTTCGCGCCCACCTCGGTGAGCTTCTCCACATCGTCCACGTCGAGCGCGGCGAGCTCCTTGGAGATGCGATCGGCGAGGCCCTCGTGCGCGAGAAAATCCCTATAAGCCTGCGCTGTGGTGGCATAGCCCGTGGGCACGCTCACGCCCATCTTGGCCAGGTGGCTGATCATCTCGCCGAGCGAGGAATTCTTGCCGCCGACCGTGTCGACGTCGTGGCGCCCGAGCTTCTCGAAGGGTACTGTGTAAGCGGTCAAGGCCTGTCCTCATGAACCCGCTTGTGTGGCGGGCCCGATCAATGAAACACTCGATGAAACGCTGGTCGCGAGCGACCAAAGCCTTGGGATTTTAACCGCAACGCGCGATGACGCGTGAGTCTTGGCGACAGAAGAATGGAACGACGAACGGTTTTTTTCGTTTCCGACCAGACCGGCGTGACCGCCGAGACCATGGGTCATAGCCTGCTGACGCAGTTCGATGGGCAGGCATTTCGGCAGGTGACTCTGCCATTTATCTCCACTGTTGACAAGGCGGAGGAGGCCGTCCGTCGCATCAACGCGACGGCCGAGGCGGAGGGCGTCCGACCCGTGATTTTCAGCACTTTGGTGCAGGAGGACATGCGCGAGATCATCAAGCGCGCGAATGGCCTGTTCCTGGATTTCTTCGACGCCTTCCTGGGCCCGCTCGAGATGGAACTGAAGCTGAAGTCCTCGCGGGCGCAGGGCCGGGCGCATGGCATGTCCGACATCGGCGCCTACACCACGCGCATCAACGCCACCAACTTCGCCCTGGCGAACGATGACGGCGCTGTCACGCGCGACTACGAACGGGCCGATCTGATCCTGGTGGGTGTCTCGCGCACCGGCAAGACGCCGACCTGCCTGTACATGGCCTTGCAATACGGCATCTTCGCCGCCAATTATCCATTCGCTGACGAGGAGCTGGAGACCGGGCGGTTGCCGGCGGCGCTGGTCAAGCATCAACGCAAGCTGTACGGCCTGACCATCGCGCCGGAACGTCTGCAACAGATCCGCAACGAGCGCCGGCCCAACAGCAATTATTCTTCACCCTCACAAGTGGACTTCGAAGTTCGCACCGCCGAGGCGATTTTTCGTCGTTACGATATTCCAAGCATCAACACCACGGAATGTTCCATCGAAGAGATCGCGAGTCGCATCCTCGATCGGACTGGCGTGGAGAGGCGGTTGCGTCCCTAGGGACGCACAGAGGATACGCGCCCTTAAGAACGTGCGTGTCCGGCACGCGTCGTGCACGCTCCGGCCCACGCACGGACATGCCTGCAAATGACCCGTGACACAAGTCTCACACTACTGGCAGTAGTGCGAAATTGCTGTGCTATATTCGGACCATGTCGATAGACCTTACAGCAAGCGATGTGAATTGCCCCGTCAGCTGGCGCTCCCGTCCGGGCAGCTTCGTCAGCCTGATGTCGCTGTACGAGAGCAATTACATCCGTCTGGGCTGGCTGGTGCCGGACCTGGAAAAAGCCGCGGCCACGCAGATCTCCGTGGTGAACGGCGATTGCCCGTTGCACCTGGCGATCGAAGAGCGCAGCCGCTACACCACCACGTTGCGATTGACCTATGTTTTCGATGACGAGGCGGGGCCGCTCGCGGATCCGGATCTGCTGATCCGGGTGTATCGCGACGCGCGCCTGGCCGAAGTGCAGGCCTGCGCTCGCTGGCACCGTCACGCGTTGCTCGAATCGCTGCGCTCGCAGCTCGCGCGCGATCTGGGCGATCGCTGGCTGCGCAACGTCATGCTCAACAAGTGGCTCGATTATTGCGTCGAGCGCGGTCATCACTTCCCGGCCCTCGCCACCGCTTGAAGCTACGCGAGCTTCTCGCGCCGGGCACGCGGCAACCCGCCGAAGACGAGCGGCTGCTGCAGCTTTATTGGAATCGCGCCGAGCTCAAGAAAGAGCTCACCCGTCTGCAGGATGAGCGTCACAAGCTGCTCGAGCAACTGCGCAACCACGAAGCCACCTTCGTCCGTCACAGCGAACAGCTGCTGCATCTCGAGGAGTTTCTCGGCAATCCCGAGACCGGCGCGCATGCCCTGGTTTATTTCCAGCTGCGCTCGCTATGGCGGGCGACGTCGGCGAAAGTCGCACGCTTCGCGCAGCAGCTTCAGCAGCAACAGGCCGAGCGTGAGCAGCGTCGATTGCACATCGAGTTCGATCGCACCCGCCGGCAGCAGCTTGCCGATTTCGACCGTCGCATCGGAAGCGCCCGCTCACGCGCCGAAACGCTCGATGCGCAGGTGAAGCTGGAAGAGGCGCGATTGGAGAAGATGCGCGGCTTCTGGAACTACGCGCGTCGGCGCAAGCTCGCGGAACAAATCGAGGCCGAGCGCGCGGAATGGGATCTGGCCATGACCGAGGTCACCGACCTGAGCGATGACCGGACCGCGCTCGAAGACAAGCCGCCGCCGCCGCTCGAAGGCATTTCCATCGATGGCCGTCGCATCGTCAATACTGCCGTCATCGCCTATGCGCAGCAGCTGGTCGCCACGATGTCCGGCGGCGGACTTGCGGTGCTCGCGAAAGAAACAACCACCAAACGGGTGTTCGACATGCAATACGGCACTCGCGAGGAATGCGCACGTTTGATGCTGCTGCTGCGTGAGGCGCTCGCCGCGATCAAAAACGAAAAGGACGATCTCAGTGGATTGAAGGAGCGCACCGACGCGCTACGCGCCGTAGCTGCCTATCGCAGCGATGCGGACACGGTGCCGCTCACCGATTCGATCGGAACGATGCCGATGCCGCCCGCGCTGGTCTCGGGGCTCGAAGCAGGCAACAAAGCGGGCGTGAACGTGCTGGTCGACGACTACTGGGATTTGTATCAAGCGCTCTTGCAATGAGCGCCGGTCGTCGAATGTGAGATTCCAGGAGCCGCCCTCGATCGAGGGCGGCTCTACTATCTGGAATTACGGATTGGTGCCGGAGCGATCGCTCTCGGCCTTCAGGCGCGACAGGTACAGATTGGTCATGCCGCTCAGGTCCGCGGCGATCTCCACCGTCTCATCCAGCACGGCATCCGGCGGATCCTGACCCGTCAGGTCGGCAAGCTTCGCCACCGTCGGCAGACCGCGAGCCTTGCGACGTTCGTTCTCACGCGTGAGGCGCTCCTGCTCGAGCTGTTCGCGCTCGGCGATGCGGGTCTGCAGGTTCAGCGACAGCTGCTTCTGCGTGCGCACCTTCTCGAACGAATCGAGATCCGCGAGCAGCGAGCGGAAGTCCGGGTCGGTGGCGATGCGCTGCTCGTGCGACTGCTCGAGCGCCGCGATGGCCTGCGTCAGCTGACCTTCCTTCGCGAACTCGGCCGGACGAATGCGATCCCAGGGCAGGGCGCTCTCGCGCGTGCTCTCACCGACCTCTTCGGGGCTGATGGCGGTCGGCATGGAGATGTCCGGCTGCACGCCACGATGCTGGGTGCTCTCGCCAGTGACGCGATAGTACTTGCCGATGGTCACGGTCAGCTGGCCGAAGCCCGGATCGGGACCCAGCGCGTAGCGATCCAGCGGATACAGGTTCTGCACCGAGCCTTTACCGTAGGTCTGCTGACCGACCACGATGCCGCGGCCGTAGTCCTGAATCGCGGCGGCGAAGATTTCCGAGGCCGAGGCGCTGTAGCGATCGACCAGGACGATCATCGGGCCATCCCACGCCGTGTTCGGCTCAGGATCGTCGAGCACTTCGACGCGGCCACCGGTCTCGCGCAACTGCACGATCGGGCCGCTCGGAATGAAGAGACCGGAGAGGGCAGTGGCTTCGGTCAGATGACCGCCGCCGTTGCCACGCAGGTCCATGACCAACGCGTCGACCTTCTCGGTCTTCAGTTCATTGATCAGTTTCTGCACGTCGCGAGTGGTGCTGCGATAGTCCTTCGCGCCCGAGGACTTCGCTTCGAAGTCCTGATAGAAGCTCGGCACGTTGATCACGCCGACCTTCATCTCACGATCGCCACGCTTGATGGTGTGCACTTCCTTCTGCGCGGCCTGCGCATCGAGCGACACCTTGTTCCGCTGCAGCTCCAGCACCTTTTCCGGTGAGCCCGGGGCGGCGCCCGCGGGGAGGATGTTCAGGCGCACGGTCGTGCCGACCTTGCCGCGAATGATCTGAACCACGTCATCGAGCCGCCAGCCGATCACGTCGACCATCTTGCCGGTTTTGCCTTCGCCGACCGCGATGATGCGATCGTTCGCGCCCAGGGTGCCGTTGATCGCGGCCGGGCCGCCGGGCAGCACGTTGAGCACCGTCACGTAGTCATCGACGAGCTGCAGCGAGGCGCCGATGCCCTCGTAGGAGAGGCTCATCTGAATGCGATATTCCTCGGAATTGCGCGGCGAGAAGTAGCTCGAGTGCGGATCGAAGACATGGGCGAAGGAGTTCATGAACACTTCGAAGATATCATCGCTCGTGACCTGCTCGGTGCGCTTCACCACGCGCTCATAGCGCTTCTGCAGGATGTCCTTGGTTTCCGCCCAGGTCTTCTCGGTGAGCATCAGCGACACCGCATCGTTCTTCACGCGACGGCGCCAGATGTCGTTCAGCTCTTCGCTGGTCTTGGCCCACGGCGCCTTGGCGCGATCGAATTCGAACGATTCGTTGACGGTGAAATCGGGCTCGGTCTTGAGCAGCTCCACCGCGTAGTTGACGCGCTCCTTGTTACGCACCTGGAAGCGATTGAAGATCGCGAACACCGGCTCGAGCTGCCCGCCGACCACGGCGTCATCGAGCTGATAGCGATAGCGCTCGAATTCGGCGATGTCGGAGGCGAGGAAGTAGCTGCGGCTGCCGTCGAGCTGCTCGATGAAGCGGTCGAGCACCAGCGAGGACACCGGGTCGTTGATCGGCGACTGGCGGTAATGCGAGCGCTCGATCACGTTGCTCACGAGCTTGCTCACGCGACGCTGGCGCTCGGTGGGCGAGAGGTCCTGCGAGTTGGCGGTCGCGACCGCCTTGGCGACGGGGGCTTGCGCCGTCCCGGCCAGCAACGCACAGACCACCAGCAACGCCGGCAAGCTGAAGATCAACGTATTGCGCCGCTGCTTGGCGGGTTCGTGCGAGGGCGACTGATACACTGTTTCACATCCTCATCAGGGGGCTCGTCTGTGGGCTTCGGCCACGCCGGGCCCAATATCGACCGAAACATGAATCAAAAGCTAGGCGGGACAGATCCATTCTATGGGCAAGGCTAGAGAGACGCTGCACTCCGATCAAGTACGGACCGTACCCAAGTGCTACGGCAACGAGGGACCCAGGTCGGTGGCCGTTCAGCACGGCGCCTGCCGGTTCGCTGCGCAGGACGGGAGTCGCTGATGCGTCCGCTCGCCGTCTTGAACGCCATCGTGTTCGGCTCGGCCGCCGCGATTACCTTCGGCCTGCTAGGTGTGGTGGTCATTTTCCTGGTCCTCAAGGGGAGCAACCCGGCAATGAGCAGTGAGTTTCCCGCGCTCTTACGCAGTAGCGCGGTGTTCGCCGTGCTTGCGGCGGTGTCGGGGGCGAGCCTGTTCGCGCTGCTCAAGACGCTCAAATGGCGCTGGGCGGCGCAACTCGCGATGTGGGCGGTGGTGGCCGGCATCGGCATCCTGTACTGGCCCGAATAGCGGCCAGACTGCGCCGACGGGGCGGGATTTGCCCCCGAATCCACCCGGGGACAAACCCTCAATTCGACCTGGGAGCCGCGGTTGCGGCTAGCGGCGGATGACCCGCTCCCAGGCGTTATTGCGTTCGAAGGAACCGCTGTTGTAGGGATCGAAACCACTTTTGACCTTGTCGGCCACCTTGTCGGCATGGATACCACGTTTGGCCGTGCCGATCTTGGACGAGCCGGACCTAGCTAAGCCGGATTGGGGCGAACCTTTCACAGACCGGACAGGCCGCGGCGAGGGCTGCGCGTAGCGCGGCTCATCGTCATCGTGCACCTTCCGGCCGCCGAACCAACGGGCGAACCAAGCGCGCATTCTTCTTCCCAAGCAAAGTGTAAAAAAATCCAACAGAATCTTTGTATTTTCAAACGCTTGCAGCCTACACGCCGGGTCGCGGCGCGCGGCATTTCTTGACCCGGAACTGTGAACTGGGTCACATGGCTCCGGCATTGAATTCGCTGGGGCGGAAACCGTGGATTCGAGCGGGGTCATTCCCCGCCCATGCGGGGCTCGACGCGAGACCGGCCGGCCGGACGCTTCGCTTCCTTCGGTTCCTTCCTGACCGGCGCGCGATGGCGCGGACTCGGGGCAGGTTCGTCTTCGACATCCTCGCCCGTGGTGGGTTCAGCTTTCACGCCGATGAAAATCGCGCGCAACAGATAGATCAGCAGCACGGGACCCAAGGCGAGGCTCCAGGCGCGACCGGAGGCGTCGGCCAGGTCGCCGAAGAAGTCGACGTAGAACGTGCTCAGACCCGCGTTTTCCCCGTAGGCGCCGAGCAGCGCCGAGCCCACCCAGAAGATCAGCGCCGGCAGCACGAACAGTCCGAACGCGAGCCACAGGCTGCCGAAGATCACCTCGAAGCGCAGACGACGGTGGCGGCGCTCCTCCTCGGACAGAGCGTCATCGTCGCTGGTATGGGCGGCTGCGTTCATGCGGTGAGTATCAAGTCCCGTATGCAGATAAAAATTTCCGCGCATCTTATCATCGCGCTCTTTTTCATGGGCTGAGGTAGCCAATGTCAGAAGCAACCCACGCGCCGCTACGCACCGCCGTCATTGGCGTTGGTTACCTGGGCCGGTTTCATGCGCAGAAGTACGCGCAGATTCCTGGTTCGAAGCTGGTGGCCGTGGTGGATGCAAACGTCGAGGCCTGCGCCAAGGTCGCCGCCGAATTGGGCGTGCGAGCGGTGCATGACTATCGCGAGCTCTTTGGCGCGGTGGATGCGGTGAGTGTCGCGGTGCCGACCCCGTTGCATCACAAGATCGGCTGCGAGTTGCTCAGGCAGGGCATCGACGTGCTGATCGAAAAGCCCATCGCGACCACCGTCGCCGAAGCGCGCGAACTGGTGGAGCTCGCGCGAACCTACGAGCGCATCCTGCAGGTCGGGCATTTGGAGCGTTTCAATCCCGCCGTGCTCGC
This sequence comes from Steroidobacter sp., assembly GCF_036402275.1. NCBI lineage: Bacteria > Pseudomonadati > Pseudomonadota > Gammaproteobacteria > Steroidobacterales > Steroidobacteraceae > Steroidobacter > Steroidobacter sp. Next base: position 77,350 of record NZ_DASWTF010000014.1, on the reverse strand, counting down.
CGCAGCGGCGCGCCTGCATACGCCGCGCTTCGTCGAATCACATCGCCTGGCGCCGTTCAAACAACGCGGCACGGATGTGAGCGTCGTGCTCGATCTCATGATTCATGACATCGATTTGATTCAGGAGCTGGTGGGCACGCCCATCGAAAGCATCGACGCCGTCGGCGCGACGGTTTTCTCTGGCGAGATCGACATCGTGAACGCGCGGCTGCGCTTCCAGGGCGGCTGCGTCGCGAACACCACGGCGAGCCGCATCAGCCTCAAGCAGGAGCGCAAGATTCGCATCTTCCAGGACGACGCGTATCTGTCCGTCGACATGCAACAGAAGATTCTCACCGTCATCAAGAAGAAGGAGGGTGAGGCGCCCGTCGAGTCACCCGCCCAGGTGTCGATTGAAGAGCAATCCTTCGATCAGGGCGACGCGCTGCTCGCCGAGATCGAAGCGTTCCTGAAGTCGGTGCGTGAGCGCAGTACGCCAGTCGTCACCGGTGAAGACGGACTGCGTGCGCTCGAGACGGCGATGAAGATCACGGCTCTCGTTCAACCACAGGCTTCGTGAGCTCTTCCCGCCGCAGCGATTGCACGGGCTTGCCGGCCACCTGCTGAGCCACTTCCTGCAGTTCGGTCAGGCTGATCTCGCCGCGCTTCGCGGCGAGCTTGCGGGCGACATCATCGAGGCTCGCGGTGTTGTTGGTCAGACTGCGAATCTCCGCATCGACCTGTTGAAACACCAGCACGGCGCGGGCAGTGGTCGCCCCCGTCGAGCTCTTGCCGAACAGCGTCGGCGCGCGTCGCGCCCATTTCTTGAGGTTCTCGACCGCCTGCTCGTAACGGTTCTGGCCGATGCCGCCGGAGCGACGTAACGTCTGGATGGAATAAAACTCCGCGAGCCCTTCGACGATCCAGTCGCTTTCCTTATCGCCACGAATCCCGAGCGCCACGTGCACCAGTTCGTGTAGCAGGGGGCTCGTGCGGTTCTCGCTGATCAGCGGCCGGTCCGAATGCAAAAAGATCGAGCCCGGACCGGACAGGCCCCCACGCCACATCGGATCGCCGGCGGAGACGATCAAGAGGCGCTTGGGAAAGTCCGGAAACACTTCCAGCAGCTTCGGGAGATTCCAGTTGATGAAGGCGAGGGCGTCCTGGCGCCGGGCGCTGTCGCCTTCGGGGGCTGCGATCACGGCGTTCACGTGCTGGATGCGCTCGCTGCGCACGCCGATCTTGCCGACCAGCATCCAGCCCTCCGGCTCATCGAAGCGGCGCTTCGGATCGTCGATGCGAAAGCGCTCCTCGCCAGAGGAGGCATAGGGCGTGACGGCCGACCAGCCCTTGGGCAGATCGAATTCGATCGTGGTGCGCGAACGCAGATTGCGTGCCGCCGTCACTCGTGTGCTGGGCGCAAGCTTATCGCCACGGAAGAGCGCCCAGTTCGGCGTGATGTACGAATCGTAGCTGCCCGAGGAGCGCTGATGATTCACCACGAACTCGTAGCTCAGGCTCGAGCGATTGCCCTGCGGACGCCACGTCACCTCATCGTCCGTGACCTCGATCGGTTCGCTCGAGCGGAAGTTGCGATAGCGCTTGGGGTCGATGCGCAACACCACCTTGCTCGGCAGCTTCTCGCCAGCAAGATCGAGCTGCACCTGGGCGTGCGGGATCCCCGGCTTGAAGGCGGCCCGGTAGGTCGCGTCGTAGTAGGCGACTTTGGCTGCGAGGGCGGCGGGAGCGGCTGTCAGCAGCGCAAGCCACATGAACAGCGCTACCGGTCGTCGGGCCGTGTGTGGGATCAACTGTAGGCTCAACTCTGGGCTCAACTCGGGGCCTCTCCTGTCGAGGCCATAGTTTAGTCGGGGAGGGCGCCTTGCTGCGGGCGAATGACACCTTTTTGACAGAACTCCGACGCCAACCTGACGAAACCGGCCCTTGTGTGAACCCGTTTGGCGTTAGCTCCGCAATGACGGTAGGATGCGTCGCCATGTGAATGTCTTTACGCACTTTCCGTCATGTCTCCGCATGGCGGCAGGTTCCGTGTGACATGCCCTGATCGTCTTGCCGAAAAAGATGGGCTATCCCTGCGGCGCGCTCATTCAACGAATGAGTGGCCGTAACGTTGAATGGCCAGAATGACGAGTGGGGACGAGCAGAGACCACGAGGAATTACGGACGATGTCCGCGACCCTGTCCGCGACGTTCAGAACATTGCTGGTGAGCAGCTCCGACACGAGTCGGACGCTGCTGCATCGATTGCTTGACGGCTCCGACATCGTCATCGACGACATGGTCGAGCCCGATCAGGTGATCGCGAGCGTCGCACGGCGCGCGCCCGATCTCATCGTCATCGATGTCGAAGCGGACGCCACCACGCTCACTCGCGTGTGCGGCGTGCTCAAAGCCAATCCCACGACCTTGCTGGTGCCGCTGGTTGGCCTCGCCAAGTCCGCGAAACAGCGCCTGCTCGCGTTCGAGGCGGGCGTCGATGACTTCCTCACGCATCAAGTACGCCGGGACGAATTCATGGTCCGCGTGCGCTCGTTGTTGAAGGTGAGCGCCGCGCGCCGTCAGTTGGCGGCCGAGCAGCTGGCCGATGAGGTGAAGCGCCGCGAGCTGATTCGCGCCGCCTTCCGTCGCTATATCTCTCCGAAGCTCGCCGATCAGATTCTCGCGAGCCCCGAGCTGCTCGATTCGATGTTCGCCGGCACCAACAAGCGCACGCAGGTCGCGGTGATGTTCGCCGACATGCGCGGTTTCACGGCGCTCTCCGAGCGGCTCAATCCCGAGCAGGTGGTCGAGCTGCTGAACGAATTCTTCAAGCTCTTGACCGACATCACCTTCGAATACGAAGGCACGGTGTTCAGCATGGCGGGCGACAGCTTGCTGGTCGGCTTCGGCGTGCCGGTCGCGCAGGAAGACGGCGCCGAGCGCGCCATTCTCGCCGCCAAGCTCATGCTCGAGCAGTTCGCCTCGCTCGCGCATCGCTGGACGCAGCGCTATGGGGTCGAGACCGGGCTCGGTATCGGCATCAATGTGGGCGAGGTGATCGCGGGCAATGTCGGCTCGCCCTCGTACATGAACTACACCATCATCGGCGACACGGTGAACGTCGCTTCCCGGCTCGGTCAGCGCGCCCGGGCAGGGGAGATGTTGTTCTCCGATGCGGTAAAGACGTTGCTCGACAAGCGCGGCGTCGATGTGGGCGCGATGCCATTGCCCTCGCTGGTGCTGCGAGGTCGCTCGAGCCCCATCGGCATCTTCTGCGTGCCGACCGCCAGCAACGAGCGTCTGGATTTCCGTCCGAACTGACCCCGAGCGTCACGCCGGGGCGTATTTCCTCGCAAGCTTCAGATCCTCGACGAACTGGGCAAACGCAGCGTCGCGATCCTCATCGGGCACTCTTAATAGATAAGACGGATGCACCGTCACGATCACATCCGCCGTGATCTCGCTCGCCAATGTTTTGTCCTTGATGACGTGACCGCGGTTCTTGCCGATCGCGGTGGCGCGCCCGAACACCGCACGCGCCGCTGTCGCACCCATGGCGATGACGAGCTCTGGTTCGATGATGCGCAGCTCGTTATCCAACCATTGCTGCTGACACACCGAGATTTCCTGCTCGTTGGGTTTTTTGTGGATGCGACGTTTGCCGCGCGGCTCGAACTTGAAATGTTTGACGGCGTTGGTGACATACGTCGCCTCGCGCTCGACGCCGGCTTCCTCCAGAGCGCGATCCAATAACTTGCCAGCGGGTCCCACGAACGGTTTGCCGGCGAGATCTTCACGGTCACCGGGTTGTTCACCGATCAGCACGATGCGCGCAGCCGCACGGCCTTCGCCGAACACCGTCTGTGTGGCGTTCTTCCAGAGTGGACAGGCACGGCAATGCTCGGCCTCTTCGCGCAACGCGTTGAGTGACCGTGCGAGTGGCCGGGCGGTCGCCGTCGGTGATCGAGACTCACCACGTGCGCTCTTCTTTGCAGGCGCGCGACGTGGAGCTCTCGTCGATGGGGTTGGGTGGATCATGCCGTGCATCCGTCCATGCAGACGCATGCTGGAACGGGCATCCACTCGCATCGGTTCCGAGCGATGCGGACCGCGTCAGAGGATTGCCGGCGTGCGGCTAGGCTTCGTCGATGGACTCGTCGTCGCTGCCGGTGCCGTCGTCGTCCATGCCGATCTCGTAGTCGTCGAAATCGGACAGCTGCGCGGCGGTTTCGCGTTCTTCGCGAATGCGCTCGAGCCTGCGCCACGCGGGCTCGCCAGCCTTCGTGACGTTTTTCTTGCGCTTGTCGATGTCCGCGATCAGATGATCGACATCGAGGTCTTCGGACTCGACGGCGCCGCCGTCGTCCTCTTCATCGTCGAACTCTTCGGATTCCGGCTTCTCGCTCATCGACTGCGATCCCGCAATTTGCCGCAGCGCCCCAGGGTGAGTTATGGCGCGAGTATATAGAGGGAACGCTGCACTCTCGCAATAGCGTCTTTGCCAATTCGGTGAACCGGTCGGCGCCCGGCCGTCCTCGGCCGAGACGCATTGGTCATTTAATCAACGTATTGAGCTGGAAAATTGGCAGCAGCATGGCGAGCACGATGATCAGCACCATGCCACCCATGAACAGGATCATCAGGGGTCCGAGCAGGCCCACCGCCGCGGTCAGGATCGAGTCCATCTCGCGCTCCTGGTTGGTGGCCGCGCGGTCCAGCATGGTTTCCAGCTCGCCGCTGCTCTCGCCGCTCGAGATGAGGTGGATCATCATCGGTGGGAATATCTTCGCGGTGCCCAGCGATTTGCCAATGGGCGCGCCTTCGCGCACGCGCGTGGCGGCATCCTGAACGGCGTCGCGCATCGGCAGGTTCGTGACGACTTCGCCGGAGATGCGCAGCGCTTCGAGCACTGGCACCGCACTCGAGGTCAATGTGGAGAAGGTGCGCGCGAAACGCGCAGTGTTCGAACCACGCACCACTTTGCCGAACAAGGGCAGACGCAGCAGTGTGGCATGAAAGCGGCGTCGCGCATTGGGATCGCGCAACCAGCGCCTGAAGCCCATGACGGCGAGTACGATTCCGACCACGAGCAACCAGCCCCAGTCGCGCAGAAAGTCGGAGATCGCGATCAAACCTTGCGTGAGCATGGGCAGCTCGGTCTTGGAATTCTCGAACTGCTTGACGATCTTTGGCACCACGAAGGTGAGCAGCAGGGCGACGATCGAGATACACACGATGAACAGCAAAACCGGATACAGCATCGCGTTCACGGTGCGGCTGCGCAGTTGCTCGCGATTCTCGGTGTAGTCGGCGAGTCGCTCCAGCACCGTGTCGAGATGGCCCGACTGTTCGCCGGCCGCGACGGTTGCGATGTAGAGCTCTGGGAATACGGTAGGAAAATCAGACAAGCCGTCGGCGAGCGTGTGACCTTCCATCACCTTCGCGCGCACACCCATGACGATGCTGCGCACTCGCGGCTTCTCGGTCTGCTCTGACACCGCGGCCAGGGCTTCTTCCAGCGGCAGACCTGAGCGCACGAGCGTCGCGATCTGTCGTGTCAGCAGTGCGAGATCGGCAGCCGAGACGCCGCGCTTGAGCGTAAAGCGCGACTCACGCTGTTTCTGCTCGCTCTGAGAGACCTCACTGACCGTGAGCGGCAACAGCGCCTGATCGCGCAGCAACTGGCGCACCTGCCTGGCGGTATCGCCTTCCAGCACGCCTTTGCGCTCGCGGCCGGCAGCATCGACCGCGGTATATTCGAAAGCACCCATAGTTATTTAATCTTCGCGCGTGACACGCAGCACTTCTTCCACCGTGGTCACGCCCGAGAGCACCTTGGATCGACCGTCATCGCGAATGCTCGGGGTGAGGGTGCGGGCGTAACGTTCCAGCTCCTGCTCGCTTGCACCATCGTGGATCATGGTGCGCATGGTGTCATCCACCAGCACCAGCTCGTAGATGCCGGTTCGACCTTTGAAGCCCTGGGTTGCATCCGCGCCCGGCCGATACAACGTGGGTGAGGGTGCATTCTCTGGCACATTGAGCAGACGACGCTCGTATTCACCGGCGGGATACGCTTCGCGTGTCTCGGGATTCAGCACGCGCACCAGGCGCTGCGCCAGCACGCCGATCAAGCTCGATGACAAGAGGAAGGGCTCGACGCCCATGTCGCGCAGACGCGTGACTGCGCCGACCGCGGTGTTCGTATGCAACGTTGAGAGCACCAGGTGACCCGTCAGAGAGGCTTGCACGGCGATGTGCGCCGTTTCCAGGTCACGAATTTCGCCGATCATCACCACGTCCGGGTCCTGACGCAGGATGGCGCGCAGGCCGCGCGCGAAGGTCATCTCGACCTTGGTGTTCACCTGGGTCTGGCCGATGCCGTCGATGTAATACTCGATCGGATCTTCGACGGTGAGAATGTTGCGCGTGTTGTCGTTGATCCGCTCGAGCGCGGAGTACAGCGTGGTCGTCTTACCCGAACCGGTGGGGCCGGTCACGAGGATGATGCCGTGAGGCTTGTGGATCAGCTCGTCGATGAGTTTCTGCGAGCGTGGATCCATGCCGAGCGCATTCAACTCGAGCCGGCCGGCCTGTTTGTCGAGCAAACGTAACACCACGCGCTCGCCGTGACCTGCGGGGATCGTCGAGACGCGAACGTCGACGGCACGACCCGCGACGCGCAGCGAGATGCGACCGTCTTGAGGCAAGCGCTTCTCGGCGATGTCGAGCTTCGACATGACCTTGATGCGCGATACGACGAGCTGCGCGACCGCGCGCTTCGACTGCAACACTTCGCGCAACACGCCATCGACGCGGAAGCGCACGACGAGGCGATTCTCGAACGGCTCGATGTGAATGTCGGAGGCGTTGTCCTTGACCGCCTGGGTGAGAATGGCGTTGATCAGTTTGATGATCGGCGCCTGATCGTCGCTTTCGAGCAGGTCCGAAGGCTCGGGCAGATCCTGCGCGAGATGCGCAAGATCGGTGTCTTCCTCGACACCGGCGCCGGCCGCCTGCATGGCCGAGTTGCCGGCCTCGTACTGCTGACGCAGCAGCTGATCGAATGTTTCGGCTTCCACGCGGCGCAGCTGCAAGGGCACGCCGAGCACACGACGCAATTCGGCGATGGCCGAAGGATGCGCGCCGGGGCGATACACCGCTTCGGCGGCTGTTTCGTTGACCTTCTGCACCAGCACGCCGTGGCGTTTGCAGAACGTGAACGATAGTGCCGATGCTGATACTGGAGCTGTCGTCGCGCCACGCGCGACGACGGGAGTTTCAACTTGTGCGCTCATGACAGCGGGTCCTTGGCTGCAGCGGAGTCAATCACGGCCTCGGTTGTTGCGGAGGCGGTTGCTGCTCCGGCAGCGGTTGAGTTTCGGCCGGCGGCGGTTGCTCGCGCTCGGTGCCCGGTGTGGGCTCCTCGGCGCCGGCGGTCGGATCGGCGTACTTGGACAGATCCTCGATCGGCGGCAAGAGCGGCTGCTTCTCTCCCGGCAGCAACGTGACCTTGCCTTTCTTACGCTGCAGCTGCTGATTACGCAGCACGTTGTACTTGGCGTTGGTCTCGATCGCCGCGGCCACGCCGTCGCGCAAGATGGTCGGACGGATGAACACCATCAGATTGCGCTTTTCCTTGGAGCCATTTCGAGTCTTGAACAACTCACCGATGATCGGAATATTGCCGAGGATGGGCACGCGCGCCTCGCCCTCGTTGGCGCTGTCGGTGATCAGGCCGCCGAGCACGATCATGCCGCCGTCCTCGACCAGCACCGTCGTGGAGATGGTGCGCTTGTTGGTGATGAGGTCGACCGCGCCCGTCACGCCTTGCGTGAGGTTCGAGTTCTCCTGCTCGATCTTCAACTGCACCGCCGTGCCTTCGTTGATCTGCGGCGTGATCTTGAGAATGTTGCCGACCTCTTCGCGCTGAATGGTCTGGAACGGATTGACCGCGCCCTGATTGGTGGTGCCGGTGTTGGTGTACTGGCCGGTGATGAACGGCACTTCCTGCGCGACCTTGATCTCGGCCTCTTCGTTATCCAGGGTCGTGATCGAGGGCGTCTGCAGGATGTTGCTGCTGCCATCGTTACGAAGCGCGCGCAACAGCACGGCGAAGTTCAAGCCGCCTTCTTCGATCATGCCGGCGCCGAGCGTCAAGCCCGTGGGCAGCGTCACGTTGCCGGATTCCAAAGAGTCTGGATCGATGATGGCGGAGGCGAGGCTGCCCAAGCTCGTGCCGCCGACCGTCTGGTTGAACGTGCCGATGGGAATCGTGGTGCCTTCTTCTTCGCTGAAGACCGCCCAGTTCACGCCGAGCTCCGCGGCGCGCGAGGTGGTGATCTCGACCAAGATCGCTTCGAGATGCACCTGCGCGCGGCGGATGTCGAGCTTGTCCACCACCGAGAGGATCTGCCGCATCATCTTGGGTGCGGCGGTGATCACGAGCGCGTTGGTTTGTTTGTCGGCCCAGATGGTGGTGTTGCGATCCTGAGCGGCGGCAGGGGCAGCAGCGGCGGCGCCACCGCCCGGTGCGCCGGGGGCGGCCTGCGTGATGCCCGTCACTTGTTCCTTGAGCTTGCCGGCGAGCTGCTCGGCGTCGGCGTAATTGAGATAACGCACCTGCGTGTCGCCGCCGGCTTCGAGCGGCGTGTCCAGATGCATCACGAGGCCCTTCAGGCGCAGGCGCTGCCCTTTCTCCCCGGAGATGAGCACGCTGTTGGTGCGATCGTCGGCCACGAGCTTGGCCTGCATGCCAGGCGCTTCACCCTGCTGTTGGGCGCCCTGCGACAGCGCGTTCACCACACGCACGATCTCCGAAGCGCTCGCGTTCTCGAGACGCACGATTTCGATCTCTTCATCGCCCGCCTGATCGAGGCGCTGCACGATGCGCATGATGCGCGAGATGTTGTTGGCCCGGTCCGAGATGATCAGCATGTTCGAAGCGGGGTAGGCGACCAGATGTCCGTTCTGCGGGATCAAGGGACGCAGCACCGGCACGAGCTGCGCCGCGTTAATGTTACGAACCGAGATCACCTGCGTGACGATTTCGTCCGACTCGGGGTTCACGTTGTTCGGCAGATCGTTGCCCGGGATCTGACGCGCATTGGCGTCGGGCAGGATCTTGATGTTGTCGCCGCTCGGCACCGCGATGAACCCATGCACCTGCAGGATGGACAGGAACGTTTGATAGAACGCATCCGGCGTCATCGGCGTCGAGGAGCGGATGGTCACTTGCGCTCGCACGCGCGGATCGACGATGAACGTCTTGCCGGTGATGGTCGCGACCGCGTCGATGATTTCCGTCAGCTCCGCGTCACGAAACGCCGGCGTGATGGTCGCTTGCGGTGAGGGCTGCTGCTGTTGCGCCGACGCCGACATGCACGTGAGCAGGCACGTCAACGAGAGCGCGAGGAGACCGGAGCGTTTGCCGCTGAGCGCGCTCGCCGGCTTCCCTGCTTGGTAGGTTGGAGAGATCGTCATGGACGGTCCTTGACTGTGCAAAGGCGTACGTTCGTTCTTGAGCTGCAACCGCTCATTCGGCGGGCGGCTGCGGCATGTTCGGGCGTTGTCCGGGTCGCGGCGTCGGGCTGGCGTTCGGATCAGGCACGCTCACCTGCGCCATGTTCAACGTCAGCTCCTGCGACTGACCGTTGCGTTCCACCGTCACCGTGACCCGATCGGCGCTGCCGATGGTGTTGAAAATTTCCATGCCGCGCTGAGGATCGTCGAGCGGCGTGCCGTTGATCGAGAGCACCAGATCGCCGGGCACGAGCCCGAGCTTGCTGAACTGCGCACGATTGCGGCCGGGATAGACGCGATAGCCGCGTTGTACGCCGTTGGCGAACACGGGCTGCGGACGGATGACTTCGGCGAACGCGCTCGGGTTGGTCTCCGCCATGCGTCGCAGATTCTCCACGGCTTGATTCTGCGGCGGCGGCGCAGGGCGATTGACGGCGAGCAGCGCGCCCGAGCCGCGCTTGGGCAGCGACAGTGCTTCCAGGTTGCCGTTGCGGTCGAGAATGACGCGGTCGATATACACGGCGTGCAATTTGGTGCCGGGGCGCACCGTGCCGCCGACGGCGAATACTTTTGCCGACTGCGCCGACTCGCCGATGATGGCCAGGCCCTTTGCCGGATCCTCCGAAGCGAATACTGCCGACAACACCAAATTCATCTGGGTCGCAGGGGCGTTGGCCGCATCGGGTTGGGTTTCGACCGCCGCCACGTCGAACAGGTGCGCGTTCACGATTGCCTGAATGTCCACGCCGCTGCGCACGGGGGCCACGTTGACCGGCGGCGGCGCGGTCGCCGGCAGCGGCTGCGGGCCGCGATCGAGCAGCAGCCAGGTGAGCTGAACGAGCTGCCACGCGATGGCGATCACGAGCACCACCATCACGACCTGCGGAGCGGTGTGCGACACGCGGTCGAGCCACTGCTGCGGCGTCAGGTTCTGAAATTCGTGCAATTTGGCGGACAAGGGCATCGTTCGAATACGTGACCAGTGCGGCGGTTGTAGTAACGGCTTTTCATCCACCCATTCGCAGCCGGTGGCGGTTCAGTGCTGGTTGGGCAGCGAACCGGTCTACCGAATGGCCCGACCCGACGGGCTTGCCCGGCCGACCATGGCCCGACATGATACGGAGTGGCGTTAGTTTCTCACAAGAGATTGTTCCCACTGCAGAAAACACTGTCGCAAATGCCCGAATTCCGGGCCGTGGTGACGGCGTCGGCCGACACGAACGGACGCGAACGATGATAGTCCTCGGCCGTCGCGCCGTCGTGACGCGTCGCCGCGCCCCGCTCGAGTAATGGCGCTTGGACCGCCTCGGACGGGCGAAGTGCGGTGCGATAGGTGCTGCCTTGTAATGTCCGAGGAACCCCCCTATAAAGAGTGCGAACTGGTGGCGCGTTAAGTTGATGACGGAAGAGAGCACACGGCATGAGCGGGAACTGGTCGCCGAGGAAGCGGAGCCCAAGCTCAAGCGACCTCCGTTGTATCAGGTGGTCCTGCTGAACGACGACTACACGCCGATGGAGTTTGTTGTCGACGTGCTGGAACGTATTTTCGGCATGGATCGTACGACCGCCACGCGCGTTATGCTTGAAGTGCATACCAAGGGCAAAGGGGTGTGCGGCGTCTTCACTTTCGAAATCGCCGAGACCAAGGTCGCGCAGGTGACCACATACGCGCGTCAGCACCAGCATCCTCTGTTATGCACGATGGAAGAAACGTGAAGCCGTTCACCGCATCCGTTCGTGTGCCAATCCAGGTTGCACAGGTCAGCCTGGAAACCGTTGAGGGCGTGGCACCGAACCTCCGGCGCAAGCGGCGGTCCATTTATTAGGTATTGGTGAGAGTCAGTCCGTGTTAAGCAGCGAACTCGAAATCTGTCTCAACGAGGCTTTCCAGTCGGCGCGCGAAGCGCGGCACGAGTTCATGACCGTCGAGCATCTGCTGCTCGCGATCGTGGACACGCCGAAAGTCCGGGAAATCCTCCGAGCCTGCGGCGCGGATGTCGCCCGGCTGCGCAAGGACCTGAAGGATTTCATCGATCAGACCACACCCCGGTTAAAGGATGATGACGACCGCGAGGTGCAGCCGACGCTGGGCTTCCAGCGCGTCCTGCAGCGCGCGGTGTTCCACGTGCAGTCGAGCGGCAAGAAGGAAGTGACCGCGGCCAACGTGCTGGTCGCGATCTTCAGCGAGAAGCACTCGCACGCCGCCTATCTGCTGTCCATGCAGGACGTGGCGCGGCTCGACGTCGTCAACTACATCTCCCACGGCCTGTCCAAGATCGCCGAGGACCGTACCGACAAGGACGAAGCCTCGCCTGGGACCGAAGCCGAGCGCGGTGAGCCCGATGGCGGCACGGCGCTCGAGAAGTTCACCACCAATCTGAACAAGCAGGCGATGGAAGGGCGCATCGATCCGCTGATCGGTCGGCGCACGGAGATCGAGCGCACGGTCGAGATCCTGTGCCGTCGTCGCAAGAACAATCCGTTGTACGTGGGCGAGGCGGGCGTCGGTAAGACCGCGCTGGTCGAAGGTCTCGCTCGCATGATCGTCGAGGACAAAGTCCCCGACGTGCTCTCCGACAGCACCGTCTACTCGCTCGACATGGGCGCGCTGATCGCCGGCACCAAGTACCGCGGCGATTTCGAGAAGCGCTTGAAGAGCGTGCTCAGCGAGCTGAAAAAGAATCCGGGCTCGATCCTGTTCATCGACGAGATCCACACCGTCATCGGCGCGGGCGCCGCCTCCGGTGGCGTGATGGATGCATCCAACCTGATCAAGCCGGCGCTCGCGAACGGCGAGCTGCGTTGCATCGGCTCGACGACCTACACCGAATACCGCGGCATCTTCGAGAAGGACCATGCGCTCGCGCGGCGTTTCCAGAAGATCGACATCGTCGAGCCGACGGTGCCGGAGACGGTCGAGATCCTCAAAGGGCTGCGCACGCGCTTCGAAGAGCATCACAACGTGAAGTACGCCGATGACGCGCTCGCCGCGGCGGCGGAGCTCGCGGCTCGTCACATCAACGATCGTCAGTTGCCCGACAAGGCCATCGACGTGATCGATGAGGCCGGCGCGCGCCTGCGGCTGAAGCCCGAAGGCGAGCGCGAAACCACCGTCACCACGCAGATGATCGAAGACGTGGTCGCGCGCATCGCTCGCATTCCGCCGAAGAATGTCTCGACCTCCGACAAGGACGTGCTGAAGAATCTCGAGCGCAATCTCAAGCTCGTGATCTTCGGTCAGGATCCCGCCATCGAGTCGCTGGCCTCGGCGATCAAGATGTCGCGCTCGGGCCTCGGCGATCAGCGCAAGCCGGTGGGTTCGTTCCTGTTCGCAGGTCCGACCGGCGTCGGCAAGACCGAAGTCACGCGCCAGCTCGCGATCGCGCTCGGCGTCGAGCTGATCCGCTTCGACATGTCCGAATATATGGAGCGCCACACGGTGTCGCGTCTGATCGGCGCGCCTCCGGGCTATGTGGGCTTCGACCAGGGCGGCCTGCTCACCGAAGCCATCAACAAACATCCGCACTCGGTGCTGCTGCTCGATGAAGTCGAGAAGGCGCATCCGGATGTCTTCAACCTGCTGCTGCAGGTCATGGACCACGGCACGCTCACCGACAACAACGGCCGCAAGGCGGACTTCCGCCACGTGGTCATTGTCATGACGACCAACGCCGGCGCGTTCGAGATGAACCGTCCGTCGATCGGCTTCACGCAGCAGGACCACAGCACCGACGGCATGGAGGCGATCAAGCGATTGTTCTCGCCCGAGTTCCGTAACCGCCTGGACGGCATCATCCAGTTCAGCGGCCTGGATCCGCGCACGATTCAGCGCGTGGTCGACAAGTTGCTGGTCGAAGTCGAGGCGCAGCTGGAGCAGAAGGGCGTGCAGCTGCACATCGACGACGCGGCCCGCGAGTGGATGGCGCGCAAGGGCTACGATCCGAAGATGGGCGCACGGCCCATGGCCCGGGTCATCCAGGAAGCCATCAAGCGGCCGCTCGCCGAGGAGTTGTTGTTCGGACGACTGGTCGGCGGCGGTCACGCGTTCGTCACCGTCGGATCCGACGACAAGCTCAAAGTGGAAGCGCGCGCCGACTCGGAGCAGGCGCTGCTGGAAGAATCGAAGTAAGGAAAGCGGAAGCGGCCGCGTCAGCGGCCGCGGTACACGATGCGGCCCTTGGTCAGGTCGTAGGGCGTGAGCTCGACGGTGACCGCGTCACCCGTCAGGATACGGATATAGTTCTTGCGCATCTTGCCCGAGATGTGCGCAATCACGGTGTGGCCGTTGTTCAGCTGCACCTTGAATGTGGTGTTGGGCAGCGTATCGATCACGCGGCCTTCCATCTGAATCGCATCTTCTTTCGACATGCACTCTCTTAGACTGTCCGGCAGGGCCCACCGGCAAGGCGCGCGAATTGTGCATAAAGCCCCCAGGCATTGCAATTGACGCAAGCCCGTTGCCGTAGCCGTCCGCTGGCGACCCTGCTCGAAAAGCCGGGGCCGCCCTCATCTCGTCATACGTTCGCGGGCGGTGCTTCGTTCCCCAGCGGGACGGCTGCCTCATTCCAGTGCCCCGGCTCGAAGGGGCCGTTGACGTGCTCGGTGAGCGCCTCGGTGAACTGCGCCCGGGGGATCATCTGCGCCCCCAGGCTCATCAGATGCGGGGTCGACATCTGACAGTCGATCATGTGGAAGCCGCGGGCAAGCAGTTCTTCGCACAGGCGTTTCAGCGCCACTTTCGAAGCATCGCGCTCGGTGCTGAACATGGATTCGCCGAAGAACATGCGCCCCAGGGCGACGCCGTACAGGCCGCCGACGAGCTTGTCGTCCAGCCACGTTTCCACCGAGTGCGCGAAGCCCTGCTTGTGTAATTTGATGTAGGCCGCGCGCATTTCGGGTGACAGCCAGGTGCCGCCGGGACGCAGCTCGCTGCTGCCGCACGCACGGATCACGTCGCGAAACGCCGTATCCATGCGCGTGACGAAGCCACGATTGCGACTGGATTTGAGCAGACTGCGCGACACTTTGAGCTGATCGGGCATCAGCACCGCGCGCGGATCGGGACACCACCACAGGATGGGCTGGCCGCGCGAATACCACGGGAAAATGCCGCGGCGATACGCGGCGAGCAACCGCGTCGGTGACAAGTCACCGCCTGCCGCCAACAGGCCGTCCGGCTCGACCAGCGCGCGGTCGACCGGGGGGAAAGCGTCAGGGGAATCGTGCTCCGAAAGCCAAACGATGGAGCCGCGCATGGGTCAATGCCCGCATCTGGACTGCCACTGCCACCGCCACTTTCTCGTCCGTCTATTCGGGCTCTGCATGGTCCACCTCGCTTCCACCGCGATTGCGATGGAACGGCACGTGTTGCTCGACCTGCAGCATATATTGATCAATCGCCGCGCGCTCATCATTTAAGTAGTTGTCGATCGCGCGGCGAAACCGCGGGTCGGCGATCCAGTGCGCCGACCAGGTGGCCGTCGGTTCGAAGCCGCGCGGCACCTTGTGCTCGCCCTGCGTGCCGGGCTCGAAGTGCTGTAGTCCCTGCTCGATGCAGTACTCGATGCCCTGGTAGTAGCAGGTCTCGAAATGCAGGCTGTGGAAGTTGGCCGCCGCGCCCCAGTAGCGGCCGTAGAGCACCTGATCGCCGCGAAAGAAAATGGCCGTGGCGATGGGGTGACCCTGATATTCCGCGAGCTTGATCACGACCGCTTCGGGCATCACTTCGGACACCGTGCGGAAGAACTCGACGTTCAAGTAGTGCTCGTGGCCGTGGGATTCGAAGGTCGCGGCGGAAAAGCCGAACACGATGTTCCATAGCTTTGCATCCATGTCGGCGCCGGTGAGCGTGCGGAAGGTGACGCCGCCTTCGCGAACGCGTCTGCGCTCGCGCAACGCTTTCTTGCGTTTGTCGGCACGGAAGGTCGCGATGAAATCATCGAACGTCCGGTAGCCGCGGTTGTACCAGTGGAACTGGCAGTCCTTGCGCCACAGAAAAGCCTGACCCGAAAGCGCCGCGCGGTCTTCATCGGTGAGGAACAATAGATGCGCAGAGGACATGCGCTCTGCCTTCGCGTAGGTGAGCAGCTCCTGACTCAGGCGCACGCGCGCCTCGGGCGAGGCATTCGGCGAAAGCAGCAGGCGCGGCCCGGTCGCAGGCGTAAAGGGCGGCATGCTCACGAGTTTCGGGTAGTAGCGCAGACCCGCCTGATCGTAAGCGCGCGCCCAACTCCAATCGAAAACGAACTCGCCCCAGGAGTGGGCCTTGCGATACAGCGGCATCGCCGCGAGGAGTTCTCCGTCGCGCTCGATCACCAGATGGTTGGGCGACCAGCCGGCGGCTGCACCTACGCAGCCGGTGCGCTCGAGCGCGAGCAGAAACTCATGCCGAACGAACGGATTGCCCCCGAGCGCCAGCGCATTCCATTGCGCGGCGGGGAGGCGATCGATGCTGCTGACGAAGCGGGCTTGCAGAGTGGCTGCCATCAGCCCTTGAGATTAGCCGCATCGATCTGATCGAGATACTTGTCCGCATCGAGCGCCGCCATGCAGCCGGTGCCCGCCGAGGTGATGGCCTGACGGTACACGTGATCGGCCACGTCGCCGGCTGCGAACACGCCGGGGACGCTGGTCTGCGTGGCCATGCCGGTGAGGCCGGACTTCGTGATCAGATAGCCGCCCTTCATTTCGAGCTGACCTTCGAAGAGCTGCGTGTTCGGCGCATGGCCCACGGCGATGAACAAGCCGTGGATCTGCAGGTCCTTCTTGGGACCCCCGGCCACGGGCGCAAGACGCACGCCGGTCACGCCGCTGTCGTCGCCGAGCACCTCATCGACGTTGTGATTCCACACGATCGAAACTTTGCCGGCCTTCTCGCGTTCGAACAGGTGGTCCTGCAGGATCTTCTCCGAGCGCAGCTTGTCACGACGGTGCACGAGCGTGACGTGCGCGGCGATGTTCGAGAGGTACAGCGCCTCTTCGACCGCGGTGTTGCCGCCGCCGATGACCGCGACCTTCTGGTTCTTGAAGAAGAAGCCGTCGCAGGTGGCGCAGGCCGAAACGCCGCGGCCGCGATAGTTCTGCTCGGACTCGAGGCCCAGATACTTGGCGGTGGCGCCGGTCGCGATGATCAGCGCATCGCAGGTGTAGGCCCCGCGGTCGCCTTCGAGTCTGAACGGACGTTGCGACAGATCGACGCTATTGATGTGATCGTTCACGACCTCGGTGTTGAAACGCTCGGCGTGCTCGCGCATGCGTTCCATCAGCTTGGGACCGGTGAGACCGTGCGGATCGCCCGGCCAGTTGTCGACCTCGGTGGTGGTCATGAGCTGTCCGCCTTCCTCGAGGCCGGTCAAGAGCAGCGGCTTGCGATTGGCGCGCGCGGCGTAGACCGCGGCGGCGTAGCCCGCGGGGCCCGACCCCAGAATGATCAACCGGGAGTGGCGGGGAGTGGTCATGTATGATTCACCTTCACGGTCCTATAGCGTGGACGTAACAGTCTGACAATCTGTGAGGGCGAGGGCTGCCAATAGCAACGCCGCGCCGTTCGACCTGAACGGCAACCTGCGCCCGGGCGCGAATGGTATGAAATGCGCCCTGGCCCCGCCAAATAGACTGCCTCGATGCCGGTGATCGACGGACACTTACGAGGGCGCGCCCCAGCCGCGGCGTTCAGGTTTCGGCTTAGCCCGGCAAGGCCCGGTTGCTGTATAGTAGTACTGTTTGACTTTTCAGGCGTTTACGCAGCTTTTCTTATGCAATCTTTTGGGGTGAATCGAGTTGGCCAGTAGGGCTGAGGTTCGCGACGGATTGGGGTTGGCTTCCACGGTCGTGCGCTCGCTGCGCGAGGGAGCGCTGTGGGTGTTCGGTGCGCTCGCGCTGATCGTGCTGGCGGCGCTCCTGACCTACGACAGGAACGATCCGTCGTTCGCGACGACGGGCGAGCCCGGACCCATCGCCAATGTCATTGGCCCTCTCGGCGCGCACATGGCGGGGTTGCTGGTGCTGCTGTTCGGCGCGCCGGCGTTCCTGTTTCCCGTGATGATCGCGTTCGCCGGCTGGCTGCTGTATCGGGATCGCAGCAAGGACGACGCGCAGTCGCGCGCCACGCTCGCCTTTCGTGGCTTCGGCTTCCTGCTGACGCTTGCGACCAGTTGTGGTCTTGCGAGCCTGCACTTCACGATCCGCAGCTATCCGGATTCCGCCGGCGGCGTGCTCGGCTCGCTCGTGGGCCAGGGGCTCGATGCGGGTTTGAGCTTTCTCGGCGCGACGTTGTTGTTGCTCGCGCTGTGGCTCGCGGGCGTGTCGCTCTTCATCGGTCATTCCTGGATTCAGGTGATGGACGCCACGGGCCGCGCCACGTTGCAGGCCTTCGAATGGCTTTCGGGTCGGCTCAGCACCGCACGTGAGATCAAACAAGGCCGTGAGGTGAAGGAGGCGCGCAGCGAAGTCATCCGCGAGGAGAAGAAACGCGTCGCTTCGCGTCCGCCGCCGAAGATCGAGCCCGTCGCGCCCAAAGTCGAGAAGAGCGAGCGCGTCGAGAAGGAACGTCAAGTCGCGTTGTTCGAGGCGCCGGCCTCGAAGGAATTGCCGCCGCTGTCGTTGCTCGATGATCCGCCGCCGAAGCAGCAGGGTTATTCCTCCGAGGCGCTCGAGGCCATGTCGCGCCTGGTCGAGCTCAAGCTGCGTGACTTCGGCGTCGAGGCCGAAGTGGTGGCAGTCAATCCGGGCCCCGTGATCACGCGCTTCGAGCTGAGTCTCGGCACCGGCGTCAAGGTCAGCCAGATCAGCAACCTCGCGAAGGACCTCGCCCGTGCGCTGTCCGCGATCAGCGTGCGCGTGGTGGAGGTCATCCCGGGCAAGTCGACGGTCGGCCTGGAAATTCCCAACGAGAAGCGCGAGATCGTCACCTTGGGCGAGATCATCAAATCCAAGGCCTATGACGATATGGCGTCGCCGCTCGCGCTGGTGCTCGGCAAAGACATCAGTGGCGGTCCGGTCTGCGCGGATCTCGCCCGCATGCCGCACTTGCTGGTCGGTGGCACCACCGGTTCCGGTAAGTCGACGGCGGTGAATGCGATGGTGCTGTCGCTGCTGTACAAGGCATCCGCCGAGCACGTGCGGCTGATCATGATCGACCCGAAGATGCTGGAGCTTTCGGTGTACGAAGGCATTCCGCATCTGCTCGCGCCGGTCGTGACCGACATGAAGGAGGCGGCCAACGCGTTGCGTTGGTGCGTGGCCGAGATGGAGCGCCGCTATCAATTGATGGCCGCGCTCGGCGTGCGAAACCTCGCAGGCTTCAACCGCAAGATCAAGGAAGCGCAGGAGGCCAAGGAGCCGATCCGCGATCCGCTGCTGATGAAGATGCTGGGGCCCGAAGGCAATCCCAACGAGGTGCCGTTCCTCGAGCCGCTACCGTTCATCGTGGTCATCGTCGATGAGTTGGCCGACATGATGATGATCGTCGGCAAGAAGGTGGAAGAGCTGATCGCGCGGCTCGCGCAGAAGGCGCGCGCCTCGGGCATCCACCTGATCCTCGCGACTCAGCGTCCGTCCGTGGACGTGATCACCGGCTTGATCAAAGCAAACATTCCGACGCGTATCGCCTTCCAGGTGTCCGCGAAGGTGGACTCGCGCACGATTCTGGATCAGATGGGCGCCGAGGCATTGCTCGGTCACGGTGACATGCTGTTCCTGCAGCCGGGCACCTCCGTGCCGGTACGCGTGCATGGTGCGTTCGTTTCGGATGCGGAAGTTCATCGCGTGGTCGGCAGCCTGAAGGGCGCCTCACCGCCGTCGTACGTGGATGAGATTCTGAAGGGACCTTCTGCGCCGATTCCTGGTCTCAAAGGCGAGGAGGACGAGGGCGGCGGCGAAGGCGGCGAGGGCTCCGATGGCGAGTCGGATCCCTTGTACGATCAGGCCGTCAAGATCGTGGTCGAATCCCGCAAGGCCTCGATCTCCGGTGTCCAGCGTCGCCTCAAGATTGGTTACAACCGCGCCGCGCGCATGATCGAGACCATGGAGGCGGCGGGTCTGGTCGGGCCGCTGCAATCCAATGGTTCGCGCGAAGTGCTGGCGCCGCCGCCGGCGGAAGAATAGCGATGACACGTTTTCTGTCTGCGGCTCGCATCGTGACCGCGTTGTTTCTTGGCTTCATCGCTCAGCTCACGCTCGCGGCGTCCGATCCTGCGGCCGGCCGGCAGAAGGTCGAAGGCTTTCTGCAGGGCCTGCAGTCGCTGCAGGCGCAGTTCAGACAAACGCTCACCGATCGCAACGGGCTCAAGGTCGAGGAGGCGAGCGGCACGCTCGCGATTCGCCGGCCGGATCGTTTCCGTTGGGACTATCGCGACCCGAACGAACAGGTGATCGTCGCCGATGGCTCGCGCATCTGGCTGTACGACGCCGATCTCGAGCAGGTCACGGTGCGCAAGCTCGATGACACATTGTCTGCGACGCCTGCGATGTTGCTCAGTGGGCAAGGCAATCTGCAGGACAACTTCACGGTCACCCAAACCTCCGAGGAGAACGGGGTGTCCTGGGTGCGCATGGAGCCCAAGCGCGATGACACGGATTTCAAATGGGTGCGGCTCGGCTTCTCGGGCGCCGCGCTCAGGTTCATGCAGCTGGCCGACAAGCTCGGTCAGACCACCAGCCTCGAATTCACACAATTGGAACGCAATCCTGCCCTCGATCCGTCACGATTCACGTTTACGGTGCCGCCTGGGGCCGACGTGATCGGCGATGCATCGCGCTGAAAGCGCGTCTATCAAGACTGCTCAACAGGAATACATGTTGCCTTTGCGATTTCCTCGGCTATGGCTCAGCCTGGGCTGGCTGGCTGTAGCGTCTGCCATCGCCGTCTGCCTGGTTCCCATCGAGAAGCTACCGCAGCCGCCCACGTTGAGCGACAAGGCCGAGCACTTCATCGCCTACCTGATGCTGTCGGTGTGGTTCGCGGGCATCTATCAGCGTGGCCGTTACTGGATCATTGCGGTGGGCCTGCTCGTTATGGGCGTATTGATCGAGTTCGCCCAGAGCGGCATGGGCCTCGGCCGTCACGGCGACTTTCGGGACGTGATCGCCAACTCCAGCGGGATCCTCGCGGGGCTGTCGATGTGCTGGTTCGGGTTGGGCGCCTGGGTGCAATGGGTTGAATCGCTGGTGAGCAAGCTTCAGGTCGAAAAATCGTGAATCTGCCGCTCGAGCAAGCCCTGGACGCGCGACCGCTCGCGGATCGCATGCGGCCGGCTTCGCTCGATGAATATATCGGCCAGAGCCATCTGTTCGGCCCCGGCAAGCCCTTGCGCCGGATGCTCGAAGGCGGCCATCTGCATTCGATGATTCTGTGGGGCCCGCCCGGCACTGGCAAAACGACGCTCGCGCGGCTGGTGGCTCAGCAGTGCGATGCGCAGTTCATTGCGCTCTCGGCGGTGATGGCCGGCGTCAAAGACATTCGCGCCGCCGCCGAGCAGGCGACGGACGCGCGCAGGGCGGGGCGTCGCACCGTGTTGTTCCTCGATGAGGTGCATCGTTTCAACAAGGCGCAGCAGGATGCGTTTCTGCCATGGGTGGAGGATGGCACCTTGGTCTTCATCGGTGCGACCACGGAGAACCCGTCGTTCGAGCTCAACAACGCGTTGCTCTCCCGGGCGCGCGTCTATGTGTTACGTGCGCTGACTGAAGCGGATATCCGGCAGGTGCTCGATCGTGCGCTCGCGAGACAAACGGGCGATGTGAAGGTCACTGCCGATGAGCGCGCCTTGGAATTGATGGCCAAAGCCGCCGATGGCGACGCGCGGCGCTCGCTGAACATGCTCGAGCTCGCGATGGATCTGGCGAGTGGTGATGATCCATCGGTGATCACCGAGGCGATCGCAAGTGAAGTGGCTTCCGGCGGCTTGCGACGTTTCGACAAGCAGGGCGAGGCGTTCTACGATCAGATCTCGGCGCTGCATAAATCCGTGCGAGGCAGCGATCCGGATGCGGCGTTGTATTGGCTGTGTCGAATGCTGGATGGTGGCTGCGATCCGCGATACATCGCTCGGCGTGTATTGCGCATGGCTTCGGAAGACATCGGCCTTGCCGATCCTCGCGCGCATACATTGGCGCTCGAAGCGTGTGAAGTCTTCGAGCGGCTTGGCTCGCCAGAAGGAGAGCTTGCGATCGCGCAGGCGGTCGTGTTCCTGGCCTGCGCCGCGAAGAGCAACGCCGTCTACACGGCGTTCAATGAGGCCATGCAGGACGCCAAGACCTTGGGCTCGCTCGATGTGCCATTGCATCTGCGCAATGCGCCGACAAAGCTCATGAAGTCGCTCGGCTACGGCAAGGATTATCGCTACGCCCACGACGAGCCGGATGCCTACGCGGCCGGCGAGAACTACTTCCCTGAAGGGATGGAGCCGCGGAATTATTACCAGCCCGTGCCACGAGGCATGGAAATCAAGATCGCCGAGGCCCTGGCACGCCGGAAGAAATAGGCTTGTTGTCCGCGGACGTTAAGCCTAGCGGCGGTGGTAAACTGCCGCGATTGTCGTCATCAGTCACCCGATCGTCATGCTCGACCCGAAACTCCTTCGTTCCGACCCCGAGGCGGTCGCCGCCAACCTCGCGCGACGTGGCTTCAAGCTCGACGTGGCTCAGCTGAACTCGCTAGAAGAGGCGCGCAAGAAATGGCAGGTGCGCGCCGATGAGTTGCGCAACGAGAAGAACGTGCACGCCAAGAGCGTCGGCAAAGCCAAGGCGCAGGGCCAGGACATCGCGCCGCTCTTGAAGCAGGTCGAGACGCTCGGTACTGAGCTGGCCGCGGCCGAGGCGGAGTTCGTCAAGGTCCAGGCGGAGCTCGAGAAGATCACGCTTGGCCTGCCCAACATGCTCCACGAGAGCGTGCCCGTCGGTAAGGACGAAACCGCCAACGTCGAGATTCGCCGCTGGGGCGAGCCGCGCAAATTTGCGTACAAGCCGCTCGATCACGTCGAGCTCGGCGAGAAGCTGGGTCAGATGGACTTTGCCGCCGCCGGCAAGATCTCCGGTGCGCGCTTCACCGTGCTGACCGGGCCGCTCGCTCGCCTGCATCGCGCTTTGATTCAGTTCATGCTCGACCTGCATACGAGCGAGCATGGCTATCGCGAGACGTACGTTCCGTATCTCGTCAACGCAGCCTCGCTCACGGGCACCGGCAACCTGCCAAAATTCGAAGCGGACCTGTTCGGGATCAAGGGCGAGTCAGGCCTGTACCTGATTCCGACCGCCGAAGTGCCGGTCACGAACCTGGCCCGCGATACCATCATCGAAGCCGACGAGCTGCCGATTCGCTATGTGGCGCACACGCCGTGCTTCCGGTCCGAGGCGGGCTCCTATGGCAAGGACACGCGCGGCATGATCCGTCAGCATCAGTTCGAGAAGGTCGAGCTCGTGCATCTGTCCAGGCCGCAGGATTCCTATGCGGAACATGACCTCTTGACGCGCAATGCCGAGGAAGTGTTGAAGCGGCTGAATCTTCCTTATCGCGTGATGGCGCTCGCCTCCGGCGACATCGGCTTCGGCTCCGCCAAGACCTACGATCTGGAAGTGTGGCTGCCGGGGCAGGAGGCCTATCGCGAGATCTCCTCCTGCTCGAACTTCGAAGCCTTCCAGGCCCGTCGCATGCAGGCCCGCTGGCGCAATCCCGACACCGGCAAGCCCGAGCCTCTGCATACCTTGAACGGCTCCGGCGTCGCCGCCGGCCGGGCGCTCGTGGCCGTTCTGGAGAACTACCAGGAGCCCGACGGCAGCGTGAAAGTGCCCGAGGTGCTCAAGCCCTACATGGGCGGTCTGGACGTCATCCGCCGGCCATAAACAGAACCGTCGTCCCAAATAAAAAGGGCGCTGCATTCGCAGCGCCCTTTGTTTTTTGCCACGCGTGGCGGCGTGATCAGTCGTCGCCCGAAGCCGCGCCCAAGAGGTGCAAGAGGCTGGTGAACAGGTTGTAGATGCTCACGTACAACGTCACCGTCGCGAGGATGTAGTTCGTCTCGCCGCCGTGAATGATGTTGCTGGTCTCGTACAGGATCAGTCCAGCCATCGCGACCACGAACACGCCGGAGACGACCAGCGACAGGGTCGGCAGCTGGAAGAAGATCGCCACCAGGCCCAGCAGGAAGGCGCCCAGGATGCCGACCATCAGGAAGCCGCCCATGAAGCTGAAATCCTTCTGGCTCTTGACCGCGTAGGCCGAGAGACCCACGAAGGTGATCGCCGTGATGCCGAGCGCAGTCGTCACGACCTCCGAGCCGTTCGGCAGGAACTTCAGGTACGCGCTGATGATGGGACCCAGCGTCAGGCCCATGAAGCCGGTCAGCAGGAATACGAACAGCAGACCCCAGGCGCTGTTGGCTGTCTTGTGGACCGCGAACAGCAGGCCGAAGTAGCCGACCAGGGTGATCAACAGGCCCGGATGGGGCAGGTTGAGCATCATCGAGATGCCGGCGGTCAACGCGCTGAATCCGAGCGTCGCGCCCAACAACATGTAGGTGTTGCGCAGAACTTTATTGGTCGTCAGCGCGGAGCCGCGGGTCGTACTTGCGACTGTGCTTGGATATTGGGCCATGAGTTTTCAACTCCTCCGGTATGTCGTCCTGTTGGACCGCGTTCCGCCTCGCGAGTTGCAAGGGCCGGCGCGCCATCCCGGGCATTCTACAGGCACGGGAGCGGTTGCGACTATGTGGTTGCAACGCTGTGAATTGCAAGGGGTTCCGTGGCCCCTGGCTTGTCATAAGGAAGTCACGATCCGGCGCGGGCAAGCGCCGGGCAGGCGCATTGACACTCCTGTCAGCAGGCTCGTAGATTCGCCGGCCTGGCCCAACTGATTGCCGCCGCATCGGTTTGCGGTGGCTCGTCCATCGCAACGCCTGCATGGGGACCTATGCGCACGGCAAGGAAGCGCGATCTGGCGCAGATCGTCGGCACGGCACGGAGCCTTGCCAGGTACAGCGCACCGCGAGGCGCCGCGGCGCTGATTCCACGCCCGCAGTTGCAGGCTCGGATCGAAAACGCGGGCAAGGTGGTCCTGCTGATCGCACCGCCCGGATCCGGCAAATCGGCGCTGCTGACCCAATGGCACGCTCGGTTCGGAGCAGGGCACGCGATTGCGTGGTTGTTATGTGACGGCCGCGATCGCGAGCCCGCGCAGTTCTTCTCCTGTCTTGCCGCCAGCATCGAGCAGGCGCTGCAATGTTCCGTGAGGCAGGCCGACAATCCCATCATCGATGCGCTCAGAGAGCAGCTCGGCTCGCTCGACCAGGACCTCATCATCGCGATCGATGATCTGCACCGTCTCGACTGTGCGGAGGGCGAGCGGGTGTTGTCATCGCTCATCCTGCATTCATCACCGAGCGTTCGCTGGGTGCTCGCCACGCGACGTGTGCCCCGTTTCGATCTGCAGCGCCTGAAGCTCGATGACGCGCTGACGCTGCTCGATGCCGCCGAGCTTGCCTTTGAGCCCGAGCACATCCGCGAGCTTGCGTGGTTGCTCCGTGGCGCCGAGCTGTCCTCGTCCGATGCGACCGAGTGCTGTCGCCGCACCGAAGGGTGGGCAGCAGGCGTGAAGCTCATACTGTTGGAGAGTGGCGCAGCGGAGGGCGTCGAAGGGCTCAATCACGACATCAGCGCATATCTGGCAGCGGCCGCATGGCAGGAGTTCTCCGAGCCATTGCGCGAGTTTCTGCTCGCGACGTGCGTTCCGGAGCGATTTTGCAGTGAGCTTGCGACCAACTTGCTTGGGAGCGACACCGCTGCGCGGTATCTCGAGGAGATCGAAGATCTGCAGCTGTTCGTGCGCCCGCTCGATGGCAAACATCACTGGTTCCGTTATCACGGCTTGTATCGCGAGTTCCTGCTCGCTCAGCTGCGCAAGCTGGAGCCTGCCCACGGGTCTCGTGGCTTACCGACGCCTTCGGAAGAGATGGCGTCCCCACGGGGATTCGAACCCCGGTTACTCGAGCGACTGCATCGGATCAGCAGCGAGTGGTTTGCCGGGCACGATCGGCCAGGCGAAGCTTTGCATCACGCGTTCGCAACCGACGATCGCGCATGGTGCGTGCAGGTGCTCGCCCGATGTGTGTCGGTGTGGCTGCGTACCGGCGAATTTCCCGAAGTGCTGCAATGGACGGCGCGGCTGACTCAAGCCGAAATCATGAGCAGCGTCGTAGTCCGCGATGCGCACCTGATGAGTCTGATCTTTCTACGCCAGTTCGACCGGGCGCGCCTCGCGCTGCAGGCCGCAGAGCACGCCGCTTGCGATGATCCGCAGCGACGTTCGCTGCCTGCGCTGAAGTTGATGCTGGACATCATGACCGACGCCGGTGTGCAGCTCACGGCGGCCGATGTCGAGGCGCTGAGCATCGCCGAGGATCCGTATCTGTCGGCCAATCTGTTCAACGTCGCGGCGTATCAGTTGCTGGTCGATAAAGAGTTCGATGCAGCTCGGCGTCTCGCGTTGCGTGGCAAGGAGCTGCTGGAGGCAAGTCAGCACCTGTACGCCGCGGCGCAGGCCTCCGTCGTGCTGATGCTGATCGATCGCGCCGAAGGGCATGCGAAAGAGGCGGCTGAGACTTGCATGCAGCTCTACGCGCGGGCGCGCGCAGGGCGTCGCAATCCCATCTGGGTCACCGCCACCACGGCGGCCGCCTCGGTGCACTATCACCACAATCGATTGGCGCAGGCCGAGGCGCTGTGCAGTGAGGTGCTGCCGTTGGTGTCGATGGCGCCGTCGCTCGAAAATCTCACCGTCGCGCACGTCGTCGCTGCGCGTCTGAAGTGCGCATCGGCGCGCCATGGCGAGGCGCTGCGCCTGCTCGATTATCTGCACAGCGTGCTCGAAAGCAGCAACTGCCAGCGACTGCTCGCACGCGTGTGCTTCGAGAAAGTGCGGCTGTGGCTGCTGCAGGAACAGCCATTGCGGGCGCTCAAGGTGCTCGCTGATTGCGGCCAATCGTTTCACCTGGACGATGCTCGGGCAGCGGCACATTCCTGGGAGGAGTTTGCGTTGTCGCGGGTTGCGATACTCATTCATCGCGGCTCGTTCGACATCGCGGCGAGTCATTTGCAGCATCTGTGCGAGCGGGCGGAGGCGGCGGGCGATGTTTATGGTCGGGTGAGGTTGGAAGCGGCCCTTGCGACGTGCAACTGGCACGCGCACGATGAAGAGGCTGCGTTTCGCTGGATGAATCACGCGCTCACGCTGACCGAGCATCGAGGATTCAGCCGGGCCGTGTTCGACGACGTCTTCGGGCTGCCCAAAGTATTTGCTGCCGCCCTCAAGCTGTCACGCGTGGCGAAGCTGCCCTCGGCGGAATATTTCAAGCGATTCCGCGACGTGCTGGAGTTCGATCCCTACGAGGCGTGTCCGGTGATCGAGCCCGCAGCCTCGCTCACGCAGCGTGAGTTGGATCTGCTGAAGCTCGTCTGCCTGGGCTTGAGCAATCGAGATATCAGTCAACGCAGCAACATCACTTTGCTCACCACCAAATGGCATTTGAAGAACGTGTTCGCGAAACTCGGTGTGAGCACGCGCATGGAAGCGGTGTTCCGTGCGCAGGAGTTGCGCCTGGTCGATGGGCGACCGCCCTCGCTCCCGGCGCGATAAAAAAAGGTCGCCGTCAGAGTGGGGTGACGGCGACCTGAGAAGGGTCTGCAGTTCGAGTTCGTTATCGGTCAGGGAACGGCGGCGATGCGCGCACCGGAGCCCGGCGGCACGCAGGTGAACGTGATTTCCTGTCCCGAAATCAGCGCCAGCGACCGGAACAGCGCATCGGGCACGCTGACGCTGCTGCCCGACGCCACGAACGCATCGGCGCTCGCGTTGTACAGGAAGCCTTTCGGCGTACCGGCGAGGTTGAGCTTCGCCACCAGATCGCACTCGGTCACCGTGCCATTCAGAAGCTTGGAGGTGAACGGCGCGGCGGCTCGTGCCTGCAGCAGATCGATGCGCGGCCCGACGGCGGCTGCATTCGTCTTGGTCAGCGTGATCTGCTGACCGACGATGGGCGCGAGATCCGATTCGAAGGCGAGCATGAACTGTTCCGCATCACGCCGGGTCTGTTCGTACGTCGCTGCCGGGAAGCCCACTTCCGGCGTCGGCGCGAACAGCACTGCCGAGAAGAAATGGAACATCGTGTCGATCGAGCCGTCGTGCAGGAAGCCGAAGCCGCGGATCTGATCGCCCGTGTTGCCCGTGTCGGGCGTCGTGAAGAACGGCATGCTGGGGAAGCCGAACATACCCACCTTCGTATAGGCGTTGCGCAGGTGAGGGATCTTCACGATCTGCGGCAGGCCCTCGAAGCTCGCCTGGCCATCCGTGCCGAAGAATCCTTGTGAGGGATCCAGGCGATGGCAGCCTTCGCACGTAAAGCCCGTGCCTGGACCTGCGGCCGGCGGCGCACCGTCAGCACGACGTGGACCGAAGTAGAAGTCACGTCCGCGCTGCTGAGAATCGGTGAGCGAGTTGTCGAGATTGCGGACCGGGTTCGGCGGCAACTGCACTTCCAGCTGGAAGTTGGTGAAGCGCTGCATGGTCGGCAGATCCGGCAAGGTCGACCGGCCGATCAGTCCGTCGAACGCCACCACGAAGTTGTTGAACGACAGCTCCGGGTCGAACGCATCGGTGCCGAAGAAGCCGTGCGAGCGATCGCCGCGCCAGTGCATGGCGCCGTGATGACGCATGCCCCGCAGCGTCTGCGTCGTCATCGGCCCTTTCATCGGGTGAAATTCGTTGACGACGCCCGTGCCATTGATCCGCGGCTGCGTATTGAGCGCGGCGAAGCCGAGGCGGATGGGAATCGGGTTGCTCGTGACGATGTCGTCGGGGTTGCCGAGATCCCAGGCCAGATCGTCGTTGTCACCGAAGATGTGACAGCTCGCGCAAGCCGCCTCGCCATTGGCCGACATTTCCACCGCGTCGTAGAGCAGCGGACGACCCGCCACCACGTGCGCAGGCTCAGGATTGAACAAGGGCAGCGCGGCCACTTCCGCCTTGGTCGTGAGATTGATGACCTTCACTGAGTTGTCGAAGCGCGTCATCACATACAGGCGATTGCGGCTTTCATCGAGCGCAAGGCCGCTCGGGCCACCGCCGCTCACCGTGATGTAGTTGGCGCTCGCGGTCACCGGATTGAAGGTGTTCGCTTCCAGCGCCGCAGTGTCGAACACGCCAACCTTGCTCGAGCCGAAGGCCGCAACGTACAGCTTGCGTCCATCGCGGCTCACGACCATGTCGAGCGGCGTCGACAGACTGTGATTCTTCACCGTCGGATCGAAGCCCGGGTCGTTCGCGAGCAAGCCATAGTTGATGTGCTTGTTGAGATGCCGTGAAGTCACGGTCGTGCCGGAGATCACGCTGATGCGAGTCTCGGCGAGCCGGCCTTGCACCGTGGAGCCGCCGACCACGCCCGGACCTTCGAAGCGCACCTGATTCACTGCTTCGGTGTTGGCGACATAGAGCTTGCCGGTGCGTGGATTGGTGACCATGTTGAACAGCGTCGTGCCGACGTGCGAGAACGAGGCCTTCTGCGTCAGCGCGTTCGCGTCGATAGAGAACACGTCCTGGTCCGGCAAGCGGAAGCGAACCGCTGCATCCCAGTTGCGGCCGAGCTCATCTTCCCAATGGCCGCTCGCGCGGTTGAATTTGACGACGAGGCCCACTTCCGGCGCGCGCTTGCCTTCGAAGTTGGTGAGCGGGCCGGGGTTGCCGCCGGGCAAGGTGTTGCCGGCAAAAGTGCAGGGCGTGTTCGGATCGAAGCCGTCGCACACCATCAGTTCGAACACCGTGGTGGTTTGATTGCCCGATTTGAACGCCGCGGCATAAACGGTCTTGCGATCGGGGCTGACGGCGAGCGCCCGCGGGGTATCGCTGAAGAAAGTCATGATCTTGAGCGGCGTGCCACCGAACGTCGTGCCGAGATTCGCAGGATCGAACACCCACACGTCCGCGCGGCCCACGCTCGGCGTGGTGAACTGCGGATCGCCCGCGCCGGGGACGGATGCAATCGATGTATCGGTGCGCTGCTGGCCACGGTGCGCCGTCGTGATGAACGCGCGACCGCCGGCGCCGGCGAACACGATGTCACGAGGCTCATCGCCGACGAGCAATGTTCGTGTGACCCGTGGCGTCCCGGACACCGACACGATGCTGATGCTGTCGGAAAGATGGTTGACGACCCAGACTTCGCCGCTGTTACGAATCGCGACCGCGACCGGCTCCATACCCACCGAGACTTCGGCGTGCTTGACGATGCCGGAATAGGTGACGTTGTAGATGACCAGCGTGTTGTTGGGCGTGTTCACGGCATACAGCTTCGAGCCGTCGGCCGATAACGCGAGCGGTCGCACGTGACCGCTTTCGAATGTAATGAAGGACGGTGCGGCCTGCACCGCGGGCGCAATCATCGATGCCATCAACAATGCGCCGCTCGACGCCAACCATCGCCCGAACCGGGCGACTCCCCCTGAGCGCTTGAGCATGGGTTCTCTCCGTAGCGAGCCAATCCGTTGTTATGAACGGATCGGACTCTACGCGCTCGCGGGCCGGGCTCGCGCCCCTCCACGGAGGGGGCGGTTTACTGCTCGATCACATTCATGCGCCGCACGAGCCTGCGATCTCGGCCGCCGATTTCCCGGCGTACGCGGCCGCGGCGCGATCGAGTCGAGCGGAGCCGGGCGTGCCGGCTCCGGGACGCGGATCATGTTCTTACGGCTGGACCGCCAGGATTTCGTCGTACTCGGCGGCGGATCGGAACATCACCGGACCATATCGGCCCTGCGTATGTGAGGCATCCGTGGCATCCAATCGCAGCACGTCATTCACATACACGCGCAGATGCGTGCGGACCACTTCGAGTCGCACGCGATACCACGTGTTCGTCGTCACCGTGAAGGGCGCTACGTCGAGCTCGGTGATGGCGTTGTTCACGAGCTTACGAAGTGAGATCGTGTTGTTGCTACGAAGGCTCACGTAATAGTAATTGCCGGCATCTCGATAGCGCGCGGCGAGGCCAAACCAGTGGCTCGTGCCCGATGAGCCGATCCGTCGCAGGCGCGCGGTGACGGTCTGATCGTCGGTCGCGATGCCTGCGATGGAGCGTGCGCTCGCGGTCGTGTTCGTTTGTCTATAGACGCCAGCAACGGCATCCCGCGTCCAGGTGCCCACGGACTGCCAGTTGCTGAAGGAGTCCCCTTCGTCATTGATGCCAAATCTGTAGGTCGCAAGCGTCGTGTGCTGATTCGAGCTCACGAGCACATTGTCGAAGTCGGCCCGTGTTCGGAACGTGACGACGCCTGCCTGTCCCCGAGCGTGCGCACGGTCGGAGGCTTCGAGAAGCAGCCGGTTGTCCACGTAGACGCGTAAGCGCGTGCCGATGGCTTCCAGACGCACCCGATAGCTGCGATTCAGCGTGACCGTCAAGGGCGCAGAGGCGAGCGCAGTGACTGCGCCGTTCACGATCTTTCGCAGCGACAGCGTGTTGTTGTTTCTCAAGGTGATGTAGTAATGATTGGTGGGGCTCGTGTAGCGGGCGACCACACCGAACCATTTGTCACCGCTCGTCGTCGAGAAAGCCGTCGGTTTGATGTCTGCTTCGACCGCCTGATTGCCGCGCGTCGTGTTGTTCCAGAGCGAGGTTGCATTGCCTGCGGTGCTGGCTTGTCTGTACACGCGCGAGGTCGTGGTGGTTGCGACCGAGAACAGTCCGCCCGCCTGTGGCGTCCAATCCGCCGCATTGCCATCTTCGAAGTTGTCCTGCATCGCCGCCGGTTGCGTGAGATCGGTCGGCAGCTCGAACACGTAGGCCGCGCGCGTGCCGAGGTTGGTTGCAACGACTCGTCGGCCGCTGATCTCGGCGCCGAAGCCGAAACCCTGTTCCGGCCCTCGATCGCTCGCGAGGAGCTTGGCGATATAGCGAAACGAGCCGTTGGTGTTGCGTTGAAAGACCGAGATGGATCCAGAGCGCGTGCCGTATGCGTTGTCATCGGCCTGGCTCACGATCGCAAGTCCGCCACGCAACTCGATCTGCGAAGGCGTCTGTAACGCAAGATTGTCCGGGCGAAGCAGGGCGCCGGTGCGAACCCATTGGCTGGCGGAGTCTTTGGTGTAGGCCTGTGGACCGATATCCGGGGTGCTGTCACCGACCACGGCGGCCGGAAGTGAGATAGCCACCGGTTCGCCAAATGCAAATGGATTGCCTCGCGGCGCGACCAGGCGAGTCATGATGGGCGTCGTGCCGAAGGGGCCTTCGAAGATGCGCGCCGAGGGTGGGTTCACGCCGTCGAAGAACGTCGCGACGATGACGGCGTTGCCTGAAACATCCACATCGCCACGGAGGTCTTCGTTCTCACAATCGGGCGAGGGCTCCGCCGGCGTCTGTCGCGCGAGGACCCAGGCGCCGTTCGAGTTCTTGCGATAGCTGTTGGTGGCCCACGCGCATCTGCCCGCGGTGACGGTGATCGTGCCGGCGTCCACTTCCACGTCCATGCCATCGGTTGCAATGGGCGAGGGGACAGAGACCCAATTCGTGCCTGAGCGCTCGAAGATATAGCTCGCGCCTTCCTTGAGGAAGGCCGAGACGCCGCCTTGCATGTCCACGTGCAGGAACGGCTCGTCGGGATCCGCACCACTGAAGTGTTGCAGCAGCCGGCGTACCAGCGTCCAGCTGCCGTTCGTCTGCCGCTGATACAGCCAGGCGGAGTTGTCCTGAGTGAAGATCTCGCCAACCACCTCCTTCTGGCCCGTGGCGATCAGCCAGTCGCCATCGATGGCGACGCTCATGGGAAACGTGTAAGTGGCATCTGGCGCGGGTAGTCTCGCCGTCTCCTCGAACACTCTGGGACCCGCTGACACCGCCAACGGCGCGAGCCAGCCCGCCAGTAATCCGCCGAGCCAGCAGGTGCGAGCGTTCATGGGACACCCCCCTTACAGTTCGTTACATTCGAACTCGTTGCTGCATCGATGCGACGTGCATGGCGTCGGATTCGAAGGCCAGGATGCAGCTGGGAAATACACGTGTAGCCGGGTGGTTAAGTTCCTTGCACCGTGAGGTGGCTCTCTGGTTTTTCGGCATTTCAGGGATTGCCGCGATGCCGTGTCAGGTCTCTGTCAGCAAGCTGCGGCTAGGCTTGCCACCGTCCTTTCTTCCATTCCCTCTCCCCCAAGCGCATGGCTAAAAGCAGGTTCTGGTTTCAGGCCCATTGGCTGGTCGGCATCACGGTGGGCGTGTTGCTCGCGCTGATGGGAATCACAGGCGCAACGATGTCGTTTCAGGATCAGATCCTGGAGGCGCTGAACGCCGATGCGCGCAAGGTGACGGTGCAGGGCGAGCGGCTCGCGATGCCGGTCATCGTGGCGCATGCCCAAGCCGAAGCTGAGCGTATGGGCGCACGCGTGCGTACGGTGACTGCGCCTCAGAATGCGGACGGCGCCGTGCGGGTGCTGTTCCTGTCCGGGCCCAGCGAGATCGTTCGTTATCTCGATCCTTATACGGCGCAATGGCAAACCGGCGGCGCTCGCGGCGAGAAGTTCTTCGAGATCGTCGAGGAGATCCATCGGGGCCTCATCACCGATCGCGTGGGCGGCAAGTACGTCGGCCGTCGGGTGCTGGATGCCGCGGCCGTGTTGCTGGTGGGGCTGGTTGCGACCGGCTTGTATCTGCGTTGGCCGCGCCGGACGACGAACTGGCGGGCATGGTTCGTCATCGACCGCAAGCTGCGTGGCCGCGGGTTTCTTTATTCGCTGCACGCGGTCATCGGCACCTATGTGTTGCCTCTGTTGTTACTGTCGGCGTTGACCGGACTGTATTTCGCCTACAACTGGTACAGCTCGATGCTCGAGCGCATGGCGGGTGTGTCGCCGGTGGCCGAGGAACAGATGGCTGGCAAGCCGCTGGTTGCGCCGGACGTGGCGCAGGTGTGGAGCGCGTTCGAACAGGCGACGGCGGGACAGCGCGTCGGTCAGATCAGCTTCCGTTTGCCGAAGGAAGCGGAAGAGCCGCTGCGAATCCAGTATCTGGATTTCGATCCGCCGCACGCGACCGCGTTCAGCACCGTCAAGATCGATCCCACCAATTCGCAGCTGCTGACGCACGAGCGCTATGCAGACAAGACCACGGGCGCCCGGCTGCTCGCGAGCATGCTCTCGATTCACAAGGGCGGCTATTTCGGGGTCATCGGATCGGTGCTGTTGATGCTATCGAGCCTCGCGCTGCCGCTGTTCGTCATCACCGGCTGGATGATGTATCTCGATCGCCGACGCGTCGAAGAGCGCCAGCGCGCCCGCAAGCAGCAGGCGGCCAACGTCCCCGTCTGATTCGAGAGTGTTTTGGTAGAGGCGGGCGCTCAGCCCGCCTCTTTGCTCCAGCTGAGCTCGAAGCGAAGTCCCACCACCCACGCATCCTCGAGCGCAGGATCGGTGCCCGGATTGATCACGTATTGCACGTCCGGCTGCAGCGCGAGCCACGACAGCGCCTGCACGCGGTAGGTAAGCTCGATTGCTGTCTCATGGCGCTCGAACGTCGAGTCGAGCTGCGCCTGGGCACGACGGAACGAGCTGCCATTGGTGATGGTGGCGACCGCGAGTCCCAACTGTTCCTCGCGCTCAGCGCTCGCAAGCAACGGCCCCGACCAGACGACGCCCGCGCCGACATAGCGCGAGACCTGATGCACGTCCGCATCGGCAACGCCGAGGCGCACGAAGCCATTCAGTGAGCGCTCGCCGCTCTTAAGCAGCGTTCCTTCGGCGATGCCGTACACGCCGAGCGATTCGGTGCGATGTTGCAATTCCTCATCGGCGAAATCGGCCGAGCGTCCGGTGTGACGCCACACGCCGAGCAAATATCGGCTGGCCTCGCTGGGGCGGAATGTGAGTTCGGCCGCAAGCAGGGCGCCTTCGCCGCCTTCCAGATCGAGCGTCGTGCGATGCGGACGATCGGGATCGCCCACTGTGCCTTCGAACGCTGCGATCCTTGCCTGCACACGCTCGCTGTAATCCCAGCGCATCACGGCGCCGAGTCCGGTGATGGGAAAGATCGAGGGGCCGTTCTCGCCGACCTGGCTGAAGTCGGGCCCAATGCCGTGCGAACTGTTGATGAACAGCGCGCCCGTCTCGTTCACATCCAGCTCGCTGTTCAGATCGATCAGACCGACCTTCACCGCGCCCGCATCGAAAGCGCGCTCGACCCAGGCTTCGTACAGGCGGGTCGCGCCGTCGGTGTCGATGTTACTGACCGTCTGGATGTCGCCCACGATTCGATCCGAGAGCGTCGAGTCGTTGTTGTGCAGGCCCGAGACCAGGAAGGTCGTGCCGGTCCAGCCGAAGGCGCGCTCTGCATCGAGCGTTGCAATGAGATCGATGTTCTCGAGATACGTCCCGTCGCGACGCACGCCACCTGCGACGTTGCGCCAGGCTTCGCCGGTGTACGCCGCCTCGATGGTGAGCGCGGCGCCAGAGTCATCGGGCGACTCGGTCGCATCGGCGTAGATCGGCAGTGACAGTGCCGCGAGGAGGGCAGGCACGCTCGAAGTTCTCATGACAGGGTTTCTTGGGTCCATTGAATCGTGAATACAGCGCCACCGTCGGTGGCGTTGTCTGCAGTGATCGTTGCGCCGTGCCTGGAAAGAATGCTCTGCGCGATGGCGAGGCCCAGGCCTGCGCCGGCGCGACCCGGCGTCGCGCCGCGCCAGAATCTTCGAAACAGATGCTCGGCGTTCTCGCGCGAGAAGCCGGGGCCGCGATCCCGCACGACCAGGCGCGAGCCGGGACCCACGACGACATCGATGCTGCGATCCTTGGGTGAATGGGCGATGGCGTTGTCGATGAGATTGGTGAGGACTCTCGACAAG
This sequence comes from Steroidobacter sp., assembly GCF_036402275.1. Taxonomy (NCBI): domain Bacteria; kingdom Pseudomonadati; phylum Pseudomonadota; class Gammaproteobacteria; order Steroidobacterales; family Steroidobacteraceae; genus Steroidobacter; species Steroidobacter sp. Next base: position 41,986 of record NZ_DASWTF010000014.1, on the reverse strand, counting down.
GCTTCGGCGTGGCCCTTGACCGTGCCGCCGCCGTCGTTCTTGAGCTCGATGTCACAACCACGGGCGACTGCGACCGGCAACATGCGCTCGACAACGTCGCGAGCGAGGCTCGGGAGCTCGACCGTCTGGTTGATCTGCGAGTCGAGCGTGTCGGCCTGGGCCAGATCCAGCATCTGGTTTACCAGGCGCGTCATGGCGGTCACGTCCTCGCGCAGCGCGTTCTTGGCCGGGCCGGGATCGAGCGCCTCGACTCGCAGTTTCAGGATCGAAAGCGGCGTGCGCATTTCGTGAGCGGCATCCGCGGTGAAGGATTCGAGCGTGTGCATGGCCTGCTCCAGCCGATCGAGCGCCCGATTCATGGCAAGCACCAGCGCGCGCACCTCGCGAGGCGTCGCTGGAACGGTCAATCGCGTTTCCATTCGTGATGGGTCGAGCGCATCGACTTCGGCGGCAGCTGCGGACAGCGGGGCCAGCATCCGCCGCACGATATAAACATTGAGGACCAGCAGAAGAATGGTGACGGGCGCGACGGGCACGATGACGTGCGTGTACGCCTCGCGAAGGAACACGGGCGCGAACAGAGGCAACGTGTTGCCGGTGACACCGATCGTCACCCATGCATCGTTGGGCAGGTGTCGTGATCCATACAGCACGAGAGGGGCGCCGTCGCCGGCGATGCGCGTCCACTCGTGATCGATCGGAGTGGGCAGGGGTTCGAAGCGGGCGCCGCTTCGGGGCGCCTGCTGGAAGATCGTAGTGCGGTTGCTGTCATGGACCGTGAAGGTCCAATCATCGGCGCCATACGGAAACTCCAGCCGTGCGAGCTGGGCGGCGTCGCCGTTCGCGAGCGATTCGTGAATGCGCTCGGCTTGCGCGGTCACCCATTCCTCCGCGAGCTTGGGTCGATTGGCGCTGTACAGGAACAGCACGCCGACGATCTCCAGCAACGAGACCAGCACCGCGGCCGCGACCAGGCGTGCGGAGATCTGTCGAGCGAGGCTGGGACCGGACGTCATGGCCTCAGGCCTGTTGGAAGATCGCGTAGCCGATGCCATGCGCGGTGCGCACGACGACGTTGGCTTCGGCTGCGGTCAACCGTTTGCGAAGGCGTGACACCGCGCTTTCGAGTGCGTTGGGCGTGACTTCTTCGCCGAAGGAGTACAGGGACTCTTCGAGCTGATTGCGGCGGACGACTTGTTCTGCACGTCGAAGCAGCTGTTCGAGCAGGGCGACTTCGCGGGGCGGGACTTCGATGCGCTCTGCGTTGACCGACACCGTGCGTGAGGTCGTGTCGAGTGCCACGTTGCCCAATTGCAGGACCACGCCGAGGCTCGCACCGGGCCGTCGCAGAAGCGCTCGACAGCGCGCGGCGAGCTCCGCGATTTCAAAGGGCTTCACCAGATAGTCATCGGCGCCGCTATCGAGGCCGATCAAGCGATCATTCAATCCGCCACGCGCGGTCAGAATCAGAATCGGAGTGGAGTCGTTCGCCTGACGCAGCTGACGCACGAGGGTCATGCCATCGCCGTCGGGCAGGCCGAGATCCAGCAGGATCAAGTCGTAGCTCGCCGCCGTACGCGCGGCTAAGGCGTCTTTCAACGAGCCGCAGCGATCGATCGCGAAGCCCTGGCGGGCGAGGCCCTCTTGGACCAGCTCGGCCAGCTGCGGATTGTCCTCAACCAGCAGCAACCGCATGACGGACGCTCCGGCGTCGGCGCGAATGTTTGTGATCGCGATTCATTCTCAACAACTACCGATCTCGAGAAGAGAGCACGCTGCAAAACGCGCAGCATAGGCGGCGGGGCTGACCGAGACCTGTCATGAGAGGCACTCGCACGAAAAAGTCCGTGCTTCACCCACGTCCTTGCGGTGTGTGCCCGGCACCAGGCGGGGCCAACTTCGCATCTCCGGGCATCGGCAGCTTGCCAACATACTTGACTCACCAACGTCGTGAGTAACCGCATGCCCGCAAGCCTGAGCCTGTTCGTCGTTCTGATCGCAAGCGTTCTGGCCGGTTGCTCGCGCAGCCCGCAGGCGAGCTCGCCTCATACGGGGACGAGCTCACCGGGGCCGAGGATTCATCTCGTGTGCCCGACGCGCTCGATGGCGCCGGACTGTGCGTTCGGCGGGGGTAGCGGGATTCAGGCGGCCGTCGATGCGGCAGCCGATGGCGACATCGTGCAGATCCGCGCCGGCACCTACACGCCCACGGCCGTGCGTGATGTGCCTTACAAGATTCACACGATTCGCGGCTTCGTGGTCGTCGATGGCAAACGCCTGAGCCTGGTAGGCGAACCCGGCGTCGTGCTCGATGGCAGCACGGGGCCTCGCACCACGGGGCTCGTGATCAATCGATCGACGGTCGAGGTGCGTGGCTTGAAGCTCACCGGCTTCAAGTTCGATGTCGAAGAGGACGAGATTTACGAAGGGCATGGAATCTTCGCCATGAACAGCCGCGTGCGTATTCGCGATGTGACCATCGAGAAGTATCAGAAGATGGGGCTCACCGGACGCGGTGATACCGATCTCGATGTGGAAGACCTGCGCATCCTGGATGGCCACGTCGCCATCTGGCTGGATGAGTATGCGCATCTGCGCTTGAGCAATGCGCTGATTCGCGGCAACGATTCGGCGGGCGTCGCCGCCTACACGAATTCGACTGCGCATGTGTCGAACTCGGTGTTCGATCGCAACCTCGACGATGCGTTGTATGGGGAGCAGGAGGCGACGATCTATGCGACCAACTCGATCTTCCTGAACAATGAGCCTTACGTGGCTCGCGCTACGGGAAACAGCAAGATCTGGGTGGGGTATAGCGCGATGTTTGGGAATGAGAATGCGCTGTTCGCGAAGGACTCGGCGATCGTGCGCAAAGGGGCGAATGTGATCGAGGCTGATCCGAAGGTGGATGCGGAGTATCGCCTGCAGGAGGGCTCGCCGCTGCTTGGCAAGGGCGATCCTGACTTCGGTACGGCCGCAGGGAGTGCTTCGCAAATTGGCTTGCGTTAGCCGGGCTGCGATTCGTCGGAATGATCCAGCCCCGGCGCGTTCGACCGCTCGCGGGCGGTCGAAGGGCCTACCCTCATCCCAGGTCCACGGGACGATGACACAGATCGACTGAATGCGGTTGACCAGCTGAAGATGATTGTTTACACCTGCGCGCATGTTTGAAGGCCGTCGAATCGCACGTGCGATCGAGATGGCGGATGAACTGGAAGGTATGGCTACGAGCGCTCACGCAAAAAACTTGCGCCACGCTCACGTGAAGGAACAATCGCCGTCCGGATACCGCCGCTGGGACGCGGCGCGTTACCTCAATAGCGAAGAAGATTTGGCGGCTTGTTTCGACGCTGTGATGGAGGAGGCGGCGGACGATCCGGCGTACATCGCAGCGGTGCTAAGCGACATGGCCCGTGCGCGTCATGTAAAAGCTTGCGAACGATAGCGGTCGCACCCACGATGAGCGACCAAGGCTGATGGCGGGTTAGTAGCCGCCCTTGACGTCCATCCCGAGCGAAAAATTCATTTATGCGCAGGGCGCGGGGTCACGCTTCTCCCGGCCCTACCTCGGTCGACTCACGGGCCCGGCGCATTCACTGCATGGCCTTCTCAGCCGCGCGCACCAGGAATCCGGAGCGCGTCTCGCCATGTTTGCGGGCGAATTCATCGATGCGCTTCAACACGCGCGCCGGAACGGTGATGTTGATCTTCTCCGCCGGCCCGAAGTACCTCTCGATTGGTACGTCGACGACGCCCCACGTCCAACCCTTGAACTGAGGATCCTTCTGCCACTCGGACATCGGTCGGGTTTTCGGTAAGTCACCATCGTCCTCGGCGAGGATTTCGCAGAAGGCATCGATTGCCTCGATTGCGTTGTCGAACGCCTCCTCGATGGTGTCACCTGCGCTAAAGCAGCCCGGCAGATCAGGAACCACAACGCCGAAGGCGGACTTCTTGGTGCCCGGTTCGATCGCAATCGTGAATTTCATATTGATCCCTCTATCCTCTATCGTCGTCTCCCTCACTTGAGTCCAGCCTGCTTCATCAGCTTGTGGACCAGTCCTTTGCCCAGATCCTTCTTGGGGTGCGGTACCGTCAGGTGCCCCGGGCGGTCCGGATGCTGGAACACATGATGACTACCGCGCACCGCGCGAAGCTTCCAGCCTGCTTGTTGGAGTTTTTTTATCAGGTCCGCGCTGGTCATGGTGGTTATGATACCCACCCGCCCGGCTCGGTCAACACCATACCCACCGAGGGTGATCCACAGACCAGGCGCGCTGAATTTTCGGGATGGTCGCGAGTCGTCATCTCCCGAACCTGCGCCCGTTCGAGATTGCCACCCACGGGCTGGAATGGCTGAGCTCCAAAAAAACAAAAAAGCCCCGCAATGGGGGCTTCCATCTTCCTGGCGGAAGGGGTGGGATTCGAACCCACGAGACTCGTGAGAGCCTGCCGGTTTTCAAGACCGGTGCAATCGACCACTCTGCCACCCTTCCACACTGCTTAAGAGCGCGGCCCGAGGGTCAGCTCGGGGCGCGCATCCTAGCATAGAGGCGGGGAGCGGATGGAGAGTGGCCGATGCGGGCCGGTCAGTCCCAGCGGTCGCCGCCGCGGTCGTGGCGCAGGGGCTGGGGGTCGAGGCGTTTGCCGAACACCTTCGTGCCGTTGAGGTCCTTGAGCGAGACGGTGAGCGCCTTGCTGTGCTCGTCGATGTCGATCTGACCGAAGAACTGGAAGCCGCCGGAAGGCGGCGTGTTCGCGACCGGCGGGGCCTTCTGAAAGATCACCTGCGGGCCGAAGGTCTTGTCCATGGCGTTCGGGCCGAAGCTGCCGGAGTTGAGCGGGCCGGCGACGAATTCCCAGAACGGCGCGAAGTCCTGAAACAGCGCCTTGTTCGGATCGTAGTAGTGAGCTGCACAGTAGTGCACGTCGGCCGTGACCCAGACCACGTTGCGAATGTCCTCGCGCTTGATGAAGCGCAACAGCTCGGCGATCTCGAGCTCACGACCCGACGCGGGACCATCATTGCCATTCGCCGGGCCTTCCCAACGCGCGCGGCCTTGGTCGTCGCGGCCATCGGGAATCTGAACGCCGAGCGGCATGTCGGCAGCGATGACCTTCCACGTGGTGCGCGACTCCTGCAGCTTCTTCTTCAGCCAGGCGAGCTGCGGCTTGCCGAGGAACACCGTCTCCGCGCTCGGTTGCTCCTGCGTGTTGTGGGAGTTCGGGCCGCGATAGCTGCGCATGTCGAGGACGAACACATCGAGGTCGCGACCGTACGGGATGTGACGATAGATCCGCTCTTCCTCGGCCTGATCATGCCAGCGCATCGGTGAGTGTTCGAGAAAAGCGCGCGTGGCGCGAGCGGTGAGCGTCTGGATGCGCTGCTCGGTGTAGCGGGAGTCGAGCACCTTGCTGTCCGACCAGTTGTTCGTGACTTCGTGATCGTCCCACTGCCAGATCTGCGGCACTTCGGCGGAGAAGCGCTGCACGTTCGCGTCGTAACGATTGTAGAGATGATTGCGGCGGTACTCGTGCAGGGTCTCCGCCACCTTCAGCTTCTCGGGCACCTGATCGAGGAAATGATTGGTCCAGAGCAGATTACCGGTCGCATCGGTCACACGCTCCACCATCGGACCGTCGGCATAGATGGTATCGCCGGAGTGAATGAAGAAGTCCGGTCGCACCTGGCGCATGGCCTCGTAGATCTTCATGCCGCCAAAGCCGAGATCGATGCCCCAGCCCTGGCCCGCCGTATCGCCCGACCACACGAAGCGAATGTCACGACGCCGCGAGGGCGGCGTGCGGAACTGACCCACGAGTGGCTCGCTGCTCGCGCGGCCTGAATCCAGATCCTGATAGCTCACGCGCACGAAGATCTCCGAATCGGCGGGCAACTGCGTCAGATCGATGCGCGAGGTGAAGTCGCTGATCTCGAGCGCATGCGGGCCACGAATCTTCTGCGAGCGCTTGAATGTTTCATCCAACGACCACTCGACGATCATGCGAGCGGCGCGATCGGCACGGCTCCAGATGATCGCGCGACCATCGATCACATCGCCGATCTGCATTCCCCAGTTCGCCATCGGACGCGCCGCATCCGACGCGATGACTGCGGGCGCCTGTTTGGAATAGAGGATGCCGCCGATGCCGGTGAGCGCGACGCTGCCGAGTGCAGTCTGTTGCAAGAACGAACGACGGGAAAAACGCGGATCGCGAGTCTGATCGGACATGCCTGGCTTCCTGTGACAGGGCGGGGAGTGCGCTTTGTCATAAGGCTAGGCAGCCAAGATGTCGCTCGCGTTACCTCGAGCTTGCAGCTCAGCGACGCTGCTTCATTACATGGTCACGCGATCACGCCGGAAGACCCACCCCCTGGCCCCCTCCCGTGAACGGGAGGGGGAAGTTTGATTATTTTTTTCGGGTCGGAACGGATCCAACCTATGCGACAGGTCACGCCTCCATTGCAGTGCAAGGGCAGAGAGGCCGCGGATGGCGGCGACACCTGTTTGACAGGTTCGCAAACCCGCTGCTAGATTCGCCCGCACTTCAGGGGGGCCTTCAGTGAGCACACTGCAATCCGTGCCGACGTCGCCGCGACCCACGTTGCCCGCGCAGGTGGCGCGTCACCTGCTGGATCTGATCTCCCGCGAGCGCCTGAAGCCCGGCGATACCGCGCCGAGCGAGGTTCAGATCTGCAAGCAGTTGGGTGTGAGCCGGGGCAGTGTTCGCGAGGCGTATCGCACTCTCTCGGCGCTCGGCATTCTCGAAATCGAAAGCGGCCGTCGTCCGCGATTGCAAGCGATGAGCGCGCATGTGCTCGCGCAGGTGTTTGGATATGCGCTCAACACCGCACAGGTCAACGCGACGCATGTCATCGAGACTCGACGTGCGATCGAAGTGCAGGGCGCCCAACTCGCCGCGCGTCACGCGAGCGATGCTCAAAAGCGGTGTCTGCAGGAACAGCTTCAACAGATGCGCGCAGCGTTGAACGATCACGATCACGCACGGCGCATGGCGGCGGATATCGCGATTCACACGACGCTGGCCGAGGCGAGTCTCAATCCACTCAACTCACTACTCCTGGCTGCGCTCCGTGAGCCGCTCGAACATCTGCTGCACATCAATCTGGACAGGCGTCGCAGTGATGAGGAGCTGAGGCGCATCGTCGATGCGCACGAAGCGATCGTTGACCGCGTGTGCTCGGGCGATGCGGTGGGTGCCGGGGCTGCGATGGCGATGCACTTCGATCTATCGGTCGCCGCGCTGTCGCGGGTCGAGCAAACAATGTCCGGCGGCTTAGGGAGTGTCGATGACGCAATTGGCTGATGACGTTGGCGCCTCGACGCTTCGCAAAGTCGCGTGGCGGCTGATTCCGTTTCTGGGCGTGCTGTACTTTTTCGCGTTCCTGGATCGGGTGAACGTCGGGTTCGCGGCGCTCACCATGAATGCGGATCTGGGGCTCTCGGCCGCCGTGTTCGGCTTCGGCTCGGGCATCTTCTTTGTCGGCTACATCCTGTTTGAGGTGCCGAGCAATGTCATGCTCGAGCGCTTCGGTGCGCGGATCTGGATCGCGCGCATCATGATCAGCTGGGGCATCCTGTCGGCAACGATGGCATTCGTGCAGGGGCCGACGAGTTTCTACGCCGTACGCTTCCTGCTCGGCATCGCCGAGGCCGGCTTCTTCCCCGGCATCATTTTCTATCTCACGTGCTGGTTCCCATCGCAGCATCGTGCCCGGATCATCGCGCTGTTCATGATTGCGTTGCCGATGTCGAGCGTCATCGGGGCACCGATCTCGACCTCGTTGCTGGGCATCGATGCATTGGGTTTGCAGGGCTGGCAGTGGATGTTCCTGTTGGAAGCCGTTCCCACCATCCTGTTGGGGCTGGCCGTGCTCGCGCTATTGCCGGACCGTCCATCCGATGCGAACTGGCTCAACGCTGAAGAGAAGCGCTGGCTCCAGGGAGAGTTGGCTCGCGAGCACGCCGACAACACCCAAGGTCACGCGAGCAGTTTGCGCGAGGCGCTGATGATGCCGCGCGTGTGGCGCAATGGTCTGGTGTACTTCTGCATTCTCGTCGGGCTCTACGGTTTCGGTTTCTGGCTGCCGCAGATCATCAAGTCACTGGGTGACATGACGAACGCGCAGGTCGGCCTCGTCACCATGATTCCTTACACGGCCGCGTGTATCGCGCTGGTGCTGTGGGGACGACATTCCGATGCGACGGAGGAGCGTTCCTGGCACGTCGCATTGCCTTCGCTGCTGGGCGCCGCTGCGTTGACGGTCAGCGGCTGGACCGCCTCGCCATTGATCGCATTCGTAGCGTTGTGCCTCGCCGCCGTCGGCATCTACTCCGGCCTGCCTGCATTCTGGGCATTGGCGAGCCGGGGATTGCAGGGTGCGGCGGCCGCCGGCGCAATCGCTCTCATCAATTCGCTCGGCAACTTCGGCGGCTTCCTCGGGCCCGCCGCGATCGGCATGGCGAAGACCTACACGAACAGCTTCGCAGCGAGCTTGTTATTCATCGCATCGATTCTGGCGATCGGTGCGGCCGTGGTGATCTGGGACCGCGCTCGCGAGCAACGAGCGATGACCATGGTGAGGCAGGTGTGATGCGAAAGGATGGCTCCGCGTTGCACGGAGCCATCCTGTTTCCTAGCCCTTGATGCACATCACCTGTTTCAGGGTGTGCACGACATCGACCAGGTCCGACTGGTTGGCCATGACCACATCGATGTCCTTGTAGGCCGCCGGAATCTCATCCACGACGCCGCCATCCTTGCGGCATTCGATGCCTTCGGTCTGCCTGGCCAGATCGAAGCGGTTGAAGCGACGCTTCGCTTCCGTCCGGCTCATGCGCCGACCCGCGCCGTGCGAGCAGGAGCAGAACGACTCGGGATTGCCCTTGCCGCGCACGATGTACGACTTCGCACCCATGCTGCCGGGGATGATGCCGAGCTGACCTTCCTGCGCGCTGATCGCACCCTTGCGGGTGATGAACAGCTTCTCGCCGAAGTGACGTTCCACCGCCACGTAGTTGTGATGGCAGTTGATCGCCTCCCCATCGGTCTTGAACGGCGGCAGGTGAGGGGCCAGCGCATCGAGCACCAGCTTCATCATCATGCTGCGATTCAAGAGCGCGTAGTCCTGCGCCCAGTCCACCGCCTCGACATAGTCATCGAACAGATCGGAGCCTTCGCTGAAATAGGAGAGGTCCCGATCCGGCAGATTGATCTGGTGACGACGCATGTCCTTGCGCGCAGCCTCGATGAAGTATCGGCCGAACACATTGCCGATGCCTCGCGAGCCCGAATGCAACATCACCCACACGCGCTGCTCTTCATCGAGGCACAGCTCGATGAAGTGATTGCCGCCGCCGAGCGTGCCGAGCTGGCAAACCCAGGTCCGCGCGAACTGACGCTGCATCTTCATCACGCCGGGATGCTTGCCGACGATCTTGTCGAGTCGATCGTCGAGCGTGCGACCCTGACGTGCGTGAGCGCTGCCACGTACCTTATCGGCTTCGTGCTGGTTGAAACCCACCGGTACGCGTGCCTCCACGGCGCTGCGTAGCTTGGCCAGGTTATCCGGCAAATCCTTGGCGTGCAGCCTGAGGCGAACGGCATTCATGCCGCAGCCGATGTCCACGCCAACCGCCGCCGGAATGATGGCCTGCTTGGTCGGAATGACGCTGCCCACGGTCGCGCCGATGCCATGATGAACATCAGGCATGGCGGCCACATGGCCGTGAACGATGGGCAGTTGCGCCACGTTCAGCAACTGCTGAATGGCGTCGTGCTCGATGTCGTTGGTGAAGACCTTCACCGGGACCCGAGCTTTGTTCAAAGTGATTTGTACTGGCATACCTAATAAAACCTTGTGTAGGCCAGCTTCCCCCACGAGAACCCTGCGGGAAACAAAAAGCCCCTGGCGGGTTTCCCCGCCAGGGGCTTTCGCGGAAGACATATGCTTCGCACCTGACTTGGGGAGCTGGCGTGCTCCGCAAGTCATCTTGCGGATCAACGCGCGTTGTTCATGTTCATTTCAAGATTTTGCGATGCGTGCATGTCCGTCTCCGAGGTAGACCCGGTTTGTGCCGGGGGCGCGCATGTTACTCGCCGCTCGCTGGGTGTCAACAGGATTTGTGAGCAATCTCCGCTCGCGTTTGTTTATATGTAAAAGTGACAGCGCCCAGGTTATGGCGTGGGAATCCGCTTTCACGCCTCGCGCTAGAGAAGCAAGTATGACCGGCAGCCCGCGATGGTGACCGATATATGACCGCGCCCCGACTGACATGAAAGGCCCTGCGGCGCATCGTATTCGCAAGTTTCAAGCACTCGCGAATCAGTAGGAGGAGCCATGCTGCAACTGTCGGTACGACTCGACTACGGCACCTGTGCCTTCGATGCGATGACCTCGTCCGATCCGCTTCGTCGGTGGCTCGAGGGTCGATGGGCGCTGCTGTTCTCTCATCCGGAGGATTTCGGAGGCGCGGGATTCGAAGCGGATCGCTGGCTGGTCTATGTGCGCGACGCCTTCGTGAGTCAGCGCTTGCGGCCCATCGGCATCGGCATCGGCTACGGCGACGGCGCCGACTGGATCTCACAAGCCGGCGGTCGCTTCATTCCGCGGCACGTCGCGAATGATCTTCTGCCTTCGGAGGCGCAACGAACCTCAGATCACTTCGTCACGATCCTGGACGACACGCTGCGTGCACGCCGCACGTTGCTGTACAAGCCGGGCAATGACGTTCCATGCGCCATTGACCTCGCGCACACCGCCGCGCACTTGCGGGCGCGGGCCGCATGCGGCTTTAGTTCGCCGGATTCTGCAGAGCGTCTAGCTCGCCGCGAGCCCGGGCGTCGCGACCGTAGACGTACTCGAACAGCGGCGAGGCCATGAGCGTGGTCGTGATGGCCATCAAGACGAGGATGGAGAACAGCGCAGGTCCAATCACGCCGGCCTGCAGGCCGATGTTGATGATGATCAGCTCCATGAGGCCACGAGCATTCATGAGCGCGCCGATGCCGAGCGCCGTGCCGTTGTCCTGACCGGACAGCCGCGCGGCGGCCCAGCACGCGCCGAACTTCGCGAGGACGGAGGCGGCGAGGATCACGAGCGCGACGAAGAGCAGTTCCACGTTGTTCACCATGGTGAGCTGCGTGTTGAGCCCGGAGTAGGTGAAGAACATGGGCAGGAACAGCACGACCGTGAAAGGCTCGAGCGACTTTCGGAGTTGATCGGCGAGCGCGCCTCGCGGCATGACGGTGCCGAGCAGGAAGCCACCGAACACCGCATGCAGGCCGATGAGATCCGCCACATACGCCGCCAGCATGAAGAGCATGAGGACGATCGACAGCAGCGTCGGGCTCAACCCATGGCCGAGCGCCAGATCCCGCTCAGCCATGCGACCCAGCGGCGCGAGCAGCTTGGGCGCGATCAGCAGCATGAAGCCTGCGAAAGCGATGCCGCCCACGATCGCCGTGATCGCGACGTTCGCGCCCGCACCGAAGCTTGCGAGCACCACGGCGAGCACACACCACGCGGCGGCGTCATCGATGGCGCCTGCGGACAGTGACAGCGTGCCGAGCGAGCTATGACTCAAGCCGCGCTCATGGATGATTCGGGCGAGCATCGGAAACGCGGTGATCGCAATCGCTGCGCCCATGAACAGCGTGGCATCGAAGCGTGTCGCATCGGGCGAGAACAGGCCCGGCAACGTCATGAGCCAGGGCGTGCCGACGATCGCAATCAGAAACGGTGCGGCCATGCCGGAGATCGACACGGCCGCGGCTTTGCCGAGGCTGTGCTTGAAATGATCGGTTCTGAAGCCGAGTCCCACGAGGAACATGTAGAGGCCGACGCCAAGCTGTGCGCCCACGTACAACACGCCCTTGGTTTCGGTCGGGAACACCGCCTTCTGCAGCTCCGGTAGGAACAAACCGAACAGCGAGGGGCCGAGGATGACGCCCGCGATCATCTCGCCGACCACTTGCGGCTGCTTCAAGTAGCGGCGGCCCAGCCAGCCGACCAGGCGGCAAGTGGCCAGGATAAAAAACATCTGCAGGAAAAAGGCTACGGACAGCTTGGCGAGCGACATCTCGAGCCCCATCATCGTTGTTGTCGGGCCGCCAGAGAGCCGGCGTCCGTGGACAGCGTCATCAGTGGGCCAGTTTATAAGAGACCGCTAGCAACGGTCACAATCGACGGTCGATTGATTCTCGCTATGGCGAGGCGGATTCGCCGAGCTGGCTGCTCAGGAACTGCTCATGCGTCGGCAGGTGTTCGACCATTCCCGCGATGGCGGCGCGGGCCGTGCGCAGGGTCGCTTCGATCTGCGAGTAGTCGATGTTGTCGACGCGGGGTGAGTAGGCGCGGGGCCGGATGCCCATGCCTTCGAAAATCGACTGCCAGCTCGAGGCACGGAACAGCTCATCCACGCCTTCTCGTGTCGCGCCCTGGCTCTTGAAGAGCTCGATGCGCTCCTCGAGCGACTCAGGCAGCGGGATCTGCCGGCACGCCTGCCAGAAGGGCGAATCGTCACGGTCGGTCGCGCTGTAGTGGAGCACGATGAAGTCACGGACTTCTTCGTAGTCTGCGGTCATTCGGCGGTTGTACTCGCGGATCAACGCAGGATCGCAGTCGCGCGCGGGAAAGTAACGCAGGAAGAAATCCATGCCTCGGGCGATCAGGTGAATCGCCGTCGCCTCGAGCGGCTCGATGAAGCCACCCGCCAGTCCCACCGACAGGCAGTTATGTTTCCACAGCTCGCGTCGGTGGCCGGTGCTGAAAGGAATGACCCGCGGCTCATCCAGGCAGGCGCTGCCGAGATTGCGAAGCAGGGTCGATCTTGCTTCGGCGTCACTGCAGAAGCGGCTGGAATAGACATAGCCCTGTCCCATGCGGCGCTGGAGCGGAATGCGCCACATCCATCCCGATTTCTGCGCGATGGCTTGCGTGTAGGGCAGTCGCGGTCCCTGGTTCTCGGTTCGGACGGCAATGGCGCGGTCGCAGGGCAGGTACTCCGACCAGTCGATCGATTCCACGCCGAGCGCCTTACCGATCAAGAGACCTCGGAAGCCGGTGCAGTCGATGAAGAAGTCACCACGAACCTGCCGGCCGTCCTCGAGCACCAGGTGATCGATGAAACCGTTATCCCGGCGGTGCACGTCAGTGACCCGGCCTTCGGTTCGTTGCAAGCCGCGCGCTTCGGCGTAGTCGCGCAAGTAACGGGCGACGAGCGCGGCATCCACGTGCAGCGCGTAGTTGGCGCCGCCGATGGGCGTATTTCGTGCGCGTGAGGGTGGAAAGAAACGACCGTTCTCGGCCATGACGTTGCATGGTGAGAAATCCTGGAGCGAGGAGGTGTGACCTCGCGCGCGGGCCTTGAGCCAGCATTGATAGAAATCGTAGCTTCCAATGGGCTTACCGATGCCGCCAAAGGGATGAAAGTAGGTGTCAGTGCGTCGATGCCAGCCGACGAACTGGATCCCTAACTTGTAGGTGGCATCCGTCGCGCGGATGAAGTCCTGCTCATCGATGCCGAGGCGCTGGATCAGGCCGACGAAGGGCGGCACGGTGGACTCACCGACGCCGATCGTGCCGATTTCTTCGGATTCGATCAGCTCGATCTCGCAAAGCTCGCGCTTCAAGTGATGGCACAGCATGGCAGCCGCCAGCCAGCCGGAGCTGCCTCCGCCCACCACCACGATTTTCGATAACGGCTGCATTCCTCTACCAGTCCCGGTTCTCGACCATCACGCCGGCAGATCCCGGCTCGCGGGCGCTATTGTAATTCCAATACGCGGCGCTGCTCGCCTGGATGGCCCTTCGGAGCACGTCGATGGCCTTGTGTCGGGGGTAACTCACCCGCCAGGCGAGCACCACGGTGCGCTTGGGCGCAGGGTCTGTAAAAGGTCTCGTCACCAGGATATCGGAGGAGTAGAGCGGGGCGTGGGCCGCGGCCTGGGGCAGGATGGTCACGCCTAGCCCCGAGGCGACCATGTGACGCAGGGTTTCGAAGGAGCTGCCTCTCATCGAGCCGTGTGCCGCGTCCTGTGGGCGCAGCTGTGGGAATGCCGCGAGGACCTGCTCCCGAAACAGGTGACCCTCATCGAGCAGCAGCACCTCGGCAGGATCGAGATCTTTCACATCGATGTGGGACCGGCTTGCGAGGCGATGGCGCGCCGGAAGCATGACCACGAGCGGCTCATCGAACAGCGGCTGCGTCACGATGTCCGGCTCGCTGAAGGGCGCCGTGAGCAACAGCACATCCAGATCGCCATTGCGCAGCTTGGCCGCCAATGTTTGCTGAGGGCCTTCCTCGACGAAGAGCGGCATGCCGCTCGCCATCTCTTTGAGCAAGGGAATGAACTGGGGCAGGAGGTAGGGGCCCACCGTGGGCAGCGTGCCTAGCGCCACCGGGCCATTCAGCTGATTGGCATCGCCCGAGGCGACATCCTTGATTTCCGCCGTCCGCTCGAGCACCCCACTCGCCATCGCGATGATGCGCGCACCGAGCGGGGTGATCATGACGCCTTGCTTGGCTCGCTCGAACAACGTCACGCCGAGCTCGTCTTCCAGTTTCTTGACGGCGATGCTCAAGGTCGGCTGGCTGACGTTACATCGCTCGGCGGCACGTCCGAAGTGCTGCTCCTGGCCGAGGGCGACGATGTAACGCAGTTCGGTGAGGGTCATGGCGAAGACCGGTGCACGATGCGTCGGATCATAGCAATCCGCGTCAGTGACGGCACCGATCCACGCGTTGGAGGTGCGGCGCCTTAGCGGGCGCGTGCGGTCCGTGGGGCCTTCGAGCGTCGCGTTGGATTCTTTACAGCCTGCGTCTTCTTGCCTCGCTTGCGGGCCGGGCCGCTGGCTTTGCGTTTGCCGCCGGCGGTTTTGCGTGCCTGTTTGGTGCGAACCGTGGGTCGTTCTTCCTCTCTGGCCGCATAGCCGGCTGCAATCGGATCCTGCTTGGCCTTGCGACGGTTCGCGCCTCGACGTTTGGGCGGGCGACCTTCCTTCAGGGATTTCTTGCGTCGATGTGGCATGAGAGCACTCCCATGGCGGCGGATGTGACGCATCAATTCGCGCTGAAGCATTCGGTTCCGTAAGCACATTCCATGCTCTTGAAAATCGTGCCATGCACTGCGACACTCGCGCGCATGCATAGCGCCTCGATGTCACGTTTGCGTGGATCGAAAGCAGGACAACGCTCCCGCGTCGTCCTGCTGGGGCTGGCGTTGTGTTTGTGGATGGTTGCATTTGCGACTCACATCCATTCGGGCGATGAGTTGCCCTCGAATGGGCCGTCCACGGCGTGTAGCTTTTGTTTGTCGCTGCCCGCGGGCGCCCCTGCGCCTACTCAAACCGTCGTTTCCTGGCTGGTGCTGGTCGCGGTCGACGCCGTCGTCGACGTCGACGTGCCGCGGGTCGCGTTCGATGTTCCTACCTTTTATCTGAGCCAGGGTCCTCCGGCGCTCTGATCGTCGCTGCATCTCTCGCTCGCTGCGGCTGCGTGCCGCCGAGTGAGTTTTCCTTTGCAGCGATTCCGCTTCAGCTGATCGTCCCTTGAGTTCGTCGTGACGCGCGTTGCGCTTCGCGGCGCTTCGGCTGCGCGTCGTTCGCGCGGCCGCCGGACAGAGCTTGGATTACATCGATGACGTTTGCGCCTCATCGCGCGTGTCGCGGCTGCGGGCGCTCGCGCGCTCGATTCGTTCGCTGCGCCGTCATCGATCGCGGTGGTCCGTCCTGTCCGGTCCCGAATTCGTTTTATTTTTTCGGAGACCCCCATGAAATCTCACAACACTCTGGCATGGAGTATTCGACTGGCTCTCGCGAGCTCACTCGCAGGCGCGGCTTTTGGCGTTCAAGCGCAGGATGGCGGCGAGGATCGCGTCATCGAAACGGTGCGCGTTTCGGCGAGCGCCGTGAATGAAGATCCGCAGAATCTCGCCGCGTCCTACAGCATTCTCGATGGTCAATCTTTGTTCGAGCGCTCCCAGCCGACGCTCGGCGACACGCTGAATTCGCTCCCCGGCGTCAACTCGGACACCTTCGGTGGCGGTGCGAGCCGGCCCGTCATTCGCGGCCAGACCGCGCCGCGCGTCGCCGTGCTTTCGGATAGCTCGCTGCTGCTCGATGCTTCGGATATCTCGCCCGATCATGCGGTCACGGCGGAGCCGCTGCTCATCGAGCGTATCGAAGTGCTTCGGGGGCCTGCGACGTTGCTTTATGGCAGCGGCGCCATCGGCGGCGTCGTGAACGTGCTCGACAAGAAGATTCCGGATGCGCTGCCAGAAGATCGCATCGAAGGCTCGTTCGGCCTGCGTGGTTCGAGTGCCGCGGAGGAGAAGGCGGGCGCCTTCGAGATCACGGCGCGGGCAACGGATCACCTCGTCCTGCATGCCGAGGCGATGATGCGCGATGCGGATGATTACCGCGCCCGTGGTTTGGATGAATCCCGTGTCGAGGGCACGTTCTCCGAATCCGAAAACGCGAGCCTGGGCCTGTCCTGGGTGGGCGAGCGCGGGTTCCTGGGCCTTGCGTATTCCTATCGCGACGATGGCTACGGAATTCCGGGTCATAGTCACGAGTACGAAGGCTGCCATCCCCACGGCAGCGCGCTGCATTGTGGCAGCCATGAAGACGATGGCGGGGAGGAGCATGAACACGATCATGAGCATGAGCACGAGCCCGCCCCGGAGATTTCGCTGCTCAGCAAGCGCTTCGATCTTCGCGGCGAGCTGGCCGAGCCGTTTGCGGGTGTCGAGCGAATCCGGCTGCGCGCAAGCCACACCGACTACCGTCATTACGAGCTGGAAGAGCGAGAGATCGCGACCACGTTTTTGAATGATGGCTATGAGGCTCGCGTCGAGGTTCAGCATGCCGAGATCGGGCCGCTCCGAGGCGTCATCGGCATGCAGTTCGCTGAGAATGAATTCAGCGCGCTTGGGGCGGAGGCGTTCATGCCTACGGTGGAGAGCCGCACCCTCGGCCTGTTCGCGGTCGAGCACATCGAGTTGAACGACCGCTGGCACTTCGAGCTGGGTGGGCGTCACGAATGGCAGAAGCACACTCCGATCAACGATACCCGTGGCCGGCCGGAGTTCGATGACTCCGCAACCTCGGTGTCGGCGGCCGCGATCTGGGAGTTCGTGCCTGACTACTCACTGACGCTCGCCGTCACGCGCTCGGAGCGCATGCCTCACGCCCAGGAACTGTATGCCCGGGGCATCCACCTCGCCACGAACACGTATGAGTGCGGGCTCGTTCCGCATCCCCTCACTTGCGGTGGGATCGAGAACAACGCGAGTCTGGAAACGGAGACAGCGAACAACGTGGAACTCACGCTCAAGAAGAACGTCGGTGACGTAACGTTCGCCGTCGGTGCCTTCCGCAATGACATCGACGATTACATCTACGCGCGTACCCTCGATCAGTTCGAGGACTTCCGACTGATCAAGTACACGCAGGACGATGCGGAGTTCACAGGCGTGGAAGCGGAGGCGACGTATCGAGTGAACGAGATGTTTGCTGCCACCGTCTTCGGCGACTACGTCCGCGCGGAGCTGAATGACGGCGGCAATCTGCCTCGCATTCCGGCGGCACGTTATGGCACGCGGCTCAATGCGACGGCGGAAGGGATCTCGGGAGAGCTCGAGTACTACCGCGTGAACGAGCAGGACGACATCGCCGACTTCGAAAGCGTCACGCCCGGCTACGACATGCTGAATCTCACGTTGAGCTACAGCATGGGAGAAGGCGCGGGCCCGGTGATGTATCTGCGCGGTACGAATCTGCTCGATGAGATCGTGTGGAATCACGCGTCGTACCTTGCCAACGTCGTGCCATTGCCAGGGCGCGGCGTGACGGCGGGATTGCGCGTGTCCTTCTAGGCGTGCCATGAACCTTTCGCTTTACGAGCGAATCCACGAGCTCCACGGTGCCATGCCGTGGGGCTCGGTTCTGGACGCAGGCACCGGCCCGGGTTCGATGCGGTGGCTGTTGTCTCTCGCAACCGATCGTTGGACCGCGGTAACCGGCTCGCCACGAATGGCCGATGTGGTTCGCAAGCAGGTCGGCGAGCAAATGCGATCGAACGATCGCTTGATCGTCGGCAACTGGCTCGAACCCGAGCTGCTCGCCGGCGAAACGTTCGACGTGGCGCTCGCAGACTATCTGCTCGGCGCTGTCGATGGCTTCGCGCCGTACTGGCAGGACCAGCTGCTTCCACGCCTGCGGCCACATGTCGGCGGACGGCTCTATGTGGTGGGTCTCGAGCCTTACGTCCCTCACGTTCCTAGCGATGCGGCAGGGCGTCTCGTCAACGAGATCGGCCGGCTCCGCGACGCATGTTTGTTATTGAGCAACGATCGCCCGTATCGCGAATATCCACTGCATTGGGTGCTGCGCCATCTGGAGCTCGCCAGGTTCCGCGTACTCGATGCCCAGCGCTTTCCCGTCCGCTACGGCGAGCGCTTCGTCAACAGCCAGCTCGACATGTGCGTCCAGGCCCTCGACAAGCTGCGCGATCGCTCTGTCGCGGTTGCTTTGCAATCCCACATCGCAGCGCTCCGCGACCGCGCCCTGGCGTTCGTCGCTCGTGAAGGTGGCATCCGCCACGGATCTGATTACATCGTCGTGGCCGAGCCGATTTGAGGGTCAGGCGTGCGCCGCGTCTCTCAGGAGCAGTTCGAGCCGATCGAATCCTTCCTTCGTGCCGTGGATGCGTTCTTCGACGTCGGTGAAGCCGTCGAGCAGCGCAAGTTGTTCGGTGTAGGTCATGTGAGTTCCCTTGCGGCTGGATTCGAAACTCACGGTCACGAGTGAAGCCGAAATGCGCTTATCGCCGATGAGGATGTCATAGCCGAAAATGATTCGCTGGTCGGGCACGATGTCGAAGAACACCTTTTCGACCGCAATGAGTAGCCCCTCCGGCAGCCGCACGCGATAGCGCTCATGACCACCGTGTCTGAAGTCCATGCTGAACTCGCTTTCTCTCGCATCCGTGTGGCAGTCCGACCAGCTGAGTTTCGCATCGGGATCGGACCAGGCGTTGAAAACGCGCGCCGGCGGAGCAGGGAAGTCCCGCTCGATGACGAAACTCGTGTGGGAAACGGATCGTTCGGTCATTTACCTTCTCCGGAAGGGCCTGCTCCTTTGGCCAGAAACTGTTCGAGCCGGTCGAACTGGCGATCGAGCCCGCGCTTGCGTCGTGCGACCCACGCTTCGATGGCGTCGAAGGCCTTCGGCGCAAGTGCGTACGTGCGCACTCGACCTTCCTTGCGTGAGATGACGATGCCGCCTTGTTCGAGCACGGCGAGGTGCTTGACGACGGAGGGCAGCGCGAGCTCCAGCGGCTCCGCCAGCTCGGAGACTGAAGCAGGCCCTTTCGACAGCCGATCCAACATCCCACGCCGGCTCTGATCGGCCAATGCGTGAAACATCCGATCCAGCTGCTGACCATCCTCGACGCGTTGCATGTCCGTGTTCCTTTCAATCGTGCAGGAAGCGTGACGGAATGTCGTGCTTCAGCGGAAACAACTCGAAGTAGGGCCGGGCTTCTCTCAGCACTCGTGCAACGGACGGGCGCGTCACGAGTCGCTCGAGATAGCCCGACAGATTGCGGCGAGCAGCGGGGAACGGATGCACGATGCTCGCATAGAACAGCGCCGGCGCCGCGGCGCAATCCGCCATGGTGAAGGCGCTGCCGGTCGCCCACGCTTTACCCGCAAGCTGACGTTCCAGGAGCTCATACGCCATGTCGAGCGTGCCACGGCAGCTCGAGGTGGCGAGCGCGTCGCGCTCGCTCTCGGGCCGTAAGAATTGAGCGACGATCGCCTGCATCGGCGTCATCACGTAACTATCAAACAAGCGATCCCACAACCGCACGTCGAGCGCTGCATCCCGATCGTGCGGCAACAGGGGCGAGCGCCCGGGATGATGTTGATCCAGGTACTCGATGATGACGCTGCTCTCCGGCACCGTGCGAGCGTTCCGTTCATCGACCAGCAGCGGCATTTTCCCGGTCGGCCAGAGAGCGATGAATGCAGCCCTCGATTGCGCGTCCCCGAGATCGACGTGCACCGCTTCGAATGGCGTTTGATTCTCGTACAGCGCAATCAGCACCTTGTGGCAGTAGGACGCGAGCGGATGCGAATAGAGTTTCAAAGACACGTCAGCTCCTTCGGCGGAGCCGCGCCCGCCGCAATTACTTTCCCAATTGGCAAAGTATCGCGGCGCGCGCCGACGAGTGCAAGAACAATTTCACGATTGGGAAAGTATTGCCGGCTCGGCGAGCGTTCAGCAGGTCGGTGGCCGACATCCGCCCACTTGTGGTTTCGCGACCCCTTGAGCCTCGGCGTTGCGAATGCGATCGCGAAGCTGTGTGGTGGTCAGGCACACGGTCTTGGCGATCCGGGTGCCGAGTGTCTTCTCTTTCCGGCAGTACAGCGTCTCGCCGTCCTTTTCGCTCTTCTGATACTGCTTGGCCACCCGCTCGAATTCCACCGTCTCCCGTCGCTCTTTGTCAGCTTCGTCAGTTGCAGGCGGGGGCGTGGCTTCCGAGGCTGGGTCATCTTCGGCTTGAGCTTGCATGACGAAACCGGACGCCAGCACACAGCTCAACAACAGATTCCGTACGCAGATCCTGAAACCCATCAGATCGATCCTTTATCCATGAGAATTGTTTTTTCCGGTGCGACAGCCGATCACCGGCTCGCCCGGACCCGCCGAGCCACTATATACAGTAAGTGCCGGAAATGCGGTGACCCACTTGACCTATTTATCTTGACCCGTGGACGCGAGTCTCCCGGCGCAACGATTGAAAGCACGAGGCCCTGGCAGTATCGTTTCAACGGAAACGCACAAGGAGCGCGCCGATGCTGAACGTTTCACGGCTCAAGGGCTGCAAGCGGATTGCATGCATATTCCTGGTTTGTTTGCTCCCCGCCGGCAGCGCCGGGGTCTTCGCCCAAACCTCGAAAAGCACCGTGACGGCCACGCCCTTGCTCACCAAAGAGCTCATCGGTGTTCCCGGCAAGGAGGCGGTCATGTTGAGTGTGGAGTATCTGCCGGGCGGTGAGTCGATGCCGCATCGTCACGACGCTCAGGTGTTCCTCTATGTGGTCGAGGGCTCGATCGTCACGCAAGTGGAAGGCCAGGCGCCTGTGACGCTCACGGCAGGGCAGACGTTCTACGAGGCTCCAGGCGACATCCACAAAACCGCCCGGAACGCCAGCAAGACCGAACCGGCGAAGCTCGTCGTGTTCTTCGTCAAGGACGTTGGCAAACCGATCTCGCGGCCCGTCGCCGCCAATTGATGATCGACCTCGCGGCTTTCAAGGAATAAACATGCGTCAATGGTTGCTGAGTCTTGTTGCTTTGGCGGCACTCTCCTGCGGTCAAACGTTCAACGCGTACGCCGCGACTGCCGAAGACCACGCCCAAGCCGCGAGTCGCGGCCTGGTTGGAACGCCTGCGCCACGGCTGACGCTGAAGACTGTGGACGGTCAGCGCATCGTTTTGAGCGAGCTGTACGGCAGGAAGGCCGTCTACCTGAAGTTTTGGGCGACCTGGTGCGTCCCGTGCATCAAACAAATGCCGCACTTCGAGCAGACGTATCAGAAAGCGGGCCCGGAGCTGGCCGTCATCGCCATCAACGCAGGCTTCAACGACACGCTCGTCGATGTACAGGAGTTCCGCAAGAAGCACGGTATCACCATGCCCATGGTGATCGACGACGGTCAGTTGGGTGAGGCATTCAACCTGCGCGTCACTCCCCAGCACGTCATCATTGGTCGCGATGGGCGCATCCAGTACGTCGGTCACTTCGCCGACGAGCGACTGGAAGCGGCGCTCGTCGCCGCACGAACGGCCGCACCGATCTCCGTCTCAACAGCTGTAGTCAAGAAGAATGAGGCGGCCCAGTACAAGATAGGCGACAGCGTCGCGAATCTCTCCGCCATCACCGTCGACGGGGCCACATTCAAAGTGCTGGAGCCTGCGACGAAGCGTCCGACCGTGCTGGTGTTCTTATCGCCCTGGTGCGAGTCGTACTTGTCCACCAGCCGCCCGGGCCTCTCCGCAAGTTGCCGCTCCGTACGCGAGCACGTCGAGCAGCAGGCGAAGGGCAGTAGCGCCCGCTGGCTCGGCGTCGCCTCCGGCATCTGGGCCTCGAAGGACGATGTGCGTGACTACCGCAAGCAGTACAACGTCGGCATCCCCATCACGCTCGATGAGTCCGGCGAATTGTTCCGTTCCTTTCGGGTGATGAACGTGCCGACGCTCGTGATCATTGACGACCAGGGCCGCGTCGCTCGCAGAATTGAAGGCAGCGACGCGCAGGGCCTGGCGGAATTGAAGGCGGGGCTATCAATGTAAGTTTCGATGAACCCAAACGACACTAAATGCCGAGTGCTCACGCCCCTGCAACACGTGACAGGAAATTACGTGTAAGACGCAGGGGCTGCCGGGATCGATAACACCAGCGTCTGGTTCCGTTACCGTAGCGCTTCTCTTTGAAGAAATTGCTCCGGCCATCAAAACCAGAATGACGGATCCCGCATCGATGAAGCATTTCAGCTATTTAGGGATGGACTGGCAACTGGCGGACGCATTACAGGCGATCCTGCCTGCGTGGACCACCTCACCGGCTCGCGCTTGCGATGAAGCACTCATCGACTCCCTGTGCATATCGGATGAGCACGACGCTGTAGCGGCGCACGTGCCCGAGAGCAGCATCCTCTATGTCGGACGGTTTGAAAGCGGCTCGGACCACGCCGGTCGTGCGCCACTCACCAAACTGCACCAGCGCGCCGCGGTGCTGAGTCGTCCGCTGCCCGGATGCGTGGTCCTCTCGGCGTGGGTTCGCGATGCGGCTGGTGAGCTCAAGCGCTACCAGCGATCGTGTTCCGGCGTTCTGCTGTCGGGTCTTCGAGCGGCGGCCTCTCGCGACGGGATTCATTGGAGTCATCTGTTCCGGCCCGATGGTTTCGACAAGCCACTGGCTCGTATCCATTCCTCCTCGGTCATGGTGGGCAAGGTCGAACGGCTCGCCTATGACATCGCCGAGGCGGCGGGCGATCTGCTCGCCAACCACGTCTATGAGCTGCACCTGACCGTCGAATGTGCCAGCGCGGCGGAATTCGAGCGCTTCCGTCGCGCCTGCGCGGAGCTCGGCATCAAGTGCATCCAGATCATCCTGCCGGACGGAGATGTCCAGCGACAAACGATCACCGGTTCCTTCCACCGCGGCAAGTTCGCGCGCGTTGTGGAGCAAGCCCATGCGACTGCCTCCGCGCTGCGCGATCGAGGATTTGCGACCAAGCGGGTGAAGCTGGAAGCGATGATCAACAACCCGATCGTGCCGAACTCGCCGGCCGAAGCGCAGCGCATGCTCGACAGCCAGTATTTCGAGTGTCACGTGAAGGTTGCAGTGCCTCCGTCCGGGCCGAGCCGCGAACTCATGGCATTGTGTGATCGCCATGACGGGCATCTCTCGCGCAATCCTTCCAACGTGCTCGCCGACGGCAACTACTGTGTGTTCATCACTCAGCGTTTTTTCAAGACCACGCGCGACAGCGCGTTGGCGTGCTTCGGCCGCATGCTGGCCGATCTGAAGGCGAGTGGGTATTCCATCTCCAACGTCATGCAGGAATACGCGGTCCTCGACACCAACATCGCTCTCGATGAGCAATGGATTCCTCACGGACTGGTCGACGAATTGCTGGAGACGCACGAATGAGCCGTAACGTGATAGCGCAGCCCATTCCAGAAGTTTCGAGCTATGCGCCGAACGGCGCCCGGCGGCGCCTTCTTGGCGCCATCGCTCTGCTCAGCGCTGGCGCCGTCGGCGGCTTTGCCACTGGCTGCAGACAGAGCAGCGGAAGCGCACAGCAGCCAGTCGCCACATCGGCACTCAGTGCGATTCGTCAGCGGCGGCGGATTCGTGCTGGTTTCTCTGGCTTCAAGCCATACACCATCGCCAATCCCGCCGATGCCGCGAAGCCGGGTGGCTTCGTCGTCGACGTACTGGGGCAGATTGCAGCCCGAATGGATCCGCCGCTCGCGATCGAATGGACGCCAGTGACGTTTGAATCGCTGCGGGCCGACATGGATACGGGCCGCGTGGACATCTTCGCCGACGCCGTCTATCAAACCATTCCCCGCGCCGCCGACTTTTTGTTCACGCGGCCGTTTGGGTACTTCGGCATCGGCGTGGGCATCGTGAGGCGGAGCGATACCCGGTTTACCACCGTGGCCGATCTGGATCGCGAAGACGTCACGATCGCATTGGCGCAGGGCTGGACGTCAACTGAATATGCGCAGCGTGTATTCACGCGCGCCAAACTCGACATCGTTCCAGTGGGCGATGACGGCACGGTCCCGCTACAGAAAGTGCTCGCGGGACGCGCGGACGCAGCTTTGCAGGACGTACCGACAGTCGCGCAGTTTGTGGAGGCCAACAGCAATGCGCTCAAGGCCCTCAACCTGGACAATCCTCCAGCTCGCGTCGCTGCAGGCTTCCTGCTTCCCAGCACTGCATCCGACGTGCGCGATTTCCTCGATGTCGCCATCGAAGTTCTCCGGACCGACGGCACGCTCGCGCGCATCGCCACGAAGTGGCGGCTGTTCAACGAATTTCCGCAGCGGGAATTTGCTCCTTCGCCCGGACAATGACGATCCATGTTCGAGTTCTTCTTCGTCACACCCGAAGCGCTGTGGCGTGCGGCGCTGGTGACGCTGCTCATCACAGTAGTCTCATCGGTGATCGGCACGGCCGCCGGCATCGCGCTGTGGGGCGTCTCGCGCGGGCCGCTGCAGCCCGCATTCGTACTCGCCGCCGACGTGGTGCGGATCGTGCCGAACCTCGTGATCATCTTTCTCGTCTACTACTTTCCCTACAACTCGTTCGGCCTCGTGCCGCCCGGCCCGATCACCTCGGCGATCGCCGGGCTCGCCATCGCGCAGTGCGCCTATACATTCGATGTGATCAGGACGGTCGTGCCGCAAGTGCCGGCCGCGCAGATCGAGGGCTTCAAGGCCGTGGGAGCTTCGCGCGAGGCCATTGCCCGGCATGTCTACCTGCCAAACATCTTTCGTCTGGCGTGGGCGCCGCACATCGCTCTGTGGATAGGCAATCTCAAGCTCTCCAGCCTGGCGTCCGTTATTGGCGCACCCGATCTCGCTTACGTTGCTCGCGTAGCTGCAGCCAACACGTTCCGGCTGTTCGAGGCGTGGATCGCGGTTTCGATCGTCTACGTCCTCCTGTTCGTACCGATTCTGATCCTCGGTCGGCGCGTCGAGCGTCTGGCGGCATTCCGACAGTGAGCGCGCAGACCGCTTCAGCGCCGGTGACGTTGGAGGTCGCAGATCTGCTCGTGCATCGGGGCGACCGATTCTGGCTCACCGTCGATCGGCTGCATGTCGCCGCTGGCCACTTGATCGCGCTTCTGGGCCCGAGCGGTGTTGGCAAGAGCACGCTGATGCGCGCGATCGCCGGCGTTCTGCCGCGTGTGCGCGGCATCGTGAAACACGACGAGCTCGGCGCATTGCCGCTGCACGAGGTTGATGAGGCAGCACACAATTGGCGCCGCCGCGTGCATGTGGTCGGCCAGGGGCAGGCGTTGCTCCCATACCTGCGCATCGATGAGAACGCACTGGTGCTCGCCGCGGATTATGGGTTGCCGAAGAACGGTGTGTTGCAAGAGCGCCTGATGCAAACGGCGCGCGACTTCGACATCGACTCGTTGTTGACGCGCTATCCATCTCAACTCTCCGGCGGACAATACGCACGCGCTTTACTCACCCGGTCGCTGATCTACGAGCCTCGGGTCCTGCTGCTCGATGAGATCAGCGCTTCCATCGATCCGCCGCTGGCGCTCGATATCATGCGGCGTCTGCGCGACCGTGTCGTACGCAGCGGGATGTGTGCGGTGTTCGTTACACATTACGTGGAGCTCGCCCGACTGGTGGCCGATGGAGTGATCTTCATGCGAAGCGCGGGAGAATGCCTGCAGCTGAGTAAAGCGGCGTTTTTCCGCACCGATGACCCGGAGATCAGCAGCTTCAGGTTGCAGGGTGATGGGGAGAGCGGACCCGAGTCATGAGCGGAGCAGGGCAGAGCAACGGCCCGGATTTCAGCAAGGTGGCCAGCCTGATCGGCGAGAGCGAGGCCACGGAGCTGAGCAATCATCTGGCCTTCAGCAAGGAATGGATCGAGCCATCCGGCAACATCCGCAGGTGGCTGACGACGGTCGAAGGCAGCCAGCTCAAGGCGGTGCCGGTCATTTGGGGCGGGCAGGAGTTCACGAGGCTGCATGAATCCTTCAAGAAACACGTTCGGTGCGCGAGGGTCGACTTCGTAGAGCCGACGGAGCGCTACGACCTGTTTCAATGGGCGGACGAACTGCAGCCGACGCTGGGGATTTTTCCGCTATATCTGTTTGGCGATCGTCGGGCCGCCTGGCGCGTTATCCCTCTTGGCAAGCAGCGCCGCGTCGCTATCGTGATGTCCGCCGGCATGGCGCAGGCACTGGCAGACCTGAACTGGAGGCCGCAGCCGCGACCGGCCAACAATCCATATGTCACCGGCAAGGAATTCGGAAAGCTGATCGCGGAGATCGCGCGTAGCGCCACTTGGAGAAAAACGCAATTCATCCACTTCGGCCTCGGGCATGCCGCCCCGAAGATACTGGCGCGCACCATCGAGGACCCGAAGGCATGCACGACCTTCCTTCAGACGCTGGACTATTGCCGTTCTCTGCCAAAGGTCAAAGTCGCTCGTGCCCGGGCTGTCATGCAGATGTTGGGAAACAGGAAGCCTGATGACAATCATGTCATTCACACCCAGGCGTTCCGCGATGGTTTGCAAAGAGCGCAGGCGAGGGGAGTTCTCGATGAGTTGATTGAGCGCCAGCGCGGAGAGTTTGTCTGCGTCGTCTCCGATCTTGGCGTGGCTGAATTCCTGCAATTGCAGGAGCTGGCTACCGGGTTGAGCCCGCCTCTGGAGATCTGGGATATCGAGCACGGCCTCGACATCCCGCTGGGTATCGGTCTCTCCATCCCGGCACTGATGTGGTTGAATCACCATGAAGCCACGGCAGAACGCATTGGCCACGCGATCAAAGAATGGTTTCTCAATATCGAGGAACGCCGTGATGAGATCGAGGCACGCTACGGCATAGCGCTGGAGAATCCGGGCGGCGACAGCCTCGCCGCTGATGCTGAGTTCGACCATCACGACCAATGGCTCACCAAGCACGCATCGCCCTTCCACCAGCCCGGAAAAGAGCACATCTTTATCGTCTGTAAAACGTGGCTCAAGCGCAAAAAGCTCACGGTGGCCAAGTCCGCTCTGCTGCGCAAGAAGCAGCAGGAATATCAGAAGGCGTGTGAGGACGGGACGGGTGACTTTGCGGAGCGGTGCGAACGGCTGAGCGCCGAAATCCGCGATCTTCTGGAGCCCGACGATGCAGGACACGATGAAGCGGATGGAGGAGACACCGCATCATGATCGATAAGCTCGTGAGATGGCTGTGGTTGACGCTCCCGACTCGGGGCCTCGAGACCGCTGCGGTGATCGTGCTGTCGATGGCGACGAATCTGCTCTTCTCGATGAACGAGACGGTTTGGCCCTGGGAAGTGAACCTGGCGCTCGTCGTCAGCCTGGTCATCGGCTCCGGCTTTCTGCTCATGGGCGCACAGGATCTACAGCAGCTGAAATCCAGCGCCAGAGAGCCTCTCTCCGCGCAGGAGTTCAGGATCCAGCTGGAACTGACGCTCGGTAGCTCGTACGGCGCCAGCATCATCCACTGCGGGTTCATTGGCTGGCTCTGCTGGCTCCTGGCGGTGATCATCGTCCTCACGTATCACATCGGCGCCGTGGTCGGCGGCTGGCGATAGTCGCAATGCGATGGAGCCGACCAAGCGGGCTTAGCCGGACGCCGCTCACAAATCCGAGCCAACTGATCGGCTTTCCTTGACAGAGCCGCGGTGCATTACGCAAAATCGCGCGCCTTCGATTTGACCCGCCTGTTCCCCGGTAGCTCAGTGGTAGAGCGACGGACTGTTAATCCGTTGGTCGCTGGTTCGAGTCCGGCCCGGGGAGCCACCTTCACGGCTGTAGGCAATCGTCGGCCTGCGGCGCCCTCCAGAGCGAGATCGAACTCGCCCGGTCGCCGGTCATCCTCAAGCCATTTCAAGTAGTAGGCCTGCTTTCGCTCGACGAAGCGCAGGGCGGACTGAAGCTGCGCGATATGCGCGGAGGTTCGGGCGTGATGCGCCTCAAGGAGTTCCAGCCGTTGTCGGATCGTCTTCTTGCCCTGCGCGGCGAGGGTGGCGTAGCGGCGCATCTCCCGTACTGTCATCCCGGCGTAACGCAGATGATCCAGGAATATCAGCCACCCCACATGGTGCGAGGTGTACACGCGCCGTCCGCCGGGATCGCGTGTCACACCGGGCATCAATCCCTGCTTTTCGTACCAGCGAATCGTGTGCACGCTGCGGCCGGTCTCGCGAGCGAGCCGGCCGATGTGAAAGCGCGTGCTGGTCTGGCTCATGCGACGGCCCAGGAGGGCGGCTCCAGCGCCGAGTTCACAAGGTCAGTGTCGAGGTATTCCGTGAGCTCCACCATTTTGCCCTCGTGCATGCGTATGACCAGGCAGTAGGTGTTGCAGTAGGGCTTGCCGGTCTTCGTCGTCACGTTGCCCCGACACTCCACCACGACAAAGTCGGCATCGGCGAGGATGCGCTTGGGCGTGTTCGTGTAGTGGGTTCCGAACTGAGTGAACAACGGGCGGGTCAGGCGCTCACGGATATGGGCTTTGCCCGTGAACGTGCCCGACCAGGGCGTCGTGCCGATCATGTGCCACGTGAAGTCATCCGCCATCGCCTCGCCGAAGGGCTGCAGGTCACCGCGTGACAGCGCCTCCATGATGCCCGTGACGATGGCTCGATTGCTTTCTGTAACGCTCGTCATAGGTCGCCTCCTTGGGTTGCGACCTATTTCTTACGGCCTAGAGCGTGCTCTAGGTCAAGCGGCCAATTACGCCGCCTGGGCGGCCCGCAGCGTTTTCTCCATGCGCTTGAGCGCCTCCTCCAGCGTCTGCATGCTGGTGGCGAACGACAGGCGCATGTGATTCGGCGCGCCGAAACCGCTGCCCGGAACGACAGCGACGCCGCCGTGAATCAGTAAGTGCTCGGCGAAGGCGTTGTCGTCCTTCACGCCGACGATCTTCATCGCCTTTTCCACGTGCGCGAACGCGTAGAACGTGCCGGCGCCTTCGAGACAGCTGACGCCTGGCAGCTTATTCAGTCCTTCGACTACGAAGTCATGGCGCTGCTTGAAGTGCTTGTTCATCTCGCGCACGCAGTTCTGATCGCCATTGAGCGCGGTGATCGCCGCCTTCTGAGCGATCGAGGAGGGGTTCGAGGTGCTCTGGCTCTGGATGGTGGACATCGCGGTGACGAGCTCAATGGGACCGCCGCAGTAGCCGATGCGCCAGCCCGTCATGGCGTACGCCTTCGAGACGCCATTGGTCGTCACGATGCGGTCGTATAACGCCGGGCACACCTGCGCGAGGCTGACGAACGGCTCCTTCGCCCAATAGATATGCTCGTACATGTCATCGGTGCAGATGATGACCTGCGGGTGCTTCACGAGCACGTCGCCCAACGCGCGCAGTTCAGCGGCCGTGTAGGCCGCGCCCGTCGGGTTGCTCGGGCTGTTCAAGATGAACAAGCGCGTCTTCGGTGTGATCGCGGCTTCTAGCTGCGCGGCGGTGAGCTTGTAACCCTGCTCAGGCCCGGCATACGGCGTGACGGGCACGCCATCGGCGAGTAGCACCATGTCCGGGTACGACACCCAGTACGGCGCCGGAATCACGACTTCATCGCCCGGATCGACCACGGCCAGGATCAAATTGAAGATGGTCTGCTTTGCGCCCGTGGACACCAGGATCTGGTTGCGCTTGTAGTCCAGGCCGTTCTCGCGCTTGAACTTCGCGATGATCGCGTCTTTTAGCTCCGCCACGCCTTCGACCGGCGTGTAGCGCGTAAAACCCTTGCGAATGGCCTCGACGCCCGTGTCCGCGATGTGAGTCGGCGTATCGAAATCCGGCTCGCCGACCCCCAAGCCGATGATGTCCTTGCCCTCGGCTTTCAGCTGCGCGACGCGTCCGGTCAGGGCCACGGTGGGGGAGGGCTTCACGCGTTGGACGCGCTTTGAAACTGGTAGACTCACAGCGGCACCGAATGACCTGAAGGAACGGAAAATCCCTGACAAACGACGGGATGTTTTCGTGCGATTGTAGAGCGATTCAGTCTTCGGCTCTATACGAACCGGCCTTGACTGCCTGGAAATCCGCCGTTCGAGCCCTATGTCTTCGGATCCTCTATGCCAGTATCCCCGCGCTCGCTGCCATCCATGACCGATAAGCCCGCCCAGACCCCGTTCCAGCTCAAGGGCGATTTCAAGCCCTCGGGCGATCAGCCGGCGGCGATCGCGAAGCTGATCGAAGGCATCGAGA
The DNA here is from genome assembly GCF_036402275.1 of Steroidobacter sp. Taxonomy (NCBI): domain Bacteria; kingdom Pseudomonadati; phylum Pseudomonadota; class Gammaproteobacteria; order Steroidobacterales; family Steroidobacteraceae; genus Steroidobacter; species Steroidobacter sp. Next base: position 11,452 of record NZ_DASWTF010000014.1, on the reverse strand, counting down.
ACGGCTTGGCGCACCAGACGCTGCTCGGCGTGACGGGCTCGGGCAAGACTTTCACCATCGCGAACGTGATTCAGAAGATCCAGCGCCCGACGCTGGTGCTCGCGCATAACAAGACGCTGGCGGCGCAGCTGTACGGGGAGTTCAAGGATTTCTTCCCGGATAACTCGGTGGAATATTTCGTCTCGTATTACGACTACTACCAGCCCGAGGCGTATGTGCCGTCCTCGGACACGTACATCGAGAAGGACTCGTCGATTAACGAGCACATCGAGCAGATGCGGTTGTCCGCGACCAAGGCGATTCTGGAGCGGCGGGATTCCATCATCGTCGCGACGGTCTCGGCGATCTACGGCCTGGGTGCGCCGGAGACGTATTTGTCGATGGTGCTGCACCTGTCCCGCGGTGAGCATATCGATCAGCGCGCGATTCTGCGGCGGCTGACGGACATGCAGTACAAGCGTAATGAGCTTGATCTCACGCAAGGCACCTACCGCGTGCGTGGCGATGTGATCGATATTTTCCCCGCGGAATCGGAGCGGGAGGCGCTCCGGGTGGAGCTCTTCGATGATGAGATCGACTCGCTGCTGCTGTTCGATCCGCTGACGGGGGAGATCAAGCGCAAGATTCCGCGCTACACAGTGTTCCCGGGTACGCACTATGTGACGCCGCGTGATCGGCTCGTGACGGCGGTGGATCAGATTCGCGATGAGTTGCATGACCGGCTCATTGAGCTGAAGAACGCCGGGAAGCTGCTCGAAGCGCAACGGTTGGAACAGCGGACGCGCTTCGATATCGAGATGATTCGCGAGCTCGGGTATTGCAACGGCATCGAAAACTACTCGCGGTTTTTGTCGGGCCGGGAGCCTGGCGAGCCTCCACCGTGCTTGTTCGACTATCTGCCGCAGGATGCGCTGCTGGTCATTGATGAGAGCCACCAGACCATTCCGCAGTTGGGTGCGATGTACAAGGGCGACCGGTCGCGCAAGGAAACCCTGGTCGAGTATGGCTTCCGTCTGCCTTCGGCGCTCGATAATCGTCCGCTGCGATTTGAGGAGTGGGAGCGGCTCGCGCCGCAGGCGATCTTCGTCTCAGCGACGCCGGGTCGTTATGAGCTCGAGCATTCAGCGGGCGACGTCGTCGAGCAGCTGGTGCGCCCCACGGGACTCGTCGACCCGGAAGTCGAGGTTCGCCCCGTGCGCACGCAGGTCGATGATGTGCTCTCGGAGATCAAGCTGCGCGTCGCGAAAGACGAGCGCACGTTGATCACCACGCTTACCAAGCGCATGGCCGAGGACCTCACCGAGTATCTCGATGAGCACGGCGTGAAGGTGCGCTACCTGCACTCGGACATCGATACCGTCGAGCGGATGGAGATCATTCGCGATCTGCGCCTGGGCAAGTTTGATGTGCTGGTCGGTATCAACCTGCTTCGCGAGGGCCTGGACATGCCCGAGGTGTCGCTTGTTGCGATTCTCGATGCGGACAAGGAGGGCTTCCTGCGCTCGGAGAATTCACTGATCCAGACCATCGGTCGCGCTGCCCGCCATCTCAACGGCAAGGCGATCCTGTACGCGGACAACGTGACGGGCTCGATGAAAAAAGCGCTGGATGAGACCAGCCGCCGTCGCGCCAAGCAGTTGGCGTTCAACGAGGCGAACGGCATTACGCCCCGGGGCATCAAGAAGGCGGTGGCGGACATCCTCGAAGGCGCGTACTCGGATGCGGAGCGCGGGCCACTCAGGAAGGTGGCGGAGGCGACGCCGGATTATTCGCATCTGACCCCGGATCAGGTCATTCGGCGTATCAAGAAGCTTGAGCAGGAGATGCTCAAGCACGCGCGGAACCTGGAGTTCGAGGAGGCGGCCAAGCTGCGCGACCAGATCGCCCAGTTGCGGAAGTCGAGCCTCGGGATCGCGACCTCGAAGGCGGGGTAGGGGAATCGAAGCGGGATCGCTTGCCAGCGTCCCAAGTCGCCGCTATCCTTCCGGCCCCTTCGGATCCGCACCCAAATGCGCGCGTAGCTCAGCGGTAGAGCACTACCTTGACATGGTAGGGGTCACAGGTTCGATCCCTGTCGCGCGCACCATCAATCGCAGTAGATTCAACAGCTTGCATCGGCGATGGCCGGCGGGTGCCTTCCTGGTGGCGAACTGGTGCGCAAGTCCTTGCGCGCGCTCTCGCTGTCCAATCCCTGGAAACAGGGCGCACCTCCTGGTGGCGTGTGCATCATCGTCCACGCGGTCTCGCGTCGACCTCCATTTAAATCATCGCTACAGATCTGCGGTCTACAGCCTTCCTGAGCCCCCTGCACGGACGGACCGCTCCGAAGCTCCATTCCTGATCGAACTCGCCTGGCTTGATCACTCGCGATCCTGACTCGCTCCCTGCTGTGAGCTCGACGTCGGATGGTGGACCGCGCCGCCCACTCGTTCGAGTACGAGGTCGCCACAACAGAATCAGAATCGGGAGAGCACTGCGCCAAGTGTTAAGTACGTGAGAGTCAGCGGCGCAAATGAAGCGGTCATATGCACTATGGACCAGCACGGATGCACGGCTCTTGAGATCCCAAAGTGTCACGCGCTCGTCTCGGAGTCGCATCGATGGACTGACTCACAAGAATAGAAGTGCGTGTGGCAGGGGTTCAGGGCATCAGGCATGTCCGTTTCATTGTCATGGAAGAGCACGTGCGCTTACTCACATCTGGCCGTGCTCCTGACGCTGGTCAGCGCTGCATGCATCGCTACTTCCCCGAGCGACGCATCTCCGAACGGCGACGAGAGTGAAATTCGATTCTCTTTATCTGCTGGCGTCAGGTCGGCTCGTGAACACGCCGACAGTCTTGGTGTTCTCACTGGCTACGAGGTAGACCCGGGCGAATGCGGCAACGTGATGCTCGGTCCGCTGCCTGATGGGCAGTACACGGGCGAGGAGGCATGGCGGACGCTGGTAGATGGCGTATGTCGCTTGGAAGAGCGCCGCGACGCCAAGTCCGGGAAGATGATGCTATTTGCGAATACGACGAAGTGCACGTGCAGTTTTGGATTTCCCGAATTCACGCCCGTTGAGTCTCGGAGCTTACAGGTGACGAGTTCTCCGTTACCGATGCTCGGAGAATCTATTCCGAGCAGGGTCGTGGTGATCCATCGTAGAAACATCGAGGAAACAGGGGCTCCCAGCATTCCTGATCTACTACGTTATGTTTCGCAGACGGCGTTTCACCGTAGTTCAGGGTTTCGTGGCTCGGGAGCCCAGTACGCCGAACTTCGTGGGCTCGGCGCCGAATATACACTCGTCCTGGTCAATGGGCGTCGCGCCTTCGGGACCGCGTCTGACCTTACAACCAGCGCATTCGATCTCTCGGCCATTCCCATTAGTGCAGTAAAACGGGTTGAGGTCAGCCTGGACGCCAATTCCCTGGTACATGGAATGGACGCGATCGGCGGCATCGTCAACGTGGTGTTGAACGACAGTGTCGAGCCCGACGCAACGGTGCGACATGATTACATTGCAGGGGGAGGTTCACAAACGCATGCATCGATCAGCGGCGGCACGCGCGGAGACCGGGGCCGGATGGCGGTCTACTTCGATTATCAGCACTGGAGTGAATTGCTGGGGCGCGAGCGAGATCGCTGGAACAACCAGAATTTCACGCGTTTCGATGGCCGAGACTATCGCTCAAGATTGGCATATCCAGCGAACTTGACCTCGGTGGATGGTGAGAATCTGCCCGGCCTGCCTGCTTCGACGGCTGTTGCCGCAGTGGATCCGGACACAGGCTTGTTCGCTTTCCGGGCTGGAGAAGAGAATCGCACGAGTCTTAGAGCATTTCAGGCCATCGTTCCCGAGGGGTACCGGGCAACGTTGTGGGCGAACGGCTCGCTGCGCATCGGTCGTTCGGTCGCGACACTCGAGTTTCTCGCGAGCAAACGTGACAACGAACTGCAACTCGTACCGGCCATCGCTCCAGGGTATATCTGGGGCGCGAATCATCCGGAAAACCCATTCGACGTGCCGGTCAGGGTCGAGGCATCATTTGCCGGATTGCCTGCGCGGCGACAGCAGTACACCACCGACTCGATGCGCGCCGTCGGGGAGGTTGCCGGGCCGCTGGGTGATTGGGATTACTCTGTTTTCGTGGTTCACTCCGACGAAGCAGCGGAGGCGCGCATGCGCAACGCGCCCAATGACGCTGCCCTTGCTAGCGGGCTGCTGGGCGACGATCCCAACGGGGTCTTGAGCCTGTATAGCACGGTGCGTCCCACAGCCATCCCCGCCGCTCTGTTTGTGAACGCGCCGGCGGCCCGGTACCGGACGAGTGCAACTCACCTCCAAGGATCTCTGCAGGGCTCCCTGCTGCATCTTTCGGCAGGTCGGCTGGTCACCCATCTGGGCGTGGAGTACCGACACGAGCGCATGAATTTCGATACGAGCATTCGTGGAGCACAGCGCGAGATTGCCTCTGGCTTCGCACACGTGAGTCTGCCGCTGATCGATCCGCCAATGGATGTTTGGGGGGCATACGACGTGGGACTCCTCCTCGGCGTGCGATCGGATCACTACAGCGATGTCGGCACTGTCACCAAAAAGCAGCTGGGGTTGCTATGGCGAATGACTGAATCGATGAGCCTTCAGATCGCGACCACCCAGTCATTCCGTCCACCCTCGTTGGTCGACCTTTATTTCCCCCGGGTGGCTATAACGATGGAACTCGTCGATCCGAAGCGAAACGAAACAACGCCAGTGGAGTTGATGACGGGCGGTAACCCGCAGCTTCGACCATCCACCGGGCAATCGACCAGCCTCGGTGTTTCGTTCAAGGCAGAGAGTGGCTTGAGCCTGTCTGCTGAGTATTGGCGCATCAAAGTTCGGGACCACGTCAAACTGTTGGCGCCGATGACTTTGCTGGCGCATGAGGACGCCGCATTGCCTGGGCGCATCCGGCGAGCGATGCCAACTGAGGAGGACTTGGCGGCGGGACGACCCGGTAGATTGACGCACGTGGATTATTCGCGAGCCAATGTCGGCGGCGCATTCGGCGAGGGTGTGGATGTGGCGGCCGAGATGCCCATCAAAACGAGTATTGGTTGGTTCACACCACGAGTTGCAGTAACGCTCACGGACAAATTCGAGTATGGCGATCTGCCGACCGCGTCAATGGAGATGGAAAATAGGGTGGGCGTGGCTTCCGAGTATGGAACCATTCCGGCACAACGAGGCGTGTTCTCGCTGACTTACGATGGCAGGGCATTCAGCGCCTCTGTACACGCGCGGGTTATCTCTTCCTATCGCGACAGGGATCCCGCCACTGGGCTGCCGATGCAGCGTGAGGTGCCACATAGCACCGTGTGGGATCTCAATGTCTCCAAGGCTCTCTCGGATCGGCTTCGCGTGACTCTGGGCGCCTTCAACGTAACAAACAGGGAGCCGCCGTATGCGTATGTGGGCGGCCCCCTAGGCTACGATAGTTCACAGGGCTCGCTCGAGGGCCGCGAGATCTTCGTCACGATCAACAGAAAGTTCTAGCCAGCCGGGGTACGGTCCTCTTCCAAAGATGTGGTCAGGGTATTCCTGTGATATCCAGTGCTGTTTTGTTTCTGCACTAGCGTTACCTAGATCTAACAACTCAAAAGCGTCATGTTGCTGAGCGTTCATTGCGCGGATCCTCCGGTAAGAATGACCGCGCGACATACGGTCCTCAGGTGTGACAACTACGTCAATAAGTAGTGCGCAGCACCAGCAGATATCCCGCGTAAATGCAGCGGAGACCGGCTCAGGCTGCGACGCGGCCCTCTCTGGGAGGCGTAAATCGCGCGATGCGCTGCTCAGAGGCTGCCCGATGCCCCGGCTCGGTCTATGTATTCAATGGTGGCTAGATAACAACCATCCGGGGCGATCGCAGAACAACGATTCAGTGATGACGATCGCGCCCGGCAGCGGAAAAGGGTTACAGCGCAAGAATGGCTAAACACGTGAACCGCGAGGGTGCCAAGCCTCAGATCGCCTGTAGCAATGTGTTCGAACTGGCGCGCTCTCTCAGGACGAAGTCTTCCGGCGAGCAGGATGCCGTCGCGGTCGAAGATGCGGCTGCGAGTTCGATGAGCAGGAAAACATCAATCAACAATCTCAGGTGATCGAACTGCCGATGAACGAAGAATCAAAGAGTAAGATACGTAAGGTCATCAGGCTGCCACGCCCGTGGCATGGAAGGTCGTTGACTCCGAAGGAGAAGGTGCGGCGAAACGTCGCTTACGGCTCCATCGCCCTCGCAACAGTCTTGGGGGCGGCCTATGCATTAGGCGCAGTGAATGCTTTGAGTGCTTTCATGAAGACGAGGATGGCCCAGGCGCCTACTCAGGCTAGTGTGAGCGCGACGGCGACTGCGTTCACGATCAGCACTAATGAGGTGAGCACACAAGCACTTGAGGACGACACCGAGATCGAGCTGTCGGCCCACGCCACGGTGGATGTCGATTACACGCCGGGCCAGCGCGTCGTGCGCCTGCGTGCGGGTGGAGCGACGTTCGACGTTGCGAAAGACCCTAATCGGCCATTCATCGTGCTGGCGGATGGTCTTAGAGCAACTGCGCTGGGCACGAAGTTCCGGGTCTCGCTCGCGCCGACGGTTCGCGTGGAGGTGTATGAAGGAGTCGTCGGGGTCACCGAGCGGCAAGCCAAAGCCGGCGCAATGACTTTGAAATTGACGGCAGGACAGGTGTATCAGCGGCCCAACTCCTCCAAGACGCGGATCGGAGTGGTTCAGGAGCGCAACAAGCCGCCCTCGCTCTGATGCGGATGCATTTGTATGCAAACGGATTGGAAAACGGCGAAGTCTCGCTTGACGTGCTTGATCTTGTGAGTCCCCCTGAATCAGCTCACTGATTGTACCCTTGACACGGTAAGGAGTCACAGGTTCGATCCCTGTCGCGCGCGCCGCCTTTCCTGTCGATACAAAGACTTGCCTTCACAGGCTGCCCCTCCCGATGCCTCTCGCAGGCAAGTCGGAAGTTGCACATTCACGCCAGTGTCTCTTTCGACGAGGGTGTACTCCCTAGCCTCGCCGGTCTCTCATGGAAGGGGGTTCGCTTTCACCCAAGGATGCGTCACGCAAATGTCATCAGCTACTGGATCGTTGGCCGAGTTTGCCGCCAGGTGGTACCTCCGGTGCATCGACGGTGAACTTTCCGTCAGCGAACGTCGAGAACTGCGGGCGTGGTTGCACGCGTCCGCAAGTCATCGCGAGGAACTGCTCGCGATGAGCGACATCGATAGTGCGCTGTTCTGTGCATTTGATCCGCAATTCGGCCGTGCACGGAGATTGGAAGCTGCTGCAGCGTTGTTTCAGGTGCTCACCGAATGCACGGTGGACCTGGAGCACGACACGAATGACTCGCAGGGTGAGAATAGTCCAACAGTGCCGCCTGTTTGGCTGATGTCCTAGGCGGCAGGACTTAGACGATGAAGCTGCCGCGAGTCGCGGATCTGGTCGAGCAGGCAGCGGCGAAGGTGCTCATCTACGTCCCAAACGAACCCACTCACTAGCGCAGCCTCCCAGGGCACAGACGCGATCGGCGGGATCGTCAACGTGATCCTGAGCGATCAGGTCAAGCCGACGCTGGCGGTGGGATATGGGAGTTTCCGCGGGGGTGGGGCGCAGAAACATGCGTCCATTAGTGGGGGCGCGTGCAGCGAACGGATGCGCCTCTCCATCTTTATCGATGCGGAGCAACAGGACGAGTTGCTCGGCCGCGAGCGTGACCGATGGAGGGACCAGGATTTTCGGCGCTTCGGAGGCTACGACTATCGTTCACGACTCGCCTCGCCACCGAACATACAGTCGGTTGACGGTGGGAATTTGCCGGGCACGGCGGCGCCGGTCGCGGAGATCAGCGCGGACACCGGACGTTCGAGTTCCTCGCGGGCCGAGAGAATCGAACCAGCTTGCGCGCATATCAGGCCATCGTGCCTCAAGGCGCGCGGGCCAGCTTGGTCGCGAAGGGTTCTGCGCGTCTGGGTGCCATCGATCTTTCGCTGGAAGCCCTCGCGGTCCGACGTGAGAGCGAACTTCAATTCTATCCTTCGATCGTATCCGGCTGGATGGGCGCCACTCATCCAGAGAATCCCTATGATGTGCCCGTGCACGTGGATGCGCTGCTTGCAGGCTTACCCGCGCAGCGTTATCGGGTGGAGACCGTTTCCACCCGCTCGGCTGTGGCGCTAGGAGGATCTTGGGGCCGCTGGACGTACGACGCATTCATAGTCGGCGCGAATGAAGAGGCGAAGGCGCAGCTACGCAACTTGCCGGATCCGGCCGCGATTGCGCAGGCGCTCATTGCGGAGGAGCCGAGCGATGCGCTCAGTTTGTACAGTACGTCGCGCGCCGTCGCGGTCCCTGAGCACCTCTTGGAGGACGGGCCCGTCGAACGTTATATGGCCAATGCATCGCAGGTGCAGGCTTCTCTACGCGGGCCGCTGTTGCAGTTGCCGGCGGGTGCTTTGAGCTGCAACGTCGGCGTGGACTATCGTCGCGAACTCATGGGTTTCAATCTGCGGCTCAAGGATGCCGATCGAGCGGTGATGTCAAGCTTCGCGGCGTGTCGGGTCCCGCTCATTGATTCAAATATGAGCTTTCCAGTGATTGAGGCGTTGGACCTGGGGCTCGGAATCAGAGGAGATAACTACAGTGACATTGGTCGGGTGACCAAGCAGCAATTCGGTGTGTCCTGGCAGATGACCGATTCGCTCCGGTGGCAAGCGTCGCGCGCCGAATCCTTCCGGCCACCCTCATTGGCCGAGCTCTATTGGCGACGCGTGGTCGCTCCGATGGTGATCTACGATCCGAAACGGGACGAAACAGCGCCCATTACTATAACCACCGGTGGCAATCCACAACTGCGGGCCACCTCACGGCAGTCCAGCAGCGTCAGCGTCTCCTTTCAGCCAAGAGAGTCATGGCAGCTCTCTGCGGAGTACTGGCGGATCAAGACGCGTGGCCATATCGCCGCGTTGGCGCCCGGAACGCTGCTCGCGTACGAGGATTTCGTGTTACCTGGACGAATCCTGCGAGAACCTCCCTCGGCTGAAGACGCGCGCATGGGACGCCCTGGAAAGCTGTCGTGGCTCGATGTTTCTCGAGCGAATGTGGGCGGCGCGACGACCCAAGGCGTGGATCTGTCCGCTGAAGCGGTCTTCACGACATCGGTCGGCACGTTTCAGCCCAGATTGCTGATGTCACTGACGGATAAGTTTTTATACAGCGATCTGCCGATCAGAAACAGTTGGTGGGAGGACCGCGCCGGCACCGCTTCGGAATTCGGGACTATTCCCAAAAAGCGCGCGATCGCATCGCTCACCTATACGCGCAACCAGTGGCGCGCATCCGTTCATGCGCGCGTGATCTCCTCTTATCGGGATAGGGATTTGATCACGGGTGAGCCGATGCAACGCCGTGTGAGCGGCGGGGCAGTGTGGGATCTCCACGTCGCGCGAGACATCGGAAATCATTTCCGCTTCACGGCCGGGGCGTTCAATGTGACCAACGAGGAGCCGCCATTTGCGCACGTCGGCGGTTCGCTCGGGTTCGATCCTTCCCAGGGCGATCTTGCGGGCCGACAAATCTATGGTCGCCTGAGTGCGGCATTCGACTGACCTCGATTAGGTCAGAAGATGTAAGTGTTGGTTCGAGGGAGGGTGTTCCGTTCCTTGCCCGAGGGATAGAGCGTTCGCCGCTCCGCCTTGCTCCCTCTTGAGCCTCAGGAACACGGATGCGGTCACCTATAAGGGTTTAGGCCCGCTGCAGCCAACAGTCGTAATCAGTGAAGCGGCCGAAAACCAATCCCACAAGTAGCAAGATCAGCGATACTGCTGGTGCCAAGCCAAGCGACAGCAGCGACAGAACGATAACCACCAACCAGAAGAGATTTCGGTTGCGCTTGCTCATTGTTGTTCGTCGTACGAGATGCGTCTTGAGCAATTCGGCGCGTTGGTTGAGTCCGGCCAGCTGACTCGCAGTGTACCTGCCGCTGGCCGTTCTCTTGGCGAGGGTGACGATGCGTCCTCGATAGTTGTGAATGGTGAAATGATGCGTACCCCAGCCAGTGCCGGCTTCAGAGCCTGTGGTCTTGTAATAATGAAGTTCCACCAGGGCATTGGCACCGACGCGCATAGCGTTTTCCCTGACAGCCTGGCGAGCTGAATCGGGTGAGTCGCAAGATGTTCCGTGAACGATCCAATTCCCACGCTCGATGATTTCCCAGCCCCGGACACTGCTTGATCGCGAAGCAATGAATTCATCAGGTGTCGTATAGGTAGGTACCTGCGAGGCATCGACCAGGATGCAATTTCTCGCTTTATATCCTCTCGGGGTGGCTTGTTGGTCGAACTCGACGATCGCTTGTTCGCACAGCTGTGCGATCTGGCTTCTGTTTCGAAATTCGTTCTCATGGAAGAAGTAAGCCTTGCCATCACTCCCCTCGATGAACCCGTACTTCTTTTCCGGCAAATAACTCCGGATGATTCCTTTCATCATGATTCTCTCACCACGTCTCGATGAGACGTGACTGAACAGCAGCGTCCCAGAATCGGGAGGCGGAAACTCAGGCGAAATTACGTATCATTAGTTTCGCCTATGTCAAGTGCGAAGGATCGCGAGAACATGACAGCGTGTCGTCGCAGAAATAGATCGAGATGTATACAAGGTAAAGTTCGCCCTTCGCCTGAGGGCTGGACATGGCGCCGGCCCATGATGGCGACGCCGGAAGATCTGATTGAAACGCGAGTTAGAGGATCCAGTCGGCGACTGAATCGTTAGGCGAGCCAAGAAGCATGCGCAATCTCTCGATCAAACCAGGTTGCTTCGTTGCTCGTTCCTGAATTGGTGCACATCTCGCCCGAATCAGCAAGGAGTGGCGTTCATACAGGTCCTTCACGCCTTCATTCGACACCACACCGTTGAGACCACAGCAAACGATGCCATCCGAAACTTGCGCATGACGAGGCAGAGATTCAACAGATTTCCCGACGGGGACCGCCTGCGGCAGGGCGGTCAATGCGACGCGCTTTTCTTCGGGTCTGCTCACAGCATAAGACTGGATGAGTCAAGGCTTCGCGGCCATGCCAAACCTGCGCGCTGGAAAAGTGGAGCGTGCGTTGACTTCGCGGCTATCGAGCGGATTGAGAAGGTTCATGAAGGCGGGAGCCATCACGCCAACCCCATATAACCCGCAAACTCAGATCTGAATGTCAAGTGAGGTGCTCGAACCTCAAGTATTGCAGTTTCGACAAAAGCTGTACGCTATCAGACGATGTGCTTAAATGTACTAGTCTCGACTCGATCTGACAGTTACCCGGCTCTCCGGTGATTGTCTGTCAGATCAAGTTACGCGATCGACTTCTCTCGACAGATTCGCTTGCCGTCTTCGAACGTCGCCATCGGCGTTCGTCCACAGCACATTTT
>NZ_DASWTF010000013.1:0-501708 GCF_036402275.1 Steroidobacter sp. | reverse complement strand
CGGCACCGTCGCCACCAATGACAGCGACGTGGATGACGGCGCGGTGTTGAGCTACGCGCTCGATGCGCCCGCCCCCGCCGGCTTAATCTTCAACACCAACGGCAGCTACAGCTTCGACCCGAGCCACGCCGCCTATCAGCACCTCGCCGCCGGTGCGACGGAAGACGTCGTCGTTAGCTACACCGTGACAGATCAGCACAGTGCGGGCAGCAGCGCCACGCTGACCATCAGCGTAACCGGCACGAACGATGCTCCAGTCGCAGTCGCCGACACGAACAGTGCTACGGAAGATGGTTCAGCTATTGTGGGCACAGTGGCCACGAACGACAGCGATGTAGATGGCGGCGCCGTGTTGAGCTACGCGCTGGATGCGCCTGCGCCCGCCGGACTCATCTTCAACACCGACGGAAGCTACAGCTTCGATCCGAGCCACGCGGCATATCAGCATCTCGCAGTTGGAGCAACGCAGGACGTGATCGTCGGCTACACCGTCACGGATCAGCACGGCGCAAGCAGCAGCACCACGCTGACCATCACAGTGACCGGCACGAACGATGCGCCAGTCGCAGTGGCCGATGTGAACAGCGCGACGGAAGACAGTGCGGTCATCAACGGCACAGTCGCCACCAACGACAGCGACGTGGACGACGGCGCAGTCCTCAGCTACGCGCTCGACGGTCCTGCCCCCGCTGGTCTCATCTTCAACGCCAACGGCAGCTACAGCTTCAACCCGAACCACGCCGCGTACCAGCTGCTGGCGCCTGGCGCCACCCAGAACGTGATCGCCAACTACACCGTGACCGATCAACACGGCGCGAGCAGCAGCGCGACGCTGACCATCACCGTCACTGGTACCAACGACGCCCCAGTGAACACCGTGCCCGCTGGCCCGCTGACGACCACCGAAGGCGCCAGCAAAGTCATCACCGGGCTCAGCATCACCGACGTGGATGCCGGCTCGAGCAACGTAACGATGTCGCTCTCCGTCGCGCACGGTACGCTAACTATCGCGAGCGGCCCCGGCGTGACGAGCGCCGGAAACGGCACGGCTGATGTCACACTCACAGGCACGGTGGCAGCAGTCAACGCGCTGCTTGCAGCGGCCAATGCGGTGACCTACACGCCCACTTTCAACTTCAACGGCAATGACACCCTGACCGTCGAAACAAACGATGGAGGCAACAACGGCGCCGGTCCCGCGCTGAGCGATAACGACTCGGTGTCGATAGTCGTCAGCGCAATCAACGACGCGCCGGTCGCGACGAACGACGTCGTCTATGTTTCGAACAACACGAACGCCATCACCATCCCGATCAGCGCCCTGCTGGGCAATGATTTCGATCCGGATGGCCCGGCGCTGACGATCACATCGGTAGGCTCCGCCACGGGCGGCGTGTCCGGCTTGGTGTTGAACTCGAATGGCACGATCACATTCAACAGCAGCAACGCCGCTTCGGGCGCCTTCACCTATACCGTCGGGGATAGTGGAACGCCGCTGGGGACCAGCACCGCCACGGTCACCGTGAATATTGTGAGCACCAACGGCTCCTCGACCGTGAACTTATCGGCGGCCACTTACCAGGCATCCTACCTGGACGGTGGCAGCAACAACGACACGTTCACCGGCGGCGGCGTGTCGCCCGATACGTTCATCGGTGGCGCTCAGGACGACACCTTGATCGGCGGCAACGGCGACGACGTGCTCCGGGGCGGTGGCAACAACGACATCATCGACGGCGGCGCAGGCATCGATCTGCTCGATCTCTCCGACGCGTCGGGCTCCATCACCTTGACGCTCAACCAAGGCGTGAACAGCGCCAACGCGGCCAACCAGACATGGACAACCGGCGCCGTAGCAGGCATCGGCACAGACGGATACAAGAACGTGGAAGGCGTCATCGGCGGCTCCTCCGCCGACACGCTCACCGGCAGCAACGGCAACGACACCATCCGCGGCAACGGCGGCAACGACATACTAAATGGCGGCGCCGGCACCGATCTGCTGGACTTCTCCGAAATCGCCACCGGCTACTCGTTCACGCTGGGCGCTGGCGGATCCGGCACGGCGACCATCAACGGCACGGATACCTACTCGAACATGGAAGGCGTCATCGGTGGCAACGGCAACAACACTCTCACCGGCAATGCGAGCAACAACGTCTTGCACGGTGGCGGCGGCAACGACACGTTGAACGGCGGAGCCGGCAACGACGTACTGGTCGGCGGGGCAGGCATAGACAGCCTCACCGGCGGCATCGGCAGCGATACCTATCGTTTTCTAGGCGAAGACGCCCGTTCGGTCGATTCGATCATGGACTTCGATTCTCTTGCGCAGGGTTCCGGGGGCGACGTTCTCGACATCGGCGATCTATTGATTGGAGCGCCCGCCATCAATACCGGCAATGTCGGCGATTATCTCGACATCCGCGAAAGTGGCGGCAATTCCATTCTCAGCATCGACCGCGACGGCGCCGGAGCCGCTCACGGTTTCGAGGACTTTGTCGTGTTGACCGGTGTCACCGGACTGAGCCTGGCGTCGTTATTGACCAACAACAGCATAGACACCACGCTCTAGTCCAAGAGAGCGGCGGCTCTGCGAGGCCGCCGCTCTCAGGTGCGGGTGGTTTGGCGCTCCCAGGCAAACTCGAACTTCGATTCGCGCGGATCGATGCCGGCCAGCATCATTCCCTGGCCGCGCGAACTGTGTCGCTCGTTCAACGGAATATCCGTCGGATCCCGCATCTGGATCAGCACGGTCGTGCGTGGCTCTTGCGAGCGATTCACGCCCGATCCGTGCACCAGCAGATAGGACATGAAAATCGCATCGCCCGCCCGCGCGGGCACCGGCAACGCATCCTCGATGGGATAGCGATCCGTGGGCAGATGATGATCCGCCCCGACGCTCTCCAGCGGCCCCAGCTTGTGACTACCCGGCACGACGCGCAGGCAGCCCTTCTCCACCGGCGCATCGTCGAAGTGCACGATCACCGCGATCATCGAATGGTTCTGATGCGGAAAATAGGGGTAGTCCTGGTGCATCGGAAACGGCGAGCCCTTCTCGGGCGCCTTGATGAACATCTTGGTGTGATGCAGTTGAACGTTCGGCCCGATGATTCCCGTCGCCACTCGCATGAGGCGCTCATCGACGAGCAGCCGCGTGAAGGCAGCGGAATAGAAATGCACATCATGACAATGCGACAGCCGTGGCTTCTGGCCCTCTGACGTATCCCGCACGCTGGTCCACGTTGCATCGGTATTGCCGGTGCGCTCCGCCAGGCGATGGCACTCCGCTCGATACGCCGCCGCCTCCTCCGGAGTGAGCAATCCTTGGACGTGCAGATAACCCTGCTCCAGATAAAACTCTCGCTCGACCTCAGTCAGCTCTGCGCTCATGACAGTTACCTCGAATCATTCTTGGACGCGAACCGCAGCCGGCAGGACGCGTGCGGACGTAACACGACGTGCACGCCCGATCCCGTCTGCTCGCAGCGGCCGCTCGCATCCAGCGACTTCACATCGAGAGCGCCACTCAGCCCCGCCCACCGCCATTCGACCAGACGGTCGGCTTCGTAGTCCCCCGTATTGAAAAGATTGATCAGGACCGCGCCATCGGGCTGCCGTACTCGCTGTACGAGCACCGGATCGCCCTCGGACACGACCATGGGTTTGCCGGTATGCGCGACACTTATTCGATGGCGTAGGGAGTCCTCGCCTAGCAGCGGAAAGTCACAAGGCATCGGCTCCGTAATCCTCGCGAGTTCAGCGAACAGCTTGCCGCGCGCCTCGGGAACTTCCGAGAGTTGGTCGCTCGTCATGAGCACGCCGCCCGCAAGGGCCGCGAACGTCGCCAACGACCGTACTTCGTCATCCGCGAGCTCGTGGAATCGATCGCGCAGCAGGATGCAGTCCGGATCCGACTGCCAGAACAGTCCGTTCGCAAAGTTGCGCGTCGTCTGATCTCGCAGCAGCGACTCTGCGGAGTAATGACCTTTCCAGGAGACGCCGATGTCCCGACCGATGCGCACGGCGTCGACCCAACCGACCGGCGCCCAGATCGGCGAACCGCTCGCCAGCCACAGCGCGTCGCCGATCTCCTCACGAATGAGTCGCACCAGGCGCATCCAGATTTCGATCCGCGACAGCCCCGACTCGTGCCAGCGAGCCTGCCGCGGCCCGTAGTCGCAGCCGAAATGCATGAAGTCCGTTTTGAAATATCCGCAACCCCACTGCCGCCACGTCCTGAAAACCTTGCGAAGGTACGCTTGCGCCTCGGGATGCGTGACATCGAGGATGTAATATTCCTCGCTGCGCTTGTGCCACCGGAACTCGCCGTAGAATTTCATCTGCGCCAATGGCAAGCCGGTCGCACGCTCCTTCACGACCCAATCCGAATGCTCCGCGTAGAGACGGCTGCGATTGCCGATCATCAACGGCGCAATCCACAGCCCGGGCACAAAGCCGTCGGCGCGGATGTCACCGAGCAAAGGCTCGAGGCCACGCGGAAACTGTGGCTTCACCTCCAGCCAATCTCCCATTTCGGGCGTGAAGCCGTCGTCCATCTGAAATACTTCGAGATCGATGCCATGCCGATCGCGGAAGCTCGCTGCCGCGTGCAGGTGTTCGAGGATCACGTCCTCGCTGATGGATGCGTACAAGTTGTACCAGGAGCACCAGCCGGAGATTCGTTTCGATCGCAGGCGCGGCGGCTGAGGCGAGGCCGCGGCCACTTCACGCGCCCAGCGACGCAGCGTCTCTTCGACAGCGTCGCCTTCGAGCAGAACCAGAGTCTCCGCCGCGACTCGCTGCGCATGCGGCACTTGGTCGATCAAGGTTTCCACATCGATGGACAGTGGTCCTTGCGCAAACGCAAATCTGAAGCGACTCTGGAATCGATCGTGTCTGAGGAATCCAAGCACTGCGGCCGCGCCACCGCGCCCCACGAGCGCCGTCGCCGCATGGCCCGTAAGCGCGCCCGGATCGGAATCCACGACACCGCGTCCACTGTCCGGCTCGATGAAATAACTGCCGTCCCAACTCATGTAGCCGTTGCGCAGATATCGGTGAACGTTCGCGACGCGCCCGATCCGCAGGCCGAGCGAGTCGAGGGGTTCGAGCGTGCCTCCGGCCACCGCCTCCAGTGACATATCGATTCGCAATCCTTCAGCGTCACGCGCAATCGCCAGCATGAACCTGGTGCCGACGCCGTCATGAATGGGCCAGGTCAACGTCCAGCCGGTCGCGGTCGCTTCGACATCGGGCGCATGGCATCGAACCAGCGCTCCGTTGATCAGCGGCGACAACTCTCCGAGCAGCATGCCGGCAGCGCTCAGGCAAGCATCGTGGGCAAGGAATGTAGGCACCTGTGGCATCACGAGTGACTCTCGCTGTGACGGGTCTCGAGGATCATGTTTCGCGTCGACGCCCGTGTGGCCAGGAGCAAAACGGCGGCGATGAAATAGAGAACAGCCATGGACGTCATGGCCGCTGCCATTCCGACCACGCCGCTCGCCTGCGCCACGAATATAGGCATCAACCCTGCGCCACAGAATCCGATCATCGTCATCAATCCAACGGCAGTCCCACGCGCTCGGCGTGGCACCACGTCGTGCATGGCTGCGTAAATACAACCATCGAACAATCCTTTTCCAGCGCTAGAGGCGAGCAACACCCAACCCACGCCCAGCGCCGACTTCGCCGCCACTAGCGGCAGAAGGAGCAAGCCTGCGAGCGCGAGTCCGATCGCGAGCGTATAGAAGTGTCCCATCGGCGTACGCACCGCGAATCGCTCCGCAAGCAGAGTCCCAAGCGGCACGAACACCAGACCTGCGATGTTCATCATCACCAATCCATACAGCGCCGAGCCGGCCAGATCGAGGCCGAGCGTATCGTGCAGAAAGGTCGGCGCCCAAACAGCGATGCCCGCCCCCGCCCCGCTCGCAAGAAAGAACACAGCGCATACATACAACGCCGGCGGCCGCTTCAACACCATTCGTAACGGACCATCGTTCGCCGGCTCGCTCACCGCCGTCGCCGGTTGGCCGTGTGGCGCGTCCCGCAGCGATCTGAACAGCACAGCGCAAACGACCATGCCGACCGAGCCGAGAATCACAAACGGCACCCGCCATCCAAAGCGGTCGGCGATCAGGCCAGCGCTCAATGCACCGACGCTCGCTCCAGCGAAGACGCCGGTCTGATGCACCGACAGCGCTCGGCCGCGCATCTTCACGGCATGCCAATCGCTGATGAGCGCCGTACCCGTCGGGTAGTAACTGGCTTCGCCAATCGCCACCAGCCCACGCAACGCGATCAGAAGCGCAAGCCCCGTCGACACCGACGTGAGCCCCGTAGCCACGCTCCAGAACACGAGCCCGAAGACGATCAATCGCGATCGATGCGAACCATCGCCGAGCCGACCGAACAGGAACGCGCCAATCGCGTAAATCCAGAACGCGGCCGAGTTGACCAATGCCAACTGAGTCGCGCTCAGCGTGAACTCCTCACGCAGCTGAGGCATCACGGCGATCAATGTCGAGCGGCCCGCGGAAGTCACAAACGCCACGGGCCAGAGCAACCCGATCAGCAACCACGGGTAGCCCGAAGCCAGCGCGGCCTGGCGTCCGACCGCAGACGCCTCAGTCGAGCTCATAACCGAATCTCACGACCTGTCTTCACCGACTCCCAGGCCGCAAGCACGATGCGCAATGTCGCAGCTCCGTCCGCCAACGGAACACGGGGCGCACGCCGGCCGCGAATCGCTGCACACACGTCAGCGAGCTGCGCGACAAACACATCGGTCTGCGTGTCTATGGTTTCGCTGCGCACGTCATCGGTATGCGTCAACACGGCCGCATTCCATCCGGTGAACCGGCCTGTCATGCGCTCGCCGACGATTTGCCACAGCTTGTCCCAACGACCAGGAATAGCGCCGTTGGTTGCATTCAGCACTGCGACGCGCCCGTCGTCGTAGCCGAGGACGATGGCGCTCGAGTCGTCGCTGTCATAGCGGGCAACGTCTCGATGAAAGAAATTTGCCGCCCGCGCATAAACGGTTTGCGGCTGCCCCAACTGATAGCGCGCTAGATCAACGATGTGAATCAGCTGCTCGACCATCTGGCCGCCGGACTTCGCACGTTCCCGCCACCAA
Source organism: Steroidobacter sp. (assembly GCF_036402275.1). Taxonomy (NCBI): domain Bacteria; kingdom Pseudomonadati; phylum Pseudomonadota; class Gammaproteobacteria; order Steroidobacterales; family Steroidobacteraceae; genus Steroidobacter; species Steroidobacter sp. The sequence continues at coordinate 494,564 of NZ_DASWTF010000013.1, read as the reverse complement.
TCGGCATGCAGCGAATTGCAATGAAACTGCCCCACGAACATTCCAACTCGACCCGTTTCGCCAGCCGCTCTCGCATGGTCCCAGCGCACGACCGCATCGCCGAAGCGATACATGAAACCGCAGGCCGCGATCACTCCGGCGTTGCGCGCGGCCTCAACCATTGCATCGGCACGCTGAACGTCAAGGGCGATCGGCTTTTCCACGAGCAAATTCACGCCCGCGGCTGCAATCGTTTCGACCTGCCCCGTATGGGCGTAGGGCGGTAATGCCACGATCGCCAGATCCAGTTTCGACGCGTCGAGCATCTGTCGCAGGTCAGTGTGCGGCGTCGCGCCGAACTCCTCGGCAAACGCGGCGACTTTGCTTTCATCCCGGCCACAACAGGCCACGAGCTCCATCCGATCGGATAGACCTGCAATCGCCGTAGCATGACGCTTGGCGATGCCCCCACAGCCGAGCAAACCGACGCGCAGCAGGCTCATGCATCGGTCCCAAAGGTCAACATCGATTGCAGCATCCCCGGCTCGCCGGCATCGATGCGCTCGAACAAGGCCGGCGCTTCTGTAAACGGCACTGTATGAGTGATGAGCGGCAGCAAGTTCAAACGGCCCTCGTGCTGCAAGCGAATCGCGGTCTGCCATAGCCGCAGTTTCGACCAGCGATGACTCGCGGCCGGTGCCACGCCCGAAATCTGCGAGCACACCAGCTCGATGCGATTGTGATGAAACTCCTCGCCCAGTTGCAGCCCGCGCGCCTCGCCCTGGAAGAACCCCATGGCGACGACGCGGCTCGAATAGGCGACCGTGCGAATGGCCTCGGCGAGCGCCGTCGACGCGCCGGACACTTCGATGCAAACGTCAGCGCCGCGCCCGCCCGTGTCGGCTTTGATTCGTTCAGCGACGGAGCCTTCTCGGGGATCGAGCACGCGATCTGCCCCGAGCGCGATCGCCATGTCACGACGGTCCTTCACCGGATCGACCCCGACGACAGTCGCTCCCGAAGCTCGCGCAGCCTGCGCCACGATTTGCCCGGGAACGCCCAATCCAAACACGGCGACGAGATCGCCCATCCGAATGCCGGCGTCATGCACGCCGTTCAGCGCCACCGCGCCAATGTGCGAGAAGATTCCGATGCGAGCATCAGCGCCAACAGGCAGCAATCGGTCGCGAACGAAATCACGCTGAGCGATGTGATGTGTGCGATGGCCCCAGGTGCCAAACACCCTCTGCCCCACCCGGAGATCGTCGACCGCGCCGCCGACTTCAACAATCTCGCCCACTTCCTCGTACCCCAGATTGCGCACGGGATACGGCCAGCTGGGCGAATCGGCGGCCACAAACAATCGTGAACTTTCGTCCCAGCGCCGATGCATGAACGGATTCGTGCCGCGGTACTGTGACAACTCCGTGCCGGCACTAACCCCGGAGAATAACGTTCGGATTCGGACCTGCTCCGAAGTGAGCGGCGCCGCTTCTAGCGGTACGAACGCAAGCGTGCGCGGCGCGTTGAGAACCAATGCGCTGGGCTGTGAAGCGCTCATGCCACGTTGCTCATTTCGACTGCACGCTCTTGGACGACGACGCGATGGGTCACGCCGCGGGTCATCAGCAGGATCCCAACGGCGATGAAATATAGAACGCACAACGAGGTGAGCCCGGCCGCCATCCCGAAGGTCCTGGCCGCAACAGCAACGAGCAGAGGCGTCAAACCCGCGCCGATGAAGCCACACATGGTCATGAGCCCAACGGCGCTGGCGCGCGCCTCGCGAGGCATGACGTCGTGCATCGCTGCGTAGATACATCCATCGAACAAGCCTTTGCCGAAGCTCGACGTGAGCAGCACCAGGCCGATGGTGGCCGCCGATCCCGCAGTGATCAAAGGCATCAAGAGCACGCCCGCCAGCGTGAGCCCGATGGCCAACATATAAAAGCGACCGATCGGCGTCTTGCCCGCCAAAGCATCGGCGAGAAACCCGCCGACGGGCACGGCAAAAAACGCCGCGATGCTGATGGTCGCCGCGCCATAGAACGCCGAGCTGGCCAGATCGAGACCCAACGCATCGTGCACATACGTCGGCGCCCAGACCGTGACTCCCGTCGACGCGCCATTGGCCAGAAAGAACACGGCACAGAGCATGAGCGCCGGTCGCTTGCTGACCACGATTCGCAGCGGCCCCAATAGCGAACGCTGCGCCGGAGCGGCACGCACCGGCGCGTCCCGTAACACTTTCAGCAACAGCAAACACCACACGAGGCCGACCGCGCCGAAAATCACAAACGCCGCGCGCCATCCATAGCGATCCGCGATGTAACCTGCAGCGAGCGCACCGAAGCCCGTGCCGGCCAGCACCGCCGTCTGGTGAATCGATAGCGCCCGACTACGCATTTCGGAGCGATGCCAGTCGCTGATCAGAGCGGTGGCCGTCGGGTAATAAGTTGCCTCGCCGAGAGCGACCAGACTTCGGAAGGCCATGAGCATGGCGAAGCCGACGGAAAGTGACACCGCGCACGTCGCGACGCTCCAGAATGCGAGCCCGCCGATGATCACCCACGAGCGACGCGTGCCGTCGCCGAGCCGACCGAACACGAACGCCGCGACTGCATAGACCCAGAAGAACGTCGAGTTGATCAGCGCGAGTTGCTCCGGCGTCAGACCGAACTCCTGCCGCAACTGAGGCATGACCGCGACCAGAATGGACCGGTCGGACGCGTTCAGAAACGCGACCACCCACAGCAGGCCGATCAACATCCAGGGATAGTTGTCGACGGACCAGCGGCGTTCGGCCAGCGCGGGCATCTCAGCGACGCTCATGAGTCCCTCCCCTGTTACTCGTGCCGAGCCCAATGCAACCACATCGCGGCCGTCCATGAAAAATCGCCGCCGCCCGTGCCGCGACCGGTGATCGGGCAGTAGGACTCGAAGAATCCCGCGCCCTCGATCAAAGCGCGAGTATCGCGTCGAACCCGATGCGCCCAACTCGTGTGTCCCGCATCCGACAACCCGGTGGCGATGAGATAGTTGACGACCGCCCACACGGGGCCGCGCCAGTATCGAATGGAATCGAACCCTGGATCCTCCGGATCGAGACTGGGCATGAGATACTTCGCCGCCCCCGCGATGCGCTCGAGCTGCGCCAGCATTTTCTGATCGCGAGTTTGGTGACGAACGCCTGCATAGAAAGAAAGAAACGACGCGCTCGTGACAAATCCGGAGGACTGCCCCGTAATCACGTCACGCGAGCAGTAGCTCTGGCGCTGCTCATCCCACAGATATCCGACACCAGCTTCGGAGCGGGCTATGAATTTCCGCAGCTCGTCCGCCTCCTGCTTGCGCCCGAGCTCTTCGGCAAGCGCCAGCAGATCGCGATTGGCTCGCAGCAGGATCATGGTCATGCCGACGTCGGCAACTCGAAACGGATTCTCCCGCGCGATGCGCTGCTGATCCCAACCCGTGCCACGCCCGAACTGCACGAGCGCGAGATAGCGGTCGTACTCGAGCTTGGTCGGCCGCACGCTTTGGTCGAGGTGTGTAGTGTCGCGACGCTGATATTCGCCAACTTGCGATGTATCGATCACCCGTGACGGAACATCCCATTCAGGAGAGTTGTCGCGACCGGTCTCCCACGGATGAGTCGCGACCACCAGTCCCTTCCCGAGCGGATCGCGAACTTGCGCGAACCAGCGATGCCACGCGAGCAGCTTTGGAAACAGCGCTTCGAGTCGCGGCCGGAACGCCTTCTTGTCCTTCGCGCGCGCCCACAGCGAACGAATCACGCTGGCAGCAACCGGCGGCTGGGTAATACCAGAAGTTGGGGGTGTTCTTCCCGTAGCCCAGACCGCCGGTCCTGGGAAATAGCCTGCGTCGTCGCGCCAGAACACGATGTGCGGCAGGAAACCGTCTGCCCACTGCGCCTGAAACAACGTCTCGATCTCGCGCCAGGCGCGATCCTGGTCGAAGCTCGCGAAGCCGAGCGCAACGAACGCGGAATCCCAGTTCCACTGGAACGGATACACCCTGCCGTTCGGCACTGTGTAACCGCCGCGGTCGTTGCCCTCGAGAATCTCGCGCGCCCGACGATCCAGCTCTGTCTCCACTATCGGTTCCTGTCGCAGCTCAGAAGTTGAAGGTCAGACGGAAGGTGTAGCGACGCGGCAGCACCGGTCGACCGACGAAGTACGCGCCGCCCGTGGTCTGCGAAATGTCCTGGCGCGGCGAGCCTTCGGTGATGCCGTCGTCGTCGAACAAGTTATAAATGTCCAGCCCGACGCGCCCTCGCTGCTGACCGATCTCGAAGGTGTAACCGAAGTCCAGGCGGGCCACGTCGTAGCTGTCCAGCTTGATGGCGTTCGATTCGGTCGTGTAGGTGCTGCCGGTGTGCGTGTTGAAGAACGCGGCGTCGAAGCGGCCGTCGTCGTAATACAAACCTGCGTTGTAGAGCAGGTTCGGCTGGCGCAGCAGCTCGTTGCCGATGAAGGCCGGGTTGGTATCGAACTCGGTGAACTCGTGCTCCTGCCAGGTGACATTCCCCTCGAAGCTGAGATCGCCGACGACTCTGAACGCGAACGTGGCTTCCGCGCCGTACGATTCGGTCGAGACGATGTTGACCCGCTCGATCACGCCACCCGTCGCGGGGTCATTCACGAAACTGACTGCGCGACGATCGCTCAGATCCGTATAGAGCGCCGCCAACGTTCCCGAGAATCGCTCGCCGGCGAACTTCACGCCCAGCTCCGCTTGCTTGATGATTTCCGCGGTGTAGCTCTGCGGCTGGCCGAGAGTATTGATCTGCACGGCCCGCATCTCTGGGAAGAAATAGCCGCGCGCGCCGTTTACATAGAGGCTGACCTGATCGGTGAGCTTGTACAACGCGCCCAGCGCCAGAGCCCACTCATTGGTGTCGACGCTCGCATCGATGAATGTATCGTTGCCCCAGATCACATCGCGCAAGGCTGGGGCGAGACCCGGTGTCGTGCTGTCGGTCACGAACGTGGCCGTGCGTTCCCGACGGATGTCGCCATCGATCTGCTCGAAGCGCGCCCCGATATCGAAAATGAATTTATCGCTCTCCAGCTGATCGGCGAGATACACGGCGTAGCGAGTCACTTCATGTCGATTGTTGACGTAGCCGTTGCCGGCGTTCAGCAAGCCGTTGAGCGAGTATGTCGTCGGATTCCCCAATGCGTCGCGCACCACCAGATTCACCAGCCGCGCTTCGCGCCGGAAGTCCGCGAGGTACGTGGTCGTTACGTTGTAATCCTCCGCTTCGGCATTGCCATAAAACCCGCCTAGCGTCAGGCGGTGCTCGAAAGCGCCCATCGTCAGCGACTTGGTGAGGTTGAGCTCGGCGGTGAGATCGTCCGCCGGACGATCGCGGTCGATGAATCGATTCGCGAACAGCAGCGCATCCGCCGGCAGCACCTCACCCGTGTCGGCATAGGTGAACGTCGAGTTTGCGAGCGTCGCGGTGGCCGGCAGTCCGCGATTCGGATTGCGATTCGCGATGAATGCCGCCTGCGTCTCGGGAACGTTGACGACGCCATCGCCGTCGAGGAAGAAATCGAACGAGTGATCGTAATCGGCGTATTTCAGCTTGGAATTGACGCCCCACCCTGCGCCGAACTCCTTGTCGAACACGACGGCGATCGAGCCGCCCTCGGTCACTACGCCATCGCCGATGGATGAGCGGAACGGACCATCGGGCGTCTGGAAACCCATGCCGTCGACCTGATCGGTCTGCACCGAGTACACCTTCTTGCCGTCGTTGCCGCGGATACGGCTGCGGCTCGATCCATCGAGCGGCAACGGCAGATAGAACTGCACCTGATCGTCGATGTATTGACCGTACACGGTGATCGAACCGGAACCGTCTTCGAACTCACGCTTCAGATTGCCGCGCAGCTGGAAACCTTCGGTGTCGTTGCCGGTTTTCACCGGCCCTTCGTCGTAACGATAGAAACCGGACACCGCATAGAACATGTTGGAGCCGGCGCCCAACGGCCCACTGAACGCGAAATCGCCGCGCGCGCGATCTTCATCCGCAAGCTCGAGTTGGACCTGCGCCTCCGGCGTATCCGAGCCCGTCTTACTGATGTAATTGATGAGACCCGCGACCGAGCCGGGGCCGAACAGATTGGAAACACCGCCGCGCACGAACTCCAGACGTTCGATGCCCAGGTCGTTGCGGTAATAAACATCGAACGCCGAAGAGTTCAGACCGAACGAGCTGAACACCGGAATGCCGTCGTACTCCAGCGGCGTGAATTGATATTGACCGCCGGACGGCAGTCCCTTGATGAAAACATTGGCGGCCACTTCGCCGCCGCCGCCCTCGGCCTTGATCGATGGCACCGAGTTCAGGATGTCGGCCTGGCTGTTCGCAGTCAGCTTGGCCAACCGATCTTCGTCGATGCTGGTCGCCGCGAGCGGTGTATCGAGCACCGTGCGCGCCAGGCTGGTTCCTGTCACGACCACTTCCTCGAGCTCCGCTGCAGCGCCCCGGTCCGGGGTCTCGGCCTCCTGCGCCATGACGGGCAGCGGCAACAAAAACAACGAGGCGAGCGAAGTGAGCTTCCGTGAGACGGCAACGGAAGCGAGGCAGGTCCGAGTCAGCATGGACGAATCCCCCGAGCTGAAATTATTCGAGCGCGCCGGCGGTTGCGTCTTGTTCGGCGCGAATTCCCCCGGTGCGGCCAGCCCCGCACCGACATGGACCTGGTGCGATTGACCACAGATTAGGCTTCCAAAAACGTTTTTGTCAACGCTTTAGGCTATGCTTCGCCGCAGGCCCGCTTCGGCCCCGGAGCGCAGGTGCATTAAACTGCGCCGCAGTGGACCGACCGGAAGCCCCGGAGTTGTATGTCGATCGTGCTGCTCGCCCGTGATCTCGGCCTGTCGATCTCGACCGTATCGAGAGCGCTCAACGGTTACGACGACGTGGCGCCCGCCACGCGCGACCGTATCTTTCAGCGTGCGCGTGAAATCGGTTACCGACCGAATCCGGGCGCCCGTCGGCTGAAATCCGGCAAGACTTCTTTGGTCGGTGTGATTTTGCCCTCGGCGGGCGACGGGGTCCGTTTCGTCGACTCGGTGGCGTCGAGCCTGCTCGGCGGCGTCGAGGCCGAGTTGGAAGTCGGCGGTTATTCCCTGATCGCGACGATGCAAACACGCAACGATCCGGTCCGCGAAACCGCGCTCTATGAGAATTTCATCAAAGGCGGCTGGGTCGATGCGCTGCTGATCGTGCGCACCAGAGTCAACGATCCTCGCGTCGTATTCGCCCGCAAGGCGCACATTCCTTTTGTTACTTATGGACGCACGGAAACCACGGCGCCGTATGCGTGGGTGGATACAGATAACGAACAGGCTTTCTTTCTGGCCACGGAGCGCCAGATCGAGTTCGGCCATCGACGGATCGCCTTATTGAACGGTCCGCTGGAATATTACTTCGCGCGTCTGCGTGAGCAAGGCTATGCCAACGCACTCGCCAAACACGGCATTGCGCTCGATCAATTACTGATGCGCAATGGCGATCTGAGCGAGATGAGCGGTTATGCGATGTGTCGCTCGCTGCTGAGCTCGCCGTCGCCGCCGACGGCGATCGTGTGCGCCACCGATGCGATGGCCGTTGGCGCCCTTGCGGCTTGTCGTGAGCGGGGCATCGAAGTGGGCAAGGCCGTTTCCATCGTTGGCTACGGAAACTCCAGCGCGTCAGCGTTCTCAGATCCGCCGTTGACCACCATCGACCACGCCGTGTTCGATAACGGTCGTCACATCGGACAAAGTCTGTTACGCCTGCTGCGGGGCGAAGCCAAGCCCGGCGATATCCACTACCTCGAGCCCGTCGTGCTGGTCCCACGGAACTCTGACGGGCCGCGCATCGCTTAAGGGTGTAATCGGGAGACAGCCCTGGAGACCGACATGAACGAAGACACCTTCAACATCAGCATCAGAAAGTTTCTGAAAATGGTCGGCGTCGGCTCCCAGCGCGAGATCGAGCACGCGGTCGAGGCGGCGCTCCGCGACGGCGCGATTTCAGGCACCGAGTCCCTGCCCTGTCGCATGACCCTCGAGGTCGACGGCGTGAAGCTCAAAGTGGTCTACGAGGGCACCATCGACCTGAAGTGATCATGGAGTGATCAGGGCACTTCGCGCGACGAGACGTGATTCAGGGCAATCACCCACTTGCCATCGCGCTTGCGCATCAAGCGAGTGTTGATGCCGTCCTGCCCGTTGCGCGGCCGTTCCAGACGATAACGGCTGATGAGCTGGGCGGCGTCGGGCGCCAGTAGCTCGATTTTGATATCGAAGAAGTGCAGCTTGCCGCGCGTATCCACCGACTCGCCATAGTCGCGGATGTAATGATCGAGCGTGCCCTGCCAGTCTTTCTGAAAATGGCCGCGCGATACGAAGATCACGTCGGGATTGGCGAAACCTTCCATGTAACCCCGGAAGTCACCGCGATTCCACGCCGCTTCCATGCGACTGATGACCGCCAGAATGGCTTGCTTTTCCGCCTCTTCGTCGACACTCCGCTTCACCGGCATCGAGCAGGCCGCCGTCAGCGCCAGCATCAGTATGGCGGCCACAGTACGAAACGAGCGGTGGATCATTGTCACTTTCCCGGCGAATGGAGCTTCGCGTTATCGCCCGGCATTTCCCCGGGCGGCGAGAATGTTGCCACGAGCTCGTGCAGATCGGCAGGATAAGCGAGCTTCACGAACGTCACCGTGGCGGCCTCGGCGGATCGAGTCGTTCGTTCGATGGTCAGCACCGCCGACCTGGCGCGGATCTTGAGCGTCTTGGCCATCTCCGGATCGGCCTCGGCCGCGCGGATGCGATGCTCGGCCAATGTCCATGGCACGCGCTGAAGCAGCCACGCGCCGGGCGCCATCTGCTCGAAGCTCTCATCGGCCGCCTCCGGCACCGACTCCAGATTGATGATCCTTTGCTCCAGACAAAATGGCCGCGGGCCGGCGAAGTGACAGCAAGCGATCTCTAGCACCGTTATCGATCGTTCGACGCCGAGCACTGCACGTTCTTCAGGGCTACTGCGCCGTCGCACTTTGCGCAGAATCTCGAAGCTGTATTCCAGGCCCAGCGCGACTACTTCGCTCTTGATGTCGGGAATCGTGAGCACCGCCGACTGCGCATGCGGGCGACTGACGATGCTGCCACTCTTGCGACGCCGCTCGATCATCCGCGCGTTGGCGAGCTGAGTCAGCACCTTGCTCACGGTCATGCGCGAACAGCTGTACTGTTTCATCAACTCCTGCTCGATCGGGATCCTGCTGCCCGCCGCCCAGGCGCCGGTCAATATCAGCTGCTGGATGTCCGAGAGCATGCGTTGATGCAAGGACACTGCTTTTGGTCTCAAGTGCGCAATTCCTTCATGGCCCGCCGCCGCGCGCAGGCAACAAACCCGCTGGCATGCACATATATATGTGTATGCCGGCCCTGCTTGAGGAGCGGGCCGGCTTTATGACTATACATTAGATCATTATGCCTATACATTAACGCCCACAGTCCGCCGCTGGAGAGACCGATGACGTCGATTGTGTTGAAACCCGGACTGGCAACACTCGCCGACTGGAGATCCATCTATCGCGGCGCTGTGCCGACCCTCGACTCGGGATGCCGCGTGGCCGTGGCCCGCAGCGCCGAGGTTATCTCCCGGATCGTGGCCGATGGCCATCCCGTGTATGGCATCAACACGGGCTTCGGCAAACTCGCCAGCGTACGCATCGAAAGCGCCGACCTCGCCCAACTGCAACGGAACATCGTGCTGTCGCATGCGGCGGGCGTCGGTGAGCCGTTGCCCGTCAATATCACCCGGCTCATGATGGCATTGAAGCTCGCGAGCCTCGGTCAGGGTGCGTCGGGCGTGCAGAATTCGACGCTCGATCTGCTGGAGACGATGCTCGCGCGAGATGTCATTCCAGTCGTTCCCTCGCAAGGTTCGGTCGGTGCGTCGGGTGATCTTGCGCCACTCGCGCACATGACAGCGACGATGATCGGTGAAGGTGAGGTGTTCACCAAAGAAGGTCGCCTGCCCGCTGCGGAAGGTCTGGCTCGTGCTGGGCTCAAGCCGCTGGTGCTCGGTCCCAAAGAGGGACTCGCTCTTCTGAACGGCACACAATTCTCGACGGCCGTCGCACTGGCCGCGTTGTTCGAAACAGAAATCACATTGCAAACATCGTTGATCGTTGGCGCACTCACGACCGATGCCGCCCGTGGCTCGGACACGCCGTTCGACCACCGCATCCATTTGCTTCGCAAACACCGTGGTCAGATCGAAGCCGCGGACGCTTTGCGCGACTTGATGGCAGGCAGCGCGCTGCGCGCCTCGCATCTGGTGAATGACGATCGCGTGCAGGATCCTTATTGCTTGCGCTGCCAGCCTCAAGTGATGGGCGCGTGTCTGGATCTGCTGCGTCAGGCCGCGACGTTTCTCGACACCGAAGCCAACGGCGTCTCCGACAATCCTTTGATATTTCCAGAACAAGGCGAGGCGCTGTCGGGCGGCAATTTCCACGCCGAGCCCGTCGCGTTCGCGGCGGACATGATTGCCATCGCCTTGTGCGAGATCGGCTCGATTGCCGAGCGGCGCATCGCCATGCTCATCGATCCGGCGTTGTCTGGCCTGCCGGCATTCCTGACCCCGCGCCCTGGTCTGAATTCCGGCTTCATGATTCCTCAGGTCACCGCCGCGGCGCTGGTCTCGGAGAACAAACAGAAGGCATTTCCCGCGAGCGTGGATTCCATTCCCACGTCGGCAAACCAGGAAGACCACGTCTCCATGGCGGCGCATGGCGCGCGCCGACTGCTGTCGATGGTCGATAACGCCTCGGCGGTGATCGCGATCGAGCTGCTGACGGCCGCGCAGGCTTGTGATTTCCATGCACCGATGGCCTCCAGCCCGCCGCTCGAAGCAGTTCGAGCCACGCTGCGTCAGCGCGTGAGCAAGCTGGAGGACGATCGTTACATGCATCCCGATATCGAGACAGCCACCTCGCTGGTTCGTAGCGGCGCCATCATCGCCGCGGCTGGAATGCAGCTTCCCAATCTTTGCGGAGTCTGACCATGTCACGAGTCGACACATCGCGCACGATCCGCGCTCCACGCGGCAGAACCCTCAACGCTCGCAGCTGGCTGACCGAAGCGCCATTGCGAATGTTGATGAACAACCTGGATGCGGAAGTCGGCGAGCGGCCGAGCGAACTGGTCGTTTACGGCGGCATCGGACGCGCCGCGCGCGACTGGGAGAGCTTCGACCGGATCGTCGCCACGCTCAAGCGCCTCGAAGACGATCAAACATTGCTGATCCAATCCGGCAAACCCGTGGGCGTGTTTCGTACGCATCCGGATGCGCCTCGGGTGCTGCTCGCCAATTCGAACCTCGTGCCGCACTGGTCCACCTGGGAACATTTCAACGAGCTGGATCGCCGCGGCCTGATGATGTTCGGTCAAATGACCGCCGGCTCGTGGATCTACATCGGCTCGCAAGGCATCGTGCAAGGCACGTACGAAACGTTCGTCGAAATGGGTCGACGCCACTACGATGGCAATCTCAAGGGCAAGTGGATTCTCACCGCTGGCCTCGGCGGCATGGGAGGCGCACAGCCTTTGGCGGCGACCATGGCGGGTGCGAGTTGCCTCGCGATCGAGTGTCGCCAGTCGAGCATCGACTTTCGATTGCGCACCGGCTACATCGATGTTCAGGCCGCCGATCTCGATGAAGCGCTGGAGCTGATGGACACGGCGACCCGATCTGGAAAGGCCGTGTCGGTGGCGCTGCGTGGCAATGCTTCCGAGATTCTTCCCGAACTGGTCCGACGAGGCGTACGGCCGCATGCCGTCACCGATCAAACCTCGGCTCACGATCCGACCAACGGTTATTTGCCCACCGGATGGACTGTCGAGCGTTGGGATGCGGAGCGCGTTAGCAATCCCGAAGGTGTCGCCGCCGCCGCGAAGAAATCCATGGCCGTGCACGTGCAGGCGATGCTCGCGTTCCATCACCTGGGCATTCCAACCTTCGACTACGGCAACAACATTCGCCAGGTGGCGTTCGATGAGGGCGTCGCCGATGCCTTCGCCTTCCCCGGGTTCGTGCCGGCGTATATTCGACCGCTGTTCTGTCGTGGTGTCGGACCGTTCCGCTGGGCAGCGCTGTCCGGCGATCCGGAAGATATTTACAAGACCGACGCCAAGGTGAAAGAACTGCTGCCCGACGACAAGCATCTTCACAACTGGCTCGACATGGCGCGGGCGCGCATCAAGTTCCAAGGCTTGCCGGCGCGCATTTGCTGGGTGGGGCTCGGCGAACGTCATCGGCTAGGACTCGCGTTCAACGAGATGGTTGCTTCAGGTGAGCTGAGCGCGCCTGTGGTCATCGGCCGCGATCACCTGGACTCCGGATCCGTGGCTTCGCCCAATCGCGAAACCGAGGCGATGAAGGACGGCTCCGATGCAGTCTCCGATTGGCCGCTGCTCAACGCCCTGCTCAACACGGCTTCCGGCGCGACCTGGGTTTCGTTCCATCACGGCGGCGGCGTGGGCATGGGCTACTCGCAACACGCCGGCATGGTCATCGTCTGCGACGGCACGCCTGCCGCGGCGAAACGCATCGGTCGCGTGCTGTGGAACGATCCTGCCTCCGGCGTGATGCGACATGCCGATGCAGGATACGAGTCCGCGATCGAACACGCGAAGAAGATGGGATTGGATCTGCCCAGCCTTGGCTGACGATGAAAGTGCTCCGGGCGACGGACTATCGCCGCATGCCGTGGAAGAACGGCGGCGGCGAGACCCGCGAGATCATGATCTCGCCTGCTGGCGCGACGCTCGATTCACTCGACTGGCGATTGAGTCTGGCCACGGTTGCAACGGACGGGCCCTTCTCTTCTTTCCCCGGCGTGCAAAGAACTTTGTGCGTCATCGACGGCGCGGGCATTCGTCTGCAGATCGGCGATGCGCCCGCGCGCACGCTGCTCGAAGATTCCGAACCTCATACATTCGATGGCGAGGTAGCGACGATCGCAACGTTGGTCGACGGCGCCATCGTCGACCTCAACGTGATGAGCCGCCGTGATCGCTCGCGACATGATGTGCAGCGGCTCACTGTCGAAGGTGCTCTGCAATTGGCAGTACACGCACGCCCGACCATCATCTTCTGCCAGCGCGGCGAGTTGCGATGTCGCGCCGACGACGATTCAGCCCTTCTCGCCGCCGAAGACTGCGTCGTGATCGATGCGGCGACAAGCGTCAGTCTCGATGCGGTCGAGCGTGCGCAGATCCTGGTGATCGAACTATTCAGTCACAAAATCACTTAGCGCACTGGCTCGGATCGGTGCTGGCCTGCTTCAGATAGGCGATCACGTCCGCACGCTCGGCAGCTTCGGAAAATCCGGGGAAGCCCATGATCGTGCCGGGCAGAAACACAAAGGGCGCGGTGAGAAACTCGTCGAGCGTCTTCTCGTCCCACACCAGGCCGGAGGACCTCATGGCCTCCGAATACGGAAAGCCCGCCACCGAGCCCGCCTTGCGGCCCATCAGCCCACAGTGCAAAGGTGCATCCGTGTTCGCCGTCAGCGAATGACATGCCGCGCATTCTTTGGCGTACAGCTCTGCTCCACGCTTGGCGTCACCGCCGGAACTGCACGCGCTCAAGGCTAGTGGCAGCGCGCAGCTCAGCAGCCACCATGGTCTCGTTTTCATCAGACATCCCCCTCATCGGCGGGCGAGTATATCCAACCGCGCCCGCTTCGCGACCGAGCAGCGATATTCACTAATGAAACCGGTTGCATATTTGAAACTGTTATGATTTCCTGCGTCTTCTGCCATCGGGGGGATCATGACCTTTACGCGAAGAACGGTGCTGCAAGCCGCGGCCGCTTCACTGCTGGCACCCACAATCTCCCGTTCGGCGAGCGGTGAACGAGCGGCTTCGAGTACTCAGAATCTGTTGTGGTACGACCAGCCGGCGGCCGAGTGGGTCGAAGCATTGCCGGTGGGCAATGGCCGCATCGGTGCGATGGTGTTTGGCGGCGTCGAGCGCGAGCGACTGCAGCTCAATGAAGACACGCTGTGGGCCGGCGGTCCTTACGATCCCGTGAATCCCGAAGCACGCGCCGCCCTGCCGGAAGTTCGCAGGCTGGTGTTCGCTGGCGAATACGAGAAGGCCACCGACCTGGTGACCGCGAAAGTGATGGCTAAACCGCTCCGGCAGATGTCGTATCAGAGCGTCGGCGATCTGCGCCTCACCTTCCCCGAGTTGCGAGAGCCACAGAGTTATCGGCGCAGTCTGGATATCGACGGCGCACTCGCCACGACGCGATTCACTGCCGGCGATGTCACCTACACACGCGAAATTTTTGCGAGCACGCCTGACAACGTGCTGGTCATCAGACTCAGCGCCGACAAACCTCGCAGCATCGACGTGGATGCCACTTTTCATTGGCCCACGCCCTCGCAGCCTGCTGAGCCGCCTACAGGGACAGCGCCGGCGCGCACCAAACGAATTGGCGCAATAGTCTTCGATGACAAAGCACCCGCCCCCGCCGGCCTGCTGCTGCAAACATTGCCCGATGGCGATGTGGTCATGCGTGGTCGCAACTCCACTCAACATGGCATCGCTGGCAAGCTGACTTACGAAGCCCGCGCACGCGTGCTCAACCAAGGGGGCACCAAGAAATCGAGCGACAAGTCCGTCAGCATTCGCGACGCCGACAGTGTGATCATCCTGGTCGCTATGGCCACCAGCTATCGTAATTACGAGAGCGTCGATGGCGATCCCACCGCATTGAACCTCGCCGCGCTGGAACAAGCGAAAGGACACGCTTTCGACAAGCTGCTGTCCCGGCATCAGACCGAGCATCGTCGTTTGTTCCGGCGTGTCTCGATCGACCTCGGCCACACACCGGCGGCCGAAAAGCCGACAGACGCTCGCGTGCGCGAATCGATGACCAGTAACGATCCCGCGCTCGCCGCTCTGTACTATCAGTACGGCCGATATTTGTTGATCTCCTGTTCGCGCCCCGGCACGCAAGCCGCCAATTTGCAGGGCTTGTGGAACGATATGCTCAACCCGCCCTGGGGCAGCAAATACACCATCAACATCAATACCGAGATGAACTACTGGCCGGCCGAGCCGACCGATCTCGGCGAATGCGTCGAGCCCTTGATCGCGATGGTGAAAGACATATCAGTCACGGGCACACGCACCGCCCGCACCATGTATGGCGCTCGTGGCTGGGTCACTCATCACAACACCGACCTATGGCGCGCGACCGCGCCGATCGACGGCACCAAGTGGGGAATGTGGCCCACCGGCGGCGCCTGGTTGTGCCTACACTTGTGGGATCGTTACGACTACAGCCGTGACGTGCGCTATCTCGAGTCGGTGTATCCGATCCTGAAGTCCAGCGCCGAGTTCTTCCTCGACACCCTGGTGGAGCATCCGAACGGCAAGTGGCTGGTCACCAATCCTTCCATGTCGCCGGAAAACTATCATCACGACGAGGTGTCCATCGCCCCCGGCCCGGCGATGGACAATCAGATTCTGCGCGATCTGTTTGCGAACACGGCGCAGGCGGCGAAAATTCTCGGGCGCGATGCAGATTTCATCACCAAACTCGAAGCGACCCGCAAGCGGTTACCCCCGGACCAGATCGGCGCGCAAGGCCACCTGCAAGAATGGCTCGAAGACTGGGACGCGAACGTCCCGGAC
Source organism: Steroidobacter sp. (assembly GCF_036402275.1). Taxonomy (NCBI): domain Bacteria; kingdom Pseudomonadati; phylum Pseudomonadota; class Gammaproteobacteria; order Steroidobacterales; family Steroidobacteraceae; genus Steroidobacter; species Steroidobacter sp. The sequence continues at coordinate 478,837 of NZ_DASWTF010000013.1, read as the reverse complement.
ATCCATCACCGTCACGTCTCGCACCTCTATGGCCTGTACCCTTCCGGCCAGATCAGTGTCGATCACACGCCGCAGCTGGCCAACGCCGCGCGCAAGACGCTGGAGATTCGCGGCGACGAAGCGACCGGCTGGGGCATCGGCTGGCGGCTCAATCTTTGGGCGCGATTGCGCGACGCCGAGCGCGCGCATCGGATTCTTAAATTGCTGCTGGGTCCGGAGCGAACCTATCCCAACCTGTTCGACGCTCACCCGCCGTTCCAGATCGACGGCAATTTCGGCGGCACCTCGGGCGTCACGGAGATGCTGCTGCAGAGCTTGAAAACACCCAAGGGAGAGGATGAGGTGTTGTTACTTCCGGCGCTGCCGAGCGCGTGGCCGCAAGGATCCATCTCGGGCCTGCGCGCCCGCGGTGGGTTGGGTGTGGATCTGCGTTGGCGCAATGGCTCGTTGGAAGAATGCCGGCTCATGGCCCGTCGCGAGGGCACATGGCTGTTGCGCGCCAAGCAATCTTCCCTGCCCGTTTCGTTGAAAGCCGGGCGCTCGCAAACGCTGCGGCTTAGGGATGGAGCGTTGGTGGCTGTGTAACGCGTCAGTCGACGCTCAGCTTCCTGGATATTTCCTGCGCCGTGCGGCGGATCGCGGCGATCGTGTCCTTCATCGGAATGGCCATCGGTGTTTCGATGTAAGGACACGTCAGCGCCGCCGCCACGCCTTCCTTGTTCATGATGGGCGCTGACAGGTCGACGATGTGACGAGTGACGTCGCTGTCCGCCTTTACATACTTCTGCGCACGCGCCGTGACGGCCTTCTCCTCGAACGCCTTCCAAGCCTTCTGGCCGACTGTCGGCGCGAGCCGCTCGCGCCACTCGGCACGAACGTTCTCGGGTTGAAACGCATACAGCACCAGGCCCGAGGTTGAGTCGACCAGCGGCCGTCGATAGCCGATGCGCACCGAGAACCCCTGGTTGCCGGGCGACTCGATGCGTGCGACGACCACCATCTGGTCCTGACTCGCGACCGCGATATGACAGGATTGCCCGATGACGTTGGTCAGCTTTCTGACCTCGGGCAGCGCGTCTTCGAGGAAACTGGCAGCGGGCGCCCCCGCCACTCCCAGGGCAAACAACTTATTGGTGAGCTCGAAGCCCTCGCCCGAAGCCGCGGGGGCCAGATAGCCGCGATGGACCAGGGCCTCCATCATTCGGAACAACTCACTGACCGAGCGATCCAGCTCGGCGGCGATCTGCGAGGCTGTCAGCGGCACCCGCCGGGCGGCCAGCAGCTCCAGGATGTCCAATCCCTTTTCCAGCGCGGGCGCACGAACCTTCCGATCTTCGTCTAGTGAGGCGGCCATGTCTCCTATTATAGGGCGGCTACGGCCTTGAGGTCATGCGCCGGCACGCGAGACACGCTCCATGCAAATGAGCCGACCACCATGAAACAAACGGTCGGCACCAGGATCGCGAAACTGATGCCACTGGCATCGGACACCGCCCCCATCGCCGCCGTGAGCACCGCACCGCCGATGATGCTCATCACCAGGAACGAGGACGCCGCCTTGGTGAGCGGCCCCAGGTCGCGCAGCGAGCTGGCGAAGATGGTCGGAAACATGATGGACATGAAAAAGCTGGTTGCGGCGAGCGCATAGAGCCCGAGCTGTCCGCCGACGAACACGGCGATCAAGGTCAACGCGACATTCGCGAGCGCAAAGCCCCCCATCAGTCGCGTCGGACACACGCGACTCATCAATGCCGTGCCGATGAATCTTCCCAGCATGAAGGCCACCAGCGACCAGGTGAGATAGGCCGCCGCCGTCTTCTCTCCCATGCCGGGCACCTGCGCCTGCGCGTAGCGGATCATGAAGCTCCAGACGCCGACCTGCGCACCCACATAAAAGAACTGCGCCGCCACGCCGAACAGGAAACGACGCCTGCCCATCAGCTGCGAGATCGCCTCCCGCATCGACAGACGGTCACGGGCTGCCGGCTCCGGCGCCTGCGCTTGCGGTGGAAACTTCGTCAGCGCCACGAGCGTCGCCCACGTCAGCACCACGGCGGCAATGATCAGATACGGCATCTGCACCGATTGGGCTTCGGCGATCTGAAATGCCTCGAGCTGCGCGGTGCTCATCGCCGCAAGCTCCTGCTGCGTAGGTTCGACGCCCGAGAGAATGAACTCGCGCCCGATCAAAACGCCACTGATCGCGCCTAAAGGATTGAAAGCTTGTGCCAGGTTCAACCGTTGCTCGGCGCGCGCGGGATCGCCCAATACCGTGATCAATGGATTCGCCGAGGTCTCCAGGAACGCGAGCCCCGATGCAACGACGAACAGCGCGCCGAGAAACCAGCCGTACTCGCGAAACTCCGCCGCCGGATAGAACATCAACGCGCCGGCGCCGAACACCAGCAGGCCGATCAGCACCGTGCGCTGATAACCCCAGCGCTGAATCGCCCAGCCCGCCGGCAGCGCCAGGAAAAAGTAGCCCATGTAGAACGCGGACTGCACCAAGCTCGATTGCAGATCGGTGAGGAAGAACGCCTTGCGCAGATGGGGCATCAACACGTCGTTGAGGTTGTTCGCGATCCCCCACAGGAAAAACAACGTGACGATCAGGATCAGCGGCGCGAGCGGCGTGGTCGACTTCGATTCGGCTGGCATCGCATCTCCCCCGACAGTGCAATCGATAAATGTCGTAATCAAGCCAAGGGCGATTCGCGGCCCCGCCGCTTCATGAAGTCAAGGCACTCAGCCGTGCCCGGCGCGCGGGAAGCACCCCGGCCCGCTCGGCTCAAAGGTCTTGTACGTGAGAATGAACTCACGATGGCCCATCGCCTCGGACTTCGTCAACTGCCCGGCCGCCACTGCCTTCACCAGCGCCACGATTTCATCGCCGACCTCATCGAGGTCCGCCTGACCTTCGAGGATGCGTCCCGCGTTCACGTCCATATCCTCGCCCATGCGGCGGTAGGTGTCGGGATTGCCGGTCACCTTGATCACCGGCGCGATCGCCGAGCCCACGACGGAGCCGCGCCCCGTCGTGAACAATGTGAGATGCGCGCCGCAGGCCATCAGCTCCACGATCTCGGCATTGTCCGAGATGTTGGGAAAACCAAACTTCGGCGCGCCGTCGGGCACCACGTCGAGCAAGTACAGGCCGGGCACCTCGGGTATCTCCGCCGGCTTGATGACGCCGACGATGGGCGATGAACCCGACTTCACATACGCGCCCGCGGATTTCTCTTCCTGTGAGCTGAGCCCGCCCTCCGCGTTTCCCGGTGCGAAACTGCCGAAGCCCATGGCCCGATAGTAAGTCTCGGCCTTGGCGATGGAATCCACGATCGCGGCAGCCACTTCCGGCGAAGCGGCCCGCTCCGCCATCGGACCTTCGCAACCGATCATCTCACCGGTTTCTTCGAAGATGCAGGTCGCGCCCGCGGCAACCAACTTATCGAAGGCGCGACCCACGGCCGGATTGGCCGTGATGCCGCTCGTGCCGTCGGAGCCGCCGCAGATGGTCGCGACCACCAACTCGCTCACCTGCATAGGGACGCGAACTTCCGCAGCCGCCATTTTCTCCTTCAATGCCGCGACCGTCGCGACGCCCTTATCGATGGCCGTTCGCGTGCCGCCCGACTGCTGAATGACGATGGTGTCGACGGCGCGACCGCTTTCGGCAGCGTGGCGGGCCAATCCTTCCCGATTGAACGACTCGCATCCCAAGGAAACGAGCAAAACGCCGCCGACGTTTGGGTGCGTCGCCAGCGCCTTCATCATCCGCGTCGCGTACTGATTCGGATAACAACCGGGAAAGCCGATCAGATGCACATCCGGATCGTCGCACCGATCGACGATGCGCCGGGCCACGTGGTGCGCGCACTCCACCAGGTACGCAACGATCACGACGTTGCGAATCCCTTTGCGTCCGTCGCTGCGCAGGAAACCACTGATACTCATGAACCCTCTCCGCCCAGCGCGCGCGTATGTGGACTGATGTAGTCGCTTTTCATGTTATGCAAATGAACCCAGCCGCCCGCCGGCACGTTTGCCGTGGCCGAGCCGATCGATGCTCCGTATTTGATGACCTTTGATCCCATCTCCATGGGGCGACGTGCAATCTTGTGCCCCAGCTCGGCCGCTTCGAGCACGACGATCTGCTCATCCGTGCCCACTCTGATACGCTCGCCGGCCGACACAGCGCGGCAGCAGACTACGACGTTGTCCGCGGGATGCAGCAGGATCGCTGGCGCTTGAGCTCGAAGATCGAGCTGATAAATGCGCGCGGCATTGCCGCCGAGCACGGCGCCGCGCTCCGCCTCGCTCAATGAACCCAGGATCCGTTGCGTCATCGAGAACCACTGTGAGTAAGTGGCGGCTTGCGTCAGCACTGGCCAATCGCTTCCCCACAGAAGCCGCCGCGGACCGAATAGATCCAGAACGATTTCGGCGTGAGGCAACACATGCTCTGTGCTCGTAGCTGAGGTGAGCTGAGTCAGCAATCCCGAAAGCTTACAAACGACATTCTTGTTCGCAGCCAGCCGTCGCATACCATCGCGCCATGTGGCGTCGGGACGGCCGCTGATCGTCGGTTTCGCGGCATGGTCCACGACGATGCTCAGCTCGGGGTGGCGCTCGGCGATTCTCTCGATGGCGTCGATGTGTTTGGGATGGATCAATGCATCCAAGACCAGCCCCTGCGAAGCGAGTGCCGTGAGCGCCGGCGTGCGCCGAGGGTGGAGAATCCATTCCGGATTGTCGAGGTCCTGCAACATGGGCCGCACGCCGACCAGCTTTTGATGTCTCGCACGGCTCGCGACGACGTCGGCGACATTGTCCGCATCGAAGTCGATCCAGCCCACGACGCCAAACACCCACGACGTTTGCTCGGCGATGCCAAGGAGATAATCGGTCTCCGCAGCCGTGGGCGCCGCTTGCACGAGCACGACTCCATCGACGTGCGATGTGTCGAGCAGCGCATGCAACTCCTGAGTGTCGAAGCGCCGGTACAACCCGGTCAGCTCCGGCTTCAACCAGCCGTAATCGCCCCGAGCGGGATCCCAAAGATGCACGTGGGCATCGACCACGATGTTCATGACGCTTTCGACTCCGGCACCGGCGCTTCCTGACGGATCAGCCGTCGCGATTTCAATTCTTCCCAAAACACGGATGGAATGCGCTCTCTGTAGAGCTCCAACGTTTGCTCGACCTGCGCACGACCGCTCAGGCCAGGGATCACGGACGCCACCTGCGGATGCGCCAGCGCAAACTGCAAAGCCGCGGCAGGCAATGGAACCCCATGCCGCTCGCAAACATCTTCCAGCCGCCGGACCTTCTCGATGACATGAGTTGGCGCGCCTTCGTAATTGAATCTGGGCATGTGAGCGCCGCGCGTGCCCGTCGCGAGGATGCCCGAGTTATACGGGCCACCGATGACGAGTGAAACATCACGGCGTGCGCATTCGGGCATCAGCTCGTCGAGCGCAGCTTGTTCGAGCAACGTATACCGGCCAGCGAGCAGTATCACGTCCAGATCGGCCTCGCGCAGCAAGCTCAGGCACACGTCGATCTCGTTCACGCCTAGACCGAAGGCGTCGATCTCCCCGCCGGACCGCAAGAGTTCGAGTGCGCGTAAGCCACCCTGCTTCGTGAGTTGGAGCAGCCGTTGCTGATGCGCTTCGCCGTGAGTCACGGCGCCGATATCGTGGACATACAAGATATCGATACGCGCCAGCCCGAGTCTTTGCAGGCTCGCTTCCCACGAGCGCATCACACCGTCGTAGGAATAGTCGAAGGCCGGCGTGAAGGGCATCGAGGAGCGAAAGCCGTAGCGCTCGCTGTCGTCGAGGACTTCAGGCGCAGGCACCAGCACCCGGCCCACCTTGCTGGAGACCACGACATCGTTTCGGCCTCGCACGCCGTCACCAACGCGCCGCTCGCACAAGCCGAAGCCGTAGTACGGCGCGCAATCCACATAGGTGACATCGGCCGCCAGCGCGCTCGCCAGTGTTTCCTGGGCATCTTCTTCCGTGACGGGCTGATATAGATTCCCGAGCGGCGCCGCGCCCAAGCCGATCTCGGACACATGTACGGAAGTTCTGCCAATCCTACGGCGTGGGATTCGTGGGTTTGTCAGGCGATCTTCTCCGTCTCTAAAGACCCGGGCCGGCCGGCGTTCGAAGGGGGCATCTCCCGCCGGACAGCCCGGATCCGCAGCAACTGAAGCGCAACCGGCCTCCTCCGGCGGGTAGCGAGCGCCGTGGCCGGCCTTTTCATTAATGCTGTTTCTTTCATATATGAAAGTCAACCCAATTAGCCGCCACCGCGCAATTCCTGGGTTATCGCACCGTTCGTGGCTGCGTGCGTAAGTCTTGCGCGCGGCGGCCGCAGCTCCAGCAGTTACATCGCGGAGGGATCGTGGGAACTGGCGCTGCTCGACGATCTCACTGATTCAGGGGCCACGAACCACCTGTAGCAATTCCCGAGCTGAGCGACTCACGGCTTTGTCACCGTCCGCGGTGAGTTGCTCAGCCTTCGTCCCACTTCAAGCGCGTGGTTCGCCCGCTTCCCTTCTCATAGTCGTACGACACACCGTTGTCGTCGAACAACGTGAACTCGGCATTCTTGCCCGGATAGACGCGAATCTCCTTGAGCGCCTGAGGCGTCGCGGTGCTGGGAAATATCCACGCCCAGCGGCACGATCGAACCGGCGCGCACGAACAGCGGAATCACGTCGATTGGCGCCGCGACAGTCACAGTCTGCCCGCCGGCCAGCTTTTCGTTGGTCCAATAGTTGAACCAATCGCTGCCGGACGGCAGGTAGACCTCTCGGCTCTCCCGGCCTTGTTCGGTGACCGGCGCGACCAGGAACTCCGGACCGAACATGTACTGGTCGCCGATAGCGAAGACCTTGGGATCGTGCGGAAAATCCATGAACAGTGCGCGCATGAACGGCGCGCCTGTGTCGTAGGTGTTCTTGCCGAGCGAATATAAGTAAGGCATCAGCGTATAGCGCAGTTTGAGATAGCGGCTGATGATGGCCTCGGCTTCCTTGCCATAGGACCAGACCTCTGTCTCCAATTACCAGGCGTAAAGGCTGGCCCAGGGATAAGTACCGGCCGTGATGGAGAAGTAGTAATAACCATCGGCCGATCTGGTCAGTGGCAGCTGGCCGCAGGTTCTCGCCTGCCCGCCGACCGTTAAAGTGCGACCGTCGAAGTTGGAGCATCCCCAGCCGTTGATGTTTGCATTCGTCCGGTAACACACCGCGCCGGTGGTGTTGAAGTTACCTGTGTTGTTGGTGAACGCGATGGCGTTGGCGCATGTGCCGCCGGTGCCGGAAGTGTTGAAGGTCGCAGTCACATTGCGTGCGGCTGTCATCGAAACTGCACATGTGCCCGTACCCGAGCACGCTCCACTCCAACCGCCGAAGGTAGATCCGCTCGCAGCCGCTGCGGTGAGTGACACCGACGTACCGCTAGAGTAGTTCGCCGAGCAGGCACTGCCGCAGTTGATGCCTGAAGGCGATGACGTGACCGTGCCAGTGCCGCTGCCCATTTTTGTAACGCTGAGCGTGTAGCTCGCGCCCGGACCGTTGAACGTCGCTGTGACCGAACGAGCTGTCGTCATCGAGACCGTGCACACGCCAGTGCCGGTGCATGCTCCGCTCCAGCCTGCGAACGTCGAGCCACTCGCCGGGGCTGCAGTCAACGTGACGGACGCGCCGCTCGAATAATTCGCGCTGCAAGTACTGCCGCAGTTGATGCCCGAAGGTGACGACGTGACAGTGCCGGTGCCGGAGCCCGACTTGGTGACGGTCAGCGTGAAGTTCGTCGGATTGCCGATGCCGGCGCCACGCTTGATGGCGTCCAGCGCGCCTTGATCGATGACGGCTCCGCTATTGCGATCGAACAGCGCAAAGCCGTTCGTCTGATTCGGATTGACGCCGTTGTCCCAGTAAAAGGTTTTGATGCCGTTGGCGGCCGCGGCGCGATTGACGTATTCGAGATAGTACTGCCGCGCCGGCAAGCTCAGGTTTGGGCGCGTGGCCACACCGTACTCGCCGATAATCACCGGGGCGTTCTGCGCGACCCATTTGTTTCTTACCTGACCGAACAAGTCGTCGTGATATGCCTCCTGCGCCCAAGTGCACGCGCCCTGCGACGGATACGGCGCGCCCCAATACAAACAACTGCCGCTGGGGTTCAACGTGAAGTCGTACGGATCGTAGTGATGGATCTCCACGATCAGGCGATTCGCGATCGTGTCGGTCGGCATCGAGAAGTAGTTCAGGCCGTGCCAGGCGTTGGTGTTATACGTCTGCACCACCAGCGTCCGGGAGGCGTTATTGCCACCGGTAGCACGCACGGCGTTTACAAAAGTCTGGTTGTAGGACTGCTGCACGGTGATGTGCTCGGTGGTCGGCGTGCCATAGTCGGCATGGACTTCGTTGGTGCCGGCGAACAGCAGTCGTTCGTTGTAGTCCCGGAAAGTGGTCGCGATCTGCGTCCAGTAGGCGGTTTGTTTCTGATTGTTCGCCTGCTGATGAGAGTACAGCGGATGTTCCTCGAGCCAGCCGCCGTCCCAGTGGATATTGAGGATGACGTACATCCCCTGGCCGTGAGCATAGTCGACCACCTGTTTGACGCGGGCCATCCACGCCGCATCGATAGTCATCGTGGATTGATTGGCGTGACAATCCCAAGCCCCCGGAATGCGTATGGCGTTGAAGCCGGCGGCTCGCACCGAGTTGATGAATCGTTGGGTGACCGCAGGATTGCCCCAAGCGGTTTCACCGCACTGAGCTTCCAGCGTGTTGCCAAGATTCCAGCCGAGTTGAATTTGAGCGGCGACCTGAGTTGCGGTTGGCAGGGTCTGCGACCACGCCGCGATCGGCAACAGCAGCAGGCCCGCCCAGACGACAGCGCGTCGCAGCGACGACGATAGATTGGACATATCCGTTCCCCCGTGGTGAAACATCGGAGGCCGCGCACGCCTGTTATCGCCGACGTGCTACGACCCGCCCGACGGTGTGCATTCCTTGGACGGGCGGCACCGTGAAGCTATTGGCCATCGCTGTCAACATGGTCGCGACTTGTCTTGCGACCCGAGCCCGAGACATGCCATGACACGCGGCCCGGGGTTTTCTGTCTGTTGTTGCATGCTTAGACAGCAGTTGGGGGACATCGAAGCCAGCCGCGCGCCGAAGCCCGGAGCTGCCGCGGCCCCACGTCGGGGCGCGGTTTTTGGATTTGGTGTCTTTCGTTGTCAGGGCGGCGCGGGCTCGGCGGAATGCGGTCTCCTCGGCATGATACCGCTACCAGACGCACCGGATTGGTGCTAACGTTGGCGCCCCAAAAAAGACGGCTTCGATGCTGCCCGTTGCCTCGCATTCTCAGGAGAACTGAATGAATCGTCCGCCGATGTATCTGGTTGCATGCGCAGCGCTCGCCGTCGCCGCATGCTCCTCCGAAGACAAAACCGCCACGGGCGCTCCGAGCGCAGCTCAGCAGGCGCCTGCAAAAGAACAACGCGAGTATTTGTCGCAGCCGCTGGTCTCCGAGATCTACACCGCCGATCCTTCGGCGCACATTTGGGACGGCAAGATCTACGTCTATCCCAGCCATGACATCGAAGGCCCGACGCCGGAAGACGATCTGGGCTCGCACTTCGAGATGCGCGATTACCGCGTGATGAGCATGGACAAGATCGGCGGGCCGGTGACGCTTCATCCGGTCGCGCTGGATCTCGCTCAGGTGCCGTGGGCCGACAAGCAGATGTGGGCGCCCGACGCGGCCCGCAAAGGCGACACCTACTTCCTCTACTTCCCGGCCAAAGACAAACAAGGCGCGTTCCGCATCGGCGTGGCGACCTCGAAGTCGCCGACCGGTCCGTTCGAAGCGCGACCCGAGCCGATCAAGGGCAGTTTCTCGATCGATCCGGCCGTATTCACCGACACCGATGGCCGAACCTACATGTATTTCGGCGGCATCTGGGGTGGACAACTGCAGCGGTTCACCACGGGCGAATACGATGCGAACGGCTCGAAGACCGATCTGCAGGCCGACGATAAGCCCGCGCTGACGGCGAAGGTCGCGATGCTGAGCGACGACATGCTCGAGTTCTCGGAGAAGCCGCGCGACGTCGTCATTCTGGATGAGAACGGCAAGCCGTTACTCGGCGGCGATCACGACCGGCGCTTCTTCGAGGCCTCCTGGATGCACAAGTACCAGGACAAGTACTACTTCAGCTACTCGACCGGCGACACGCATTACATCGTTTATGCGATCGGCGATTCGCCATACGGCCCGTTCAAGTACACGGGGCGGATCCTCGAGCCCGTCGAAGGCTGGACCACACATCATTCCATCGTCGAATGGGACGGTCGCTGGTGGCTGTTCTACGCCGATTCGCAGCTCTCGGGACAAACGCGTCTGCGCAATGTGAAAGTCACGGAGTTGTTCTACAACCCGGACGGCACGATCAAGACCATCGATCCGTTCGTGCGTCGCTAACGCGCCGGCAGGTTGCGTTACTCATGGGTGCGCTAACATTGCGCACCCATTCATCCCTCCCTCGCGAAAAAGGGAGGGATATCTCCCGCTGGTTCCTCTCCACAACATTTGCCCGCGTTCTGCGATCGGCAATTAACGCGCGCGCTCTCCGGCCGCGAGCTCTTGCTCAGCGATCCGCCAACACGCGCCTGAGCCCTTTTATATCTTCAGATGCACGCCGGTGCTCGCTTGACACTCCAGCGTGCCCGGGCGCATAAGTAACGCCCGCAAGGTAGCGGTAACATCATTTTCGGGGGAGCCACACAAACCAGACATCCCACTTCATCGTTTCCTATTGCAGCATCAACGCAGAATGGACTTTTGCAGCGGGCGGCAATGACGCGGCCCGTCACATGAAAGGGGGAATTTCCATGCTCGCGGGTTTCAGGAGAGTTTCGTCGACCGGAAGAATCGTGGTTACGGCGCTCGGCTGCATCGCTGCCCTGGGCTTTTCAGCGGCGCACGCGCAAACCTTGACCACGAGTCAAACCGGCACTCACGGCGGTTATTGGTATTCGTTCTGGACCGACGGCGGCGGCTCGGTGTCTTTCACATTGCAGCCGGGCGGCCGCTACAGCTCTCAATGGAGCAACGTCGGCAACTGGGTCGGCGGCAAAGGCTGGCAGACCGGCGGCCGCAGGAACGTGACTTATTCGGGCAGCTTCAATCCATCCGGCAATTCGTATCTGGCGCTGTATGGCTGGACCACCAACCCGCTGGTGGAATATTACATCGTCGACAGCTGGGGCACGTGGCGCCCGCCGGGCGGGCAAGGCTTCCTCGGCACGGTCGTCAGCGATGGCGGCACGTACGATGTTTATCGCACACAGCGAGTCAACGCGCCCTCCATCGAAGGCACGCGAACGTTCTATCAATACTGGAGCGTCCGGCAGCAGAAGCGCGTGGGCGGCACCATCACCACCGGCAACCACTTCGACGCCTGGGCCGCCTATGGGCTGAACCTTGGCACCCATAACTACATGGTCATGGCCACCGAGGGATATCAAAGCAGCGGCAGCTCGGATATCACCATAGGCGACGGTGGCAGCAGCAGCTCGTCCTCCTCGTCAAGCAGCAGCAGTTCGAGCAGCAGCAGTGGCGGCGGTGGAAACAAGACGATCGTCGTGCGCGCGCGTGGCACGGCCGGCGGTGAATCCATCAGTCTGCGAGTCAATAACAGCAACGTCGCGACCTGGACGCTCACGACGAGCATGCAGGACTTCACCGCGACCACCAGTCTGAGCGGCGGCATCACGGTGGCGTTCACCAACGACAGCGGCAATCGCGACGTGCAGGTGGATTACATCCAGGTGAACGGCCAGACCCGTCAGTCCGAAGCGCAGAGTTACAACACCGGGCTTTATGCCAATGGCAGTTGCGGTGGCGGCTCCAATAGCGAATGGATGCACTGTAACGGCGCCATTGGCTACGGCAATACTCCCTGAGGAGCCGTAAACAACAACCAATGTAGCCCGTGCGAGATGGGCGCGAATGTCGTTCGCGCCCACTCCTTTCAGGCAGCGGAAGCCATGAACATTTCAGTCACCGCCCTCGCTCCTGCCACGCCGCTCGCCAGGCTATGCAGCCGGCGCTTTGCTTCGAATTACCTCGCGACGCTCGCATTCATCGGCTTGTCCTATTGGATCATTTCGAGCGTGAGTGACTTCCACCGGTCGATGCTTCAAGGGCAGTGGCACCTCGGCATGTTCGCTTCGGATGCCGTCATCACGGTGCACGCCGTGTTCATCGCATTGATCGCGCTGTATGCCGTGATATTGATTCCGTACTACGCCCGCTACCCATGGATCCATTCCAACAGCTTCACGTTTGTGCAAGGACTGTGGTTCGCCCTGCGACGCAGCCGCGCGCCGGCGCTCCGAAAGCCCAGGACTGGCTCATCGATGACTCTGCCGTTGCAGATCCGCCTTTCGCCCATCGCCCGGCAGGCAGGGCTCGCGTTGCTGCTGAAGTTTTTTTTCGCGCCGTTGATGATCAACTGGTGCCTGATCCACGTCGCCAACCTGGTGGGCTCGCTGTTGCAACTCACCGCCGCCATCGACAACGATCTGTCAGGCCGAGTGTTGTTCGATACGTCGCTGTTCTGGGCGGCGTTTCAGCTGATTCTGTTCGTCGACACGCTGTTGTTCACACTCGGCTACATCGTCGAGTTGCCGGCGCTGAACAACCGTATCCGAACGGTGGATCCGACTTTCTTCGGCTGGTTCATCTGCCTGATCTGTTATCCGCCGTTCAACGAGTTCACGATGCGCTTCCTCGAATGGCGAAGCAGCGACTTCCCGCATTTCGAGAACGACGTCGCTCATCTCGCCGTCAATGTCACGCTGCTGATCGCGCTCGCCATCTTCTCCTGGGCATCCATCGCGCTGGGTTTCAAGGCCAGCAATCTCACCAACCGCGGCATCGTGACGCGCGGTCCTTATGCATTCGTGCGGCATCCTGCTTACGCTGCGAAGAATCTTGTCTGGTGGCTGGGCGCCCTTCCCACCATCGGCATGACACTCGCGGATGGAAGCTGGCGAGCAACGGCCTATACGTTGCTCGCACTGTTCGGTTGGACCGCGATCTACGCTCTCCGCGCCATCACCGAAGAGCGTCACTTGTCGATGACCGATAACGGTTACTCGCAATACGCTGCGAAGGTCCGATGGCGGTTCATTCCCGGGCTCTGGTAGCTAGTGGCGGAAACGCTTAAGGGCCTTAAGCGAATCAGGATTTGTGCGCCGCATGTCAGGCGCTCGCCCGTGTTTCTCGCGATTTTTTTGTCGAATTTGCCTATCTGGGCCTCACAACGCTGAGCGGATCATGGTTTGCTAGCGTTACCCAGTGGTAGCAAATCGATGCAACCGTTATGTCCTTCAAGATCCTTTATTCAGAGCTGCAGCCGTGTGTGCTGATTGCCTGCGAGTGCAAGAGTCAGGAGCCGTTCCTGTTACTGATCCGCACCCTGAACCAGACGGTTCGCTGCGGGTTCTGTAACACGGAGTATTCGATCGAGATGGCTCAATACGTCGCGCAGGACAACGCGACCAGCGAGCAACCCGCGAACGGCCTGAAGATCAAACGCAAGCCGCCGACGATGCCGATCGTCGACGAAGAGCACGCGCCCAGACACTGATCTGCATGGCTGAAGGCGAACGGGGCCGAAGCCGGCCCCGCCTCACCTGCGTGTGAGCCTGTCAGCGATGGCTACGACGACGCGTGCGCGCCGTGTTCGCTGCCCGCCAGGATCGGCAGCGCGCCTGTCTCGACATCGGCTCTACCATCCCCGACCTTGTTGTCTCATCAGCAGCGCCAGCCACGGCAAAGTTTGCAACTGCTGAAACGACGCCATCGCCAGCGGTGCGGCGGCGAAGGGTGAGTACCATCCCAGTTCTCCCACCGCCGCACCGATCTGAGGGCCCACCATGGGGTTTCCCACGAGCGGGCCGACCGCGCCTCCGAAAGCTCCTTGGGGCGCCTGCGCAGGCCATTGCCCCAATATTCCTTGTGGAGCGATTGCAGGCTGCGCCGTCTGCGCCCCTAACTGCAGCGACAGTGCGGTCGGAGCATCTGGCAGACCGAAGCCGGTACGTTGAGGATCGCCGACGTTGATCTGCCGCGCGCTCGCCTTGATGATTTGAAACAAACGTTGGACACGCAACGCGTTCCTCGTCCGGAACGCGCCCGTGAAATCCGCATGATGGGCCAACACGAGCGCGGCCAGTCCTGTCACGTGTGGAGCCGCCATCGAAGTGCCATCCCACGCTGCGAAGTCGTTCGGCGGCACCGACGATATGATCGCGACTCCCGGTGCGCACACCGCGATCTGCGGACCGAAGCAAGTGAACTTCGGAGAATAGAAACCATCGACGACTGGGGCCTGCACCGATTGCGCGTGGTAACTGTCGGGCGGAAATTCGGACACATGCCCGATCGCGGCCACAGCGAGCACCGTCGGCGACGACGCGGGATACTGCACTGGACCGCTGCTGTTACCTGCGGCGACGATACAGGCGATGCCCAGGTTAGCGAGGCGCACCAGCTGCTGCTCCAGAACTTCCGACACCTGATCCGTTCCCAGACTCAGGTTCACGACGTCGATTTGCTTTTCGACACAGTACTCGAGCGCGTCCACCAGCTGACTGATCTGGCCGCCCGGGAAGATCTTGCAAGCGTGAATCTCGGCAGACGGCGCGAAACCGCGGATACCGACACCGTTGGATTCGTTGCCGGCGACTATGCCCGCGCAATGCGAGCCGTGCGCGATCGTGTCCACCATCCAGTTGTTGGGGCCCTGACCGTTATCGAGAGCATCGTAGCCTCGGGTGATGTTGCGCAGATCTTCATGTGAGGTGGCCGCCCCCGAATCTATGATCGCGACCTTCACTCCCTGGCCGCGCCGATCCGGCGGCAATTGATCCATGCGCATCGCCTTCTGACCCCAGCCGACGATCTGCTGCTGAGGGAAATTTGGATAGGATTCGCTCAGCGGTTTCAATATCACGACGTTCGGCGCTGAGGTGCTGACCACGGGCTGAGCCTGGTAGAAGCTCCAGAAATCGGCGGTCGGCTTCACATACAGCGCGCGAAGTGTCTGCGGCGTATCGCCGATCAGGGACACAGTGACCTCACCCGAGCTGTTGGTCACGCCCATCGCAGGCAGCAAGCTGCCCAACAAATAAACCTCCGCGCCTTCCACCGGCGTTTCGTCCGGCCCGATCACCACGAACGTCACCGCCACCGAGGCTGCATTCGCCAGGCAGGGCGCCACCATGGACGGCATGTAGGGCGCATCCAGCATTGTCAGCACCTGATCCTCTTCCACGATCAAGTGTCCTTGGCCTTGCTGATGGAGCATCTGCGCCTTGCTCTCCTCCATGCGCGCGACGATCACGTGCGGTGCGCCCGGCATGCCGTCGGCAAGCGCGGCCACGCCCGCTTTCGGTCCCACCTTGCCGACCACCTCGATGTCCGGATTGGAACGCAACACCTGTTCCACCGCGCTCAGCGCCTGTGGGGAGACGGCGAAAGGATTGACGGCCGCGCTTCGACGAGTCGCGACCAGATATTGCTTGCGTCCTTGACGTTGCACACGCACGCCGCGCTGTGCACTGACTCCCGCGCCCACCGGCGGCGCGTCCGTTCGCGTCGCCTTGGAGCCTGCCGCGCTCTTGGGATCGTTCTTGGGATCGCTCTTCGGATCGCCAGGCGTATCCGCGCCGGATTTTTGTGTCATGACATTCTCTCCGTCGTTCTGAAGTTCGATGCAGATCTGAACGCCCATCGCGCGCGCTTCAAAACATCTTGAGCGGACGATCGCGCTCCACGATCAGGTCGTTCGCAAAACGCTGCCGCAATCGCGCCGCCGCTTCTTCGCTCGCCGAGATGACGAGCGTATGCGGCTCGTCCGCCGGCCCCATTTGCCGGCGCAGAATGAAATCGGGATCGTTCGCTATGAATTCCCTCACGCGCAGCAGCGTCGCGGGCGGGCGCGCGCGCACCAGATAATCATTCGACTCGTTGCGCGTAGAATCGGAAGACACGCGATGGTCCTGTGGTTGACGGCCCCTGGCTTCTCACTTGTTCTTGTTGTGATGAGAAGCCAGGAGCACGCTTTCACACCAGGCGGTCGCCATCAATACAGATAGCCGCCCTGAAATCCCGGCTGCGCCTGGAACGGCAGGAAACGTCCCAGCTGACCGGCGGCTCCCCCGAGCTGACCGCCGAGCTGCTGATTGCCGAACAGCGAGCCGATCGCGCCACCCAGCGGCTGACCGATCTGCCCGAGCAGATTGCCGAAGAAGCCTTGCGGAGCGAACTGCGCCTGTTGTGCCTGCTGTGCGTACGCCGCGGTCAGCGGATCCACCGAGAACGGCAGGAAACGTCCGAGCTGCCCCGCCACGCCGCCGAGCTGGCTGCCCAGCTGCTGATTGCCGAAAATCGAGCCGATCGCGCCACCCAGCGGCTGACCGATCTGGCCGAGCAGGTTGCCGAAGAAACCTTGCGGAGCGAACTGCGCCTGTTGTGCCTGCTGCGCGTACGCCGCTGTCAGCGGATCGACCGAGAACGGCAGGAAACGTCCGAGCTGCCCCGCGATGCCGCCGAGCTGATTGCCCAGCTGCTGATTGCCGAAGATCGAGCCGATCGCGCCACCCACCGGCTGACCGAGCTGGCCGATGAGATTACCGAAGAATCCTTGCGGAGCGAGCTGCGCCTGTTGCGCTTGCTGTGCATAGGCCGCGGTCAGCGGGTCGACCGAGAACGGCAGAATGCCGCCGCCGACCGTGCCGAGGGTCTGGCCGATCTGACGACCGAGATTGGGATTGCCGAACAGTCCGCCGATGCCACCGCCGATCAACCCACCCAGCGGTCCTCCGAGCAGGCCGCCGAAAAAACCTTGCGGAGTGAGTTGCGGACCATACGCACCGAATTGCGGAACAGCAGTCTGAGGGTATTGCGCTTCCATCTCATGCCTCCGGTTGCCACTTGTTTTCAAGGCGGCGGCACGCTAGCACCGGAGCACAGTGCTTTACATATGCAGATACTCTCACCGTTGTCTGCACAACCCCTTCATTTGTTTCCGAATCATTACAATCATGGCGGCGCACATATAAAACAAACAAACATTGTCGGCAAACATCGTCGTTTGATCGTCGCTGTTTCTGGATTGCAGCAACGCCGCGCGCGGCCGAGCTACAGCGACAGCTTCTCGACGGCGATGCTGCCATCGTCCCGGCGCGTCGCCCGGATCCGGTACAGCTTGGAGGTCTCGAAATTCATCGAGAAGAATTCGACGGTGTGGCGGTTGTTAGAAAACGCGGGCGGGCTGACTCGATGGCCGGACTTTGCCGCGCGCTCCGCGGCCACACGCGCCTCCTTGGCGTCGTAGAGCACCTTGCCTCGCCCGGCCTGCGGATGGAATCGCGCGATGACTTCCGCCCAAATGCCGGCGTCGCTCTGTGAGCCGCATGCATCGAGGATCTTGCTCGCGGCCGACGGATCGCTTTCCGAGACGACTTCGTCGCCCGGCAGCAGAGCATAGCTCGGATCGTGAGACTGAGGCGCGCGCCGATGCGAAACCACGAAGAACGCACAGTTGCCGGCAGTCAGGCGATCCAGACGCTCGACCACCGTGTCGCTGGCCTGCCAGCGATATTCCGCTTGCGCAAGCTGCGATACCTTCGCTGCGGCGTCGTTGTCCAAGGCAGTGGCTCCTTCAGCAGCATGACCGGACCCGGTAGCAAGCATGTAGGCTGACATGAGAAACCTCAAGTGTGCGGAAGCCATGATCGGTAGTCGGCTCAATCGTTGGTCAGGTTACCCTGGGGTCGGGTCGCGAGCGCCCCGCCATTGGTCGGATCGAGCGTGGCGGCGTTGGCGGCCGTGACATCGTTTCGGCCCAGCAATCGCTCCATGAAGGCAATGATCTGCTCGCTCTCGGTCCCGCCGTTCTGCAGCGCCTGCGCGATATTCTCATACGCGCCATCGGTGGCCGTCAGCATGAACCTCACGCGATCGAGGACCTCGTCGACGGTCGGATCACGCCCATGTTCCGCTCGGAATCCGACATAGAAACCGCGGTACTCGGCATTGAAATACTCGAAGGTCTCCGACACCGTGTCGCCGTTGACGAGATGATTCACCTCGTGCGCGAACGTATGAGTGACCAGGTGCATCGTGTCGTCGTTGGTCGTATCCAACGGGCCGTTGCCTGCGTCTACGAAGCCGCGGAACAGATGAAACTCGTCGTCCAGCGCGGTGCCGAAGGTCCCATTGGGAGCTTCGAAGTCCATGGTATAGGGCGCGTCGGCGGCGAGAAATTTATCCAGCGTGTTAGCGATCACCGTCGCGTCGCCACCGTTGTACTGCGACAGGAACGCGACCAGCTTCAGGGCGCGTTGCTGATCCTCGATTCCGAAGTCCTGGAACCAGTCCTTCTGGATCAGCCGTTCCAGATTGGCGATGGAGCGGCTGTCGGGATAGTTCGCGACCTGACTCAGCACCGCGGTCTTTTGTTCCGTGGACAGCTCGGCGAACTGCCCGTCTTCCAACAGCGAGCGAATGGACTCGGGGACACGTGAGTCGCTGCCGTTCGTCAACGCGCGCGTGACGAGGTCACGATCCGATTGCGGAAGCGCGCGGAATTCCGGCGAGTTCTCGATCGCGATTCGGGTCAGCGCGGCGGTTCGCTGCCCGGCCGTCATGCCGGAAGTTTCGAGCAGCGTTTTCACCTCGGCCATCGTTAGCGCGTTACCGCCGCTATTCCGGAATATTTCCGCGACCAGTCGCTTGTCCCCGTCCGGAAGCGCCTGGAATTGCGACGAGTTGTACAACTCGCTGGCCGTGGTCAAGCGATGCGGCGTCAGCCCGGAGATGAAGCTTTCGACATCCGCCAGCGCGTCCTCGCCGCCCAGCTTCAACAACCGGAGCGCGTCTTTCAGATCGTCGGGCGCATGCGGATCGGCGAGCAGCGCGTCGATATCGTTCGGCCCGATGTCGCCGTCGAGGCCGCCGTTACCGTCGGCAGTATCGAGCAGCCGGTGATACTGCTCGCCCGAAGGAACTTGATCCTTCACGGCGTTGAGATCGTTGCGGCTGATCGTGCCGTCGACGCTGCGTTTACCCGCGCCGACATCGAGATAGTTGCGATAGGTCGGGCTGTCCAGCAGGAAGGCGGCGAGCGAGCGCTGTTCGGCAGTGAACCGGTCACCGCCGTCACGCACCGTCTGCAGATCTTCGATGCTGATCTTGCCGTCCGCTTCCGACCGGTCGTTTTCGTAAGCGGTATCGAACACCGCGAAGTCGCGATCGAGCACGTCCATCGCCGCGGGCAAGTCGCGAACCTGCGTCTGGATTCGATTCTCACGCAGCAGCTCGCCAGCGCGTCCGGGCAACGCTTCGGCAACGATGCCATGATCGCCGACGCCGCCAACGCTATCGACGTACTCCTGCACGATGTCATAGGCGCGCATGCGCTGAGCGAAATCCGCGTCCTGCGAAATCTGAGAATCGACAGCGTCAGCCACCTCTTGGCTGATGCGCGCGGGCAGGCCGTGTTGACGCAGCAGTTTTCCCGCCTGCCACGACAATGCTTCTTCCACGATGCCAGCATCGCCAATGCCACCCACGTCGTTGACATACGACTGCATCAGTTCGTACGCCTCGCGTCGCTGCTCGGGCGTCGCGTCTGCACCGAGCTGCGCATCGACAGCATCGACGACTCGATGATCCGCGACCGTCGGAATGTTATTTTCCTGGAGCAGCCGCGCGGCATATTCCGGAATGGCTTCTTCGACGATGCCGGCGTCGCCGACGCCGCCCATGTCGTTCACCTCGGCTTGCACCAGCTGATAGGCGCGCTCGCGCTGCTCGGCGGTCGCATTCTCGCCGAGGATCAGATCGACCTGCCGTTTGACCGTCGGCTCGATCGTGACCTGAGCCGGCTGGTGAGTGTCATAGACCGGTTGGTAGGAATAGGCCGAGATGAATGTGCTCATGAATCTCCCATCGATGGTCGAAGCGAGCCGGAGGCGATGCTCGTGACCATACCTGTTGGAGAGATTCGAAACAGTCGGCGCAGCGCCCTGCCGTCAAAAACAGAGCGAGCGCCCGACCATTGCGGACCCGGTGCTCAGGGTCTGCGAACTTCCAACACCGTCAGCACCGCATCCAATTGCGCTACAGACATCGGCCGCGCCGCGCCGCTCGCGGCGAACCAAGGCCGTTGTTCCGTATCGGGCACGACAAGCGAGTCGCTCTCGTGCGTCTGCTCGAAGCGACTCACATCGCCATCGATCTCATCGAGCGTGCGATGCAAGTTGTCGCGCAGAGCGCCGAGACGATCGTTGTCGATGGAATTCACCCACTCCACCGTTTGCCTCGCGTCGAGTCCTTTCAGCTCGCCGTACCGCATGAGTAACGGCACGACGCTATAGCCCTCGCCGCTGTGATCGTTCAACACATGCGCAGCGTCTGCATCGAAGCCGGCGTGCTCGAGGAAATTGGCAGTCGTGTCTGTTTGGAAACGATTGGCATGTTGCGACTGGCGAACGCCGTCGTAAATCCACAGCCCGACGGTTGCCAACGCGGCAGCACCAAATCCCAGCGGACCGGCCACCGCGGACGAGCCCAACGCGCCCCACGTCACGCCGCCCGCAACGACGAAGCTGAGGCTCGCGCCGAAATAGTCGCCCTGCCCGAGCCGGTTCAATCCGTCAGCGCCCGCCATCGTCGCGCCCAGCACGTGCACGAACTTTCCAGCGGTCTTCAGCGCCGAAACACCCGTGCCTTCCGGCCAGTTACGAAGCGCAGCGAACAGCTGCGTGCTATCTACTCCCACGCGCGCCGATTCCAAAACAACGTCGATTCCATTCCGCAGTCGAGGATCGTCACCAAAGCGGTCGACCGCGTCGACCAGGCCACTACCGACGATGGCCACCGCACTGGTTCGGAAGGCCAGATTGAACGGGCTGCTGCGTCCCAGGCTCGCGTCCAGCTTATCGAGCGCGTTGTTGGTGTTGCGCCCGACGTTGTTCGCATACTCGAATTGATCCACCGCGCCCGGCTCCGGTAGCAGGCCAAGCATGCCGTCCGCGACGTCGTTCAACTGATCCGGCGTGATCTGCAACACCGTCGCGAGACCCGAGTTATTCCGGAGAGCGTCTTCCAGCTGCGTGCGCATCGTTTCGACCGACGCTGGATTCGACAGATCGATGTTCGCCGCCGGCCCCATCACGTTCTCGCGCAAGTACGAGGAGACCAGCACGACAGCCAGCCCGTTGTCCTTGCCGACGATGCCGAGATCCGCGAATGTTTGAACGAGATTGTCACCGGCGGCGCCCCGAACCAGCGGCGGGTTCTGATTCAACGCCATGCCGACTGCAAGCTGCGCCTCCGGGCTCGACAGCAGTTCGGCGATGCGCTGGCGCATGCTCTCTTGCTGATCCGCAGGCACCGAGCTCAGCCCGGCTTCCAGCTGCTGAACCTGATTGAGCAGCGCCGTGCCATCGGTGGAGAGCTGCGAGCGCAACTCGTTCAGGCGATTTTCCCACTCAGGCCCTTTCTCGCTGACATACGCCTGAATCGCGTCATCGAGTTGCTCCGGCGACATCGCCGCGCCGCCGTTCTCGACGAGGAATCGCAACTCGTCCATGTGCTCGGCGTAACTCTCCGTATGGTCCGCGATCGTGCTGTCGCGGAATTGCTCGGCGCCTGACAGCGCATACTCGAACATTGAAACATCGCCAGGGAACGAGCCGCCCTCGCGTCCCAGCTCGATCAGATACGCGGGGCCTGCGCCCTCGAACACCGGCGTGCCCACGCCAGTCACATCCATCGTGCCGAGATCCACCAGGCGACTGACCAGACTGGAGCCGTTCGACGCGCTCCACACCCGATCGGCGATGCGCACCGCGGTCTGCGTTCCGTTGAAGCCGAGTACGGGGAATTGCTCGAGTTGCTGGAAAATATTCTCGTACTCGGGCAATGCCTGGTTCACGATGCCCGCCGCGATCTGCGGATCGAGACCCTCGGTGATCTCATCGAGTCGCGTAATCGCGGAATTCGTCTGCGGCAACACGTCCGGGTTTCGCGGATCGGTCGACGCCTCGCTCAATGGCTCATTGGCGTACTGAGCCGCCGCCTCGAACAAATCGGTCGCGCGCGGATCGGCCACCAACTTGCTGCGAATCTCGTCGGGTGCGGCTTGATAGCGCTGACTCAATGCTTCCAGTTGCTCGCGCGTATCGCCCGCTGCCGTAACGTCGTCGAGAATCATCTCGACTTCGCGATCCTGTTTGTAATCGACGAGCGCCGCGTCGATGGCTTCGCTCGCAAGCGGATCCTGTGCGTACACGGCGCGAATGTCAGCGCCGTGACGATCGATATCCGCGAGGGTGGGATCGGCGCCGGCTTGCTGCTCGATCTGATTTTCGAGCGCGGTTCGAAGCGCGTCCTCCGCCTCCGTTACCTGGTTCTGATACGTCCCCTCCCGCAATTCGACGCGCGTAGCGCCGTCACCGTTAGCGGCACGTCGCTGAGCCTGTTCGAGATTGCCCTGTGCAACCTGCAAATCGTGCACGGCTGTGGCGACATCACTGCCACCCGCATTCTGCCGTTGCGCCGGAATGGCCAGCGTGTCGCCGGTGAATAGCACATTGAAATCCGGAATCTGCGGATTGGCGTTCTCGAGGTCGGCCACGGGAACGCCATATTGGTCGGCGACGACTTGCATCGATTGCGCGCCCTGCACGCCGTGCGTATCGACAATCGGCAGGCCACCATGCTCTGCACTGACTGGAATGGTGATTTCCTGGCCCGCGCGAACACTGGTCGCGGACGACACATTGGGATTGGCGGCGAGCAATTCGTCGACCGTGATGCCGTAGCGCTGCGCTACGTCCGTCAGATCCTCGTTCGATCGCATCACATACGTCAGCTCCGACCAATAGCGGTCGTTACGCCCTGACTGATAGCCGCTGGACACTGGTTGGAACGTCACGCGATTTACTCCTGGGCTTCGATTGCGCCTACATCACAGCGGCTTGCTGTGACAGGAGAAAGATCGCGAACCGCCGCGGTGGAAAAATAGCCGCAGCGCCGGGTCGTTGCGGACCGGACGGTCGCGTTTCGTTCAGCTTCGCGGTGTCTGCCGGTTTAATCGGCTTGTCACCTGAACGTCAAATAATGAGCCGACGCGCTCGCGGTTTTTTGCAGTATTTACATACGAACACTGTCGCCAATCCGCGTCGCCCTCTGCGTCGAATGGACGCTGTACTTTATTAGCGCTCGTGTAAGAATCCCGACGCGATACGGATATCGCGCGGCCTGGCCTGTCGAGGCCACGAGCTGCGACGGAACATTCGCATTTAAAGGATCGTGAGTGCTCGAAAGCAATCGCCGCCATTCGCTGGAACCGACGATCGCCGCGCTGTTACCTGCGGTGTATGACGAACTGCGGCGGCTGGCCGCGACACAAATAGCCAGGCGCGCGCACGATGCGACGTTACAACCGACGGCGCTCGTTCATGAAGCGTGGCTGCGTCTCAGCCGTGCAGAATCGGCAGAATGGCAAAGCCGCGCGCATTTCATCGCCGCGGCCACCGAAACCATGCGGCATATATTGATTGACCGCGCCCGCCGGCGTCAGGCGTTGCGCCATGGCGGTGCGAATCAACATGTCGATATCGACGAAGTCGAGCTGGCCGAGACTTCCGAGGAGGACGATCAACTGCTCGCCATCAGCGCCGCCATCGACCGGCTCGTGGTAGAGCACCCGCAAGTCGCGGAGCTCGTGAAACTGCGCTACTTCGTCGGGCTCGAAATCAATGAAGCCGCTCTGGCTCTCGGCGTGTCCCGCGCCACCGCGAACCGCTGGTGGATGTTCGCGAGAACGTGGATTTATCGCGAGTTGCGCGATTCCTAGGGTCACACGCTGCGACCATGAGCCAGATGCAGCAGGAAGAAGCGCTGTTTTCCTCAGCGCTGGCGCTGCCCGATTCGGAACGCGCGCACTTTCTCGATCGCGCGTGTGGCGACGACCGGGCCTTGCGCGAACGTATCGACGCCCTGCTCGCCGGCGTGCAACCGGCCGCGGAGTTTATTTCGCCCGTTCTTTCAGCGTCCGCTGAAGATTCCAAGCTCGCGTGGCTGGAAGACCATGCGGAAGGCGAATGCATCGGCCCCTATACGCTGCTACAACAAATCGGCGAAGGCGGCTGCGGCGTCGTCTATCTGGCGGAACAATCGCAACCGCTGCAACGACAGGTCGCGCTGAAGGTCATCAAGCTCGGCATGGATACCCGGGCGGTGGTCGGCCGCTTCGAGGCCGAACGCCAGGTGCTGGCGATGATGGATCATCCGGGCATCGCCAAGGTGTTCGACGCCGGCGCGACGCCGACCGGCCGCCCCTACTTCGTCATGGAGCTGGTGCGCGGGATCAAGATCACCGATTACTGCGCCCAATGCCGGCTCACACCCGACGAGCGCATCCGGCTGTTCATACAGGTGTGTCACGCGATTCAGCACGCACACTCGAAGGGTGTCATTCATCGCGATATCAAGCCGTCGAACATCCTCGTGACCTTGCACGAAGGCGCGGCGCTAGCCAAGGTCATCGACTTCGGCGTGGCCAAGGCAACTCAAGGGCGCGCCGGCGACGTTACCGAGTTCACCGCCTTCGACCAGTTCGTCGGCACGCCCGCCTACATGAGCCCCGAGCAGACTTATCCAGGCAGCGGCGCCGTCGATGCTCAAAGCGATATTTACGCTCTGGGCGTCCTGCTGTACGAACTGCTGACGGGATGCTTGCCCTTTCAAGGCAGTGCTTCGTCGGACTCGCAGGTCGAGTCCATCAAGCAGCGCATTCGCGGCGACTCGCCGCAACGTCCGTCGCACAAGCTGCGTTCACTGTCTCCGGAACAAGCCTCGAATGCAGTCGAACGCGTTCGCGTCCCGCTGGCGCAGCTGAGCAAACATCTGCAGGGCGAGCTCGACTGGATCGTGCTTCGCTGCCTCGAAAAGGAGCCCAATCGTCGTTACGCGAGCGCCACTGAGCTTGCGCACGATCTGGAGCGTCATTTGCGGAACGAGCCCGTGCTCGCCCGTCCGCAAACGGCCGTGTATGCGCTGGCCAAATTTGCGCGACGGCATCGGGCTGTCGTCGGCATGTTCGCGGTATTCATTCTCTTTCTGGTCGGTGCCACAGTCATGAGCACATGGCTCGCCGTCCGCGCCAGGCAAGCCGAGCAACGAGCCCAGATCGAAGCCGCTTCCCGCGAGCAGGTCATCAACTTCCTGCGCGACGATCTGCTCGCTCAAGCGGGGCCGGACGAGCAGCCCGAGCCCGACGTAAAGCTGCGCACCGTGCTCGACCGTGCAGCGGCCAAGGCACGCGAGCGCTTCGTCGATCAACCCATTCTCGAAGCAAACGTCCAGCACACGCTCGCAACGACGTATGACGCGCTCGGCGCTTACGCCACGGCGCGCGAGCATCACGAACGTGCCCTAGAGCTGCGCCGAGAACACCTGGGCGAGGATCATCCAGACACCCTCAAGTCTCAAGCGTATCTCGTCAGCATCATGATCGCGGAATCGAGCTACGAGGAAGCAGAGCCGCTTGCGAGAGACACCCTCGATCGCATGACACGCGTGCTCGGAGCCGAACACTCCGACACATTGGCTCATGCCGGCAACGTCGCACTACTGCTCTACCAGCGCGGGAAGTTCGACGACATGGTGGCGCTGCTGACACGCATCCTGCCGCTTCAGCAGCGCTCACTGGGCGAAGCGCACGAAGAAACGCTCTCGACCATGAACAACCTCGCGATCGCGTATCGCAACCAGGGCAAGTACGAAGAAGCGGCACAGCTGCATTCGCAGGAGCTCGAAATCTGTCGCAAGGCATTGGGGCCAGAGCATCCCAGTACGCTGACCTCGATGAACAATCTCGCGAACGCCTATTCGGATCTTGGCCGGTACGACGAGGCGCTCGCGCTCAATCGGCAGGGCTTCGAGGTGTCGCGCCGTATTGCCGGCGAGGATCATCCCGAGACGCTCATCCTCCGTCACAACCTTGCCACCAATCATCGCGAGGTCGGCGATCTCGAAACCGCCGAGCGCATGCAGATCGACACCGTCGAACGCTCGCGACGGGCCATCGGCCCCAATCACACCAACACGCTGCGAGCCGAAAACTTGTTGGCGTCGATCTATCGGGATCGCGGCAAGCTCGACGCCGCCGCCGAGTTGCAGGCCAGCGTGGTGGAACGTGCAACGAGCGAGTACGGCGCCGATCATCCGATCGCGATCGTCACTGCCACGCATCTGGCGCAAACGTATCACGAACAAGGCAAGACGGCGCAGGCGGAGGAACTGCTGCGTGCACAAGCCCCACGCGCCGTGGAAGTGTTCGGCCCGACCGAGTCGTACACGCTCGACTTGAACGATCGACTCGCTGCCGTGCTGATCGCGAGTGGCAAGTTTTCCGACGCTCTCAATCTGCTTCGCGAGACAACGGCGCAACGACAGCGCACGGCGCCCGATCATTGGCGCACGTTGAATGCCGAGAGCCTGCTCGGGACTGCGCTCGCAGGCGCCGGCTTGCGCGAAGAATCCGAAAGGATGTTAACGAGCACGTATGAACGCTTGATTGCAACACGCCTGCCCGCCTACGAAGCGCGGCTGCGCCAGCGCACCGCTCAAGCGCTCGTCACGCTTTATGCGGCGTGGAAGCCAGCGCAAGCCGCGCGCTGGAAAAATCTCATTTCTGAGTGAGCCTTCTGACTCCCCGATTTCGTAAGTAGCAGTAGGACCGAACTCCGCGTCGGTTCCGACTAGCAACGAACGAAGGGAGCAGACATGAGGACATGTCCGCATTGCTCCAGCGCGCAGAGCTGGAAGTTGGGCGACGGACGTTACAAGTGCCAGGGTTGCGGCCACCGGTACAGCTGGCGTTCAGTCTGGGAATCCGTGCGGCTCACCGAGCCCGCCAAGACGCAGCTGCTGAGCGCCTTCGTGCAAGGTGCATCCGTTTATAGCCAACGACACGAAGCGGATGCTTGTGTCGACACCAAGGAACGCTTCTATCGATTGATTCGCGCCTGTTGCGCCATCGACGCGCGTGTGAGTCGCTCCGCATTCGCGCTGGCTCAGTGTCGGCCGGCTCCATCGCAACATCGCAGTGGCTTTCGCGGCTGGACGACTGCCACGCGTGTACTAGTCCTCGGCATCGGCCAGCAGGATGGCTCTGTCGTAGTCGCCGCGCCTGACGGCCCTGCTGAAGCAAGCGTGCCTTTGCTTCGTGAACGCACTGCTGTCGGCGGAGTGTGGACCATCGACCATCGCCAGGCGCTCGCGAATCTTCAAGTGCGCGGCCGCTATGTGATCGTCAACACTCGGAGCACGGCTCCGCTCGGTCCCAGCGCGATCGAAGAATTCTGGGGCTTCGCGAAAGAGCGCCTGCACGCGCTTCGCAAGATCCCCTGCAGCTTTTTTCATCTGTACCTCGGCGAGCTGTGCTTCCGTTTCAATCATCGGCACGAGGATCTGCTCGCGCTGCTGATCGATCAGCTGCATGCCACATCGATTCAAAGCGCGCGCGCGGTCATCGACGATTCGGCGGCGGAGCTGAGCGACCGAGGCACGCGTGGTCCGAAACCGCCGGGTGCTCCGGACGTTTTCTCCTCACGACCTGCGTTTTCCGTTGGCGACGTCACATGACGAGGCTAACGTCTTGTGCATCACACTCACGGTGAACGCACGTGTCCGAACGTCACGTAACAACCGAAGCGTCAGCGAACAACCTCCTCAGACAGATCTACGTGCTGAGCGGGCTGCATCATGGCGCGACCGCGGAGTTGCCGGGCGAAGGCAAGATCGTGATTGGTTCGGACTTCTCCTCGGGCGTCGTCCTCTGCGACGGCGGCGTCGCGGCGGCTCATTGCCAGATCAGCTCGGATAGATTCGGTATGAGCTGTCGAGCCCTGGATGCGCCCATCGCCATCGACGGCCGGCGCATCGCGCCTGGCGAAATCGCCGCGCTGAGCGACGGACAAATCGTGGAATGCGGCAAGGCCGCCTTCAGCGTCGGCGCATCGTCGACCGATTGGCAGCGCCTTCAGCAACGACTCGCCTCGCGTGGCAAGGAGACCGGCGCGATCGGTTCGCTGCGCAAAGTGAATCCGTATGTGCTGTTCGCGACGTTGCTGGTCGGTTTGACCGGCGCACTGAGCCTGACTTATGCGGCGCTCTCCACCCCGGAAGCCGGTGACATGCCTTCCAGAGTGGACGCCGCTCGACAGTGGCTTGCGAACATCGCGCCTACGGGCGGCGAGCTGGAGATCGGCATCGATCAACGCAATGGACGCGAGCTGCTACTGTCCGGCTACGTGCCCAGCAACGATCATCGAATCAAATTGAGCAACGATGCCGCGGCATCGAGCTTCCGGCCGCGCGTCGAAGTGTTTGCGACGGATGAGATGCTCGAAGCGATGTCGCGAATGGCTTCTCTCGCACGCGTCGCCTGCGAACCTCAGTATCGGGGCGGCGGCCAACTCGCGTGCACGCATGCAGTGCCCTCGGAAGAGGACGCCTCCCGCCTGCGCATGTTGGCTAAAGATGTGCCCGGCCTGCGTCTACTCGATCTCCAAGTGCTGCCACCCGCGCAAGTCGCCCAGGCAACGCCGAAAGCGCAGCCCAACCAGATCACGCAGCGCTTCTCGGTGCTGATGTGGCGGCAGCAGCGCTACCTCGTCAACGAGGTCGGCAAGCGTTATCGCGAAGGCGACGAGTTCGACGGTTTCAACATCAAGCGCATCGAGCTCGATCGCGTCGTGTTCGCACGCGACGGACGCGAATATGAGTTCTATGTCGCCGCATTCGGGAAGCGCTCATGAACCTGGTGAAACCCGAGGATCCAGACACTTACGGCGAGCTCGCGCGTCGATTGCATGACGATGCGAGCGACAGCGTGCTCACCGAATATCGTAGTTGTTTCGAGCAGGCGCGCGATAACGCGCGACAGCGTTTGCACGAGCCCTTGCCCGAAGAGGAATTCCGGACCCAGCAAGCTCTCGCTCAAAGCACCGATCTGTCGATCGAAGTGCTGGAGGCGGTGCACGCGAGCTTGCGGGGTTGTTAAGAACAGTCGCAGCGATGCGATTGCATTGTGCCCATTGTCCATTGCCCAGCCCACGATATGAGGAGACGACGATGACCATCGCCCTGAACGGATTGGTGAATACGGTAGGCGGCGCCGAGAACGCTGCATCCACCGCGGTGAACGGCCTGGGCGCCAACTCCACGGCGGCCGAGCTGACGCAGGCCAGCCTGCGCATGAATCAGTATCAGATCGTCGCGACGGCCGTGTCGGCGATCATCAAGAGCGACTCCGAGGCCAAGTCGGCCCCGGCCCGCGCCATCTCGCGCTAAGAGGAGAGCCCTCATGTCGCAGCAAGGCGTCACGAGCATCAGCCTTCCCCCACGGCGAATCAAAGCCCCGGATCCGCTGCTGCTCGAGCGCCTTGCTGAGACAGGGTTTCTGGCCACCGAATTCGGCATGCACGAGCGCGCCGAAGAGATTTTCACGTGCCTGCGTCAGCTGCGGCCGGGCAAGCCCTCGCCGATCATCGCGCTGGCGATGGTGCATGCACGGCGTGGCCTGATCGATCAGGCGATCGAGGAGCTCAACGCGTTGCTCGAAAGCCAGCCCGATTGTGAAATTGCCCGCGCGGTGCTCGGCACGATGCTGGTCCACGCGCGCCGCCCAGGGGCGCTGGAACTGTTCGAGAAAATTATTGCCGACGGCACCGACGCCGGCGCTATCAGCATTGCGAACTGTTGTGTCGAGCTCGCCCGCAAGCAAGAAGGACCGCCGGAGGGCGTTGCGAGCTCATTCGCTTTTTTCCGGCACTACAACGTCGGCCCGTGACGGGCTTGGTTCAGTCATGACAACGGAGATTCCCGCGTGAGCACGACCGTCGTTCTGCCCGAGTTGGCGTTTACCCCGCAAAGCTCGCAAAACCCCGTCAGCCGTGCGCCGAGCTCGCCTGACTCGGTGGCGCGGTTCGAGCAGCTCATGTTCGCACCGAACAACGCGACGTCCGCGAACTCGGCCACCTTGAACGCCGTGAACGGCGTCGGCAACAACCGATTGCAGCTTCATTTGGAGCGGCTCTCGGAACGTTGGGAAGCGAGCCAGGCGGCGCTGAACCGTTTCGCGGATCGCAAGGACGTGACCACGAAGGATCTCGTCGTCACGCAGATGCAAATGATCAACTGCGCGCTGGATGTCGAAGTGTCCTCGAAATGCGCTTCAATCTTCGAGAACGGCGTCCAGACGCTGACTCAGCGTGCATGAGTCTCCTGAATGACGCCGTGACGACCCGACAGTCCGCTCGCCACGCCTGGCGGGCGGCAGTATTGCTTTCGATATTGGCGCTCGCCGGCTGCAAGCAGGCGATCTACTCGCAGCTCACCGAAGCGGAAGCGAACGATGTGCTCCTGACACTGATCCGGGGCGGCATCGAAGCGGAAAAGCGAGTGACGGACGACAAACAGTTCAGCGTCTACGTGCGAGACGCGGACGTTGCAACGGCCATCGAGCTGCTGCGCGCCGACGCTCAGCCCGCTCAACGCTTTTCGAGTCTCGGCGAGGTCTTCGAGCGCAACGGGCTCATCTCCTCGCCCACCGAAGAGCGCATGCGCTACATCCACGGCTTACAGCAAGAGCTATCGCATACGCTGTCCGAGATCGATGGCGTGGTGGTCGCACGTGTCCACATCGTCGTACCCGCTCAGGACGCGCTCGATACGACGGTCAAACCCTCCTCCGCATCGGTCTTTATCAAACATCGCCCCGATCTGAACATGCAACTGCTCGTGCCGGCCGTGAAGGATATGGTCGTGCGAAGCATCGAAGGGCTCGGACCGGACAATGTCGCGGTCAGCCTTTTCCCTGCTCGGGCCACAGTGACGACCGGCACGCAGATTCCGCTGACCAAGTTTTTTGGAGCCACGGTTGCGTCGTCGAGCACGACCATTTTGTGGATTCTGCTCGCCATTCCCTGGCTGCTCGTGGCTGCGATGCTGGTGATGCTGTTGCATGCACCTTCGGTTGGATCTGGGGTCGCCCGTCTGCTCTCACGTGGGAAATCTGCGCGCGGCACGCGAGATTCGGATCCCCCGTCGTTGAGCAGGGAGGATCGTCGTGCCGCCTGACCCTGCGAGCGCCACCGGCCAGAACAGCGAAGCGTTATCGGCGGCGATCACGACGTTCAATCTTTTTCCAGCCCAGTATTTGCACCACAGCTGGCGAGACGCGTTGACGGCTCGTATCGGCCCGATCGAGCCGGCCCTGGAATCGCAGCCGTTCTGGATCCGCGAGTTGTCGACGGCGATTCTGCGCGAACGGCAGCTCGACGATCAGTTCGATTTTGACTTCTCCGATCGAGCCAAACGATTGGCGCTGCTCGATGGACCGACGTTGCATCGATTGTGTCTCGCAATCGCTGGCCTGCTCGTGCGTCAGCATTTGCGGCTGCTGGTGAGTCGTGACGACGCGAGCCTGATTCAGCGAAGTCTCGGTCAGGACATTCACAAACTGGTGCTCGAATGGCGTGGGCCGATGCCGGTCCCCGCATCGCCGCCATTGTGGCCCGCGGATTGGCGCTCACGCTTCGTCGATAGCAATGCTTGGGCGCGCCTGGGTGTCGCGACCCTCTATTCAGCGTTGCCGCCAGAAACTCAAGCGTTGCATGGCCGCTTGCGGCTGAAATTCCCGATGGGATGGTCGCACGATAACTTTTCCATCGGTTCCGCACTCAACCATCGACAGCTGAATGCGGATGTGATCTTGACGATCCTGCCGCTCCTCGCGCCCGACTGGTCCTGGTTGTTCGCCGAGAACGTTGCCACGACGGAGGTCGCCGCGTGACCGCCCTGCTCTCGATCGATCGCGCCTCTCTCATGGCCGGGCGCGGATGCGTGGTCAAGGCCGACGAGTTCACGACGCTGGTCGAGGCACGCGAAACTTTGCGACTCGCTCGTCGTGCGGCCGAGGAACTGCGTGCGAATCTCGAATCTGAAATCGAACAGGCGCGTCGCCGCGGATACGAGGCCGGATTGCGTGAGGCGCGTGCTGAACTCTCCGCGCAGATAGCAGAAACCAAGGCTCAGCTCGAGCACTCGTTCGTGTCGCTCGAAGGTCGCATCGTGCAGACCGTTCTCAAGGCGGTTCAACAGATCCTGGCGAATACCAACGACCGTACGCTGCTGGAACCGTTGATCAGGCGGGTTCTGGCGCAAGCAAACAGCGACACGCCGCTGCGATTACGGGTCAGCGCCGAACAGTTCGATGCGGCGAACGAGGCAGTCTCGTCGCTGCTGAAAGAGTTTCCGCAGGTCGAGTGGATCGACGTTGCGAAAGACCCGAACGCGTCGCGCGGCACCTGCGTGCTCGAAAGCGAGTTCGGGGTGATTGATGGCAGCATCGATACTCAGCTCGCTGCTTTACGCCGCGGCCTGCTCAATGCGTTCGTCGGCAAGCGGCTCGCCAGCGATTTGCGGTCCGAGGGTTGAGTCATGCGCATCCGGCAACAGCGCCCTCACTATCTCGCCGCCGCGCTCGATGAAGCGCTGGTCGATGTCGCTCCGGTCGAATCTCGCGGCCGGGTGCTCGAAGCGGTCGGAACGCTGATCAAAGCGACGGGTGTGCAGGCTCGTATCGGGGATTTGTGCGAGCTGCGCGCCAGCGACTTGTCGTGGCGCATGTTTGCTGAGGTCGTCGGCGTGCAACGGCAAGCGATCCTACTGATGCCGTTCGGCGAGCTCGAGGGCATTTCCGTCCAGACCGAAGTGGTCCACTGCGGACGGGCGCCGACGATTCGCGTGGGCGACGGACTGCTCGGTCGGGTCGTAGACGGATTCGGTCAGCCCATCGATGGTTTGGGTCCGTTGAAGAACGCGCAGGATTTTCCGGTTCACAACCGTCCGCCGAATCCGCTCGACCGCAAGCGCATTCAACGTTCGTTGCAGACGGGTGTGCGAGCGATCGATGCGGTGCTGACCTGCGGTGAAGGTCAACGCACCGGCGTGTTTGCGCCTGCCGGCGCAGGCAAGAGCACTTTGCTCGCGATGATCGCGCAAGGCACGGCGGCCGATGTCACGGTGGTCGGGCTCATCGGTGAGCGCGGCCGCGAGGTGCGGGAGTTCATTGACAATGTGCTTCCGCCCGGCCGCGCTGCGAACACTGTCGTCGTCGCGGCGACGTCGGATCGCCCGGCGGGCGAGCGCGTGAAGGCCGCGAACGTGGCAACGGCGATTGCTGAATACTTTCGGCAGCAGAATCGGTCGGTGCTACTGCTCATCGATTCAGTGACGCGCTATGCGCGGGCGTTGCGTGAGATCGGTTTGGCTGCGGGCGAGCCGCCAACGCGGCGGGGATACCCTCCTTCTGTTTTCTCGGCGTTGCCGACGTTGGTGGAGCGTGCCGGGCAGAGTGCGTACGGCGCGATCACCGCGTTTTACACCGTGCTCGTCGATGACGAAGAGGGAGATCCGATCGGCGAAGAGCTGCGTGCGCTGCTCGATGGTCACATTGTGCTGTCCCGTGAGTTGGCGGCGGCCGATCACTACCCCGCCATTGACATCGCTGCGAGCCGCAGTCGAGTCATGAGTCACGTGACCACTTCTGAACATCGCAAGGCGGCGGCGGAGTTGCGCGAGCTTTTGGCCAAGCATGCGGACATTCAAGTGCTGCTGCAGATCGGCGAGTACAAGGCCGGGTCGGACGCCGTGGCGGACAAGGCGATCCGCTGCAAGCCGAATATCACCAAGCTGTTACGGCAGCAGATCGGCGAGCGTGCATCCCTGCATGAAACAGTTGCGCTGTTGCGGCGAGTTGCGGAGTCCTGATGCGGTCTAACGATATCGTCACGCTGGAGCATCTGCATCGCGTTCGCGCCTCTCGGCTCGGCGGCCTTGAGCGCGATCTGCAGGCGAAGCTCGCCGTGCTTCGCGTTATCGAAGATGAAGCAGACGCCTGTCGCGCGGAGCTCGCTCAGGTGCGGCGACAGCGTGACGCTTGGGAAAGCGAGTGGCAAACGTGGTTGAGCACGCATGGCGTGTTGAGTCGCGGTGAGGACTACAACCGTTATCACGTCGTCCTCATCGCCTGGGAACGCGACGTTCGCGAACAGCTCGCCGAGATCGAAGCCCGCCTGCGTGTGGCCGCCGAGGAGGTTGCATTGGCACGGTCTATTGTTCGTAAAGCGCAAGTGAGGCTCGAAGCGCTCGGCGAAAAGCTCGAACGTTCCAAGCTGTCGCTCGTACACGCGAAGTCCCAGCGTCATCACCGCGAAGCCGAAGAGCTCGCTGTCATCGCCGCTCGCCAGGTTCGCGCCGCCTGGTCCACCGAAGTTGTGAGCGCCGGCGTATGATCGAAACGCGCCCCGTCCAATCCGCTCAGCCCTCGACGGACGCAAACGCGCACGCGCCCGATCGGCGTCAGTTGCGGGCAGACACCATAGATCGATTTAGCCAAGCATTGAGCGGTTGCGCCTCCGCCGTCCTCGATCCAATGAATTCGCCTGCTTCCGAGCGTGGCGATCCAAACGCCCCGAATCCTGCGCATCAACGTCCGCATGCAACGGCGGTCGATGCTGAGCATCGCAACCTGAATGTGGGGACGCTTGCCGGTGCCGAGCGCGGCGAAGCTGATACCTCATCGGCTTCCGAGGGTGGCGAGCGTCGCGATGTGAATTCCTCGGCGTCGGCGATACCAGCGACGGTCGGCTCTCTGTATTACTCGTTGCCTATTCCTCACACGACGCAGGATCTTCCGACGGCGGCGGGCAACAGTGAGGCGGCTCGCCTGATCGAGCAGGCCACGAGCGTTCTGATGGAACGCGCGTCTCGGGCCGATGCGAGTCGTTTCATCGTGTCCCTCGACCACGCCATCGTGGGCGGCGCCTCCGCCGAGTTCATCCGCGACGGCGCATTTCTTCGCGTACGTCTGCTCGCTCGAAACGATGCGGCCTATCGAAGCATGTGGACGAATCGAGTCGAGCTGGAAGAACGGCTCGCGGCAAGCACCGGCCTGGTAACGCGCGTCGAAATCTCAGAGGGCTACGGCAATGGCCGCTCAGCCTGAGCTTCTCGATCATATGGCCACCGATGCCTCCCCTCTGTTGCTCGAGGCGATCGACCCAGCGGTGCTGCCAGCGATCCAGCGCCTGATGCAACGTCACGGCCCCTCCGCGATACAAATGCGAGGTCAGGAGCTCCGCTTCTCCTGGGCCAACGTGCAACTCAGCGATCTCACGCTGGCCGTCACCCTCATCAGCGGCACTCACACCCTGCAGATCGAGCTCGAAAACCTCGGCGCAATCGACCCTCTATTGATAGGCGAGCCGTTCGACCTGCTCCCGCCAGCCCTCCGCGGTCTGGTCGTTCGCAAGGCAGTCGCATCGTTACTATCGAACGCACCGCGCGCCCTCGCCGAATCTCTGCAAGTCACAGACGTACGCTGGCAACCGCAAACAGCGCAAGACTGGCCCATCAAGCTCGGCTTCCGCCTCCAACGCGGAGGCGACGGCTGCGTAACTCACGGTCAGCTCTTAACGCGCTCCGCCGCCACACTGGCATGGCTCGACGAACAACTGCCAGCTCACTCGGCCCCACGAGCAAGCCTGCAGGCGTTACCGATTCCTCTCCGTCTCGTCCTCGGACGAAGCGAGATAACGACGTCGACACTGCGCAAGCTCGAAATCGGCGACGTCGTCTGGATGCAATCCGCTCGCCTGACACGGGCCGGCATCAACGTCGACGGTCGCATCGGCACTCTCAGCGCCGCCGTTGGCACGGTTCGCCACCGCCAACTGCAGCTCAAAAACATTCAGGGGCTAGCCATGAAACTGCAATCACAAACGGCGGAGGCTCCGGCCAAGCCCGTCGCGACCGACAGCGACCGCACGCCACCCTCGCGCAATCTGGAAGTGCCGGTCACCTTCGACGCCGGCGAACTCACCCTGCCGCTGTCGCAGCTCGAACGTTTGCAACCCGGCGCACTGCTCGAACTCCCGCAGGACATCAGCGACTCGACCATTCAGCTCCGCGTGGGCAACAACCTCATCGCGCGAGGCGCGCTCGTGGCGATCGGCAAACGACTCGGCGTCCGCATCACTCACGTCTATCTCGAAGAAAGCGCCGCGGCGCCCGTATGACCGGCACTCCCGATCCCGTCGTCGTCCTGCTGACGCTGGCGCTGCTGTCGCTCGCGCCGCTGATCGCCATCATGGTCACGTCCTTCGCGAAGATCGTGATCGTGCTGGCGTTGGTCCGCAACGCCCTCGGCCTTCCGCAGATTCCGCCGAATCTCGTGCTCAACGGCCTCGCGCTGGTGCTATCGATCTACATCATGGCGCCGCTGGCAACGCAGATCGCCGAGCGCGCCGAGCAGGGACTCTCTAGCGGCCGCATGGAAGCCTCGAGCCTGTTTCGCATCGTTTCAGACGCACGCGAGCCACTGCGTGCATTCCTCTCCAAGCACGCGAGACCGCGCGAGCGAGATTTCTTCGTCAAGTCCGCGCAACAGCTGTGGCCCGCCGAACAGGCACAGGCGCTTCGCTCGGATGACCTGATGGTGCTGGTACCCGCCTTCACAGTGAGCGAGCTGACAGCCGCGTTCACGATCGGCTTCCTGCTCTACCTGGCGTTCGTGGTCATCGACCTGGTCGTGGCGAACGTTCTCGTCGCCCTCGGCATGATGATGTTCTCGCCCACCGTGGTGTCGGTGCCGCTCAAGCTATTGCTGTTCGTCTTGCTGGACGGCTGGTCGAAGCTCATTCACGGCCTGATCCTGACCTATCGCTGAGCGCGCCATGCCCCTCGATCAACTTGCAACCAACGTCCAGGAAGCGCTGCTGCTCGTGCTGTGGCTCTCGCTGCCCGCGGTGCTGGTGGCCGGCGTCGTCGGCTTGCTGGTCGCGTTCGCGCAGGCCATCACGCAGATCCAGGATCAAACCATCTCTTTCGGCATCAAGCTGATCGCCTCCATCGTCGCGATCGCGCTCACCTCGGCGTGGCTGGGCGGCGAGCTGCTGAACTTCGCCAATCGCATGTTCGACGCCATTCCGAACATCCGCTGACCATGGACCTGGAAAGTCAGTGGCAACAGATTCTGATGACGGTCGCGCTGCTGATGTCGCGCATGGCCGTCGCATTCAGCGTCATTCCCATTTTCCTGGGCAACAGCATCCCGGCGTTCATTCGTATCGCTTTCGTCGCCGGTCTATCGACGGCGCTGCTGCCGATGGCCTTTCAGGACGCGAGCACGGCTTCACTGCCGCTGTCCAGTCTGCTGCTTTATGTCGGCAAGGAAGCTGCGATCGGCCTGGTACTGGGCCTGGTCGCGAGCGTCGGCTTCTGGGCGCTGTACGTGGCCGGCACCATCATCGAATATCAAGCCGGCCTGTCGTTCGCGACCACCATCGACCCGATGTCGGGCCAGGAAGATTCGATGGTGGGCACGCTGTTCATGCGCTTGTTCACGGCGCTGTTCTTGATTGCTGGGGGCATGCTATCCCTGATCGGCATGCTGTTCGACAGCTATCGCATATGGCCGCTGTCGAGCCTGCATCCGCTCGCATCCAATTTCGCCGTGGTGCAGTTGCTGATGATCAGCGTGTTGAATCTGATCGTCATCGCCGTGAAAGTGGCCGCGCCCTTCGTCATGATCATGCTGCTGCTCGAAGTCGCGGTCGGATATCTCTCGCGATTCGCACCTCAGTTGAACGTGTTCTTCGTCACGCTGCCGCTCAAGGTGCTCGGCCTCGCGATTCTTCTGCTCGCCTACGGAACCATCGTCGCCGCGAACGGCGATTGGCTGCCGATGATGCGTTTCGACGCCATGCTGACGCCGTTCGAGCGAGTCACGCCATGAGCCAGCAGTCCACGCAAGCCAAGACGGAACAACCGACGATCAAGCGGTTGCGTGACTTGCGCAAGAAGGGCGATGTGCCTAAGAGCGCGGACGTGCCTGCCACCGTCGCGGTGCTTGCAGCGGTGCTGTACTTCTCGCTCGCCGGCGCTCAGTTCCTGATTGGACTGACTGCACTGCTGGAAAAGACCGCGACCGCGGATTTCCGCACGCTCGATTCTCCGGCCAGCGTGGCTGACTGGACGCGCGGTCTGTTGCTGGAAGGCTGGCATCTCATCTGGCCGCTCATCATCGTGCTGGTAGTGGCGAGCGCCCTCGCCGCCTTCATTCAGGTCGGCGGCGTCTTTTCATTCGAGGCCGTCAAACCGCAACTCTCCCGCGCCAGCCCGGTGGAGGGAATGAAACGACTGTTCTCGCGTCACAGTGTCATTGAGCTGATCAAGCTCACGATCAAGACACTGCTACTCGTCACAATCATCTGGCTGTTGAGCCGCCAGCTGATATCGACTTTGCTCCAGGCCCACTGGCTCCAGACCGCGCAGCTTTTGCCGCTGAGCACGCGGGTGTTGAGCATTCTTTCGTGGGCGGCGCTGTGCGGCTTTATTCTGATTACCATCTTCGATGTCTGGTTCCAGCGGTGGGACTATCGACGCCGCAACATGATGACCGTCGAGGAAGTCCGTCGCGAACAGCGCGAGATGGAGGGCGACCCGCAGATTCGCTCGCGGCGGCGGCAGATTCACCAGGAAGTGTCGAACGCGACCATGCTTCAGAACTTGCGTCGCGCCAACGTCGTGGTCGTCAATCCGACTCACATCGCCGTCGCGTTGTACTACGAAGCGGGCGAGACCGACCTGCCTATCGTGGTGGCGAAAGGCGAAGGCGATCTCGCGCGCGAGATCCGACGGATTGCCGAAGAAGAAGGCATTCCGGTCATGCAGAACGTCGACCTCGCCCGCCGCCTGCAAGCGACGGCGCCCGTCGATCAATACATTCCCGATGAGCTGATCGAACCCGTCGCCGAAGTGCTGCGATGGGCGCGTTCGATCGGGCGTGAGCCCTGAGCGGGACCACTCTATATGGAGCAGCGAACGTGTCCACGATAGCTAAGGAAATTCCCAGCTCGATTCCCTGGCGCGCGGCGCTACTACAAAACAATATTCTGCTGATGCTGCTGGTGGTGGCGGCGATCGGCATGATGATCCTGCCGTTGTCGCCGCTCATGCTCGATCTGCTGATCGCAATGAACCTGAGCATGTCCGTGGTGTTGCTGCTCGTCTCGCTGTACGTCAGCTCCCCGCTTGGACTATCGACCTTCCCGTCGCTGCTGTTGTTCACGACGTTGTTCCGCCTCGCTCTGAACATCGCGTCGACACGGCAGATCCTCATGCATGCCGATGCGGGCGACATCATTTTCACCTTCGGCAACCTGGTCGTGGGCGGCGACATCATCGTCGGCGTGGTGGTGTTCCTGATCATTGCCATCGTGCAATTCGTCGTGATCGCCAAGGGCGCCGAGCGCGTGGCGGAAGTCGGCGCGCGCTTCACACTGGACGCGATGCCCGGCAAGCAGATGAGCATCGACGCGGATCTGCGCGCCGGCCTCATCGACAAGGATGAAGCGCGTCA
Source organism: Steroidobacter sp. (assembly GCF_036402275.1). Taxonomy (NCBI): domain Bacteria; kingdom Pseudomonadati; phylum Pseudomonadota; class Gammaproteobacteria; order Steroidobacterales; family Steroidobacteraceae; genus Steroidobacter; species Steroidobacter sp. The sequence continues at coordinate 439,228 of NZ_DASWTF010000013.1, read as the reverse complement.
ACGCCGCAGCCGATTGGAACGCGAAAGTCATCTGTACGGCGCGATGGACGGCGCGATGAAGTTCGTCAAAGGCGACGCGATTGCCGCGCTCATCATCGCGGCTGTGAACATTCTCGCGGGTCTTGCGATCGGCACGCTGCGTAAGGGCATGGATCTCGACCATGCGTTGCAGACCTACGCGGTGCTGACCGTGGGCGACGCGCTCGTCTCGCAGATTCCTTCTCTGCTCGTGTCGATTTCGGCGGGTATCCTGATTACACGCGTCGCCGATCCGAGTAAGGCCAACACGCCCGGGCTTGGCGATGAGATCGCGGAACAATTGAAGGTACATCCCCGCGCGCTGCTGATCGGCAGCGTGGTGATCTTTGCGCTCATGCTGATTCCTGGCTTTCCCAAGCTACCGTTCCTGGTGCTGGCGGGCCTGGTGGGCGCTGCCGGATTCACGCTGTTGCCGCATCGGCGACGTTACAAACAAGCTGGCGATCGACCGATGCCGGTCATGCGGCGCGAGGGGAGCGAGCTGGTCAGACCTTGGCTCGATTCGACCGATCGTTTGCTCGCGGTGCCGCTGTCCGTCGAGGTGTTTCCGACGATAGATCGCCACTTGGGGGCCGAGGCGCTGGAAATCGAGCTCAAAGTCATTCGTCGGGTGTTGGAGACGGATCTTGGCGTGCCTTTTCCGGGTATCGTCATGCGCCGCATTCCCGAGCTCGCCGACGGCGCGTATCGGATTTGTATTCACGAGATTCCAGCGGCTCAGGGCGAGCTGCGTTTCGATGGAGCCGCCGGAGCTGACGGGCCGGAAAGGGTCTTAGCCCGTCATGTGCTTCAGGTTCTTCGGCAGCACGCGGACGAGTTCATCGGCATTCAGGAAACGCAGCTGCTGCTGAAACGTCTCGCGGACGAATATCCCGACCTGGAGCGCGAGCTGCAAAGAAACATGCCCGTGCCACGCCTGACGGATGTGCTGAGACGCCTCGTTCGCGAGGATATTTCGATTCGCAACTTGCGTGAGATTGCACATGCGCTGGTCGAGTGGGCGCCTCGCGAGAAAGATACAACACTCGTTACTGAGTACGTTCGCACTAGCTTGTCCCGCTACATCTCTTATCGCTTCGCCAACACTGACGGCTCCGTGTCCGCCGTCGTTCTCCATCCCACGCTGGAAGACCGCTTACGCCAATCGCTGCGTCAGACGTCAGCCGGCACCGTGCTGATGCTCGACCCGCAGGGCCGCCGCGAAATCGTGAACAAGCTACGGAGCAGCTTTGCTGCTCATGGCACGCCGGCGGCAGGACGCGCGCCGACCGTACTGCTCACGTCGCTCGAAATTCGTCCTCACCTGCGCAAACTGATCGAGCCCGAGCTCGGGCGCATCCCGGTCCTGTCCTATCAGGAGCTGGAACCGAGCGTTCGCATCGACCCTGTCCAGTCGGTGTCGTTGAGCTGACCGGCGCCACCCAGCTACAGCGGCGGCTTCGCGTCGATGGATTTACGATCGCGCCGAAGCGATTTCAAGGAAAACGTCATGATCACCATGCCAAGAGGCGCCCAGGCCAGGACCCACAAGAGATCTCTGGAGCGCGTGCCGATGGCGACCATTGCGAGGCCTCCCACGATTCCGGCGATCTGTTTCATGCGGCGATTCATGACCTGACGCGTCGCTCTCATGGCGAGGCCGCGGGCTGTTTACGAAAGTAAAAATAGATCATCGCCACGAAGCTACCGGCGCCGAGCGCGGCGCCAGCATAGGCCAGCCACATCCAGCCAAGGTATTTCGCGCTCATCAACAGCACCGAGAGCGCCACGCAATCGGCGGCTTTCTCGACCGGCGGCCTGCTGCGCGCCCGATGTCTAATCGCCGCCAAGGTCGTCCGCAACGTCATCCCTGCGCTCCCTTCTCTCCAATCACGCGATACCGGCGCGGAAACAGCACAAACCAGGTCGCTGCAACCGGCAGCGCAAGCAGGAAAGACCTGACAGGAGACTGCAACCAAAGGTTGAGCGCACCGGGCAGGAGCAGTACCCAGCCCACCGTGCTGGCATTGATAGCGCCGTTACGAGCGTACGTAATACCGATCTCGGAAGCGCACTGCCTGCAGTTGCCCGACGGATCTCCGAACAAGCCCAGCGGAAATTTGAGCCCGCAGACGGGGCAATGGCGATTCCCTTTCACTGTAGTGCCGATCGGTCCGGTGATCCTGAGGGGCTAACGATGAGGTAACCGGCGCGGACCGGCAACGACAATGCACCATAACGTGCACCACCGCCCTCGCGCCTCGACCGATGCGCTTCACAGTTCTCATTAATTGCGTCGGTTCCGGTCACGGAACGTTGGACAGGTTCTCAAGGCGGATTCTGTAAATGCCGATACTTTCGTGCGATGGACGCACCCGCCATAACACGAGCGAGCACGGAGGTTCTGGGCACGTTGAGGAAATGCGTGCTGTCCCTGCTCGTGCTCGCCCTGATGCCGCTCACGGCGCAGGCGCTGACGCCGAACAAGGCGCCGAGCCAATACGTGCTCGACAGCTGGCAGCTCGACAAGGGCCTGCCGCAAAACTCCCCCATGTCACTGGCGCAGACTCGTGACGGTTATTTATGGGTCGGCACGCAGGAAGGTCTGGCTCGCTTCGACGGCGCTCGATTCGTGGTGTTCGAGCGCCGGAATGTTCAGCAGTTCCGCAGTAATTTCATCACAGCCCTGCGCGCCGATCGCGACGGGCGGCTGTGGATCGGCACTGCGTCGGGGGCGCTCCTGCTGGAGGCGAATCAATTCAAAAGGGTCGGCCTCGACACTGCGCTCTCTGGTGCGCCAGTGCACGACATCATCGAGGATGGCCGCGGCGATGTATGGATCGCCACCGAGCAGGGACTGTTCAGACAGCACGCAGATACCATCGAAGCGGTGAATCTGGCGAGCCCCGAACCCACCGGCCGCATCAAGGCGGTGCTCGAAGATCGTGAGGGCACGGTGTGGGTGGCGACGGCTCTGCAGGGCGTCTTGCGCATCGACAACCGCGACTCGAATTATAAGTTACTGCCCGCCGCGCCCAATGCTCCCGCGAACGCCAGCGCATTGCATGAAGATGCGGACGGCACGATCTGGATCGGCACCGAAGAGGGCCGGCTCTTCAAACACAATGCCAGCAAGTTCCACCCGGTCCACGCGGATCGCGATATCGGCGGCACTATTCGCGCTCTGTTACGCGATCGCGACCGTAATTTGTGGATCGCGACCACAGGCGCCGGATTGTTTCGTCTGACCGGTTCGAAGCTCGTAACGCTGGACTCGGGCTCGGTGCCCAGCAACGACGTCCGCGTGCTGCTCGAAGACGTCGAAGGCAGCCTCTGGGTCGGCTCATACGGCGGCGGCCTTCTACGTTTGCGCGACGGCAAGTTCACATCGTATGGCCTCGCCGAAGGCCTGCGCGGCAATCTGTCCTGGACCATCGCGCCGGGCAAAGGCCAGGATGCCTGGGTCGGAACCGACGCCGGACTGAGCCACTACGACAACGGTCGATTCGAATATCTGTCGCCGCGCTTCGGACTCGAAAACGTGCGAGTGCGCACGGCCCTGGTGGATCGCAACGGCGCGTTGTGGTTCGGCACTCAAGGCAAAGGCGCGTATCGCTATCGAGACGGCCAGCTCACCGAGTACAGCAAGCGCACCGGCCTGTCCGGCAACGTCGTCAAGGGCATGATCGAAGACTCGCGAGGTCGCATCGTCGTCGGCACCGATCAGAGCATCGATATCATCGACCAGGGAACGATCCAGCCGCCCCTGCCCGCGATCGCCGCGCTGGGCGCGGTTACGACGAGCGTCATTCACGAAGACAGCCAGCACAGGCTGTGGTTCGCCACCGACGCGCACGGTTTATATGCACTCGCCAACGACGGGTTGACCGCCTACACACCCAAACAAGGCCTGCCCTCCAATCGTGTGCTCACCATGCACGATGACGGTCACGGCGGACTCTGGGTCGGAACGACCGGTGGCCTGGCCCGCATCCGCGATGGCGAAGTCACATCGCTGGCCCGCGGCGCGGGGCCTCAGACAGAAACAGTGATCCAGATCCTGCGCGACGGACATGACAGCTACTGGCTGACGACCAATCGCGGACTGTTCGCAATCGCGAGTCAGGATCTCGACATGTTTGCTGCCGGCCGCGCGACAAGGCTCAAGCATCGTCGCTATGGCATCGCCGACGGCTTGCGCACTTCCGAGTTCAACGGCGGAAATACACGCGCGGGCACGTTGATGCCCGACGGCTCGCTGTGGTTGCCGACCATTCGCGGCGTCGTGCGCGTCGACCCCAGCGCCATCCCCAGCAATCCCCTGCCGCCGCCGGTCAACGTCGAGTCGCTCATCGTCGATGGCAAGTCACAAGCGCTCGCGAGCAACGTGCGTATCCAAGCCGGCGCCACGCAATGGGAAGTGCAGTACACCGCGCTCAGCCTGGCGGCGCCCGAGAAAGTGCAGTTCCGCTATCGTCTCGATGGCTTCGATGACAGCTGGATCGATGCAGGCACACGCCGAAGCGCCTACTACACGCGCCTGCCGCCGGGCGACTACACCTTCCGTGTCCGCGCCAGCAACAACGACGGCGTTTGGAACGAAACAGGCGCCACGCTGCGGTTCACGCTCGCGCCGCATTTCTATCAGACCACGTGGTTCTCCATCCTGTGCATCACCGCGGCGCTCGGCCTGGTGTGGTTGTTATATCGATTGCGAGTCGGCCACCTGAACCGCAACGCGCTGCGCCTGGAGAATCTGGTCGCCGAACGAACTCGCGCGCTCGCGGCCGCGAAGGAAGACGCCGAAATGGCGACCCAGGCCAAGTCGCACTTCCTCGCCAACATGAGCCACGAGATCCGCACGCCGATGAACGGCATTATCGGCATGGCGGGCTTGTTGCTCGACACGTCGCTCGATCGCTCTCAACGAGATTGCGCCGAGACCATTCGCGCCAGCGCCGGCTCGCTGCTGACGATTCTCAACGACATCCTCGACTTCTCGAAGATCGAAGCCGGCAAGCTCGACATCGAGCGGCTGGAGTTCGACGTGCGCGATCTAGTGGACGACGTGGGCGCGATCATGGCGTTCCAGGCCGCGGCCAAGAATCTCGAACTGATCGTGCACGTGCGGAGCGACGTGCCGAGACGTTTGCTGGGCGATCCGCAGCGCATCCGTCAATGTCTGCTCAATCTCGTCGGCAACGCAGTCAAGTTCACGCAGCACGGCCAAGTCGTGCTCGATGTCGCCCAGAGCGCCGACGAGGACGACGGTCGTGCCCGCCTGACCTTCTCGGTGCACGACACGGGCATCGGTATCGCAACGTCGGTGCTCGATCGCCTGTTCATGCCCTTCACGCAAGCGGATACATCGACGACCCGTCGCTTCGGCGGCACCGGCCTGGGGTTGTCGATCGTGCGCAAGCTGGTGGAAACGATGGGCGGAAACATCGGCGCCAAGAGCATCGAAGGCAGCGGCTCGACCTTTTGGTTCAGGCTGCCTCTTCCGGTGATCGCTCACTCGCCGGCCGTTTCCAGCCCACGGACTGGCCGCGTCCTCGTCGTCGACGACAACGAGCGTTCGCGAGGATCGCTTGCCGACCAACTCCGAGACGCCGGCTTCAACGTTGCGCTGGCTCAGGACGGCGAGCAGGCATTGGAAATATTACGCGCTGCGGATCGTCCCTTCGATCTCGCGCTCATCGATCACCACATGCCGCAACTCGATGGCGTCGCACTCGCTGCCGAGATTTGCAGATCACCGGACTTGTCCGCGATTCGTCTGGTGCTACTGACCCCAGTCGATCGCAGCAGCGACCTGCAGCGAGAGACCCATGGAACATTCTTCGGCTACTTGCCCAAGCCGGTGCGCACCAGCGCGATGCTCGATTGCATCGACCGCGCCCTGCGCCCGGCGGCGTCGCATGACCCATCGTTGCCGGCCGAACCCGCATCGATCGTCCCTCAAGGCCTGCCCTTCGTCGGCGGGCGCGTGCTGCTCGCCGAAGACAACGCCGTCAATCAACGCGTGGCCCGTCGTTTCCTGGAAAAACTGGGCTGCGAGGTCGACGTGGTGGACGACGGCGCGCAAGCAGTCGAGGTTCTGGGACGCTCCAGTTACGACCTGGTGCTGATGGACATGCAGATGCCCACCATGGACGGGCTGGAAGCCAGTCGTCTCATCCGTGCTCGCGAGCAAGCGGGTGCTCGCGTGCCCATCGTCGCTCTGACCGCCGACGCGATGGTCGGCACGCTCGAACGCTGCCTGGCCGCGGGCATGGACGACTATCTCACCAAGCCGATCGACCGGAAGCGTTTGGAAGAAGTGCTCACGCGCTTCGTGCCCCGGAAAAACAACCCCACGGAGCCCTCGGCGGCGAGCGCCGGATAATCACCGACGCCTTGACGCCGATCGCAAACACCTTCCCTTTTGTCTCCGGCTCGGCGACCCTTTCGCCACATGGAGACAGATTCGACGACCACAGCAGCAGCGACCAACGAACGCGAGTCCTCGAGGGCCTCGACGCGAATCGCGCGCGCTATTGAACGCGTTCCCTGGCTCATTCCGAGCATCAGTTTCGTCACGGGCGTGATCGGCTTCGCCATGGTGAAGCGCGGCGCCGGCCTCGCGCGGTACATCGCGGTGGCCGCTCTGGCTGGCTGGGTGTGGCTGCTCATCGAGCCGCTGGTGCGGCGTTACCTCGAAAATCGCCGCTCGGGCATCGGCAAATTCGTGTCCAACTTCCTGACGCAGTCCTTGCAGCAGGAAGTGCTGTTCTTTTCGTTGCCGTTTCTATTCGGCTCCATGCAGCGCGATGTCGGGCAGATTGCATTCATCGCCGTCGCATCCGGCGCCGCTCTTCTCACTGCGCTCGATCCGTTATACGAACGCTGGATCGCGGCGCGCGCGGCCACCCGGTTACTGTTTCATGCGTACTGCAGTTTGATTGCCGCGGTGGTCGTCGTGCCCATGGTGGTGCACTTGTCGCTGGATGAATCGTTGCCGCTCGCGCTTGGCGGCGTGAGCCTGTGGTTGTTGTTGACCTCGCCCATGTCGTTACGCTCGCTGCGATCCAGTCGTCACCGATGGATCTGGGTTGCCTGTTCCGTGCTCGCACCGTTGCTGATCTGGGTTTTGCGCGCACACGTCCCACCAGCAGGTCTGGCGGTGACGCAAGGCGTGATCACACAATCCATTGCCGATCTGACGCCCGGCCCGCCTGTACGCACATTGACGACGTCGGAGCTCGCGGCGGGCGTCGTTGCGTTCGCCGCGATTCGCGCGCCGAGCGGTGTCGCGCAGTCCATCGTGTTCGAATGGCGTCATCGCGGCGAAATCGAACGCATCAGCTCTGAAATTCGCGGCGGCAACGAGCAGGGCTGGCGTACCTATTCACGCAAAGAAAGTTTCCCCGCCAACGCGGTCGGCCGCTGGATCGTGGATGTGAGGACGCCGCAAGGTCAGCTGCTGAAGCGAATGCAATTCATCGTGCAGGGCTGAGCTACCGCGTCGCCCTGTTCCGTCGCTTCGGGCGTGAGACGCGACGAGTGTGAGTCACCTGGATTGCGGAGTCTCGGGTCCGTGGGCAGAAGCTGTTGCGGAAGGTTGCGGCTGACGCGCATCAGGCTGAGGGCGCGGCTCGAGGCTCCGGAGTGACAACGCGGCCTCGGCTTGCAGCTCCTCGATCACGGTACTGACACTCTTCGTTAACGATTGCAGAGCGGGCACTTCGCCCCACCACCCGCCGGCGGTCAAGGCCAGCAACACGATCACTGCTCGTTGAGCGAACGATCCGCGCGGCTTGGTACGCGCGGTTGGCGGCGGGATCCAGTGACAATCGCGATCGAACAACGGCACCAGTAGCGGCCCGAGATGGGCCGCCAACGTTTCAGGACGCAAACGAATCAATCGACGTTGGCCACATGCAAGCGTCGGGAGCCTGGCGAGCCCGTCGGTGCGTACCATCTGGTCGATGGCGCTCGGCGTCATTTGCAGATGTTCCGCGAGTAGCTCGTTGCGCAGCTCTGCCATGCGTTGACGATGCTCAGCCGTCGTGGCTTCCAATACCAGATTGCATTCGACATCGAAGCCCATCGAGCGACGGTTCAAGTTGGCCGATCCCACAGTCAGCCAACGATCGTCGAACAGCCCCAGCTTGGAATGCAGATTGATCCCTTCACCGCCACTCAGCGCCGCCACCAGCGGCACACGTTCGGTCACCCCGCTGTCCGCGAGCACGCGATGGAAACGCTGCATGCCGTGGCCCATCGTGTGCAGCTCCGCTGCTGTCTTCGGACGTTCCATGCCAACGAGCAGCCCCTGCAGCGCCGGCGCTTCTCTACAGCGCTTCGCTATGGCCTCGGCGATATGAGTGCAGGTGAAGTACTGGTTCTCCAGATATAGCGAGCGCTCCGTGCGCCCGATGGCCGCAAGATAAAACGCTTCCACTTCTCTCACCGGCTCCGTGCACGGCGGCGCCGGCAACGTGCGACAGACGCCGACGTTGATGCGACGAAAATGCACCGGCACCGCTTTCGGCCAGCACTCGTCGTTCACATGCACTGCAGCCGGTGCTCCACCTCCGGGCCAGTTCTCACGCAAATACGCGGCGATGTCCGTGACTACCGGGCCGCTCACGCACAGTTGCGTGTCGTGCACCGGCATGTAACTCGTGCCGTCTTCGTTACGGCGCCGCGGATCGTCCGAGGAATGGTCGCGCGTGTCCCAGCGATTGTGGGTCAGATCGATACCGCCGACGAAAGCGATCGAATCGTCGACGACTACGACCTTGTGATGAACGCAACCGGTAGTTGGGTGCTGGGCGTCTTCGTAAAATAGAACACCGCGGGCTTCGAGTTGCTCACGCGTGTCCGGCTCGCGGTCGTCGCGGTAGAACCAATGATAGTTCCAGCGGGTGACGTGGACTTGCAGCCCCGGACGAGTCCGCACGAGGTACCCAAGCAACTCGCCCAGTTGCGTCGGCGCGGTCAGTGCTTCTCCGGACGCATCATCGGAGATGGGTAAGTGCACCCGGCTGTCGATATCCCATCCAGCGATCAAAATCAGCTTACGTGCGCGTAGCAGAGTCGCCCGCAAGGCCGCGAAATATTCCTGGCCATCGATCAGCAACGTGGCCTGCTCCGCCATCGAAGCGCGCCAACAGGTCTGCCCCGGGCGGAGAATCGATTCACTGTCCGGACGACTCGGGGACATAGCCCTCTTCTGCTATGAATGAAGCACGCGTATCGGCACAACTCAACAGGGGGCCACTCGTTCCAATCCCCGTGAAATCCGAGGCAGGGCGGAGAAAAACTACATACAAATGTGTGCGGTGTTGGCAGTCGCGACCGACACGGCCGTAGAAAATAGCTGACAATAGCTCGGCGCTTCGCGTACTGTTCTGCCGCGCGCCCAATCCAGCTTTGCAGGAGCCCGTTGTGATCACATTTCGCGACATCACGATTGCCGCCGTTTGCGTGACCGCCACGTTTGCCATCACCGCCATCAGCGCGCCCAAGCCCATCGGATCGGTAGCTATCGACTGGCGCGACATCCCGGTCCAGCAAGAGGAAGTGCGTGCTGTTCGCCAGTTCCTGCGTGCACCGACCGCCACGCTGGACGAACTGGAGTTGCACGTCACGACGCTGCCCGCCGGCGCAACGTCGCATGCGCCCCACAAGCATCCCAACGAAGAGTTGGTGATCGTCAAGGAAGGCACGGTCGAAGTGCTGGTGGACGGTCAGCTGAAGCGAGTGGGCCCGGGTTCGGTGGTCTTCAACGCATCCAACCAGATGCATTCCCTGCGTAATATCGGCGAGGGGCCGGCGACTTATCACGTCATCAACTGGAAGACGCCGGCGACTCCGAAGTAGCAGGCGGCGTCGGCAGCGATCGCATCGTGACGATCGAATCGGCGGGCCTACTTGACCTGACGCTTGAGCAGCTTACGCGCCAACGTGCGCCGATGAATGCCGAGCCGGCGGGCGGCCTCGGAGATATTGAAATCGGCGTCGGCGAGGGTCTGGTGGATGCGCTCCCACTCCAGCGTCTTGATGGACGTGGGCCGGCCGCCCAGTTCCACTTCGGCGTCGCCTTCGGTTTTCTCGAAGGCCTTTTCGATGTCGTCGGTGTTGGACGGCTTGGCGAGATAGTGGCGAGCGCCGAGCTTGATGGCCTCGACCGCGGTCGCGATGCTGGCGAAACCGGTGAGCACGACGATTTTCATTTCTTCATCATGCGTGTGCAGCGTCTGCACGCATGACAAACCGGACGCGCCATGCAACTTCAGATCGACCACCGCGTAGCCCGGCGACTCGGACTTCAGCAGCTCCACGACCTCTTCCTGACTCTGCGCCGTCAGCACGCGATAGCCGCGACGTTCGAACGAACGCTTCAGCGTGCGCGCCAGCGCCTCGTCATCTTCGACGATGAGCAGCAACTTCTGCGCGTGACCCGCATCGACGGCGGCGTCATCGTTGTCGACATCCTCAGCCACGATCTTTCTCTCGATACATCAACGCTGCCAGCGGCAGCTCGACGGTGACGGTGGCTCCGCCCGCTTCGCGATTCTGGGCAGACACGCGACCGCCGAATTTCCGAATCACGTTCGACACCAGAAACAATCCCAAACCCGCGCCCCGGCGCGCCTTGGTCGAACTGTACGGCTTGCCGAAGTTTTCCAACATCTCGGGCGTGAAGCCGGGTCCGAGGTCGAGCACTTCGATCCGCAGCATGTCACCGCGGCGCTCGGCGTTCAATCGAATCCAACCGGGCGAGACCTCGAAGGCGTTGTCGAGCAGATTGGTCACCACCTGCTTGAGCGCCTGATCCGACACGATGGTCACGTCTTCCCCCAGCGCGCCGCTGCCGGCGTGATATTGGAGCGTTCCGGCCGGGCGGCCGTCGGACCAGTCGCGCGCGATCTCGTCGAGAAAGCGATGCAGAGTGGTCACGGCCGGAGCTTCGCCTCTCGCCTCGCCCGCCGATAGCAGAATTCCGCTGAGAATACTCTTGCAGCGTCGGATGGCGGCCTGCATCTCCTTCAGTTCCTGGAGCATCTCGGGATGCTGGGCTATTTCAGGCATGCGCCGCCAGTCGCCGAGAATTACCGAGACGGCCGCGAGCGGCGTGCCCAATTCATGCGCCGCGCCCGACGCAAGCAGGCCAATCCGCACGATGTGCTCCTCTTCGGACGCGCGTTGCTTCAACTCGGCGAGATAGGTGTCGCGCTCGCGAAGATTCCGTGTCATCCGGCTGATGAACCACACGAGCAGTACCGCCCCGAGCACGAAACAAACGAACATGCCGAGAATGTGCAATCTCAGCAGACTGGTGGACGGCTCCACGGCCAGCGGCTGATTGATGCCGATCAATCCCAGGAAGGCGATGAAGGTCGCGGCCACGATCAGCCAGGCGCCAGCCCCGGGCAACAACACCGCCGCCAGCGCGATCTGCAACAGATAAAGCGCGGTGAATGGATTGGTCGCGCCGCCGCTGAAATACAGCTGCACGGTGAGCGCGGCTACATCCAGCAGCACCGCGAAAAACAGCGCCTGGCTGTTGACGTGCAAGTGCTTCCGCAACCAGAAAAAGCTGAGCGCGTTGAGCGCCAGCAACGCGCCGAGCACCGACGCCATCGGCTCCAGCGGCAGCGGAATGCGCAGCCCGAAATGCACGATCGCAATGGTGATGACCTGCCCCAACACCGCCATCCACCGCAGCTGGATCAACAGCTCCAGGTTCTTACGATTGGCGGTATCGATATGGGACGGAGCGACCGGCTCGACGGATGTTGTCGAATTCACGTTGTGCTAATCATCGTATTGGGCCTGCGCGAGCGCCACTCATGGCGAAGCACCAGGCCCGCGCCCCCGGCCAGCATCAGCGCCAGCGCGAACCAGGTGAGCGCATACTGCAGATGATTGTTGGAAAAAGCGATCACCGTCAGCCCACCCACGGGTGCGCCGGCGATCTTCGGGTCGGATGCCTCGGCATCGATGAAATACGGCGCCACGTCGGTCAGACCCCGGGCGGCCGCGATGGCAGCCACATCCCGCGAAAACCAGCGATTTTCGGCGGGCTGATTGGTTCGGAGGTACCCGCCTCCGGACTCACTCAGACGCAGCAGCCCGGTCACGGTGGTCGTGTCTTCGATCTGACCTTGGGGGCGGCTGGCGGGATCGCGCTGGGGCGGCGGCACGAAGCCGCGATTGATCAGGACGGTGAATCCTTCGACGGTCTCGAACGGCGTCAGCACCCAGAAACCGCCGCCGAGCTCGGTCACGGCCTGCACCAGCGTTTCCCGATCGTTCAGGTAACGTCCCTGGACGGTGACGCGGAGATATTCGCTGTTGGCGCGATCGACGCTCGGCCACTGCTCGCGACCCGGCGGAGCCACCGGATTCGCATGAACTCGCTGCTCGACGCGCTCGATCAGATCGCGCTTCCATGCGAGGCGATGGACCTGCCAGACGCCGAGGCTGACCAGCAATCCGATCCCTGCCAGAGCGGCGATAGCTATCGCCGCCAGCCTGATCACAGCGGCTGACTGACCTCGTGCTGGGGCATCATGTTGGTGTCGAGGTGAAACATCACCCATAGCGAACCCGCGAGCGTGATGACGACGAGGATCAGCGTAAAGACCAGCGAGGTCAGCGTCCAGCCGTCCTCGCTCTTGGGGGTCATGTGCAGGAAGTAAACCATGTGCACGACCATCTGCACGGCCGCGAAGCCCATGATGACGAACGCGATGGTCTGCTTGCTGAAGGCCACGTCGCCCATCACCAGCCAGAACGGAATGGCCGTGAGCAGCACCGAGAGCAAGAAGCCGATGACATACTCGCGCAACGTGCCATGCGGCGGCTCATTACCATGGAGGAGCCCGACTTCGTGGCCGCCGGAATGGTGGTGGGACGCGTGATCGTGAGCGCTCATCGCAGCATGCCCATCAGGTAAACGAACGTGAAGACGCCGATCCAGATCACGTCCAGGAAGTGCCAGAACAAGCTCAGGCACGCGAGCCGGCGCGCATTGGCTTTGTTGAGCCCGTGCTTGCCGATCTGAACCATCAACGTGATCAACCACACGATGCCGAACGTCACGTGCAGACCGTGCGTGCCGACCAGCGTGAAGAAGGAAGACAAGAACGCGCTGCGCTGAGGCGTCGCGCCCTCGTGGATCATGTGCGCGAACTCGTAGAGCTCGATCCCTAAGAACGCCGCGCCGAACAGGCCGGTGATGGCAAGCCAGAACTGAGTTCCCGCCACGTTGTTGCGATAGGAAGCCAGCATGGCGAAGCCATACGTGATCGACGAGAACAACAGCATCGACGTGTTGACCGCCACCAGCGACAGGTCGAACAAGTCCTTCGGTCCCGGTCCGGCCGCATAGTTGCCGCCGAGCACGCCATAGGTGGCGAACAGCACGGCGAAGATGAGGCAGTCGCTCATCAGGTAGATCCAGAAGCCCAGCAGCGTGCTGCCGCCGGCTTCGTGATCGTGCTCGTCCGCTTGGTAGAACAGCGTGCGAGCGGCCGCTTGTTCCGCAGTCAGTGCGTGACCCATTCGCTTAGCTCCGTGCCGCCGCGGCCAACAGCTGCGTGCGCTCTTCTTCGGCGCGGACTACTTCTTCCAGAGGCAAGCGATAGTCCCGGTCGTAATTGAAGGTGTGATAGATGGCGTAGCCGACTATGCCGACGAAGCTCAGCGCCGCCAGCCACCACATGTACCAGACCATCGCGAAGCCGAACGCCGTGCTCAACACCGCGATGATGAAGCCAGCGCCGGTATTGCGCGGCATGAGAATGGCCTTGAAGCCCGACAGCGGACGCTGATAGCCACGCTGTTTCATGTCCCACCACGCGTCGCCATCGTGAATGATGGGCGTGAACGCGAAGTTATAAGACGGCGGCGGCGAAGACGTCGCCCACTCCAGTGTGCGGCCATCCCACGGATCGCCCGTCGTGTCCCGTAGCTCGTTGCGCTTGCGGAAGCTGACGTAGAACTGCACCAGCATCGCGCCGATGCCGAGCGCGATCAGGAACGCGCCGAACGCGGCGATCTGGAACCAGATCTGCAACGACGGATCCTCGAAGTAACGCATGCGGCGAGTCACGCCCATCAAGCCGAGCACGTACAGCGGCATGAACGCCACCCAGAAACCCACCACCCAGAACCAGAACGAGACCTTGCCCCAGAACACGTCGAGCTTGAAACCGAACGCCTTGGGGAACCAGTAATTGATGCCGGCGAACAGACCGAACAGCACGCCGCCGATGATCACGTTATGGAAGTGCGCGATCAGGAACAGGCTGTTATGCAGCACGAAGTCGGCCGGCGGCACCGCCAGCAGCACGCCCGTCATGCCGCCGATCACGAACGTGAGCATGAACGCCACCGTCCACATCATCGGCAGCTCGAAGCGGATGCGGCCGCGATACATGGTGAACAACCAGTTGAAGATCTTCGCACCCGTGGGGATGGAGATGATCATGGTGGTGATGCCGAAGAACGAGTTGACGCTCGCGCCCGATCCCATCGTGAAGAAGTGATGCAGCCAGACGATGTACGACAGAATCGTGATCACGACGGTCGCGTACACCATGGAGCTGTAGCCGAACAGCTTCTTGCCGCAGAAGGTGGAAGTGACTTCGGAGAACACGCCGAACAGCGGCAGGATCAGGATGTACACCTCCGGATGGCCCCAGATCCAGATGAGGTTGACGTACATCATCGGATTGCCGCCGAAATCGTTGGTGAAGAAGTTGGTGCCCATGTAACGATCCAGCGACAGCAGCACCAGCACCGCCGTCAGCACCGGGAACGCGGCCACGATCAGCACGTTCGTGCACAGCGAAGTCCAGGTGAACACCGGCATTTTCATCAGCGTCATGCCGGGCGCGCGCATCTTGATGATGGTCGCCAGCAGGTTGACGCCCGATAACAAGGTTCCTACGCCGGCTATTTGTAGCGCCCATATGTAATAGTCGACGCCGACATCCGGACTGTATTGGATGCCCGAGAGCGGCGGATACGCCAGCCAGCCGGTGCGCGCGAACTCGCCGACGAACAGCGAGAACATGACGAGAATCGCGCCCGCCGTGGTCATCCAGAAACTGAAGTTGTTGAGGAACGGGAAGGCGACGTCGCGTGCGCCGATCTGCAGCGGCACGATGTAGTTCATCAAGCCCGTGACCAGCGGCATGGCCACGAAGAAGATCATGATCACCCCGTGCGCGGTGAAGATCTGATCGTAGTGATGCGCGTTGAGATAGCCCTCGGACCCACCGAACGCGATCGCCTGCTGCAGCCTCATCATGATGGCGTCGGCGAAGCCACGCAGCAGCATGACGATGCCGAGGATCATGTACATGATGCCGATGCGCTTGTGATCGATGCTGGTGATCCACTCGCGCCACAGGTAGCCCCACAGCTGATAGCGCGTCACCGCCGCCAGCATGGCGATGCCGCCGATGGCGACCGCCACGAAGGTTGCGACGACGATGGGCTCGTGCAGCGGCAGCGCCGCCGGGCTCAGGCGACCGAAGATCAGCTGCAGAATGGGAGAATCTTGATAAGGCAACTGCATCACTGCGAACTCAACGGACGGGTCGCGAACGGACTGGCCGCGTCCGCGACCAGCGAACGGGACATATTCGACACGGGGCGAGGCAGGCCGGCGCCACGCAATGGCGAGCGATCGACCTGCGGCAACAAATCATCTTCGAAGGTCTGCACCACCGGCGCGGTACACATGCCGATGACGTGCGAGGCGTCGGAGCCGAACACCGCACGTGGGCGATCGTCGTCGATCTTGGCGACGTTGTAGATGCCGCCCATGCCAAGCCCGCCGCGATCGTCGATGGCCATCATGTCGTGCATGCACATCTTGCCGGGCTCCACGCACATGCCGAGGATGGCGCTGTAGAGCTGCGAATCGACGGTCGAGAAATATCGGACCGGCTCACGTTCGGACGGCTTCGCCAGTTGCAGATACAGATCGCGGGTCAGCGATTGCTCACCCATGCGCGCGGTCGCGATCCAGCGTTGGAACTCGGCGTCGTTCACGCCGCGCACCTTGAATCTCATGCCGGAGAAACCCGCGCCGCTGTAGTTGGCGGAAAATCCTTCCGACACGCCGGCTTTGTTCAACACGCCGTTCAGACGCGTCTCCATGCCCGGCATCGCGTAAATCATGCCGGCCATTTCGGGGATATACAGCGAGTTCATCACCGACGACGCCGTGATTCGGAACGTCACCGGCTGATTCACCGGCACCGCCAATTCGTTGACGGTAGCAACGCCGTACTGTGGATAGATGAACAGCCACTTCCAATCCAGCGCCACGACGTTGACCTGCAACGCCTGCGTGTCCTGAGGCACTTCCTTGCCCGGCGCGAGCCGATCCAGCGGACGATAAGGGTCGAGCAGGTGCGTGCCGAGCCAGGTCAGCGCGCCGAGACAGATAATAATGAGTAGCGGCGCCGACCAGATCACCAGTTCCAGGCGCATCGAGTGATGCCAATCGGGTTCGTAGCGCGCTTCGCGATTATTGTGACGATAACGCCAGGCGAACAGAACCGTGAGCGCCATCACAGGAACGATGATGAGCAGCATCAGGAAAGTGGACCAGACCAGCAGATCGCGCTGCTGGGCGGCCACGTCGCCGGTGGGATTGAGCACCACCATGTCGCAAGCGGACAGCACCGCACAGAGCGGCAGCACCGCGAGCACGCGGAGTAAGTTCTTCATCGCTACTGATTTGGGGCTCGGCATGACGAGTGCGCAGGATAGGGGGCGCGAGCGCGCGGCGACATTGGGCATTTTGCCCAATGGTCCAATGCGCGCTTCGGGCCTATAACGTGCGCCATGATCCAGAGGAGTGCTTTATGACGGTTGCGCAATCCGGTGCGCCTACTTCATCGCTGGAACGCGATGCCCGGCGGACCAACGAAGCGCATGCCGGCGAAGTTCGGCCGGGTGACATCGCCATCGGCGTCATCATCGGCCGTACGTCGGAGTTCTTCGACTTTTTCGTGTACGCCATCGCCTCGGTGGTGGTGTTTCCGAAACTGATTTTTCCTTACGTCGATGCGCTCACCGGTACTTTGTACTCGTTTGCGATCTTCGCGCTCGCCTTCGTCGCGCGTCCGCTCGGCACAGTAATTTTTACCGCCATCGACCGAACCTACGGCCGCGGCATGAAGCTCACCGTGGCCCTGTTCCTGCTCGGCACGTCGACGGTGGCCATCGCCTTCATTCCCAGCTACGACGAAATCGGAATCGCCGCGGCTTACCTGCTCGGCCTGTTACGCATTGGTCAGGGTATTGCGTTGGGCGGCTCGTGGGACGGCCTCGCCTCGCTGCTCGCATTGAATGCGCCTCAAAAGCGGCGCGGCTACTACGCGATGATCCCGCAACTCGGCGCGCCGCTCGGATTGATGGTCGCGAGCGCGCTGTTCGCTTACATCATCGGTCACTTGTCCGCTGCTGACTTCCTCGGCTGGGGCTGGCGCTATCCGTTCTTCGTGGCGTTCGCCATCAACGTGGTCGCGCTGTTCGCGCGCCTGCGTATCGTCGTGACCCCCGAGTACACCAAGTCGTTCGAGACGCAGGAACTGCAACCCACTCCGATCCTCGAGACTCTGCGCATCAACGGCCGACTGATCGTCGTCGGCGCGTTCGCTCCCCTGGCCAGCTTCGCGTTGTTTCACATGGTGACCGTGTTCCCGTTGTCGTGGGTGTTCCTTTATACCAACGAAGGGCCGGCGCGCTTCCTGTTCATCGAAGCGATCGGCGCGGCGTTCGGCGTTGCCGCCATCGTCACTTCCGGCTGGATCGCCGATCGCGTCGGCCGCCGCACTCTGCTTGGCGGCACCGCTGCGGCCATCGCGGCGTATAGCGGCTTCGCTCCTCAGTTGCTCGCCGCCGGCGAGCTTGGCGAGATCGTGTTCATGATCTCCGGGTTCCTGCTGCTCGGTCTCGCCTTCGGTCAGGCGTCGGGCGCGGTCGCTTCCAACTTCCCGTTGAGTCACCGCTACACGAGCTCGGCGCTCACCTCCGACCTCGCTTGGCTATTCGGCGCTGGCTTCGCACCCTGGGTCGCGCTGGAATTGTCGAGTCGCTTCGGCCTCGGCTGGGCCGGCGCGTACTTGCTGTCCGGCGCGGTCGGCACGCTCATCGCGTTGTTTGTTAATCGGCAGATGGTGCAGGATCGATAACCGCCCCGTCTTGATTCATCCGAGTCGTCGCGACCAGTCTTCGACCTCGGATGAATGTAACCGTCGCTCGAACATGCGCCGCCAGCTCGACGGCAGCGGCAGGTGGAGCAAGGGATCGAGAATCGCTGGGTTCACTTCGCGATCTCTGATCACCGTGAGGATGCGTGCGATCGTCCACTCCGGATGTGGGCGATCCAAGAGCTCGACACGATCGCCCGCGCTGAGTACGCCAGGCTCTAGAACACGCAGATACCACCCGGCGCGCAACGTTTCCTGTACCTGCGCCGCCATGTCCTTCACGCCGAATCGCAGGTTGAGCTTGAAGCACGGCTGCCGCCCCTGACTCACCTCGAACACGACACTGCCCACGCGCAGCCGGTCGGCGATGCAGACGCCCTGCTCGTCCATACCCTCGACACTCAGGTTTTCTCCGAACGCGCCCGGCTCCTGCAGTAGCGCATGCCCAGGCAGACGCTGTCGCCAGAACTCGTAGTGAGTCCACGGATAGCAGTGCACCGCTTTGTCGATGCCACCGTGCACTCGCCGGTCAGCCTGACTGTCACCGACGAGGCCCATCTGCTCCACGCGCCGTGGGCCGCTCACCGACTTCTTGTCGATGCCACTCGTCGTGCGCCCGAGAGGTCGAACGCTGCCGGTAAGAACGGCCAGGAGGCTTGCCATCATGATTTCTCTTGTGTGATTTCTCTTTGCGGGAACCGGGCGGCTGCGCCGTCGTTGCATCTTTATCGCACGGGAGCGATGCACGCAATCAGGCTAATCATGGCCAAGAACAGCGCAGCTCAGATCCTCACTGTCGCCGGGCGCGAAGTTGCCATCTCGAATCCACAGAAGCTGCTGTTCCCGCAGGCGAAGCTCACCAAGCTGGACCTCGTCCGCTATTACGTCGCCGTGAGCGAAGGAGCGCTGCGCGGCGCGGGGGGCCGACCGAACATGCTGGTGCGCTACCCCAACGGCATCGAGGGCGAGCACTTCTATCAAAAGCGCGCGCCGGACAGTCGACCGCCGTGGATCGAGGTCGTCAAGCTGCGCTTCCCATCGGGCCGCGCGGCGGAGGAAGTCGTGCCGCGGGACGCAGCAGCACTCGCGTGGCTCGCGAATCTCGCCTGCCTCGAGTTGCATCCGCATCCGGTTCGCGCCGAGGACCTGGATCATCCAGACGAGTTGCGCGTCGATCTCGACCCTGTGCCTGGCGTCACGTGGAAGCAGATCCAGCAAGTCACTGCCGTCACTCGAAGTGTGCTCGACGATTTCAAGCTCGTCGGCTGGCCCAAGACGTCGGGCTCGCGTGGCATGCACATCTGCGTGCGTATCCAGCCGCGTTGGAGCTTCGATGAAGTGCGCCTCGCCGCTCTCGCATTGGCGCGCGAAGTCGAGCAGCGCGCGCCGAAACTCGCGACGAGTAAGTGGTGGAAGGAGGAGCGGCACGGTGTATTCGTCGACTACAACCAGAACGCGAAGGACCGAACCGTCGCCGCCGCATACTCCGTCCGCCCCAAACCTAACGCGCCTGTCTCGGCGCCACTCTCGTGGGACGAGGTCGATCGATGCGAGCCGGGGGATTTCACTCTGGTCTCCATGCCAGCCCGCTTCGAGAAACTCGGCGATCTGCATGCAAAAATCGATGAGCACGCCGGCTCGATCGAAGGGCTGCTCGAATTGTTCGAGCGGCAGGGTTTGGGCGATGCGCCCTGGCCGCCGCATTACCCAAGACAGAGCTCGGAGCCGCCTCGCGTTCAACCGTCCAAGCGCAAGTCGAAATTCCCTCTGATCGAGATTGGGCGCGCTCGTCGCAAGGAAGATGCTGTGGCCGGTGTGGAGCGCTGGAAATCGCGCCATCCCGAAGCCGCAGCACATTTACAGCCCGCTGACGTACTGGTCGACGCAATGCGCGGACGCTATAGCACCTGGACTCGAACCCGAATCAATCTTCAACACGTTCCCGAAGCGCTGCGGCCGCCTCAGGAGCCGCTCGATCCGGACGAGAAGATCCGCTCCAATTCGTAAGGCGTGGTGACTTCGAGCTGATCGTAACGACAGTCCCGCGGTTGTTTGTCAGGTCGCCAGCGCAGGAAGATTGCCGCGTGCCGGAAGCGGTTGCCCTGCATGTGATCGTACTTCACCTCGCAGACGCGCTCGATCCTGAGCGGCTCCCATGACAGATCCTTGCCGGCGCTCCAGCGACTCTGCGACCCGGGCATGCGGCTCGATTCTGCCGCCGCGCCTGCCCATTCGCGCCATGGGTGATCGTCCATCGCGTTCTTGCGAAGTGGCGCAAGCTCCTCAACCAGTTTCCTGCGCATTGCCATCGTGAACGATGAGGTAACGCCAACGTGCTGGAGTGTTCCGCTGTCATCGTACAGGCCGAGCAGCAAAGAACCGACCGCGTCCTTGCCGCTCTTGTGATAGCGGAACCCGGCCACTACACACTCCGCGGTGCGCGCGTGCTTGATCTTGATCATCGCGCGCTTGCCCGGCAGGTACGCACCGGACTCCGGCTTCGCGATCACGCCGTCCAGGCCAGCTCCTTCGAAGCGAGTTAGCCAGTCGACTGCAACGTCTCGGTCGCGGGTGATCGGCGTCAGATAGACAGGAGGCTTCACGTCGCCGAGTAACTTTTCGAGGGCCGCGCGCCGCTCCGCTTGCGGTGCGTTCATCAGATCACGCGCTCCGACCGCGAGAATGTCGAAAGCGATGAAAGAAGAAGGCGTTTCTTTTGCGAGCTTCTGTACGCGAGATGCCGCCGGATGCAGCCGCAGCTGAAGCGCGTCGAAGTCGAGCCCTCGCTCCGTCGCGATCACGATCTCCCCGTCCACGACACAGTTGCGCGGCAAGCGTTTTAGCAGCGCATCGTGCAGCTCCGGAAAATAACGATCGAGCGGCCGCGAGTCGCGACTCTGCAGATACACATCGTCCTGGCCGCGAAACACGATGGCCCTGAACCCATCCCATTTGGGCTCGTACAAGTAGGCGCCGGCCGGCAGCTCGTCGGCCAGCTTTGCCAGCATGGGTTCCACCGGGGGCTTGACTGCAACCGCTGTCGCCATCGACCCCAATCATGGCACCGCGGGACGAAACGTCAAATAACAGCGGATGTCAGCAAATACTGTGTAATGCCTGCCCTCGCTAGAACACCGACCGCACGACCCACTCGCCGAGCGTACCGACCAGCGACATCACGAGCGCGCCACCCAGGGCCCATCCGAAGCTGTCGATTTTCAGGTGGTCGGTCAGCTTATCCGTGATCACGAGCAGGATGGCATTGATGATCCAGCGCGTAATGAATGCGAGCAGCCAGGCGATGCCGAGCGTCGCGACGGTGAAAACCGCAAACAGCAACCAGCCCAGGAGAAAGTTGAGCACACCGAAGATGGCGGCAACGAGCAACGCACTCTTGGCACTTTTGACATGGAAGCCGGGCAGGACGGCGTCCGTGACCCAAACGGCCAGGGATAGGATCAGCCAGGAGAGGATCAGGCTCATGTTTCATGCCTCCACGGTGGTGGGTTCAATTTTACATTCGGCGTTTCCGCGGAAACGTCCGGCGAATGAATTTCTTCGCAGGCGGCCTCACTAACCCGCGCCAACTTTCTGCGCTTCGTAGTGATTGTTTTTGCCCTTATCGACGCGCGTGCCGACAAGGCGAAATCCCGCTTCCTGCAGAATCTGAATATACCGCGCATGGCCTAGCGACCGACAATCGTGTCCGGTGGTGATATCCCGCCACGAGCATGTCTCGATGGGCGCGGTGAAGAGCAACCGCCCGTTGGGCAACAGGATTTCGGAAAATCGATGTAGCAACGCGACCTGCTCCGATTCTTCCAACAGGAAGATCAAACCGATCGATACAGCAGCGCCAAATTTCCGCCCGAAGTAGTCACATTCCAGAGCCGGTGCGCATTGCGTCGGAATCGAAGGAAATCGCGAACGGAATTTCTCGAGCAATGCGGGCGATGCATCGATGGCCCAAAGATTTACGCCGGCCTCCAGTAATGCGCGACTCACCGGATAACCGCCGCCGCACGCGATCTCGATGACGTCGGTTCCGGCCGGGAGCGATTTCGCCCAGGCGCTGACGATATCCGCGCCCACCATGGATCGATCCCGAGCAGCGAGAAACTCATGCGCGTACGCTTCGTAGGCGTTTGCCGAGCTCATCGTTCGACCTCCAGCGGGACACCGTGAAACCACCGAAGTCCAACCTCTGGCACGGAGCGTAACATCTGGTTCAACTGAAAGCGGAGCGTCCAAACCCGGCCGGAAAAATGGTCGCCGGCCTTGTCGGCTTCGGCCGAGCACAGCCGTCTTTCAGTTATGCAATCACCGGAGCGCGACAATGAACCCCACCATCACCGCCTTTGAAGCCTCGCCCGATCGTGGCCAAGGGCTGGCGCGAGACATGCGCGTTCGTTGGGCGCTCGAGGAAGTGGGCCAGCCGTACGACGTTCGGCTGGTGTCCTTCGGTGAGCTGAAGAAGCCCGAGCATCGCAGGCTGCATCCGTTCGGTCAGATTCCGACCTACGAGGAAGGCGATCTCACCCTGTTCGAGTCGGGGGCGATCATTCTCCATATCGCTGAGCGCCATGCGGGGCTATTGCCAGAAGATGCGAATGCCCGGGCGCGCGCCATCGCATGGATGTTTGCCGCGCTCAACACGGTGGAGCCACCGATCGTCGAGCTCGAAATGGCGACGATCCTGGAGCGGGACAAGAACTGGTATCAAGAACGCCACCCTATTCTCGAGGACCGCGTCCGCGTGCGATTGCGCGAACTGTCCAGTCGACTTGGCGATGCCGACTGGCTCGACGGTGCATTCAGCGCCGGTGACCTGCTGATGGTCACGGTGCTGCGCAGGTTGAGCAGCACCGCTGAAGTGGAGAAATTCCCGAACCTCGCTGCCTACGTCGCCCGCGGCGAAGCGCGGCCCGCCTACAGGCGTGCGTTCGCGGATCAATTGGCGGTCTTCACCGCCTCCCTACCCCGCTAAGACGACATCAGCACCCACAGCCCAGCAGCCACCAATGCAACTCCACTCAATCTGCCTCCCTGCACGCCTCTCGGCGCCAGCTTCTCCATCAGCACGAAAGCAGTAATCGCACCGATCCAGAACAAACTCATCACGCCGCCGACAAACAGCAGAAGCATCAGCGCCCAGCAGCAGCCGACGCAGTAGAGACCGTGGCGCAAACCTATGCGTAGCGCGCCGGGCAAGCCGGGCCGCCAGTTCTCGACGAGGAACGCAACCGGCGAGCGGCACTGTCGCAGGCACGCATATTTGAGAGGCGTCCATTGATAGAGACCCGCGACGATCAGTATCGCGCCTCCGAGCCACGGGCTGACGCTCACCATCATAGGTGACAGCAACGCCGTCTCGGCTAAACCCCACTGCAGCAGCGTGGCGCCAGCACTGAATCCGAACCAGGCCAGCAAATATCCGGCCGCGAATGCAAACATACGGCGCGACGGCGAGCGGATCCTCGAATCGTTGCGAATGGCCCGGTGAAAAATCAGGATGGTCGGCAGCGCGCTCGGCAGCATCATCGCCACCATCATCACCGACCACATCAGGAAGATGAGAAGAATGTAGCCGGCGTCCCAACTCGTCTCCATCATCCAGGCGGCGGGCCCGTCCATGCGGCCGTACATATCGATGGAGGCCGGAATCAAGTACGCCCACGCGCAGGCGACTACTCCAGCGAGCCCTGCGATCACAAAGGCTTTGTCGCTCAGATACGGAGACTTTCGCATGCTCTCGCTCCGGCCCGTCCCGCGCGGGTAGCGTCACTTTATCGTAACGTTTACGCGCTGACGAACACTCAGCGTGCTGCAACACAAAATGTAACTTTGGTACGTCGGAACCTTCGTACGAATTCATTCCCTCCCGCACGCGACTAGGATCGATCGCGACTCGACTCGTCGCCCGTCGCAATCGCCAGGAGGGATGTCATGCAGAGTGCACACGACAAGTTTCCGCCCTACCACGATCAGTCGATCTGGGAGTTCGCGCACTGGCCCTTTCCAAAACGGCCCACGGTGCGAATCCTGGTCGTGGTGGACGGCGCCGTGGGCGTGGATTGGAATTATTTCTTCGGCGTCGGCAAGGTCATCGAGATCCTGCGCAAGAAAGCGCCGCATAACGACAGCGAATACAAGTACGTGCGCTTCGAAGTGGAAACCGCGACGCGCGACGCCGCGGCGATGGGCGGCCCCGCCGACTACAACAATTTCCGTTTCGACCAGATGCTCGACGCCGAGCCGCTGATCAATCGTTTCCATCAGATCTGGTGTTTCGGCTTTCATCCAGGCAATGGCGGCGATCCATCCGACGCGCCGATCGAATCTCATCCCACACAAGTATCGCAGAGCGAGCTACGCACACTCACGACGTGGATGAACGAGCGACGCGGCGGTTTGCTGGCGATGGGCGATCATCACTTCCTCGGCGCGACCCTGGCGTGGAAGATTCCACGAGTGCGCGCGATGCGACGCTGGACCAACGTCGACGGCGTGCCGCCGATCAACGGGCCCATTAGCAGCAATGGCGGACCCACGCGCTATCGTCACGACACCAACCAGCCGCAGAGCCCAGATCAGGCCGACCCCGCCTCCATTTCAGAAATTCCAGATGACGCCCAGCTGGACGGCGAGCCGCTGCCCCTCCAGGTGCGTTATTACGGCGGTTTCATGAAACGCCCGCATCCCATCCTGTGCACGCGCACTCACGGCGTGATGAACGTGTTACCCGATCATCCGCACGAAGGCTGGGTCTATGACGATCGTGAAGTGCAGGTCGACATCGCGCACGACTTTGGCGGCGGCGTGGCGGGCCCTGATTTTCCCAATGCGGTGGATGGCGGATCACGACCGCTGCCGCAGGCGATTGCCTGGGCGCACCCATGGCCCGAACCGCCCTACGAACACGAAAAGACACCTACACCCGTGACTCAGTTCGCGGTGATCGGCGCCTATGACGGCCATCGCGCCGACATCGGCCGCGTGGTGGTCGATTCGACCTGGCATCACTGGTTCAACATGAACATCGACGGCCTGCAGATCGCCGGCGGCGACAACTGGGCCAAGATCAAATCTTACTTTCGCAACGTCGCGGTGTGGCTGTCGCCACCGGCGCAACAGTACGCGATGCTCACCTATGCCGCGTTCTGGAGCACCGGATCGACACTCGCCATCGAAGGCTACGACGGCGGCATGCCTTCCTGGGAACTCGGCGAGAGCGCGCGTGACATTCTCGGCCAGTACGTCAGCTCCTGCATGATCTACGACTGGATCCGGCCGTTGATTCCCATCGAGCTGCTGGAACGTTTCCCCAAACCGTTGCCCGAGGAATGCCTGACCTGCCCACCGTGGCCGCTGATCGAAAAAGCTGTGCTCGGCGGCATCATCAAAGCCATGCTGCCCGAACGCGATCGGCTCGTCGCGGCCAGACAGCAGGGCAAGGCCGCGAGCGTCGATCTCCAACAATTGATAAACGCCGTGAACCGGGGCGCTGTCGCCGGTCTCGCCGAACTTCACACGCGCTGGCAAAGAGATCTGGAACACAGCCGCAGATCGCTGCAGGCCTTCGAAAAGCCGAGCCCGTTTGCCAGTCGTCTGCTCGCGAATCATTTTCCGGAAATACTGGCGGACCTGGAGATCGTGGAGCGCGGCGAGATGGAATAGCAGCGAATTTTTCCTGAATGGGCTGTGCTACATTCCCGAACACCTCACTTCACTCGGGTGTCGAAGAGTGCACGCCGGCCAGATTCGCTCCATCGTCGATCGGCTCGAAGTGCATATCAGGAACCGCACGACGTTCCAGCTACATCGCATCGACGCGCGCCCGATCACGCTCGATGAGGCTTATGAGATTCAAGCCGAGATCGTGGCGCGCGCCCTTCGCTCCGGCACAGAAAGCATCGCTGGTTACAAGGTGGGTCTGACCACCGAGAAGATGCAAAACTTCTGTGGCGTGAGCGAGCCGATCGGCGGCCGTATTTTCAGCAGCGGCGTCCGCGAAAGCGGAGCCACGCTGCGAAAGGCGGATTTCCACCGGCTCGGCGTTGAAAGCGAGCTGGCGTTGCGCATCGGCAGGTCGGTACCGCGAACGAGCGACGTCAGCGAACTGATCGGGTGCGTCGATGCGATCGCGGCGGCGTTCGAAGTCGTCGACGATCGTGATGCGGACTATGCCCATCTCGAAGCAAGCTCCATCGCTGCCGAGAACAGCTGGAACAAAGGCATCGTGCTTGGGGAAGCAGTGCCGCCCGCCGCCTTCGGCGACCTTCGCGGCCTCGACGGGCGACTGTTCGTCAATGGTGAGCAAGTGGCCACGGGATCCAGCAGCGACGTGTCGAGCGGCCCACTATCCGTTCTTGGCTGGGTTGCGCAGTTTGCGCGAGAGAATGGCGAAGATCTTCGACCCGGCCAATGGATCATGACCGGCTCGATCATTCCCACGAAGTTTGCCGTGGTCGGCGACAGCTATTCTTTTCAACTCGGCCCGCTGCCGGCGGTGACGGCGTCGATCTGCTGACATCCCATGCGCACCGTCCAGGCTCACTATTGCGCGCCTCGACTAGCATGGGCCGTCGCGGCATGACGAAGCTAGTCGCGGAAATCTGAACTCTACGCGTCACGCGACTTGCGCTAGGATAGCTTCGCCTGACTCGGGTTCGAGCCGCCGCTTAGGCCGCCGGTCATGTTTCAGCGGACGATTCTTATTCGCAGCGTCCTTCTCGTCTTGACGCTTCTGTGCGCGACGGGACCGCGAGCGTGGTCCAGCGAAAGCGAACCGATACTTGCGGGCCATCTGGCGGCGTACGTCGCGCGACCCGATGCCAGTCTCGAATGGCGAGAAGTGACCTCCGGTCGCGTCGGGACGGCCGAGTACGCCGAGTACCTGATGACCTCGCAGATCTGGCGCGGCATTCCCTGGAAACATCAATTATTCGTGCTGCGTCCAGCGAATATGAAGAGCGATTCGCGGCACGCGCTGCTGTTCATCCACGGCGGTCGCTGGAAACCCGAGTACGAAGGTGAGCGCAAACAGACGGCGCTGCCGCGCGAAGCGATGTTGTTCGCGCGCCTTGCGGAATCCATTCGCGCGCCCGTGGCCGTGCTCCGCCAGGTGCCGTTTCAGCCGATGTTCGAGCGCAGGGAAGATGCGCTGATCGCATACACGTTCGATCAATATCTGCAAACCGGCGAAGACGACTGGCCCCTGCTCCTGCCCATGGTGAAGAGCGCAACGCGCGCCATGGACGCCGTGCAGGACATCCTTCGCAAGCGATGGGCTGTATCCCCTGACTCGTTCACCGTCGCCGGCGCCTCGAAGCGGGGCTGGACCGCGTGGCTCACTGCCGCTGTCGATCAACGAGTCATGGCCGTTGCGCCGATGGTGATCGACGTGCTGAACATGCCGGCGCAGATGGACCATCAGCGCGCCACGTGGGGAGATTTCTCGGAAGAGATTGCAGACTACTCATCCCTCGACCTGCCCACGAAACTCAAGACACCGCGCGGCGACGCGCTGTTGTCCATGGTCGACCCTTTCCGCTATCGCGAGCGTCTCACCCAGCCCAAACTGATTCTGCTCAGTACGAACGATCGCTATTGGCCGCTCGATGCACTCAAGATCTACTGGCCCGGGTTGCCGAATCCCAAGCATGTCCTGTACGTCCCGAATCAAGGCCATGGGCTGCGCGATGCCAATCGCGTCATCGGCAGTCTGAGCGCGGTTCATCGTTACGCCGCGGCCGGCAAACCCCTGCCACGCACGACCTGGTCGTTCACGCCGAAACGCAACGCGCTCATCCTCAAGCTCAGCGCCGATCAACCCATACAGAACGTTCGGGTCTGGAGCGCCCACAGTCTCACCCGCGACTTCCGCGAAGCCCGCTGGACGGCCCGCAGGTGTTCGAGACTCAGCGACGGCTATGTCTGCTCGGCGGAGCGGCGAGCCAAGGGTTATACCGCCGCGTTCGGCGAAACCTCGTTTCGAGAGACCGGCAGCCCTGCCTTCTCCACCACGACGACTGTGTGTATCGCCGGTCCGAAAGGCAGCGCAGCGGTCGAATGCTGAGACATCTAAACACGGAAGGAATGAATGACCCCGACGAAACCCGGCTCGTCCCAAGAGCGTGCAGCGTTCGAGATTCCCGACCACGTCACTTACCTCAACTGCGCCAGCCTCTGTCCGCGACTCAAAGTCGTGACTGCCGCTGGCCGAGCCACCGTGGAGCGGATGGCGAAGCCGTGGACATTGGAAGCCAGCGATTGGTTCAGCGGGAAGGAGCAACTGTGCGCCGCGTTCGCGAGGCTCATCAATGCGCAGGCATCGAGTGTCGCGCTGGTGCCGGCGGTGAGTTATGGAGTGGCGGTTGCGGCGCTGAATGTTCCGGTCAAGGCCGGGGACAACATCGTAGTCCTCGATCAGGAATATCCATCCAATTTCTACAGCTGGCGACGGCTCGCGAGGGAATGCGGGGCTGAGCTGCGTGTCGCGGTTCCGACGCCGGGAGGCACGCGCACCGACGCGATCGTCCAGCTCATCGATCGGCGCACCGCCGTGGTCGCAACGCCTAACTGTTATTGGACTGACGGGACACTCATCGACTTGCGTCGGGTCGGCGCGGCAGCCCGAGCGAACGATGCGGCATTGGTGGTGGATGCGAGCCAATCGTTGGGCGCCTACCCGTTCGATGTGGCGGAGATCCAGCCGGACTTTCTCGTCACCGTCGGCTACAAATGGTTACTCGGGCCGTACGCGCTGGGATATTTGTATGTCGCCGAGCGATGGCATTCAAAGGGCGTGCCGCTCGAAGAGTCGTGGCTGCACCGCGAAGGCAGCGAGAATTTTGCGAGACTGGTGGAATACACCGAGACGTACAAGGAAGGCGCCGCGCGTTTCGGACAGGGCGAGTCGGCGCAGCTCTATCTATTGCCGATGGCGCAGGCCGCGCTCAAACAAATCGCGGAGTGGACGCCGGCGCGTATTCAACGACAGCTCAGTGAATGGACGGCGGAGCTGGCTTCGCGAGCCGCATCGCTCGGTCTCACGTGCGCCGATCCGAAGGACCGCGTCGGTCACATGATCGGGCTCCGAGCCGAGTCCGGATTACCGGACAATCTTGTAGGCCAGCTCGCAGAACGTGATGTTTATGTCGCCGCGCGCGGCACCAGCATTCGCGTCGCCCCGCATTTGCACAGCACCGCCACCGACATCGATCGATTGGTGGCGGCCCTGCGCGAGAGCCTACGATGAGCGCTCGATGTTACTTGAGCAACACCAACTCTTCCGCCATCGTCGGATGAATCGCGACCACCTCATCGAGCTGCGACTTCCGCAGCCCCGCTTTAACAGCAATCGCGAGGACCTGCAGGATCTCAGGCGCGTCCGGGCCGATCATGTGCGCGCCGACGATCCTGTCGCTCGCGGCGTCGACGACGATCTTATATAGAGCGCGCTCGTTGCGTGCCGCGAGCACGTTCTTCATCGGCCGGAAGTCGGCGGTATAGACCTTCACCGCGCCGTACTTGTTGCGAGCGTCACCTTCAGTGAGCCCGACGCCCGCCAGCGGCGGATGGCTGAACACCGCCGAGCCGATGCAGTTGTAGTCCACCTTCGTGGGCTTGTTACCGAAGACAGTGTCGGCGAACGCTTGCCCTTCGCGGATGGCGACGGGCGTGAGCTGGACGCGATTGGTGACATCGCCGACGGCATAAATCGACGGGCAGGTGGTGCGACTTTCGTCATCCACGCGTACCGCGCCCTTCGAGTCGATCTCCACGCCTGCGCTCTCGAGCCCAAGCCCATCAGTGTTCGGCACGCGCCCGGTAGCAAACATAACCGCGTCGCATTCGACCGGACCGTCCGGCATGTGAACGGTGAGCGCGCCGCTCGCCTCCTTCACGATCTTTTCGATGGGCGAGTTGAACAGGAACTGGATGCCTTTGATCATCGAAATCTGCAGCAGCCGGTCGCGAATCTGCGCATCGTAGCCGCGCAGGATCACGTCCGAGCGGTTGACGAGCGTGACCTTGACGCCGAGCTCGTTGAACACACCGGCGAACTCGTTCGCGATGTAGCCGCCGCCCGAGATCAGCATGCGTCGAGGCAACTGTTCGAGATGGAATGCTTCATTGGAAGTGATGCCGTACTCGCATCCGGGAGCACTGGGCACATGCGGCCGCGCGCCGGTCGCGATGAGAATCACGTCCGACGTGATCTCGCGATCGCCGACGCGAACGCTGTGCGCGCCAGTGACCACCGCGCGCTGCGTGAATATCTTCACCTTATTATTGTCGAGCGTCTGGGTGTACAACCCGCTCAGGCGCGTCACCTCGGCGAGCACGTTGTCACGCAACGTCGGCCAGTCGAATTTCGCGTCTTGCACGTGCCAGCCGAAGCGGCGTGCATCTTCGAGATCTTCCGCGAAATGCGCGCCATACACGAGCAGCTTCTTCGGCACGCAACCGCGGATCACGCAGGTGCCGCCGATGCGATGCTCTTCGGCGATCGCAACTTTAGCGCCGTGCGCGGCGGCCACGCGCGCCGCGCGAACACCGCCTGAACCGGCGCCGATGACAAAAAGGTCGTAGTCTCGCTGGCTGGCCATGAGCAATGGATCGATGCGGGACGGAGCCCGAAGGCCGCGAGTCTACTACGAACGCGAACCCAACTTTCGGGTCACCACGATATCGACCGAGCTCGTCACCGGATCGAACATGATCTGCGCCTCGCCGCGCTCCAGTTGATTTAGCACGTGCGTGCGCTTTTCTTCGAGCGTGAACTCGCGCTCCCCATATTCCGTCCCCTCCCGCAGCACGAACGCTTCGATGACGCCGCGCAGCGCCTCGGCCGACAACTCGGTATGCGGCACTGGAACCGGGGTTTGATCTTCGTCGTCGGGATACATGCTGACTCGGGCAGTTCGGGTGGTGTCGGGTCGTCCCTGAGGGCCCATTGTATAGTGACACGGACCTTGTCTGTCCCGAGCGCACCCGTGAACAAGGCCGCCAGCACGATCTTCACTTCCATGAGCGGACGATGACTGTTACCGTCCGTCCCATGACGTCACATCTCAAAATCGATTTCGTGTCCGACGTGTCCTGCCCGTGGTGCGTGATCGGACTCCGCTCCCTCGAACAGGCGCTCGAGCGTGCCGGCGACGCGGCCACCGCCGAGATTCATTTCCAGCCGTTCGAGCTGAATCCGCAAATGCCGCCGGAAGGTCAGGACATGGTCGAGCACATCGCGCAGAAATATGGCTCGACACCCGAGGAAATGCAGCGGAATCGCGAAGGCATCCGGGACCGGGGCGCGGCGCTGGGCTTCACGTTCAACATGGAAAAGCGCTCCCGCATCTACAACACGTTCGACGCGCATCGGCTGTTGCATTGGGCGGAGCTGGAAGGTCGTCAGCACGAACTGAAACGGGCTTTGTTTGCCGCCTACTTCACCGAGGGCCGCAATCCGAGCGATCGGGAAGTGCTGATCGATGTCGCCCGCCAGGCTGGTCTGAATCCCGAAGGTGCGCGCCAGGTGCTGGAATCCGGCCAGTTTGGCGACGACGTGCGCCAGCTCGAGCAGCGTTACGGGCAACTCGGCATCCGGGCCGTCCCCTCGGTCATCGTCAACGACAAGTATCTGATTCAGGGCGGGCAACCGGTCGAGGTGTTCGAGCAGGCGCTGCGCCAGATCGCGGCCGAACCTAAATGACGGCTGAATGATTGCCGTGCGCACGCCTCCCACGTGCGCACCGGACTACACCTCCCGAGCCGCCGCGAATGAATATGGCTCGACGTTGCGCGCGCGCGAGCCTAGACTGAATGCCACTGCCGCCGACGGCATGCAGCGGGGGGCTGGGGATCCATGACCGCTTCGCCTTTATCCAGAATGACCGCAGCCTGGAACCAGCGCTGCACGGGATTGGCTTTGACTCTGCTCGTGGCCGCCGGCCCGGCGCTCGGCGCCGAAGCAGGATCGCAGGAGCCGATCACCGCAGTTTATAAAGCGCACGAAATCTCCTTCCAGTATCGCGGCGCCAGTCGGTTGTATTCGTGTCCCGAACTGGAACAACGGGTCGCCCTCATTCTGATCGGCATCGGCGCCCGGGACGACGTCAAAGTCAACGCGCGCAATTGCAACCTCGGCTACATGCCGGAAGAGGAAGTGACGTTCGACCCGACATTCGGCCGAGACCGCAGCCGTATGGACGACCGCTGGGGCGGATCCGCCAGGATGCGCGATCCGATGTCCGGGCGTGAACAGTCGACGAGCATCCGCGCCGAGGTGATGTTCCCGGTCGAGGTCACGCAGAAAGTGCTGGACGAGCTGGAAAAGGACAAATCCCGCCGCGAGCTGGTGTCTCGTGTCACGGGCAATGCGGCCGCGGCGTTCAACGATCCCATCCTGTTCGAGGCGCAGCGGCAGGAAGTGACGTTGTCACATAAAACGATGCGCCTGCAGGCCGAGGATTGCGACCTGCTCGAACAGATGAGTCAGCAGGTGTTCCGCCGGCTCAACGTACGCGTGGTGCGCAGAGGCTTCAATTGCGAAGGACTATCGAGGATTCCTCCGCAAGTCACCGTCGAGGCGCTGCTGCCGACCGGCCGGCTGAAGCCCATGCCGGATCCCGAGAAAAAAGCCACTCCTCCCGCGCAGGAGGATTCCGCGGCGAAACCGGGCGAGCCTCCGGCCGAATAGGCGCCTCGACAAGCTTCGAGGCGCCCGCGTTACTCAGCCGGCTACCACTGATATTTGGCTTGGAAATTGACCTCGCTGCCTTCGAGCGGGCGAGCCAGCAGCACGCCGCCGCCACCGGCCGCCACGCCGAAGATGCGCGAATTACTTTCGGTAATGCCCAGCTCGTCGGTGATGTTCGTGCCTCGCAAGGTGAACAACCAGTTCTCGCCAACGCGCGCGGTAACGCCGAAATCCCAGGTGTAGTAATCGCCCAGCTCCTGTAGCCCCGACTGGTCTTGCGTGCGGTCGCCGACGTACGTGTACGTCACGAACGCCTCGACATCGCCCCAGTCGAACGGCACGAGATAGCTCGGCGTGAGCATGTAGCGCAGCTCGGGTTGCCGCTGCAATTGCTGTCCTTCGATGGGCGCGCAGCCGTCGCCGATCACGACGTTGGTGAACGGGAAGCACGCGTCGTAGTCCGTGTACTCGCCGTCGACGTAATTCGCGACCACCTGAAACCTGAAGTTCTCGATGGGCGTGACCGCGCCGATGAAGTTGACGCCGTATGACTCCGACCCGTATAGAAGCCGGGCGCCGGTGGGTGCGCCGGTCCGGTCCGTTTGCTGATATTGCAAACCGGTGAAGTCGCGAAAATAGCCGCTGAGGTCGGCGTAGACGAACTCGTTCTGGAACTTGAAGCCGATTTCGTAATTACGCACGACCTGCACGGGCGGCGTATTGCCGGTGGTGCTGCCGCGAATGCCGTTGTCGAAGTCTAGAAAATGCCCGCCGCGGTTCACACGCACATAGGTGGACATGGCGTCCGTGAAACTATAGTTCGCGCCCACCGTCCACGAAGTGAAGTTTTCATCGTAGTCCGTGATGTCCAGCGTGCCGTCGCACACAGGCACTTCATTGTTATAGACAGTCAGCGGGTTACCGTCGAGATTCACGTCCTCCAGATGGCACACACGGTTGGTCGCATCCTGGTTCTCGTAACGCACCGAGGCGTCCAGCAGCCACCTGTCGATGCGCCACGAATCGGACAGATAGATGGCACTGTTGAATGCGTGGCCACGCTGCGCGATGTTGAAACCGCCATTGTCGAGGAAGCCCTGCTCGTCGGTGCGCAGGAACGTCTGGCCGCCCGAGACGTAGCTGACGGTGATCGGCCGGGCATTCACCTCGTTGGTCATGAACATCTGTGCACCGAGCGCCCACTCGTCGTCCATGGTGTAGTACGCCGTATACAGGCCGACCGTCAGCGTGTTGCCCTCGAACAGTTCCTTGCTCAGGCGAAAGTCGTTATTGAAGTGTTCCAGCTCCTTGTGGATGTACCACCAGCCTTGATGAATCACGTCCTGGGTCAGCGGCACGGCGCCACCGCCGACGAAAGTCGTGGTCGCCGATCCCAAGGGCAGCTCGAGCCCGCCGAGCTCTTCGGGGATGGTGTACAACTCGTCGAACAGCGGCGCGGGATTGAAGCCTGAGAACAGCGCGTTGGTGTCGACGTCGCCGGCGTTGTACAGGAACTTGTTGCTGATCGACCAGCCGTTGTCGAACTCGTGATCGTAAGTGGCGCCGAGAAACACCATGTCCACGCCACGGCCGTCGGCCAGATCGGCGGTAGTTCCTCCGTTCGGATAGCCGTCGAGCCGAACGTGCCGGAGGGCTTCGCTATTATAAGTGCCGGTGAGCGCGTCGAATCCGGGATACTCCCTGAAATCGTCCTCGCCGCGCTGGATCATCGGGATGGGTGTGATGAACTGGTTCTTGTCGTTCAAATAGCGCGCATAGAGGATCAGATCGCCGCGATCGGTCTCGCGCTTGAGCGTGGCTGTCACCTGCCCGCCCTCGTCGGCCGGGAACTCGGACTCGCGCACGCCATCGGAGGTGCGATAGAAACCGCCGAAGCTCCCATACCAGCCGTCGGCGATCTTGAAGCCGTAGAAGCCGTCGATGCGATAGAGATTCTCGTCGCCATAGGTCAGGCCAAGGCTGCCGGAAGGCTCTTCGCTGCCCGTCTTGAGAAAGAAGTTCGAGGTCGCGCCCATCTGGCCGCCGGCAAACACCACCGACGGGCCGCCTTGCAAGATTTCCACGGCGCGAACGGTGTCGTCCAGCCGGAAGATACTGGTGGTTTCGAAGAACGACAGCGTCGGCATGCCATACAACGGCGAGCCCATCAGCAGCGTCGTGTAGAACGGCGCATCGCCGCCGCTCGGAAAGCCGGCTATCGAAATGTTCGCGCCAGTCTGACCGCCGGTGGATTCCGGCCAGAGGCCCGGCGAGATCTTCAACAGGTCGGCCGTGCTCTTGGGATTGGACTGGCGGATCTGTTCTTCGTTGGCGGTGACGATGTTGTAACTGGCCTCGAGTTTCTTGACGCCTTCAGTAATCGCGCTGCCTGTAACAACTACAGTCTCGAGCGAAGTCCCGCTGGTCGGAGCCGGGGCCGGCGTCGGTTCCTGCGCCTGAAGCACGGACGGCGTCATGAGCACCGTCTGGGCCATCACGGCCGCGACCGGAGCAACGAACCGTCCACCTACAAAACCCGATCGCGCGAATGTTTCTCGCGATCTGCGCAATGACGTGATCATGGTCTCCCCCTGCTGACAATCTTATTTTTGTCTAGCACCGACAAATAACATTGGAAATAGGTTGTGAACGCAAGCTGTGGCGTGCGCGCATCGAAACCGCATGGCACAGCTCAAGTCAGGAAATTTCTACCCATCGCCGCTCGAGCAGAAAAGAAGCCGTGCAGGATCCGCGCATAGTTGTTGTGATCGTCGAGGGCGGCGAGATGCCCAGCGCCGGAAATGATTTTCAAATGCGCATCCGGCAAGGATTCCGCCATCTGCCTCGCGGTGGCGCGTCGTTGCTCCGAGTCGTATTCGCCATTGAGAATCAGAGTGGGTGTGCTCAGCCCTTGCAGATCCCCGACTTTGAGAGGAAACAGCGCACACGGTTCATGCATCGACAGATCCCGCGCCGGATAGCGGGCGGCAATTTCCTGCAGTAGCAAGCGTGCGCCCGGCGCTGTTGTATACAAGCGCATAAAGGGATGCTGTGCCCATTTGCGCCGAAACGCCTCGATTCCTTGGTTGCGGATCGTCGCGCGATAGTCGTCGATGGGAATCTCTTGCGTATCGACAGTCAGCGGCAAACCTTCCGCTGGCGGGCCATCGAGCACGAGGCACGAGACGCGCTCGCGATGTTTTATCGCCCAACGCAGAGCGACCCGAGCCCCCTGTGACATGCCCACGACGGCTGCCTGCGAGATTCCGAAGCAATCCAGCAGCCGCGCGATGTCCTCGACATCCTGCTCGATGCTCGGCTCACCCGAAGACAGGCCGAAACCACGGCGGTCGAATGCAATCGCTCGATACCACGGCGCGAGCAGGTTGAGTTGCGCCTGCCACATATCCAGATCGAGCGCCCAGCCGTGCACGAACACCACCGCAGCACCCTTCCCGGCGCTACGCACGCGTAGTGTTGCTCCTTCGACTTCGATGAAGCTCTCGCCGTTCAGCGCCGCCCCCACAATCGATCCGAAGCGATCGCCGCGCCTTCCGCCAGCGACTTCAACTTGAGATAGGCAACGTCCGGATCCACGGGGCCGAAGCCGGCGAACGTGCCGAATCCGCAGTCGGTGCCCGCCATGATGCGCTCCCGACCGACCACGTCGGCATATCGGCACAGGCGCTCGGCGACCAGCAAGGGATGTTCTATGTAATTGGTCGTGGTGCTGATGACGCCGGGGATGAGCACTTTGTCCTCTGGCAGCCGATAATCTCGAAACACGCCCCACTCGTGCTCGTGACGTGGATTCGCGCCTTCGATGAGCAGCGCCTGCACTTTCGCCTTGACCACGACCGGCAGCAGTTGCTCCAGCGGCACGTCGTGATGATGCGGGCCTTCGTAATTACCCCAGCACACGTGCATGCGCACGCGTTCGGCGAGAACATTGCGCAAGGCATGGTTCAACACTTCGACGTGACGGGCGGCGCTCTTCAAAAAATCATCGACGGTGTCATGTCGATACATCGTATGCCGCCCCATCGCGAGGTCCGGCGCATCGATCTGCACGAGCAACCCCGCGCTGGTAATCAACTCGTACTCGGCACGCATCGCCTCCGCCACCGCTTCGAGATATTCGCCTTGGGTACGGTAGTAATCGTTCGGTTGGAACAGCGCGATCACGCCCGGCGAGGCGGCGTTCAGAAAGCCCTCAGCGGCAGACGAGGCAGCGAGCGCCGCCTTGAGATTGTCTACGTCCCTCTGCGCGGGCTTTAAGTCACTGACGCGAATCTCGGCAACACATCGAGGCCGCGTGTACTTCGCCGTCGCTCCAGTATCTGCCAGGCGCTTCAGAATGCGCGGGAACTCGACCAGGTCCTGCCCGGGTTCACGCGGCGTATCGCCTGCGAATCCTGTCAGCCTGTTCTTGATGTACGTGGCATAGCTGATCTTGCTCATCTCACCATCGCTGACTACGTCCACACCGCTCGCCACCTGCCGGTGAACGGCGTCTTTCACCGCGTCCGCGATGGTTGCCTGGCCAGCAGACTCGTCGAGCTCTTCGCCACGCTCGCGAGCAAACAACACGTCCGTGACGGCTTGTGAGCGCGGCAGGCTGCCGACGAGCGTCACCAGGAGTCTGTCCCGACTGGTCTTCAAGGATCGAGCCTCCGCTTCAACGGTACATGTTGTTGGACCGATGATCGCCCGCCAGCCACCGTTTCAACTCGGCGTGAGCGTCGGCCCGGCGCGTGGCGTTGATCTTGTCGACATCCGGATGATCGACCGTGAACTCCACGATCATGCCGTCCGGATCGACCGCATACAGCGAACGACAATAGCCGTGATCGAGCACGAACATTTTCGGCTCGGTGTAACCGGCGGCGCGCAGCCTCTGCTCGATGCCCTTCTGCACGTCCGCGTCCACTTTCAGTGCGACATGATGGAACGGCGTTTCCGGCATCTTCGGCCCGAACAACTCTTGGTCCTCGGGCCGCGCGAATTGGAAGAATGCGAGCGCGCCGCCGTCGCCGATGCCGAAGAAAAGGTGGCAATACGTGCGCTCGGCGCCGAACAACTCATCGGACTCGCACCAGGTGGCCTGCAACGGCAGCCCGATGATGTCCTCGTAGAACTGGCGCGTCGCTTCCAGATTCTTCGACACGTATGCGGTGTGGTGCAGTCGAGTCGGCAGCTTTTGAACCGTGGCCATGATCGTGCTCCTATAAGAGGGCGCGTCGCGTTCAGAACCGGTACGTCAGATCCACGCCCCAGCGTCGCGGTAGCGCCTTGAATACGAAGTTGTTGGTGTACCCCGGGCTCGGGAAGAACTGCGGACCGGGCGACCATTCGGCGTTGTACTCCTCGTCGGTCAGGTTCTTGCCCCACACCGTCGCGCTCCACGCGCCGCCATCGAGTCCCAAGCGCAGGTTCACCAACTCAACGGGATCACGCTCGGTGAAATTATCGGGATAGAACCAAGTCGGTCCGATCGCCTCGAGGTCCGAGCGTACGAACATGCTCAACTCGTCGCCGAGCGGACGGCGATATTGCAGGCCCAGATTCGCGCTGTACTCGGACACCAGCGGCGCTTGATTGCCCACATCGCTCGGCGCGCGACTGGATTCTTTGATCTCGCTGTCGGTGTAACCCAGGCCGAGATACGCCTCGAAGCCGGTCGCGAGCAGCGCCTTCAATTCCAGCTCGACCCCTTGATAATCCACCCGCTCGAGGTTGCCCAGATTCTGCGTGCTGGTGGTGGGATCGAATACGAAAAAGTACGAACCTTCGGCGCGGGTGTGATAGACGTTCACGCTCGCGCTGAGGCGGCGCTCCAGGAATTCCGCTTTCGCTCCGATTTCATAGGTATCCGCGGTTTCGGCGTCGAACAGATCTTCCACCCCGGCGATGCCGGCCGAGCCGACGCCGGTCTGATTGAAACCGCCGCTGCGGAATCCGCGGCTGAAGCCGGCGTACAGAGTCGAGCTGTCGCTGGGTTTGTAGCGCAATGTGACTTTTGGCTGCCACTCATCCCAGGTGCGATCGCGAACCTGTCCGGGGAAGGCGATGCCGACCAGTGGCCCAGGAATGAAGGCGGCCGGCGTCTCGGTCGTGTTCTCCCGTTCGTCGCGGTCGTAGCGCATGGCCAGCGACATTTCCATCTTCGCCGTCAGATCGAAATCGACGTTGCCGAACACCGCCCACGCGAAGTTGTCCTGCGAGTCGGCCAGATACGTGAACTGCGGGTTGAACGCAGGCAACGGCCGCCGGCGTACCTGCGGCACGACACCCGTGCCGAGATCGAAAACGTTGCCCGTCGAGATGAAACGATCCGTGGCAATGCCATACACCCCAGCGATCCAGCGCACGCGCTGCCCGGCCGGCGAAGTGAAGCGCAACTCCTGACTCACGGCTTCCACGTCCAGGAACTGATGCTGGGCCTGATCCGAGCGGAAGAACGCAAACAACACCGAGTCTTCGATCGGCAGGAAGTCGAACTGGTCGCCGGTGAGAATCTCCTTGAGCGTGTCATAGGAGCTGACCGACGTGAGCGTGCCGGCGCCGGTTTCGTAATCCATCTTGAGCGAGACACCGTACATGTCGCGCTCGTTCACGCCAGGATTGTTCACGCGCACTGGCAGGCTCGTGTCGTTGACGCTCTCGGTGATGTTGAAATACAGCGCCTGCGTATCCACCTGCGACGAGTTCAGTCGGAGGTCGGCCGTGAACTTGTCCGAGGGCTCCCACAGCAACCGCACGCGCGTGGATACATCCCGGAACGGATCGGCCTCCTCGCCCAGGAATGCATTGTCGATGTACCCGTCCGTCTCGAAATACGACGCCGCCACCCGATACTTCAATGTATCCGTGATCGGGCCACTCATACTGCCGCGCAGCCGCTGGCCGGGCCCGGACTCGTAACCTGCCGTGATGCTGCTTTCGAACTCGTCCGTCGGCCTTCGTGTATTCACGATGATCGCGCCACCGATGGCGTTGCGCCCGTAGAGCGCGCCCTGCGGCCCTTTCAGCACCTGGATGCTTTCGATATCGACCAGCTCCTGGTTGAACTGCGACGGATTGACCATCAACACACCGTCGATCAGCACCGCGACCGAAGGCTCGCTATTGCGCGCTTGTGAGATGCCGCGCACTGTCACAAACGACGTGCCTTGATTCTGAGTCTGCACCAGGCTCATGTTGGGCGTGAGGTCGATGAAGTCCTGCGGCCGCTCGATACCGGCCGTCTCGATATCGGCCGCCGTGAACACGTTGATCGCCACGGGCACGTCGATCACGGCCTCGTCGCGTTTGCGCGCGGTGACGATGATCTCTTCGAGACTGGTGTCGCTCTCCAGACTCTGCGGCTGGCCCTGGTCCTGAGCTGGCGCATCGAACGGCGCAAGACACAACGCCGCCGACACGCCAGTCAGTACCAGCCCCCACCCCCACTTATTCATAGTCATGGTCCGCTCCCCCATGCCGCTCGCCCTTACCCCGCCGTGACCTCCGAGACTTCAGGCCAGGCCCCGCTCGCAGCGAGGGCTTTGCGAATTTCCGCGCCGTGCTGGTCGAGCAGCGGCGCCGACGTCACTCGTTCCGATTTCGCGCCATCGAACTGGACGGCGGGACGAACCGCCCATTTACCGCCGCTCGCCGATTCTACTGGAACGATCAGTCCGAGATGGCGCACCTGCGGATCGTCGACCACTTGATCGACGCGATTGATGGGCGCGAACGGCACGTCGTTGTGCTCGAGCCTTTCGACCCAATGCCGCAGCGGATGACGTGAAAACAATGCATCGAGCTCCGCGCCTAGCGCTTCGTAGTGATCGATGCGTCCCTGCCGGGTCCGGAAGCGCTCGTCAGTGCTCAGCCGCTCGCTGTCCAGCGCGGTGGTCAGGCCTTGCCAGAACTTTTCGATGGACGAGAGATGAATCGCGACGAGCTCGGGATCCGCCGTGCGCAGGATGTATGCCTGCGCGAGTCGCGGCCGGTCGCTCGACTTCGGTATCTCGTTCAGAGCGAAGAATGCGGCGAACGGCTCAACGGCGAAGTGCGCCATGGCTTCGAGCATCGAGACTTCGACGTGCCGCCCGCGCCCCGTGCGCGAGCGCTCGATCAACGCGCCGAGAATTCCGAATGCCCCGTAGATGCCAGTGATGGCATCGGCGAGCGCTGGCCCGAGGAAACGCGGACGATCGCGATCGACCACTACGCTCAGAAAGCCGCTGAGGGCCTGAGCCACCGAGTCGTAACTCGGCCGGTCGGCATACGGCCCGCTGGAGCCGAAGCCGCTGATGGAGCAATACACGAGCCGCGGATTCAACTCGTGCAAGCGTTGGGCGCCCGCGCCGAGCCGCTCGGCGGTACCAGGGCGGAAGTTCTGGATATAAACATCCGCATTGCCGATGAGGCTTTGGAAAGCCTCGCGATCCGCCTGCTGATGCAGATCGAGAGCGAGGCTGCGCTTATTCCTGTTGTACGCCTGGAAATGCGGTGAGAACTGTCCGCCCTGATAGCTCCGGTAAGGATCGCCGGTGGGACTCTCCACCTTGATGACATCGGCGCCGAGGTCGGCCAGCATCATGCCGGCGCACGGGCCGGTGATGAACGTGCCCTGCTCGACGATACGGATGCCGGAGAGGACGGATTGCATGATGCATCTCTATCGATCGCGCCTCACGAACCCATCCGGCTGTGGCCCGTCGTAGTCGATGGCCAATGCGCCCGCATGCGACAGCACGAAGCCGATCGGACGCGAGCGTTCTTCCAAGAGATGTGCGATGAGACTGGCGGTGCGCGCAAGCAGCGGCGCCCCTTTCAACGCCAGCAACGGATATCCAGCGTCCAACAGAATCGCCGGAATCGCCGCTGAAACATTCATGGCGAGTGGCTTGCCCACGATCTCCGGCAGCACGCTCTCGATGACCTGAGCCGCCTCGACGTGACGCCCGCTCGTTCCGGTTTCCTTTGCGACTCCGAGCAATCGCCGAGCGCGCGGATCGTAGCCCTTGTGCAGCGGATGACCGTAACCAGGAATGGCTCGCCGCGCTTCCTTGTAGTCCCGAATGATCTCGATTGCCACGTCGTCCATCGACGAACGCGACGCGGCTCGCGAAGCGACTTCATCTAACAAGCGGCCCGCATCTTCGGCCGCGCCGAGAATCACCGACCCACAGCCGAGCAATCCTGCCGCGACCGCCCCTTGCAGCGCTTCGGGCGCCGCGGCGAGTGTCATTCGGCCGACTTGCACACTCGGCACCAATCCATGTTCGGCAATCGCGACCAAGGCTGCATCGAGCACACGACGCTGTGCTTCGTTCGGCAACTCACCCGTGACGAGCAACCAGACGTGGTCGGTGAAAGAGATGCGCCCGATCAGTTCCTCGCACAGATCACGCCCGCGCACGAGGATGGTTGCCTCGTTCGAGGTGGAGATCGCCGAGGCCCGATCGGCCTGCGCACCGATCTTCATGCCCGCGCTCCCTGCGGGCCATGCCTGGACAATTTTTCGGATATCGAATAAATATTCGTCATACGAATCATGCTGGATCCGGCCCCCGGGGCTGTCAATCGCGATTGCCGCGTTTTTTCGCTTATCGAAAAGAGCCCCTCAGAGGCATTTGTCATGAAGAAAGCCGGCGCCTCGAACCCAGCCTCATCATTGCGACGCGAAGCCATGGGCGGGCTGGCGAAGGGCCTGGAAGTCATCCGCGCCTTCACGCACGACTCACCGTCGTTGACGCTCACTGAGATCGCCGGTCGAGCCGGCCTCCCTGCCGCGACGGCGCGGCGATGTTTGCTGACGCTCGCGGAGCTGGGCTATGTGATGCAGTCGGGACGCAACTTCCTACTGCGGCCCAAGGTGCTCGAACTGGGCGCGGCGTATCTGGACTCGATGAATATCGAGGTGCTTACCAAGACTTATCTGGAGGATCTCGCGAGTCAGACCGGCGATTCCGCGGCGCTGACGGTGCTCGACGGCACCCACATTGTTTACGTAGCACGCGCGTCGGTGCGTACATTGATGCGATTGGAAGCGCATGTCGGCAGTCGCCTTCCTGCCTATCCCACGTCCATGGGCCGCGTGCTGCTCGCCGGTCTGTCGCCGGAAGGTTTAGAGAAATATTTCGAGGAAGCGGAGATCACGGCGCTGACCGAGCGCACGGTCACCGATCGCGCAAAGTTACGAGCGCTGATCGAGGAATGCCGACGCGTCGGATACTCCGCCGTCGAAGATGAGCTGGCATATGGTGTGGTCGCTGTCGCGGTGCCCATATTCGACAAAGCACGCCGCGTCGTCGCGGCGCTCAACAGCTCCAGCCATTCGAAAAAAACCACGCGCGCCAGACTGGCCAAAGAACGCGTCGCGCTCCTGCAAAGCATAAGTGCGCAGATCTCCCGCGAACTGCAGCGAGTGCCGGGATTGTCGCTCAGTGCCCAGACGTGATGTTTTGACCGGCAACGTGGCGGACGGCACTGCCCGTCCGCCACGAGTCTCGTTCTAATCTTCTTCGACTTCCTGAATCGGCGGCAAGGTCGCGCTGATATCAGTGACATTGTCCTCGCCGGCGATCTCACAGACCGGATGTGAGAAGTCGTTGGCGAGGCTCGGCACGGGCACGACACCAATGTAGTTGATGTTGTCATCGCCCGCCGCACTCACGCCCCCTGGCACGAAGTCCAGATCGAGCGCGTGCCGGGTGCGCCAGGCGATGTTGTGATCGGCGCACGAAGTATCGCCGCTCACCCCGACGGCGCCGAGGAGGACGCCGCGCTCGTTGTACAGCGCCAATCCGCCGCCAAACACATTCACGCCGCCGATGCGCAAGCCCACCATCGGATCGTTCGATTGGCCGAAGCGAGCAGCAGGTCCGCGATATGCGACGAGCGTCTCGACGGGATTGCTGTGCTGAAGACCATACAACGAGCCGCCAGGCTGCACCGCCGCGTATAGATTCGCAGTGGACAATGCCAGACCGGGCAGACTGAAAGCATTCGCCGTGTTCGCCTTCTGAGCAGAAATCACGCGACTGCCGGGCCACTGCGATCCGCGATTTTCTCCAGTGAACGCAACCGCGCAAACGACGCCGTCGCGATCGACGATCGTGCCCCACATGTCGAGATCGAAACCGCCGTTGTCTTCCTGTCGCGCCGCGGTCAAGGCTGTTTTCAATTGTGCGTACGACGGCAACGAGGCACACCTCGAGCTCGCTCCGTTTTGTGACGTACCATTTTCCCCGTCATTGGCCGCCGCCGTCATTGTGACTGCCGCCAGAGTCGCCACGCACCACGATCGACGCAGATTCGCGTTCATGAGCTTGCTCCTGTTATTCGCTGCGGGTGATTGGATCGATCACGCGGACGAAACGACAGCGGCGCGGCTGCTACGCTCCGGGTAATCCTGCAAGCAAACTCCTTCGGTGCGCCCTGCACATGAACTGAGCGGGCCGATGCATCACGCTCGGCGATGATCATCGACCCTTATACGCTCACGAAACAGAAATGGCATTCAGTGGCGGGCGCAGTTTCGCTCAACGTTTGGTTTCGCCACGCACGTCCACATGCACCAGGGCGAATCGACTGCCGTTGCCGTGCGACTTGATGGCCACGATTCTCTGATGGTCCTTGACGCCCACCTTGTAGACGACTTCATGGTCCCCGGGTTCGTGCGGGTCGCAAGTCAGTCGGTCCTCGGATTCGGCGCTGGAGGTTTTGGACGCGGCATCGGTGCATTCGAGAACTTCGCCATATCTGGCGAGCGCCTTCTTATAAAACGCCGCGACCTTGTCCGGTCGGTCCGACGACTCCAGTTCGGCGGCGGCCACTTTCAGACCGAACGATCCAGTCGACAGGCCCAGGTTGGCGCCGGAACGGGACTCGCCAG
Organism: Steroidobacter sp.; assembly: GCF_036402275.1. Lineage (NCBI taxonomy): Bacteria > Pseudomonadati > Pseudomonadota > Gammaproteobacteria > Steroidobacterales > Steroidobacteraceae > Steroidobacter > Steroidobacter sp. Next base: position 394,383 of record NZ_DASWTF010000013.1, on the reverse strand, counting down.
GATCCTTGTAGGGCTTCGCCCCAGGATACATCGGCAAGCCGACATCGGCCGCGCTGGCCTCGTCGGTGAGCTTCAATTGAACGTCCATCCCCTTATCGTCCGCACTGCAGGCGCTGACCGCGAGCGACACGACCGCCACCAGGCAGGGCGCGATGTGCATCTTCATGAACCTGTTCTCCTTTGAGCAATCCGAGCTCAGCGATTCTACCTTCCGACAAATACACCGCCGCGGCTCCGGAGTTACAGCGCGCTGGAAAGAGCACGACCGTCCACGGACGTGGACACTCCCGATCGAGCGCGAGCGGCGCTTCTTCACTGTTCTATAACGAATTGTTTCCCTGGACAGCCGGTGCGATCCGGCTGGAATGACCCTTGCTGTGTCCGCCTTCGCGAGAGATTTCTCGTCCTTGGAGGAGACACAGATGAAACGAACATGCGCTTGCGCCGCCTGGATCGGCATCGCGCTGGCCGGCACCGTAGCGGCGGACGAATCCGGTCCGTATGTCAGCGCGGGCTTGGGGCGGATCGACGCGCCAGATGGGTCGAATCTCGGCGCGCTCACGGGCGAGACCGAGAACGACGAGTGGAGCTGGACGGTCGGCCTCGGCTATCGCTTCAATCGAAACATCGCGCTGGAGCTTGGCTATGTGGACCTCGGCAAAATCCAGTCCGATCTGACGGATGCCACGGGGCTCAGCGATGCCAGCGCACACGCCAGCTTCGGCGCGGACGGAGCGACGTTCGCATTGGTGGGCACGTTTCCGATCGGTCGATGGGAACCGTACATCAAGGCAGGCGTGCTGTTCTCCAGCACCGAGTTGCAGTTCTCGGGCACGATCGATGCCACGCCTTTCGCCGGGCGCCTCACCAACGACAACGAAGATCCGCTCTACGGCGCCGGCTTGCGGTTCAATGTGACGGAGCCGCTCCAGGTTTATCTGGACGTGACATATCTCGACGATGTGGGCGAGCCCGAGACCGGCCGGTCCAGCTACTTCAACGGCACCGCCGGTGTGCTCTGGCGATTCTGAGTCGGCGCGGAGTGTCCACGAAGATGGACACTCCCCTGACGTATCGGCCGCGTGCACAATACACGGCAGATGCGTCGGACAACAATAACGCCGCGCATGAGTGCCAGATCTTCAGGAAGGCCCGCTCGACGACGCTTCACGCCATGAGATTTCGGCTGCGCTGGCTGCTATTCATCCTGTTGCTGCTGCCTTGGGCGGCTCTGGCGCAATCGCCGGAACAGTCGGCGACAGGCCGCGATGTTCTGACCATCGACGAATTGACCTGTCGCGGCAATCTCGCGACCTCCTGCGATTTCATCCTCGGGCACATTTATCTCGCGCCTGGCGACAGCGTCGACGAAGTCGAGCTGAGCAACGCGCGCCTGCGTCTGGCGTCGCTGCCGAGCTTCGACTCAGTGGATATCTATCTGGAGCGGGGCATCGCACGAGGCCACGTTCGAGTCATCGTCGAAGTCGTCGAAGCGGATCCCTACCTGCGCGAGTGGCTCGCCGGCACCTCGCTGCGCTTCGATAGTGCAAGCCAGCTGCTTGCCGGCCGCCTCACCCACCAAAACCTGTTCGGCACCGGCAAGCTGCTCGACCTGACGGTGTACGCATACGCGCCGCTCGACGGCCTGGTTCGCAGCGAGTACGGCGGTCGTCTGCAGTACGTCGATCCGCACTGGCGCGATGACAAGCGCACGTACCTGATCGCGGGCGTGTCGGGTGCCTATCTGGACAGCGAGACGATCAATGGAACGCGGGCGAAGGCCCAGCACGTCGGCGTCGACGTAACAGTGGGTCGCCGCATCTTCGATTTTTCATTCCTGAGCCTCGGCTACCGATACATCACGTTCCCTGACGTCCGGATCACGGGCCGGTCGTCCGACGGCAGCGACTTTCGGTTCGACGTCGCATACGACAGGCACAACGTGACTGCCACGTATGGATGGAACTCGGAGGATGACCCGTATTTCCCCACGCGTGGCTCACGCGCGGTGTTGCACTGGTCGTGGGTTTCGACAGAACACGACATGATCACCGAGGGCGGCATTCGCAAGACCTGGACGACCGACAACGGCACCTCCTGGGTCATGCAAGTCGCCGACACGCCCAGCACGGAATATCGGTCGTTCGTCGATGAGCACTTCGAATTCGTCGGGGGTTTCTCCCGACCGATCGGCGGCAGCGCGGACGGCGAAATACAACGCGGGCGGTGGTACGTCGAGACCGGGTACAGCCCGCAGGGCCATAGTCTGCGCGGCGAGCGGCAGAAAGAATACGGCGTGAAGGCCGGCGTGCGCTTGCAGACGCGCTCGTTCGGTATGGTCGACCTGTATGTCATCGGGTCCGGGCTGCACACCGACAGGAGCGCTGAGTGACGCGCGTCCTGTGCCTCATCTGTCTGCTGTTGCTCGGCGCTATCGTGGAGGCGGCCGACATCACGCCCGTCATCCGTGAGCGGAACATTGGAGTACGCGTGCGCGGCCTCGCTCTCCCCGAATCGCTTCGCAAAGATCTTCGCAGCGGCTTGACGAACCGGGTCCTGCTCCGCATAACCTTGCTCGAAGGTACGGAAACTCGCGCGAATGCGAACGTCGAGATTGCGCTCAAGTACGATCTGTGGGATGAACGTTTCAGTAGCCAGCTCACTGTCAACGGCACGGCGCTCAGCGCACCGGAGTTGCGGACCGTGGATGAGGCATGGGCCTGGCTGATCGATTTGAGTCTCCTGCAGTTGTTCGAACGTCCCGCGACGCCGGCGACACTGACGCTACAAGCAGAGGTACTGCTGAATCCGATCGAGCGTGAGCGCATGGAACAGATCCGCGAATGGGTCAAGGAGAACAGTCGGTATGTGCCGTTGGAGGGCGCGCCTGGCGCCGCGTCGGAGTCCACATCGAACTCCGTCTTCAACCGCATCTTCGAGCACTATGCCGCCGATCAGAACATGGCCGCGCAGTGGCGGGAACAAGTGACCTCGACGCCCTTCAACGTGAGCGCACGGTGAGCGATCGGAATATCAAGCTGCTGCTGTTCCTCACGATTCTCGTGGTGAGCGTGCTGCCGATGCTCGCCGCGCTGTACTTCCTGGATCGCAGCCTGCAGACAAGCCTGAACCTCGGCTTCAACCCGCACATTACCCGCGTTCTCGAAGACAGCTCGCAGAACCTGCTGACGTTGCGCAAGCTCGATTCGGAGCGCCAGGCGGAGTACCGAGAGCAGTTCGAAGCGATCGAAGAGCTTCGGCACGTCTATGAGCACCCTGCGCTGGTTCGTCGCAGCGTGCTCGAATCGTTGCGCATCTACTTCGCGTTGGGGCTGGTGGCAGCGCTGGCATTCTCGGTGCTCGTCGCAGCATTGTTGAGCCGCCGGATCGCGCGCGCCTATACGCAAACGTTCGATGAGCTGCTGAAACAGCGCGAGAAGGTCCGCTATCTGCAGGAGATCTCGGCCTGGCAGGAGCTGGCGAAGATGCTGGCCCATGAGATCAAGAATCCGCTCACGCCCATCGAGGTACTGGTGAGCTCTCTGCGCAAGGCGCATGTACAGCTCTCCAACGAGGAATTCGCTGCGCGGCTCGCGCAGACGCAGGCGATGATCGGAGAAGAGTTGCAACATTTGAAGCGGACCGTGGATCACTTCTCTGACTTCGCTCGGCTCCCTGCAGTGAAGCTGGAGCCGGTGGAGTTGTCGGCGACTCTGTCGCAACAACTGCAGGCCGTCGGCTCGATGTTTCCCAATGCGAGGATCGAGTGGAATGCGGAGCCCGCGACGAGCGTGCGAGCCAGCATCGATCCGACTCTGTTTCGCCAGGTTTTAACCAATCTGGTGCGCAATGGCGTTGAAGCCAATCCCGGGCGTGAGGTTCGTTTCTTCGTGCGTTTAACGCAGACGGACCAGGGCATCGAGGTCTCGTTGCGCAACGACGGCGTGCCCGTTCCCGACGATCTCGTGCCCCGCTTGTTCGACCCTTACGTCTCGGGCACGCGCGGCAAGGACAACATGGGCCTGGGGCTGGCGATCGTACGCAAGATCGTGATCGACCATGGCGGAGACATCCGCTATCGGCCTCAGCATGGCGCACCGGAGTTCGTCATCAGCCTGCCAGGAGCCCGTCATGGCTGACGCTTCCATTCAACCGACTGTCCTGGTGCTCGACGACGAGAAGAACATCCGCCACGCGATTCAAATCGCGCTCGAGCAGGAGGGCATGCACGTTATCGCCGCACATGACGTGGCCAGCGCGGCTCGCGCCCTCGATGAACGGGTGGTCGACTTGATGATCCTGGACATTCGTTTGGGCGAGATCGATGGCTTGGCCTTTTTTCGCAAGCTGCAGGTCGAAGGGAGCGCCGTACCGACCATCTTCATTTCGGGCCATGCCACGCTCGCCGAGGCGGCGCAGGCCATGAAGATCGGCGGCTTCGATTTTCTGGAGAAACCTTTCAGTGCAGAGAAGATCAGCGTGCTCGCGCGGCGTTGCCTGGAACATGCAGCACTCCAGCAGCGACTGCACGCCATCGAGGCGCGCGAAGGCGTTGGGGAGATCGTCGGCGACTCGCCTGCCATACAGCGGTTGATCGCCGATGCTTTGAAAGTCGCGGACACGCAGGCGAGCGTGCTCATCACCGGCGAGAGCGGCACGGGCAAGGAACTGGTCGCGAATCTGATTCACGCGAATTCTTCGCGGCGGGACGCACCCATCGTGAAAGTGAACTGTTCGGCGATTCCCGAAAATCTGATCGAAAGCGAGCTGTTCGGTCACGAGCGCGGCGCCTTCACCGGCGCTCATGCGCCCCGACGCGGACTGTTCGAGACTGCGCATCGGGGCGTGCTGTTCCTGGATGAAGTCGCTGACTTGCCGTTGGGCGCGCAGGCGAAGATTCTGCGAACTCTACAGCATGGCGAGATTCAGAAGCTCGGCGCCGAGCGAACTCTACGCGTCGACGTGCGAGTGATCTCCGCCACGCATAAGGATCTGAAACGCTGCGTCGCTGACGGCTCCTTTCGCGAAGACCTGTATTATCGACTCAACGTGGTCCCCTTGCGCGTGCCGAGCCTGCGCGAACGCCGGCGCGACATTCCTCTATTGGTGAACTTCATCGTGGCTCGCTTGTGCGCGAAGCATAATCTTCGCGCCAAGCAAGTAGACGCCGACGCCATGCACGAGCTGGAGCAGTATTCCTGGCCCGGCAACGTGCGCGAACTGCAGAACCTGCTCGAACGCGTACTCATCATGAGCGGCGACCGCATCACCCTGCTCGATCTCCCCGAAGAAGTGCTCGCCGTCGTCGACGACCCCGGCAGCAAGCACACCGCCCAGTCGAGCCTCAAGGACTGCCGCGACCAGGCCGAACGCGATCTCATCCTCGCCACACTGAAAAAACACGCCGGCAACATCAGCCGCACCGCCCTCGACCTCCACGTCCGCCGGCCGTACCTGCACCGGCGGATGTCCGCCCTCGGCATCTCCAAGAAGGATTACTTCGGCGGGTGAGCGCGGATGCCTTTTCGAGGCGACTTAACGTCGCCTCGAACCGCGCGAACGACGGTACACGGATGTACCGGCTGGCTGAGGCTCCATGGACGGCTGCTTGAGTCGAAGCTACTTCTTGGCCGCGAGGCCGTCCTTGCTCATGCTCTCGAGGTGCCCCGGTTGAATCGCGCCGTCCGAGCGGCCCTTGAGATAGGCGTACAGCCCAGTGAGGTTGTCATTCACCATTTTGCTGGCGCTGAAATTCGGCATGCCTTTTTCGGGTCGCCCATTCAGCACCACCTGTTCGAAATCCTGTTTGGACAGTGCCTTCAGGCTCTCCACCAGCGAAGGGCCGACGAGACCCTCCTGCTCCGCCCCGTGACACCGTTCGCATGCGAGCGCACGCCACGTGCGCCAGCCACCGAGAGTCTTCTCATCCACCTTGTGACCATCGACTACTTCATAGGGCGGGGACTCGCCCGCGATCCCCTGGCTCGCCGCGAGTGCAGTCGCGGCGACGATGAAACTCAGTGCAAAGGCGCGTTTGCTCATTGGCTACCCCCTGAAAGAGACGTTGTTTACATGGTCCACCGCATGCTGTTGAACTGAAGTTCCAAAATACGCCGCCACGAGCTCAAGCGATCTTGAGCGCCGGCTCACGCTTGCGATATCCCTCCGCCATCCGCTCGAGCGACAGCGGCTTGATCTTGCTCGCCTGCCCGGCCGAGCCGAAGGCAAGAAAGCGCGAACGGCAAATGTCTTCCGCCGCCGAAGTCGCATGCGCCAGAAACTTTCTCGGATCGAATTCGCTGCGATCCGTATTCATCAGCCGCCGCATCGCCCCGGTCATGGCGATGCGTATGTCCGTATCGATGTTTACCTTACGCACACCGTTGCGTATGCCCTCCTGAATCTGCTCGACCGGCACACCGTAAGTCTCCTTGAACTCACCGCCGTGCTCGCGAATGATCGCGAGCCACTCCTGCGGCACGGACGAAGAGCCGTGCATCACCAGGTGCGTATTCGGGATGCGCTCGTGAATCTCTCGAATCCGAGAGATCGCGAGAATGTCACCGGTTGGCCGCCGCGAAAACTTGTATGCACCATGCGACGTCCCGATGGCGATAGCCAACGCGTCGACGCCTGTCTGCTCGACGAAGTCGGCGCACTGGTCCGGATCGGTGAGCATCTGGTCGTGGGTCAACTTCCCCTCCGCACCCGAGCCATCCTCCTCGCCCGCCATTCCCGACTCCAACGAACCCAGGCAACCGAGCTCTCCTTCCACCGACACGCCGACTGCATGGGCCATCTCGACGACCTTCGCCGTCACGCGCGTGTTGTAGTCATAAGTAGCAGGCGTCTTCATGTCCTCACGCAGCGAGCCATCCATCATCACGCTGGTGAAGCCGGAGCGAATCGATGCCTGACACACGGCCGGGCTCGCACCGTGATCCTGATGTAACACGATCGGAATGTGCGGCCACGCTTCCGCCGCCGCGAGAACAATGTGACGCAGGAACGCTTCGCCCGCGTACTTACGCGCTCCAGCGGATACTTGCAGGATGGCTGGGCTGTCGGTTTCGTCGGCCGCCCGCATGATGGCCTGCACTTGTTCCATATTGTTGACGTTGAACGCAGGCATGCCATAGCTGTGCTCGGCCGCGTGATCCAGTAATTGTCGTAGTGAAACCAGGCTCATGAGACCCCCTTATCGTCTTCTGTCGAATCAGTCCCCGCGAGCACCGCCGACACCACTCGCTCCGGCGTGAAGTCGAAATGACGCATCAAGTCCGACGCGGGTGCCGATTCGCCGAAGCAATCGATGCCGATGACCGCGCCACGACGGCCGACATACTTGCGCCACAGATCTGTGACGCCGGCTTCCACGGCGACACACGGCAAGTGGGCTGGCAGCACTTGTTCGCGATACAGCGGGTCTTGCCGATCGAACACGTTGGTGGACGGCATGGAAACGACACGCACAGGCACACCTTCACTCGTAAGCACCTTCTGTGCTTCAACCGCGAGCCCCACTTCAGAACCCGTCGCAATGATGACTGCGCGAGGTTCCTCTTCCGGCTCCACCAGCACATAGCCGCCCCGCCGAATGCAATCTATTGCTTCCAGACTTCGCGCCTGAAACGGAAGATTTTGACGGCTGAACACCAGGCACGTGGGTCCGTTGGCGCGCTCGATGGCGGCGGCCCATGCCGCTAGCGACTCCACGGTGTCGCACGGCCGCCAGACGTCCATGTTGGGGATCACGCGCAACGTCGCGAGATGCTCGACCGGCTGATGCGTCGGACCATCCTCGCCCAACCCAATCGAGTCATGCGTGAACACAAAGATCGACCGGATATGCATGAGCGCCGCCATGCGCAGAGCATTCCGGCAATAGTCCGAGAACGTGAGGAACGTGCCGCCGTAGGGAATGAATCCGCCGTGCAGCGCCAGCCCGTTCATGACCGCGGCCATACCGAACTCGCGCACGCCGTAGTAGAGATAATTCCCTCCACCGCCGTTCGTGATCGCGCGAGAACCGGTCCAAAGCGTCAGATTCGAGCTCGCAAGATCCGCCGAGCCGCCAATCAGCTCGGGCAACACAGGCGCAATGCCTTCGATGGCCTCCTGTGACGCCTTGCGCGTCGCCATGGTCGCGGCCTTCGCATGCGTTCGCGTCATCAACCTGCGAATGTGCTCACCGAAGTCCCCGGGCAACTCACCTCGCATGCGACGCTCGAACTCCTGACTCAGCTCGGGATGTGACTTCGCATACTCCGATCGCGTATGACGCCAGGCCGCCTCGGCGGCAGCGCCTGCGCTCCGGGCATCCCAGCTCTCATATATATGAGGCGGAATGTCAAAAGGCGGATACTCCCACCCCAGCACGGCGCGCGTGGCAGCGATTTCCTTGTCGCCCAGCGGAGCGCCGTGAGAATCGTGAGTGCCGGCCTTGTTGGGCGAGCCGTGCGCGATGACGGTCTTGCAGCAGATCAGCGAGGGCTTGTCGGCCCTGGCTTTGGCGGCGCGAATCGCATTGTCGATCGCCTCGCTGTCGTGCCCGTCGACCTGCAACACATGCCAGCCATAACTCGTGAAGCGCGCCGGCGTATCGTCGGTGAACCATCCCGACACGTGGCCGTCGATGGAGATCCCATTGTCGTCATAGAACGCGATCAGCTTCCCGAGACCCAGCGTTCCGGCGAGCGAGCACGCCTCGTGCGAGATGCCCTCCATCATGCAACCGTCGCCGAGAAAGACGTAGGTGTAATGATCGACGACCTCCTGACCGGGCCGATTGAACTGCGCCGCGAGCACTGATTCGGCGATCGCCATGCCAACCGCATTGGCAATACCTTGTCCGAGCGGCCCGGTCGTGGTTTCCACTCCCGGCGTGACGCCGTACTCGGGATGTCCCGGCGTCCTCGAATGCAACTGACGGAAACGCTGCAACTGTTGCAACGGCAGGTCGTAACCCGTCAGATGCAACAGCGCATACTGCAACATCGACCCGTGACCGTTGGACAGCACGAAACGATCACGGTTGAACCATTGTGGATTGGCGGGGTTGTGGCGCAGATGACGTCGCCATAAGACTTCGGCGATTTCCGCCATGCCCATGGGCATGCCGGGATGACCCGAATTCGCCTTCTGAACCGCATCCATCGCGAGGACGCGCAACACGTTGACGCTGTCGCGCCGGGCTTCGGTGCTTTGTGAGGCTGGCCGCATCTTGATCTCGGCGCTCATGCGATGGCCCTCAGCGCGTGACAACCACTCTGCTGAGCGACGCTCAGCGCCAGGATCTCCTCGAAGTTGCTGACGACTCCGTCCGGCTGGAACTGCGCAACCGGCATGCCGTGTGAGTAGCCGTAGTCCACCACCACGACACGGCAGCCAGCAGCTTGCGCGGCGACCACATCGGCGCCCGAGTCGCCCACGAGCAGCATCCGCGAGGGCTGAACACCCGCTTGCTCGCAAGCGGCCAGCAGCATATTCGGACTGGGCTTTCGATCTTCGCAACGATCGCCGCAGAACACCGATGAAAAAAATCCGCTCAGCCCCGCCGATCTCAGCAGCGGCAGCGCGAACTTGCTTTCCTTGTTGGTCACGCAGAACAACTTGAGCCCGGCCTCGTGCAGGGTTCGCAACGTATCCACCACCCCCGAGTACAGGTGGCTGCGCTCGAACAAACGTTGGCCGTAGAGATTACGGAACAACGCGTTCGCCGCCGCATGTTGCGCTGGATCGGGCTTTACAGTGCTTTCCTCGACGATCTTCGCCACGAACTCATCGATGCCGCCGCCGATGAACGCAGTGACGCGCTCTTCGTGCAGCGGGCGGCCGCCCAGGATGAGCAGCATCATGTTGGCCGCCGCCGCGAGATCCGGCGCGGTGTCGACCAGCGTGCCGTCGAGGTCGAACGAGACGGCGTCGATGCAATCGATGAGTTTGGGCATGTCGGACCTCCTCGAGGGTTCAAAGTTGTTCTCAGAATGTCGGCTCCAACAGCGCGCTGCTCGAGCGTTGCGACCTTCGCGCCAGCGATTCCTTGCGCCGTTCGATGAGCCGCAGAATCATGGGAGTGAAAATGAGCTGCATGGCCAGATCCATCTTGCCGCCCGGACACACGATGGTGTTCGGCCGGGACATGAAAGAGTCGTGCAGCATGGTCAGCAGATAAGGGAAATCGATGCCCGCCGGATTCGCGAAGCGAATCACCAGGCAGGATTCCTCGGGTGTCGGAATAAACCGTGCGATGAACGGATCCGATGTATCGACCATCGGCACACGCTGAAAGTTGATGTGCGTGCGTGAGAACTGCGGACAGATGTAATGAACGTAGTCATGCATTCGCCGCAGGATGGTGTCCGCCACCGCCTCGGTGGAGTAGCCTCGTGTCGCGCGATCACGATGCAGCTTCTGGATCCACTCGAGATTGATGACCGGCACGACGCCGATCAGCAGATCGACATGCTTCCAGATCTGGAGGTTTTCGTGAGCCGCCGCGCCGTGCAATCCTTCGTAGAACAGCACGTCGGTCGGATCCGGCAGGTGTTCCCACTCGGTGAAGGTGCCCGGCTTCTGTCCATACGGGGCCGCCTCATGATCGTCGTGCAAATACTTGCGCCGGCGTCCACGACCGCTGTCCCCATAGCTCTGGAACAAACCGTCGAGCTCGGCGAACAGGTTCGCGTCGGGGCCGAAGTGGCTGAACGTATAGTCGCCGCTCGCCACCGCCTCGGCCATTTTCTGCTTCATGCCGGCGCGGTCGTAACGATGAAAGCTGTCGCCTTCGATGAACGCGGCCGTGATCGCCTCGCGCCGGAAGATCTGCTCGAAGGTTCGCATGACCGACGTCGTACCGGCCCCGGAAGAGCCCGTGACGGCAATGATGGGATGCGTGGCTGACATGGGAACCTGCCTATGCGGGACTTCTGAAGATGCTGCGAGAACCGAACAACGGCGCCTTGAATTCGAAATCGTTGTACTCGCGGTGATAGCGCTCGATGCGCTCGACCTCCGCACGCGTCCCGAATACGAATCCAATGCGCTGGTGCAGACTCTCAGGCTTGATCGTCAACACCGGCTCGCGCCCGGTGCTCGCACGACCGCCCGCTTGTTCGATGAGGAAGCCGATCGGATTGGCTTCATAGAGCAAGCGCAGCCGGCCGGCCTTGGCGAGGTCCTTGCGATCGCGCGGATACATGTACACGCCGCCACGCATGAGGATGCGATGTGTATCCGCGACCACCGCGGCAATCCAACGCATGTTGAAATCACGGCCACGCGGACCCGCGGCGCCTTCCTGGCATTCGCGCACGTAGCGCTTGATGGGCTGCTCCCAATGCCGCGAGTTCGACGCGTTGATGGCGAACTCGTCGGTTGACTCGGGGATGCGCAGATCCGGATGCGTCAACATGAATTCGCCAATCTCACGATCGAGCGTAAACCCATGCACCCCGCGTCCCATCGTCAGCACGAACATGGTCGACGGCCCGTAGATGGCGTAGCCGGCGCACACTTGCTCGGTGCCGGGCTGCAGAAAGTCCTCCACGGTGGGCTCTGTGACACCCTCCGGACAGCGCAGCACGGAGAATATGCTGCCGACTGCCATGTTGACGTCCACGTTCGAAGAACCATCGAGCGGATCGAACAGCAGCAGGTACTTGCCGCGCGGATACTCCGCCGGGATCGCATACGGCTGTTCCATCTCTTCCGACACCATGCCCGCCAGCTGCCCGCCCCACTCGTTGGTGCGAATGAAAATGTCGTTGGAGAGCACGTCGAGTTTCTTCTGCTGCTCGCCCTGAACGTTGACCGTATCGACCTCGCCGAGCGCGCCCGACAGCGCGCCTTTGCCCATCAGGGTCGCGATGCGCTTGCATGCCAATCGAACATCGTTCACCAGCGCGGTGAAATTGCCGGTGGCATGCTGGTGACGGCGCTGTTCCTCGATCAAGAATCGGGTCAACGTTCTGGTCATGTCTGCAACTCCCCTTGTCGTTGTGTCTCCACGGGCGCGGGCTCCGCGAACACGCGGCTGGCCCTGATGTCTTCGGCTTCGATCGTCATCAGATCCTGCTTGGCCAGCGACGCGCCCCGTTTGGCAAACAAGCGGCTCGCCTGACGCAGGCGTGCGCGATCGAGCGCGTTGCGAACGGACCTGGCGTTCGCGAAATGCGGCTGCGTCTGGCGACGCGCGATGTATTCACGCAGCGTCGATTGCGCATCGGCGCTCAGAACGTATTGCATTTGCTCGAGCATCAGCTGAGCGATCGCCATCAATTCCTCGGAGGTGTAGTCCGGGAACGCGATGTGATGCGCGATTCTCGATGACATGCCGGGATTGCTACGGAAGAACCGCTCCATGCGGTCTTCGTAGCCAGCCAGGATCACCACCAGGTCGTCGCGATGGTTTTCCATCTCCTGCAGCAGGATCTCGATGGCCTCCTGACCGTAGTCGCGCTCGTTCTCAGGCCGATACAAGTAGTAGGCCTCGTCGATGAACAGCACTCCGCCCATCGCACGCTTGAGCACTTCACGTGTCTTCGGCGCGGTGTGGCCGATGTATTGACCCACGAGATCGTCGCGCGTCACTGCGACCAAATGACCCTTACGCACATAGCCGAGGTGATGCAGGATCTCCGCCATGCGCATCGCCACCGTTGTCTTGCCGGTGCCGGGATTGCCGGTGAAGCTCATGTGCAGAGACAGCGCCTCCGTGCTCAGCCCAGCCTGTCGACGCAGAGTGTCCACGAGCAGCAGGGAGCAGATGTCGCGTATCCGGGTCTTGACGGGCGCGAGACCGACCAGCTCGGCCTCGAGCTTTTCGAGCACATCGGCGACATGCGAGTCACGAAACGCCGTCTCGAGATTGAAGCTCGCGTCGTGGGCCCCGTCGTCAGCAGTTTGTTTGAGCACAGAATTCATGTAACAAACGTCCCCCGGCGTCCCGCCCGTGTGTCCTCGGGCGGGAGCGCTTTGTCACCCCCGTGGGGTGCGTTTCAACGAAAGCTTCTAATCAGTAACGGTGCCCCTCTGGCCGCCTCGTTGCATAGGAGCGCAGTGCGTAGCGCACCTGACGGCCCGGCCCCTCCTCTCGCAGCAGCTCGAAACCAGGCTCCTCGTCGGGGCGCGCGACCAGAAAGGACAGGCGCAGCGACTCGACGCCGCGGGTCGAGTCGAACGCGTTGACCTTGATGTATCGATTGGGAAACGTCTTTCGACATTCCTGGACTTCCCGCATGATTCCAGCCGCGTCCTTGAGATCGAACATGGGAATGCCGAACATCTCCCAATACGTGTTGCGTGGATGCGGATCTTCGGTGTACTCGACCGACACGGCCCAGCCGCGCTGCAGGCAATACTCGATCTGCGAGCTGATCTGAGCGTCGGTGAGATCGGGAAGGAAAGAAAAGGTGCCTTGAGTGAGTCGCATGGTGGTGTCCCCGGATCAAGCAGCGGCCGTCGGTGTCGGAACGAAATCGGGCGTGTCGGTGCTCGCGTAGTCGAACGTGACCTCACCCCAGGTATCGAGCGCGGCACGCAGCGGTGTGCAATGTTTGGCGGCGTCGGCCAGGATCGACGGGCCTTCACGCCAGATGTCACGACCTTCGTTGCGAGCGAGCACCATCGCTTCCAGCGCCACGCGGTTCGCGGTCGCGCCAGCAGCGATTCCCATCGGGTGACCGATGGTCCCGCCACCGAACTGCAAGACGGTGTCATCGCCGAGATACGTCAGCAGCTGATGCATCTGGCCCGCGTGAATGCCGCCCGAGGCCACCGGCATGACGCCGCCCAGTCCGGCCCAGTCCTGCTCGAAGAAAATGCCGCGCTGTAGATCCAACTCGTTGCGCGGCTCGCGCAGCACGTTGTAGAAGCCCTGCACCGCGTTCGGATCGCCTTCGAGCTTGCCGACGATGGTGCCGGCATGCAGATGATCCACACCGGCGAGCCGCATCCACTTGGCGATGACGCGGAAAGAAACGCCGTGATTCTTCTGCCGCGTGTACGTGCCGTGCCCGGCACGATGCAGATGCAGGACCATGTCGTTCTTGCGCGCCCACTTCGACATCGACTGGATGGCGGTGTAGCCGATCACCAGATCGATCATCACGATGACGGAGCCCAGCTCCTTGGCGAACTCGGCGCGCTCGTACATATCTTCCATAGTCGCCGCGGTGACGTTCAGATAGTGGCCCTTCACTTCGCCACTCACCGCTTCGGCGCGACTGACGGCTTCCATGCAGTTCAAGAACCGATCGCGCCAATGCATGAAAGGCTGCGAGTTGATGTTCTCGTCGTCCTTGGTGAAATCGAGACCGCCTCGCAGCGCCTCGTACACCACGCGGCCGTAGTTCTTGCCCGACAAGCCGAGCTTCGGCTTGACGGTCGCGCCGAGCAGCGGCCGCCCGAACTTATCGAGCCGCTCGCGTTCGACGATGATGCCGGTGGCCGGTCCAGCGAACGTCTTCACATAGGCGACGGGGAAGCGCATGTCTTCGAGCCGCAGCGCCTTGAGCGGCTTGAAGCCGAACACGTTGCCGATGATGGACGCGGTGAGATTCGCGACCGAGCCGGGCTCGAACAAATCCAGGTCGTAAGCAATGTAGGCGAAGTACTGTCCCGGCGAACCGGGCACCGGCTCGACCTTGTACGCCTTGGCGCGATAACGATCGCAGGCGGTGAGTCGATCGGTCCACACCACGGTCCACGTCGCAGTCGAGGATTCGCCGGCCACGGCCGCGGCGGCCTCGTTCGGCTCGACGCCCTCCTGCGGCGTGATTCGAAACATCGCCAGCACGTCCGTGTCCTTCGGCCGGTAGCCGCTATCCCAGTAGCCCATTTGCGAATACTTCAGGACTCCGGCGCGATAACGTTCCGCCGCCGAGTCCGGTGCGCCCCGATTGCCGCCGATTCTCTTCATGGTCATTGCCTCGCCAGTGCCGTCAAATTGCTGTCGACTCGGGGTACAGCGTGGCTGGGGACGGACATTAGGTCCAATTCGAAAAAATTGGCCTCACCATAACTTTTCCTTATTGAGCGAAGGCCGGCACGTGTGCCATGGTCGGGGGCGCCAGGTACGTGGGGAGCCGACCATGCCGATGCGCAACGTCACATTGAGGCAGATGCGAGTGTTCGCAGCGGTGGCGCAGAACCGCTCGTTCACGCGCGCCGCACGTGAGTTACATCTGACCCAGCCGGCGATTTCTCAACAGATCAAGTTGCTGGAAACAGAGGTCGGTCTGCCCCTGCTCGAGCACGTGGGCCGGCAGATTCATCTAACCGCGGCCGGCGATGAATTATTACGATATGCATCACAGGTGACCGATCTGCTGCGCGAAGCTGGCGAGTCGCTCGCCGCCATGCGTGGGTTGCGACGAGGCGTGTTGAAGCTCGGTGCAGTGAGTACGGCGAAGTACTTCGCGCCCTCGCTCCTGTCAGCATTCGCCCCCGCGTATCCGGAAGTCACGATCCGCTTCACGGTGGGCAACAGGGAAGAAATCATCCAGCAGCTCGCATCCAACGAGATCGACCTGGTGATCATGGGCCGTCCGCCGCGCGAGCTCGTCACCGTGGCGGAGCCCTTCGCCAAGCACCCGCTGGTCATCATCGCTTCGCCCAGTCATCCCCTCGCAAACAAACGGCGGATTCCGCTGCAGCGCTTGAGCAGCGAGAAGTTCATCATTCGGGAGGAAGGCTCGGGAACACGCGCCTCGATGGAGCACGTGTTCCGAGAACGCGGCGTGTCGATCCACGTGTCCATGGAAGTCAGTAGTAACGAGACCATCAAGCAGGCGGTGATGGCGGGGATGGGCATCAGCTTCATTTCCATCCACACCGTGGGCCTGGAGCTCGCGGCGGGCAAGCTGGTGATCTTGAATGTGGTCGGCCTGCCGTTGATCCGCGACTGGTATGTAATTCATCTGCGCGACAAGCGCCTGTCGCCAATAACGTCGGCCTTCCGGACGTTTCTGCTCGAGCATGGCGCGGCCATCATCCGCAAAGCCGCCGAGGAGAGTAAACCCATCCCACTCGCCGCAGTCACCTGAACCAGTTTGCATCTCCCGTAATTACTCATACAATTGAAAGTGCCTGCCCGGAGCGGAGAACGGTAACCGCTTGGTGGGAAATCGCTCTCTGACTCCATGCACTCTCGGGGGATGGAAACTGTGTCGACACGATTCAATCGTCGCGAATTGCTCGCCGCTGCCGGCGCGCTCGGGCTGCTCACGCAGAACAAATCGGCAACGGCCACTTCGACGGAACAGCCGGGCAAGGCGCTGCTTGCGCCCACACCGCCGATGGGTTGGAACAGTTGGAATTCATTCGCGACGACCATCACCGAGGAGCAGGCGCTCGCCAATGCCGAAATCATGGCGCGCGAGTTGAAGCCGTTTGGCTACGACATCTTCACCATCGACATCCAGTGGTACGAAGGCGCAGCCAAGGGCTATGACTACAACACCAAGCCCATCCCGACCATGGATGGCCACGGGCGCTTGCTGCCCGCGCCGAATCGATTTCCTTCCAGTGTAAAAGGTGCCGGGTTCAAACCCATCGCCGACAAAGTTCACGCGCTCGGACTGAAGTTCGGCGTGCATCTCATGCGTGGCATTCCGCGGCTCGCAGTCGAACGCAACCTTCCGATTCTCGGCGGCAAATGGAGAGCGCGCGACATTGCCAACACCGCGAGCATCTGCCCATGGAACCCGGACATGTACGGCGTCGATATGAGCAAGCCCGGCGCGCAGGAGTACTACAACAGTGTGTTCGCCCTGCTCGCATCGTGGGACATCGATTTCGTGAAGATGGACGACATGAGTCGCCCCTACGACGCGAATGCGCCGGAGGTCGAAGCTGCACACAAAGCCATTCAAGCGACGGGACGGCCGATCATCCTGAGTCTCTCGCCCGGTGAAACACCGCTCGTGAGCGGCGAGCACGTGCGCCGATTCGCGCAGATGTGGCGCATCAGCGATGATTTTTGGGACGAGTGGCCGCAGTTGAAAGCGCAGTTCACGCGCTTGGAAAACTGGTCTCTGTACCAGCAGCCGGGACGCTGGCCCGATGCGGACATGCTGCCGCTGGGCCGTCTCGCAATGGGCAAACGTGACTCCCGCTTCACGCCCGATGAGCAGCGGACCTTGATGACGCTGTGGTCCATCGCGCGCTCGCCGCTGATCATGGGCGGCGATCTGCGGCACTTAGATGCAGCGACGCTCGCGTTGTTGACCAACCGTGAAGTGCTTGCGGTGAATCAAGCGAGCCGCGACAACAAACCTGCCTTGCTCATCGAAGAAGTCCGCACCTGGACCGCGCGCGCCGAGCAAGGCGAAGCGCGCTACCTCGCGATGTTCAACGTCAGCGACAAGGCAGATACCAAGCAAGTCCACTTCGACCTGTCACGCCTGGGTTTGAAATCCGTGAAAGTGCGAGACCTCTGGGCACAACGAGACCTCGGCACCGTTCGCGATCGCGTGACCGCGACGCTCGCGCCGCACGCCTGCTTCCTGTATAGCCTCACGCCTACGGAAGCTCGGATTAATCGACTCCCCTGACCTCAGCCAATTAGGAACTGGTCGAAATGCTCCGCCGATCGAAGGCGTCGTCCGCGAAAAAATGCCACTCGTCGGATAGTTCCTGAAGCAAAAAGTGCGTCGACGAGGTAACCACTTCGTCGGCTATCGCTCTTACCTGCAGAGAGTCACCACTCCAGGGGCCGACGTTCGGAGGAACATGTCAGCCGAAGCTGCTCGCGTAATGATTACCGGCCTGGTCGCCAGTCATGGCGTGAAACTGCGTCGGTTCCTGCTGCTGCGAGTACGCAACGCCGCCGACGTGCCCGACATCCTCCAGGAAGTCTATCTGCGCATGTTGCGCGTACCGAACGTCGAGTCGATCCGATCGCCGGAGGCTTATCTGTTCACGGTCGCGCAACACGTGGTTCAACAGCACGCGCTTCGCCAATCGGCGACGCCGCCGTCCGTCGAGCTGAGCGAGATGCTGAACTCCGCGCGAGCCGTGCCGGATGTAGATCCGGTGCTCGATCTGGATGCGCAGCAGTGTCTCGAACAACTGCAGGCTGAGCTCGATCAACTCTCGCCGAAACTCCGGGCCACGTTCCTGCTGCATCGTCGTGACGGACTGTCGCTGGAGCAAATCAGCGAGCGACTCGGCACGTCGCTGCCAATGGTGAAAAAGAACCTCATGCAGGCGCTGGTGCAGTTACGCCAGCGACTGGAGAGAGGTTGAGCCATGGCGCGCCCGTCCTCTGCCAAACTCAATTCGCAGATCTACTCCGAAGCCGCGGAGTGGTTCGTGAACTGCCGAAGCGGCGCGCTCGACGATATCGCGCGTCGCAAGTTCGATAGCTGGCTGCGACAGTCGCCCCAACATCTCAGCGCCTATCTGGAGCTCGCTGCGATTTGGGACGAAGCGCCGGGCCTGGACGCGGAACGTCGCTGGGATACCGACACGCTCATTTCCGAGGCGCTCGCGGATCGAGGCAACGTCGTACCGCTGACCCGCCCTTCCATTCCGAGCGGCGCATCTTCGAGTCAGGCGCCGATGCGATGGCTCGCGGCTTCAATCGCCACCGTCGCCATCGGCCTCGCCGCCCTCGTCTGGGTGTATCTGTTTCGCGAGCCTGTTTATGTGACTCAGATCGGCGAGCAGCGCTCCATCACGCTGTCCGACGGCTCGACGATGGAGCTCAACTCGCGCTCCAAAGTCCGCGTGCGCTACTCGGAGCACGAACGGGCGTTGGAGTTGCTCGAAGGTCAGGCGCTGTTTCGTGTGGCGAAGAATGCGGAAAGACCCTTCACCGTCACCACCGACGGCACGCGCGTGCGCGCTGTCGGCACGCAATTCGATGTGAACAAGAAGCGCGAGGGTACTGTCGTGACGGTCGTTGAAGGTCGAGTCTCTGTGCTGACGAATGTTCCCGATGCTCGCGTCGATCCCGTCGCCGTCGAAATGTCCGAGCCGACGCTCATGCTCGCCGCGGGCGAGCAAATTACGGTGACTGACACGGCGGCCAAGGAAGTGACACGCCCCGATGTTGCCCGCGCCATCGCATGGACGCAGCGGCAACTGGTATTCGACGCCGCGACGCTCAGCGAAGTCGCCGAAGAGTTCAACCGCTACAACCAGCGGCAACTCGTTCTACGCGACGCGGAGCTTTATGAATTTCACATCAGCGGCGTGTTCGCTTCGACGGATCCCGGCGCATTGCTGGCATTTCTGCGCGAGCGCGCGGGCGTGCATGTGGAAGAAACGGACGGCGCCATATATCTGACGAAAAAGCGCTCCACGACGGTAACCGATCGGTGAAGGGATCGCTCTATTGAGGTTGAGCCCGTCACATCAGATGGCGGCTCGAGAATACGTGCCTCGCGCGAGAGGCTTGGGGGATGTCATGCGAGTGAGCGTAGCAGCTGTTTGCCTGGCGCTGGTGGGCTTGTCCGGGACGGCGGAGTCGCAAGCCGCCGTCAGGAAACAAACTCACATTCCAGCGCAGGGCCTGGGCCTGGCGCTGCAAAGCCTGGCCAAGGAACGCAGCTTTCAGCTGGTCTACGTGTCCGAAGAGGTCGACGCGCTGAGCACACGCGGCGCGGTCGGTCAATTCACGCCTGAAGAGGCGCTCGCCCAACTGCTCGCCGGCACGGGACTGACGTTCAAATACCTCAACGACCGCACCGTCACGATTCTGCCGGCGCCGCCTCCTTCTCAGGAGCGCGCCGGCAGATCGGAGCCTGGAGACAATCGCGTGCCACGCATCAGCAAACCTTCGATAGTGAAAAACGTTCGTCTGGCCTCGGCGGCTTCGGCCGTCATGTTCGGCGTCGCGAGCGGCCAGGCCGCCGCGCAATCGACCGGAGCCGAGAGTCAGGACCTGGAAGAAGTCGTCGTCACCGGCATCCGCAGCAGCTTGCGCCAGGCCATGGAGATCAAGCGCGACTCCGATCAGATCGTCGATTCGATCGCCTCCGAAAGCCTGGGCAAATTTCCGGACACCAACATCGCCGAGTCCTTGCAGCGAATCACCGGCGTGTCCATCGATCGCAGCGGCGGCGAAGGCCAGGCCGTCACGGTGCGTGGCTTCGGTCCGGAGTTCAACACGGTGCTGCTCAACGGCCGACGCCTCGCTTCGGATACCGGCGCGCGCTCGTTCAATTTCGACGTGCTGCCCGCCGAGTTGATCTCACGCGTCGATGTTTATAAGAGCGCCACCGCGTTGCTGCAGGAAGGCGGCATCGGTTCGACCATCCTGTTGCACACACCGCGGCCCCTGGAGCTTGGCGATTTCAAGAGCATCCTGTCCGCCAAGGCGCTGTATGAGGATCTCTCGGAGAACACCACGCCCGAAGTGTTCGGCATGATCAGCGACGTCTTCGCGGATGGACGCATCGGCCTGCTCGTCTCCGGCTCGTATCAAAAGCGAGAGAATCGCTCGGAACGCATTCTCACCGACGGCATTCTTACCGCTCCTCGCGACAGCATGGAGCTGATCGCGGACGATCTGGCCGCGCAAGGCTATTCCGAGGACGATCAGTTCTTCATCCCGCAGAACCTGAATGTCAGTCCCATCGACGAAGAGCGCGAACGCATCAACTTCAACACCACGTTCCAATATCAGATCGCGGACAACCTGCGCCTGACCGTCGATGGCATGTACGACAAGTTCAGCGTGTTCACCGAGGCGAACTCACTCGGCTTTTTCGTGACGCCCTCGATCATCACGGCCGCGACCTTCGATGAGAACCGCACGGCCACCAGCATCACGCAAACCATCGACGCCGCCGTCGACTTCACTCGCTCGGTACGCGACCGCCCCACCGACATCTACGCGGGCGGCATCAATCTGGCGTGGGATGTGACCGACAGCGTCAACGTCGCACTCGACTCGTCCTGGTCACGCGCGAAATCCGGTGGCGCGGAAGGCACGAACGTGGCGGTCGTCGGCTTCCGCAAAGACATCTACACACTTACCTACGGGCCAAATGGCATTCCATCTGTCACCGGTGTGCCGTCGCAGGACTATGTCGATCCGAGTCTGCCGGTCGCGCACTTCAACATGCGTGGCAGCGGCGGCGGTCCGCTCGGTGGCGGTGCGGATCTCGAAGATGAAATCTTCGAGCATCGCATCGAGGCGCAATGGCAACCGGACAACGAGACGCTGCGACGCGTGACCGTCGGTGCGTTCTATTCCGATGAGAAACAGAGCCGCGACACCCGCCTATCGGACAACGAGATTCTTTGCATGTACTGCGGCTACTTCGTGGGCATCCCTGACCAGCTGATGCGACCGTACAACGTCGGCTCCGGCTTTCTCGGTGGCCGCGTGTCCGTGCCGAGCGCATGGCAGGCATTCGATATCGATCCGTTGCTCGCGTATCTCGAATCTTCTGAGGCCGCGGCTGCGCGCGATGCGTTTCTCGAACTGCCTGCGGGCACTACGTTGGCGGAACTCGCCGCGCACAACGGCTTCGAAATCCATCAGCGGCCGGACTCCTCGCGAGTCGAGGAGCAAGTCGCCGCGCTGTATGCGGATGCGAGTTTAGAAGGCTCGATGGGCGACATGCCGTGGAATCTGACGCTGGGCGCTCGTTACGTGCGCACGGAGACCACGGCCTTCGGTATCTCACAAGAGTTATTGGACCTTAGAAACAGCGGCGATCCGACGCTGTATCGGACCGTGCTGGGCGATCCGATCACGGTGGACCAGACCAATAAGTACAACGATTTCCTCCCGAGCCTGAGCTTCCGCCTGAATGTCACCGACGATGTGATCGTGCGCTTCGCCGCCTCCAAGACGCTGACCCGCCCACCTCTCGGCGCGTTGTCCCCTCGCCTGGTCATCGGCACCACTCGTCCCGGCAACCTGCAGGCGTCCAGCGGCAATCCCGATCTCAAGCCGTTCGAATCCAGGAACGTGGATCTGTCGGCCGAGTGGTACTACCAGGAAAACGGCTTCGTCACCGTCGGGCTGTTCTACAAGGAGGTCGAGAACTTCCTGGTGAACAGCGTCGAGAACCGCGTGCTGCCCATCGCCGATGCGGACAACCTGTTCTCCGGCGATCCGGTGTTCGAAGTGAGCCTGCTCGACAATCTGGAAAGCGCCACCGTCAAAGGCGTCGAAATGGGCTTCCAGCACAGCTTCGACTGGCTGCCGGGTCTCTGGAACGGCTTCGGCCTGGGCGCGAACGCCACGCTGGTGGAAAGCGGAGCCGAGCTCAACGTGGAAGACATCTCACAAACATTCGCGCTCGAAGGCCTCGGCGATTCCTACAACGTGGTCGGCTTCTACGAGCGCGGGCCGCTGGAGGTGCGCGTCGCCTGGAACCGTCGCGAACGTTTCCTGCGAACCGCGGTCGGCTTCGGCAGAGAGCCCACGTTCGTGCAGCCGTATCAGCAGATCGATGCTCGCGCCAGTTACGCGATCACGGACAATTTTTCGGTGTTCGCGGAAGGTGTGAACCTCGGCAACGAGATACAGCACCGGGTCGGCCGCTACGACAATCAGATCCTGCTGCTGGAAGAAACAGGTCGTCGCTACACCCTCGGAGTGCGCGCGGAGTTCTGAAGCGACCGTCTGTTCGCTGTAAGAGGAAACATGGCCGCACAGACGTTTGTGCGGCCGCGAAGCAATCATTAGACTAAGGAGAACAAACTACAATCTGAATTCAGCGGGACAAGCATGGTAGCGAATGCCAGTGGCCACAGGGCAGCGGTTGTCGTGTGCATGGGAGTCCTGTTGTCCGCGTGCGGCGGCGGAGGTGGTGGCGGCGGTGGCGGCACCCCGGGGAGTCAGGGCCAGTTTTCGATCTCGCCCGCCTCGCTGACATTCGAAGCCACCAATAGCGAAAGCGCCTCGATGCCGCCGATGCGAATTACCGGCACTATCAGCGGTATCTCGCCGCAGACGCTGTTCATCAACGCGCGGATCACGGGCCCTGCCGTCAGTTCGGTCAGCGATTTCGCCGTCTCCAGCTCAGCCACGGGCATTGCTAACGTTTATCCGGCGCCTCCGCGAGACTTGGGACCCGGAAGTTACAACAGCGTCATCACGGTGACCGCGTGCACCACGAGCGTCGCCTGCACTTCAGGCGTCATCGGCACGCCACAGACCGTCAATGTCACCTACAACATCCATGGACTGCGCAGCTCGCCAGCCAGTCTCACCTATTCGATCGGCAATACGAATGCGCCCAGCGATCTGGTCCGCACGTTCGATGTCTCCGGCTGGCCCGCGCAGAACTGGACGGCCTCTGCTTCAGTACCCTGGCTCATCGTCAGTCCGACGAGTAGTACCGCCGGCGCCACGACCCGCGTCACAGCGTCGCTGGTTCCCGCTGAGCTCGCGATCCTCGGCAGCGGCGCTCACACTGGGTACATTCGGTTGCAGCCCACCGTCGGAGTTGCCGTCGACGTTCCGGTGACGATGAATATCACCCGCGAACGCGTGAATTTCGTCGCTCCCTATGTGGCGCTGACAGGAACCGAAGGCGATGTAATCATCCGCGGCGAGAACCTGACGCGCTATCCCATCACGGCCGTGCGTTTCGGTGGAACAGACGCCGTGTCCTATACAGTCGTCAGCGACACCGAGATTCGGGCGCGCCACCCTGTACTGGCCGCGGGCAGCTACGAAGTCAACATCGTCAACGGGCAGACGGCGGGCACCCGCGCGGCGCTGCAAGTCATCCCTCCAAAGAACTATTCAGTCACCGTGTTCGACTATTCCAGCGCAGGCGCCTCACTGGCTGTGTGCCTGGTTCACGATGCCGAACGCGACTCGCTGCTGGTCGCGGCGCGTCCCGACACGGGCCCGACGCAGTTGTATCGTTACTCGTTGGCGGCGGGCGGCTCCGTCGCGGCAACCGCCACGTTTTCTCAAATGAGGGCGTGCGCCTTCACGGCCGATGGCCGCCGACTGATGGTCAACTCATTCGAGCCCCCCGTCGGTAGCGGTTTCATGCTGTCGGAACTGAATCCCACGACGCTATTTGCCGAGGTGAGAGCGCCGATATCCTCCGAGCTCAGGGGAATGGCGAGCGCGAACAACGGCCAGATCGTGATCGCCACGGACCCTGCGGGCTTACTGCAGTATTCTCAACTGCGGCACCTCTTTGGCGCCTTCACGCCTTCATACAGCGTTACCACTGGCAGGTTGGCAGCCAGCCGCGATGGCTCGATTGTACTGGCGATAGACGGTAACTCCGGTGTCGTGTCGTACGACGCCAGCACCGGGCAGCTCACCCTCCCCCCTGTGTCGTCTCCTTTCATAGCCGATGCGGTCGACCTGGATCGTACCGGCGAGCGCGCGTTGTTCGACAACACACGCGTGTACTCTCGCGACTTTCAGCTGTTGGGCTCGTTGCCTGGCTCTACGCGCGTGGCTGCGTTTTCGCCGAGCGGCCAGCGGGCGTATGCCTATGACCAGAACGGCACGGTCCGCACCTTCGACTTGACCGCCGCCACCGCCGGATCGTTCGCCGAGATCCTGCCTGCCATCGCTGTGCCTCAAAGTCCCGCAAACACTTCGAACAGGTTGCGCATGCTCGTGAGCCACGACGAGCGAGCAGTGTTCATCGCCGGCGACGCGCGAGCACTGGTGATTCCGCTGCCCTGAGAGCGGCTGCGACAGCTCAGCGTAGCCGCATGAGCCCGCCCGGCACACGCGCGTTTCGAAAGCTTCGGCGTGCAGCTCGTTGACTTCCTGGTTGCTAAAAGCGCCACGCCATTCGAACACCGTCTCACCGGCGAGCGACATGAGCTCACTCGACCTCGATTTCAACCGGCGTTCCGTACACGGTGCGCCCTTCTTCGCACTTGACCTTGCTGATCGGCGTCAACGTCACTTTGCCAGGCGTCAACATGGTGGCGACGCGGCTCTTGTCGAGCTGGTACTCCTGGTGGAACTCGACGGAGTTTTCCGGAACCACTTCCCATTGCACGCTGTGCGCGACTTCCGGCTCGAGCTCGACCGGCGGACGATAGACCCAGCATTGACCCTGGGTGAGCTGGCTGCGAGGAATTTGTTTCCACTGACCCGTCGTGCGCTGCTCGACGTGCAGTACGACTGTCTCGCCCTGCTTCACTTTCGGGGCCGAGGCGGTCGCGGTGAGTTGCACTGTCTGCGGAGCGTCGAGCACGTACACCGTCGGCCCGCGTTGTTCGCATCCGGCAATAACTACAAGAGCAGCGGGAACCAGAAGCTTGCAAACAGATCGCATGATGAACGTTTTTACCTGCCGTGGGCGCCGAATGCCCCGGGCCGCACAATAGACGCGGCCCGGGACCGGCGCAACTTGAGTCCCGCCGGACCATCTGTTACCGTCCGTAACAGTACAGCCGGTAACACACGTCATGCGCGCGACCAAATCCGAACTGGGCGAGCTCGAACGGGCCGTGATGAAGATCGTCTGGGCGCACAGCCCGCTCAGCGCCGAGGCCGTCAGGGAGAAACTCAAGCGCGATCTGAAGGAGGCGACGGTGCGCACCGTGCTGCGTCGGCTCGAAGCCAAGGGCTTTGTGAATCACAAAGTGACCAACCGGACGTTCATCTACGAAGCCGCCGAGCCCCGCCGTCGCGTGGCCGCCCGCGCTATCAAAAAAATCGTCGACTGGTTCTGTGACGGCTCGGTGGACGAAGTATTGGTCGGCATGGTCGACGCCAAGATGGTCGATCGCGAACAGGCGGACCGGTTGCTGGCCGCCATCAAACAGGCAGAACAGCAGCAGCCCGCGAAAGAGCCCTCGCGTCGTTCCAAGAAAGGAGTGCAGCCATGATGCTTCTCATCGCTGAGTACACGGCCCGATCGATCGTGCTGGGCCTGCTCGTGTTTCTGGCGCTGAAGGCGCTGCGCATCGAGGATCCGCGGCTGGAACGCACCGCCTGGCGCATCGTGCTGGCCTCTGCTCTGCTGATGCCAGCGATTCTGGAGTTGGGCTCACTGTCACCTATGCCCACGCCCACGCTCAGCGCGAGCTACACCGAGTTGCTGACATTCTCGGCGCCAAGCCCGGTTTCTAACGAAAGCAGCACAGTCGTGCTCGCGCTGCTTTCAGCGCTCTCCGGCGCGCTCGTCATTCGCCATTGCTTCGGCATCGCCCGATGCTGGGCGATGCGGCGACGGGCGCGGCGATTGTCGTCGAACGTTCATGACGGCCTGGACGTTCGCATGAGCGACGAAGTGAAAGCACCCGCCACCGTCTTTTCGACCATTCTCGTTCCGACCGACTTTGACAGCTGGTCCGCGGAGGCCCGACGGCTGGCCATCGCGCACGAACGTTCGCACCTCGCGAGCAAAGATTTCTATGTGCAGTGGCTGGCGCAGTTGTATCGAAACATATTCTGGTTCAATCCGTTTGCGTGGTGGCTGGCCAGCCGCCTGGCGCTGTTGAATGAGCACGTCAGCGACGATGCCGCGATCGACGGCCGCGACGAGCGCACGACCTATGCTCAAGTGCTTTTGAATCTCGCGCGACGCGGTGGAGTCGGCGAATATGTGGTGCCGATGATCAGAAATCATTCTCTCGGCCACCGGATCAAACGAATCTTGCAACAAAGCAACGTGGGTGAGTCGAGCGTTCGCAGAACACTGCTGGCCGCATGCGTACTCGCGCCCATTGTCGCGGCTACCGCAGCGATTCGCTCACCGTCCAACCGCGACAGCGACATAGACAACTCGGACGTGCTCGAGTCCGGACCGGGGGCGAACGCGAATATCGTACTTCCGAAAAGTAATCCCACCATTCCGCTGTCAGCGCCGCGCTATCCGTCAGCATCTCGCCAACTCGGCCAGACCGGCACGGTCGTGCTGAGGCTGCTCGTACTGGAAGACGGCAGTGTGGCGGATGCCAAGATCACGCAGTCGAGCGGCTACCCCGATCTCGATTACGCCGCCTTTTATGAAACGTTCCGCTGGCGCCTGAGTCCCGGCACGATCGACGGCATGCCGGCGCGCATGTGGGGCCGATTCGCCGTTACTTTCAAACTCAACAACGACTGAACCGCGGGTGTGTCGATGGCGCGTCGTCATCTTTCGCTATGGATTGCGTGCACTGCCCTCGCCGCCTGCGGCACGCCTCCGCAGCGTGCCGAGTTCACCAGCGGCTATCCGACGTATAACTGCCCGGAGCGGCTCGCGGGCCAAGTCACATTGCAAGCCGAAGTGCGTCCGGTCGAGTTGCAGACAGCGAGCCTCAAGCACACTTCGATCGCCACCAACGGCTCGCTCGGCCGACGACTGCTCGTCGCCGTGACTCCCAACGGCTTGCGACCCAAGGATCAAATTGTCTGGAGCGCATTGAGCGTGTCCACGCTCGGCGGCACGTTGCTCGGCTGGGAGCGATTCGACGTTGCCTCTCCGACAAAGAGCGCAGACGAGGTCTCGACTGTCGCGATTTCTCCCGGGCAACTCAAAGTCACCCGCATCTCTAAGGGACGCGCCGATCTCACGGGCAGCCAATCCATCGACCTGCTCGTGATGCCAGGCGGCGTTGCAATCGATGACACCGTCGT
Organism: Steroidobacter sp.; assembly: GCF_036402275.1. Classification (NCBI taxonomy): domain Bacteria; kingdom Pseudomonadati; phylum Pseudomonadota; class Gammaproteobacteria; order Steroidobacterales; family Steroidobacteraceae; genus Steroidobacter; species Steroidobacter sp. Next base: position 366,857 of record NZ_DASWTF010000013.1, on the reverse strand, counting down.
TCGTTTCTCCGCGCTGTGGGGCGATGACGGCAAACCTTTGCTGAGCGATCGTGTGTCCGCGCAGTTGCTTCCCGTGCGCCACCCTCCCGGCCTCGATGTTGTCGAGGCGACGCTGGAACTGACTTTCGTCGTGCGACTGGGCGACACTGACGATGAGTGGGTGTGCGACAGTCAGACGCGAGTCACGCTCGTCGATCGCGACTCTCTGCGCCAGCCGCTCTATGACCTCGGCCTCGCCTCCACCAACGCCACCCGCAAGGAACGCGTCGCTCTGTTCGATCCAACCCTCGGCGCGATACGACTCGTGTTCGACAGTCCCGCCAGCGCCACTTCGTTCGCCAACTGGCTGCGCGCCACCGGCGCGACCCGAGTCGGTTCCTATTCCCTCGCCGTGTTCGATCAAAGCGGGCTGTCGCCCCGTCGGCCGTTCGGCCCGGTCAGCGAAGAAGCCATGCAAACACTGCGGCCAGTGACAGAAAAAGATATCGGCGGCATCAAAGTCGGCCCGGCCGGCGAGCCCTGAATCGCCAGGCGCCGCACGCCTCCAACTGGACGTTCCGAGCCAGTCCGTTATGCTCGCCCCCGCGACCTGTTCCTTACGCGGGGGATTCGATAATGAAGTTCGTGCTGAGTTGGATCGCTGTAGCGCCACTGCTCCTCACCCAGGCGCACGCGGCGAACGATGCTGAATGGCAGCCGTTGTTCGACGGCAAGTCGCTGAATGGCTGGCGAGTGATCAACGGCACCGCGAGCTACGAGGTGGTCGATGGCGCCATCGTCGGCACCACCAAAGCGGGCACGCCGAACAGTTTCCTCGCGACCGACAAGACCTACGGCGACTTCATCCTGGAGTTCGAAGCCAAACAAACCGTGGGCCCGAGCAACAGCGGCGTGCAGTTTCGCAGCCAGAGCAAGCCGGAAGTAATGGAGGGCCGCGTGCATGGCCCGCAGATGGATCTCGATCCGTCGGAACGCCAGTGGACCGGCGGGCTCTACGACGAAGCCATGACCGGCTGGTGGTATCCCGGCACACTGAATCCGCAGCCCGGCCTCTACAAGTTCAACGAGTGGAACAAGATCCGCATCGAGGCCATCGGGCCGTCGATGCGCACCTGGGTCAACGGCGAGTTGTCCGCGTATGTTCTGGATCCGACTTACAAAGAGGGCTTCATCGCGCTCCAGGTGCATTCGATCGACAAGCCCGACGAAGCGGGCCGCAAAATTCATTGGCGCAATCTGCGGATCAAGCAGACGTCGGCCGCCTCGCCCGCTCAGGCAAAGATCTTCGTTCGCAACACCCTTCCCAACGACTTGAGCGAAGTCGAACGCAATCAAGGTTGGAAGCTGCTGTGGGATGGTAAAACCGACAAAGGCTGGCGCAGCGCCAAAGGCGAAGCATTCCCCACGCGCGGCTGGCGAATGAGCGACGGCGAGTTGACCGTGACCGGCGGTGGCGGCGGCGACATCGTCACCGAAGAAACCTTCGCCGCGTTCGAGTTGCAGCTCGACTTCCAACTCACGCCGGGCGCGAACAGCGGCATCAAATATTACGTCGGCGACTACGGCGGCGGCGACGCGTTGGGGTTGGAATATCAACTACTTGACGACGAGCGGCACGACGACGCCAAGCAAGGCGCCGACGGCAACCGCACGCTGGCCTCGCTCTACGATATTCAACCGCGCACCAGGCTCATGACCAACGTCGGCCTCGCGCCGAAAGTGGGTCAATGGCAGCATGCGCGCATCGTCGCGCGGCCCGATGGCAGCATCGAGCATTGGCTCAACGGCGTGAAGGTGCTGGAGTTCACGCGCGGCTCGGAAGATTTCAATCGCCGGGTGGCCGCGAGCAAGTTCAAAGCTATCGCTGAATTCGGCCAGTTGGAACGCGGTCGCATCCTGTTGCAGGATCATGGCGACGAAGTCCGTTTCCGCAGCATCAAGATCCGAGCGCTTTAGGAATCCCTCATGAGCAACACAGATCGACGCGCCTTCCTGCAATCCGCCGGCCTCGCCGGGATGCTGTCCTCCATGTCGCCGGCAGCGCTCGCGCAAGGCGCCACGTCCGCCTCGGCGGTTCACGACAAAGCGCAAACCACAGCGCCGGCAGCGAAACATTCCATTCGCTTCGCGGCCGTCGGCCTCGACCACGGACACATCTACGGCATGACCGCGGCGATCCAACGCGGCGGTGGCAAGTTGGTCGGCGTGTACGGCGCGGATCCCAAACAAGTCGCAGACTTTCGCGCCAAGTTCGGCGACGTCAAAGTCGCTCGCAGCGAAGACGAGATTCTCGAAGACAAGTCCATTCAACTGATCGCTTCCGCCTCGATTCCCGATCTGCGCGCGCCCTTGGGCGTGCGAGCGATGCGAGCCGGTAAAGATTACCTGGCCGACAAGCCAGGCATCACCACGCTGGAACAGCTCGAAGAAGTTCGTCGCGCCGTGAAAGAAACCGGCCGCAAGTTCGCCGTGATGTATTCGGAGCGCCTCGAAGTGCGCTCGGCCGTGTATGCGGGCGAGTTGATCCGGCAAGGCGCGATCGGCCGCGTCGTGCAGACCATCAACCTCGGGCCGCATCGTGTGAATGCGCCGTCGCGGCCCGAATGGTTCTGGGATAAAGCGCGATTCGGCGGCATTCTCACCGACATCGGCTCACACCAAGCCGATCAATTTCTCTACTACACCAACAGCACCAAGGCGCGCGTGGTCGCTTCGCAGACCGGCAACATCGCGCATCCGGATCGTCCGAAATTCGAAGACTTCGGCGACATGACCGTGGTCGGCGACGGCGGCACGGGTTATATCCGCGTCGATTGGTACACGCCCGACGGCCTGAGCACGTGGGGCGACGGACGCTTGTTCGTCCTCGGCACCGAGGGATATATCGAGCTGCGCAAATACGTCAACGTGGCGTCGAATCTGCCCGGCGGCGATCACCTGTACATCGTCGACAAGAAACAGGCGCGCTACATCGACTGCAAAGGCGTCGCCCTGCCGTTCGGCCCGCTGTTCGTCAACGACATCGTCGAGCGGACTCAGACCGCGCAGGACCAGCAGCAGGCCCTGCTCGCGGCCGAATTAGTGCTCACCGCGCAAAAACACGCGACCGCCCCCGTGCTCAGCTAACTGGTCAGACCACGTGAGCGGTCCCAACGCGGAATTGACAGGCTCGTCGGGATCGACTAACAATCTACTGGTCAGGCCACTTTCCAAACGTTGAAAGTGGCCGCTAGGGGGAATCCGATTCCAACGGCTGCGTTCAGCGGCCACGGCCGCGCTCGCCCGCGGTAAATCGAAATGTTTCCTCCGCGTCGATTCGGCCATCCAACGAATTCGGGAGGAGCTGATATGAATCGGGGCATTCCCACGACGGGCGCAAGCCTGCTCTCGCTGTGTCTTGGCGGCCTGGCGTTCGCCCAGGACACCACCCAGCAAACCCCACCTGCAGCGAGCTCCGACGGAGGTGGGCTGGAGGAAGTCGTCGTCACCGGCTTCCGCCAAAGTCTCGAGGTCGCGCTGGACAACAAACGCGATTCGGTCAACTTCACCGATTCCATTTCCTCCGAAGACGTCGGCAAGCTGCCGGACAACAACCTCGCCGAAGCGCTCCAGCGCGTGCCCGGCGTGCAGATCTCACGCACCAACGGCGAAGGGCAGCAGATCTCACTGCGCGGCATGGGTCCAAGCTTCGCGCGCGTGCTGCTCGACGGCATGCCGGTATCGGCAGCATCCGAAGGCAGCGTCGATCAGGGAGCAAACAATCGCGAGTTCGATTTCGATCTGCTGCCGTCGGAAATTTTCAGCATGCTGCAGGTCTCGAAAACACCGCGCGCCAGCACCGTCGAAGGCGGCCTGTCCGGCACGGTCAACCTGCGCACGCCGCGCCCGTTCGACTACAACGACTTCCAGGCCAGCTATCAGTTGCAAGGCGCGTATCAATCGACCTCGGAAGAGCTCGACCCGCGCGGCAGCTTTCTGGTCAGCAAGAACTGGGACGGTAAATTCGGCGCGCTGTTGAGCGTCTCGATGTCACAGCGCACGTTCCGCACCGACGGCTGGTCGTCGCAGGGCTGGACCTCCGGCCGCGTTCCCAACAATGAGATTGGCCGGCCTTATGACGCAGGCTTTACCTGGAACCTGCCCAGCGTGTTCGCGTCGACCGCCAACCAGGGACCGGATTTCATCAACGAGTCGGGGCTCACCAACGAGCAATTGATGCGCACGCAGGTGCCTCGCCTCGGCCGCCCCGAAGTACAACTGGGCGAGCGTGATCGCGTCGGCGGCACGCTGGCGCTGCAATGGGCGCCGACCGACGCCCTGCTGTTCAATCTGGATGTGATCTACGCCAAGCTGGAAGCCGACTTCGATCGCTACGTCAACAACCTGCTGGTGCGAAACACCACGGCGCTCACCGATAACGCAACCGGGTTCGGCTACATCACGCCGAGCAACTTCACCGTGGACGCCAACAACACGCTCACCAGCGGCTCGCTGCTGAACGCCAAGTTCTGGTCGGAGAACCGTGTGTTCCAGCAGGAGTCGGACTTCAGGCACGTCGGCCTGGGCGGCTCGTGGCAGATCACGGACAACATCGCTCTCGATATGAAAGCGTCCAGGGCGGAATCGGACTTCCGCTGGCGCATGACCACTTACCTGTTCCTGTCGGAGCCGGGACAGGTCGACATCAACGTGCCCGGCAGCGGCATTCCCGTGATCACGCCGCATCTCGATCTCGCCGACGCCAACAATTGGCGCTTCAATACGGTTCGCGTCCAGCCGCGCACGCGTGAAGAAGAGAACGAGAACCTCGCGTTGGATCTCACCTTCGGCGACGAGGAAACAAATATCCGCGTCGGCGCGCTCGCAAACAGCTACTCGCGCGAGCGGCTCGCCTACTCCTCGTCCGTCGGCGCAACTCAGGGCGCGGCGCTGACGCCCTTCGGCTACACGGGCGGCGCCAACCTCAACGAGTTCAACATCGGCAGCTTCTCCGAAGTGGTGCCGGTGAACTACGGCGAGCACTTCGACGACCCGGTGGGCTACAACCGCTGGATCGTCAGCGACCTCGACGCTTTCGGCCGCATGATGAATTACGGCGTGCTCGATGCGAACGCCAATCTGGACTTCCAGAACTCCGGCAGTTTCGAGGAGGACAATCTCTCCGCCTATGTGGAAGCCAACGCCGTATTCGAGTTGTGGGGTCGTACGCTGCGCGTCAACGCCGGCCTGCGCTACGCCAAGACCGAGCACGAGATGCAAGGATTCATCCGCCTGCCGTCGACGCCGGCAGCCGCCACCAATCTGTTCGGGGTGCGCAAGGAAGACTACGGGCGCAACACCATCGAGGGCGAATACTCCGAAATATTGCCGTCGCTCAATCTGGCCTACGACGTGAGCGACACGGTGCTCGCAAGGTTCTCGGTCTCGCAGTCCATGACTCGCCCCAACCCGGCCGACCTGCAGCCGTTCACGAACATCAGCACGGCGGGCGTCGTGAGACAGGGCAATCCGAATCTGGATCCGTACCTCGCCGATCAACTCGACGGCGGCGTCGAGTGGTATTTCTCGGAAGGCGCGGTGTTGGGCGGCAACTTGTTCTATAAGGAAATCACCGGCTTCGTCACGCGGCAGAATGTGCCGCAGCCGTTCCGCAACGCCGGCATCGCGCTCGACACCATCACCGATCCGACCATCCTGGCGTTGCTGCCCAACGGCCTCGACACCATTCTGTTGTTCAATACGCCGGTCAACGTCGAGGCAACGACCTACCTCAAGGGCGCGGAGGTGTTGTATCAGCAGCGGCTCGACAACCTGCTGAACGGCCTGGGCATGACGCTGAACTACACGCGGCTGGACTCGGGCAGTCAGACCATCCTCGGCCTGGCCAAAACCAACTACAACGCGGTGGCCTACTACGAGCAGGAGCGCTTCGCCATGCGGCTGTCGTACAACTACCGCGACGACTACGTCGAGTGCGAGGTGAACTGCGGCTCCACCTCTCCGCAAACCGGCTTCCGTTACGAGGGCGGATATCTCGACCTGAACAGCAGCGTCAACTTCACCGCGCTCGGCCAGGACCTGACCCTGAGCCTCGAGGTGCTCAACCTGCTCGACGAGGAAGAATATTCCTTCTACGGTTACGAAAACCGCGCCAACACGTTGAACCGACCCGGCCGTCAGTACATTCTAGGGATTCGCGGACAGTTTTAGGATCACGACCATGAGACAACGACACACCAGTTCCTTTTCCCGCCGCACCTTCGGCAAGACGCTGATAGGCGTGTCGTTGCCGCTGATCCTGCCGAGTGGGCTGCTTGCCGCCGGGCCGAACAGCCGCATCCGCGTCGGCCAGATCGGTTGCGGGCGAATCGCGCGCGACCACGACATGCCCGGCGTCTTGAAATCGGGGCTCGCTGACATCGTCGCCGTGTGCGATGTGGACGCTCGTCGCGCGGCCGATGGCAAGACGCGGGTCGAGGAGTTGTATCGCGAGATCGGCGGCGCCGCTCCCGAGGTCAGCGTGCATGGCGACTATCGCGAGATCCTGCAACGCAAGGACATCGACGCCGTCGTCATCAGCACGCCGGACCATCAGCATGCCGAGCCGGCGCTCGCCGCGGTGCTTGCCGGCAAGGATGTTTATTTGCAGAAGCCGTTCACGATGACGATCGCCGAAGGCATCGTGCTTCGGGACGCCGTGAAGCGCACCAAACGCATCCTGCAGGTCGGCAGCCAGCAGCGTTCGTGGACGCAGTTCAGGCAGGCGGCCGAGTTGATCCGCTCGGGCCGCATCGGTCAGGTCCGCCGCGTCGAGATCGGTTTGCCCATCGATCCCACCGCTCCCGACAATCCGGTGGAGCCAGTGCCGGAAGGTTTGGATTACGCGCAATGGGTCGGGCCCGCCGAGTTCGCCTACTACACCGAGCAGCGGGTGCATCCGCGCAAGGACTACTCGCGGCCGGGCTGGCTGCGCAACGAGTCGTTCTGCTTGGGAATGATCACAGGCTGGGGCTCGCATCACTACGACACCATGCATTGGGCGCTCAATCTGGAAGCGAGCGGCCCGTCGAAAGTCGAGGGCACCGCGGATTTCCCAACCAACAAGATCTGGAACGTGCACGGCGCCTATGACGTGAAGCTCACTTATCCGGGCGACGTTCGCGTGCATGTTTCCGACAAGCACAACAACGGCCTGAAGTTCTTCGGCGACGACGGCTGGATCTGGGTGACGCGCGACGGCCAGGCGACCGCGAGCGATCCCAAGTCCGGCAAGACCATGCCGCCGCTCGACGCCAGCGACAAACGCCTGCTCGATTCGAAGGGCCTGAAGGTCGAGCTGCCTCGCAGCGACAGTCATCACAAGAACTGGCTGGAAAGCGTCATCTCCCGTAAAGATCCGCTCGCGCCCGCGCACGTTGCCCATCGCAGCAGCAGCGCGTGCATCGTCAGCTGGATCGCCATGAAGTTGAAACGCCCGCTCACGTGGGATGTGAAGACAGAACGTTTCGTGAACGACGCCGAGGCTAACGCCTTGCTGTCGCGGCCGGAACGCGCGCCCTACGGCGTCACCCGCGTGATCAAGACCTGAGCGATATGAAAAATCTGTTGAAGGGAGTCATCGGCGCGACGCTGATGCTCGGTGTCGCGCTCACCTCCAGCGCCGAAGGCGTCAGCGGACCGGTGCGTCTGCTGACGCTCGATCCAGGCCACTTCCACGCCGCCCTGGTGCAGAAATATATGTATCGAGGCGTCGACCCGCTGGTGCACGTCTATGCGCCCGAAGGCGACGACGTGCTCGAGCACATGAAGCGCATCGACGGCTTCAACGCGCGCAAGGAGCAACCGACCAGCTGGCGGACGGAGATCTACACCGGACCGGACTACTTGCAACGCATGCTCAAGGATCGCAGCGGCAACGTCGTCGTGATCTCCGGCAACAATGCGCAAAAGGCGCAGTACATCCTCAGCTCCATGGAAGCGGGCTTGAACGTACTGGCCGACAAGCCGATGGCCATCACGCCGTCGGATCTCGAGAAGCTCGAGCAGGCATTCGCGCTCGCCGAGAAAAAAGGCACCCTGCTCTACGACATCATGACCGAGCGGTTCGAGATCACCTCCATCCTGCAACGTGAGCTGTCGCAGCGGCCGGAGTTGTTCGGCACGCTGCAGAAAGGCAGCCCCACCGATCCGGCCATTCGCAAGGAAAGCGTGCATCACTTTTCCAAGATCGTCGCGGGCTCGCCGTTGAAACGGCCGCGATGGTTCTTCGACGTCCGCCAGCAAGGCGAAGGGCTCGTCGATGTCACCACGCACCTCGTCGATCTGGTGCAGTGGCAGGCGTTTCCGGAACAGACGCTCAAGCCCGAAGACGCGAAAGTTCTGAGCGCGAGCCACAGCCGCACACCGATCACGCTCGAGCAGTTCCGCAAGGTCACCGGCGCGCAAGCGTTCCCTGCCTTCCTGAAGCAGGACGTGCAGAATGGCGTGCTGAACGTTTACGCGAATGGCCAGTTCACCTATCGGCTGCGCGACGTGCATGCGTTGGTCTCGGTCAAGTGGGATTTCGAGGCCCCGGCGGGTGGCGGGGATACGCACTTCTCTGTGATGCGCGGTTCGAAAGCCTCGCTCACGATCCAGCAGGGCGCGGCTCAACAGTTCAAGCCCGTGCTCTATATAGAGCGCGCCAAAGACGTGAGCGCCGCGGCACACGATGCGGCAGTGAAGAACGCAATCGATGCACTGCAGGCTAACTATCCCGGCATCGGCGTACGCCGCGACGGCGAGCGTTGGGCCGTGACCGTGCCCGATAAATACAACGTGGGCCACGAAGCGCACTTCGCTCAGGTGACGGAAAACTTCCTCAAATACCTGCGTTCGGGCAAGCTGCCGGCATGGGAAGTTCCAAACATGCTGACCAAGTACAGCACGATCATGCAGGCCTACCAGCTCAGCCGCACGCCGCCGAACTGAAGCGCCGGAGATTTTCCGCGGCGGCCCTGGCCGCCTGCCTGGCGTTCGCGCCTGCGTGGCATGCGCAGGCGCAGAGCGGCGACCGGCCTGGAGAGAAACAAGAAGCGCCGCCCGTCAAGGCGCCACCGGCGCCCGCGTTGAGCCCGGAAGCAGCGCTGAAAACACTGCGCGTTGCGCCGGGCTTTCGTGTGGAAATCGTCGCGAGCGATCCTTTGTTGTTCGATCCGGTCGCCATGAGCATCGGACCGGATGGACGCATGTGGGTGGTCGAAATGCGCGCGTACATGCCCAATGTCGAAGGGGCTGGTGAGAACGCGCCGATCGGGACCATCGCCACGCTCGAAGATACGAACAAAGACGGGCGCATGGACAAGCGCACGGAATTCGCCAACGGTCTGGTCTTGCCTCGCGCGCTGGCGCTCGTCGGCGATGGCGTGCTGGTCGCGGAGCCGCCGAATCTCTGGTTCATGCGCGACACGAACGGCGACGGCAAGGCCGACGACAAGCAACTGATCGCCAACGATTACGGCAATCCATCCAACCCCGAACACAGCGCCAACGGCCTGCTGTGGGGCTTCGACAATTGGATCTATAGCGCGAACCACACCACTCGCTTCCGCTACCAAGCTGGAAAGTGGCGACGCGAGCCGACGGCCTTCCGCGGTCAATGGGGCATCGCGCAGGACGATTTTGGCCAGCTTTACTTCAACAACAATAGCGTCGCGCTCTACACGGATGCGCTGCCGGCCGAATATCTGCTCCGCAACCGCCACCTGCCGAATCCAAGCGGCGCGAATGTGCAGATGGCGCGCGCCGATGAAATATCGGTGTGGCCGGCTCGCGTGAATACCGGCGTCAATCGCGGTTATCGCATCCTTCGAGAGGACGGCACGCTTCCCGTGCTCACCGCGGCCTGCGGGCCCGCGATCTATCGTGGCTCGATGTTTCCAGAAAGCTTTCGGGGCGATGCTTTCATCGCCGAGCCTGCGGGCAACCTCGTGAAGCGCTTGAAGATCGAGGAACGCGACGGCGTGCCTCACGTGCGCAACGCTCACGAGCAAACCGAATTTCTCGCATCGACCGACGAGCGTTTCCGGCCGGTGAGCGTCTACAACGGGCCGGATGGCTCGCTGTATGTCGTCGATATGTATCGCGGCGTGATTCAGCACCGCATCTTTCTCACCACCTATCTGCGCAATCAAATCAAAGAGCGCGGATTGGAAGCGCCGCTCGGCATGGGTCGCGTGTATCGCATCGTGCCGGAGAATGCTCCGCGCCGAACGATTCCGAATCTGGCGAAGGCCAGCTCCGCGCAACTCGCCAGCGCGCTCGATCATGACGAAGCTTGGGTTCGTGAGACTGCGCAACGTCTGCTCGTCGAGCGCCACGACGCGAGCTCGGCGACCGCGCTTCGCCGCCTGGTGACAACGTCACCTCGTGCGGCAACCCGGGTGCACGCGCTGTGGACACTGGATGGCATCGACGCCATCGATTGGCCGACCGCCGCAGCAGCGCTGCGCGATCCTGAAGCTCGCGTCGCTGCGACAGGTGTGCGAGTTTCCGAGAGATTTCTGACGGCCGAGCCGGAGCGCACGGTCGCATTGCTCGAACGTGCTCGCTGGAGCGAGCCCGCGGTCGTTCGTCAGGTTGCGCTCTCGTTGGGCAGCGCGCCGCCGAAGCTTGCCGACGCCGCACTTCTCGAGATCGCCGAACAAGCAGGCTCACTGCCTTTCGTGGCGGACGCGATTGTCAGCAGCATTGCCGGACGCGAGTTCGCTTTCGCGACGACGCTGATCGGAAGCGACGCCGCCGGCGATATTCCGTCCGTGTCACCTGTGTTAGCGGTGGCCACCGCGACAGTGCTGCACTCGGGGAACGCCGAGCAGACCCAGGCGCTGCTCGATCGTCTGACCAATCCTAAAACGACGCCGTGGGTCCGCACTGCCCTGCTCGACGGCGTCGATCGTCTCATTCCTCGCGCCGACGATGGTTCGAGGCGCATGGCATTCCTGCCTGCAGAGCCACGCGCCTTGGTCGCACTTGCATCCAGCAAGGACGTCGATGCCCCGAGAGCGGCGCTGTTGCTCAAGTCGCTGCGCTGGCGAGGAGCAACCGTCGATGCCGCCGCTTCGCTGGCGAAGCTGACGCCCGAACAGCGCGAGCGGTATGAGAAAGGACGCAGCGCCTTCGCCGTCTGCGCCGCCTGTCATCAGGACGAAGGTCAGGGCATGACAGGCCTCGCACCGGCGCTCGCCGGATCGTCCTGGGTGAATGGGTCGCCGCAGGCGCTGGTCCGCATCGTGCTCAACGGCAAGGTCGATCAGCTGGCCATGCCCGGTCTGGGCGGCTCGCTCGACGATGCGACCATCGCGGCCATACTTACTTATGTGCGGCGGTCGTGGGGCAACGAGGCCTCGCCCATCGAGCCGAGCACGGTCGAGTCCATTCGCGGAGTCGTGTCACATCGCGACGAGCCCTGGAGCGACGAAGAGCTCCAGCCACTTCGCTGAACGAGCCGTTCAGCTACGGCGCCCCTGAGCCCCATTCCGGGGCGCCGTCACGTCTCGGATCTCCGACATAACCTGCGCTCCGGGCGAGATAAGCGTTGGCGTGCATGCGCGCTCTATCCTACGATCCGCACCCATGAGATTGCGACTTTGCCGATGGATATTGAGTCTCGGGGTTCTTGCTGCCGCCAACGCGCTCGCCGCCAGTTCCGCCCCTTTCGATCTGGTGGGCCCGACGCTCGAAGTCACCGTCTCCCGGGGTGAAACCATCCTGCCCATCGCCCAGGCCCCGCACCTGGCCGCGGGCGACAAGCTGTGGATCAAGGCTGATTTTCCGGAGAATCAGTCGGAGCGTTACCTGCTGGTGGTGAGCTTCCTGCGCGGGCCCACCAATCCGCCGCCGAAGGAGTGGTTCTTCCGCTGCGAGACCTGGAAAAAGAAAAAGCGCAGCTGTGGCCAGGAGGGCTTGAGCATCGCCGTGCCCGACGGCGCGAAGCAGGCGCTGATTTTCCTGGCGCCGGAAGACGGCGGCGATTTCAAAACGCTGGTCAACGCGGTTCGCGGCCGCCCTGGCGCCTTTGTGCGCGCGACCCAGGATTTGAATCAGGCAACGCTCGATCGCTCGCGCCTGGAACGCTATCTCACCGCGATCCGTCAGCTCAACGCGGCCAACCCGGCGGTGCTCAAAGACACCACGCCGCTGCTGGCCCGCAGCCTCGGCATCCAGGTCGACCCGAAATGTCTCGACCGCCTGCCCCAGCTGCAAGCGCCCTGCCTGATGGAGGGACAGGACACGCTGATCCTCAACGACGGTCACAGCGTGTCCATCGTCGAAGCGCTCACCTCGGGGCCGGCGAGCGACCTGCTCATGACCGCCAGCTCCACGCGCGAGGGCAACAATGGGTACTACAGCCCATACATCTCGTCCTTGCTCGACCTCGGCCGGCTGTTCGATTCGTTCCGGATCGCGAATTATCAATACATCCCGGCGCTCGCGACGGCCGTCGGCACGCAGCTCACATTGACGCTCAACACGCCGCCGTCCTTTCACGATCCCAAGTCGGTGCTGACGGCCGCGCTGCCCGCAATCGAGAAGGCGCTGCCGCCGCCGCTGCATGCCGTGAGCCCGAAAGATATCTACTGCGCTCGCAAGGACTCTTTGGTGCTGCCCGTCGAAGGCGCGCCGCTGGTGTTCGCGACCGAGTACGCGCACAACACGTTCCTTCGTGTGACTGGCAAGAACGGCGAAGTGATCGAGCTGCCCGCCACGGCGGACGCCACGCAGGGTGGGTTCGTCGTCGATACGTCTCCGCTAGGGAACGCGAGTCTTGCGGATCGTTTCCGGGGTTCGCTGCACGGGTTCTGGGGCTTCGAGAAGTTCGAAGGCCCGGCCTTTCAACTCGTCAATACGCACGACCAGACTTGGGCGCCGTCGTCCACGGACGACCAGTCGCTGATCGTCGGTCGCGCCAATACCATTCACCTGCAAGCCGGCAGCGTCGCTTGCATCGACCGCATCATGGTGAAGGATCCGACCGGCAAGGAACTGCGGGTGGACTGGTCTCCGGTCAAAGCGAACGAAGTCGAAATCAACCTGCCGCTGCAGCAGGCGCAGCCGGGCGCTTTGACGTTGCTGGTCTCGCAGTACGGCTCGAGCGAGCCGCAGCCGCTCGAGTTGCGCGCTTATCCCGAAGCGGGCCGCTTCGAGAGCTTCACGCTTCACGAGGGCGAATCGCACGGCATGCTCAAAGGCAGCCGACTCGGCGACGTCGCCACTCTTTCGTTGCAAGGCATCGACTTCGTGCCCACGCCCTCGAGCACGATGATCGAAGGCGACTCACTGCGCATGGAGGTCGCGCCTGCGGCGGACGCTTCGGCGAGCAACCCGGACGAAACAAAGCCCGCGCCGAAGCTGCAGCAGGGCACGGCCGCCAAAGCCAAAGTCATCCTGCGAGACGGCCGGACCTACAACGTCAATGTCTCGGTGGCCGCGCCCCGCCCCAGCGTCGAGCTGGTCGGCAAGAGCGTGCAGGCCTCGACTCGCACTAACGAAAGCAACATCTCGTTAGCCAGCGAGAACCAGTTGCCGCAGGATGCGCAGCTCATCTTCTCGGTGCGCGCGAAATCGCCCTCCGTCTTCAGCCGAGAAGCAAACATCGAGATCGCAAGTTCGGATGAAGCATTTACGACCACGTTGAGTCTCGCCAACCGTGGACTCACGCTTGCGGACACGAGAGTCGCCATCGCCACCTTCGATCCAGCGAAAGCCTTCGGCTTTTCGGCCTTCGGGCCGTTGAAGTTTCGTGTCGTGAACAATGGCGCCGCGGGCGACTGGCAGCCGTTGGTGACGCTGGTGCGCCTGCCTGTGCTGCAGGCACTGCAGTGCCCTGCGGAGGCGGATCAGTCCTGCAAGCTCACCGGCTCCAATCTTTTCCTCGTGAAGTCCGTCGCGGGCGATCCCGACTTCAAGCAGGCCGTTGAAGTGCCCGCCGGCTTCCCGGGGCGGGCCCTGCCCGTTCCGCGGCCCGGAGAGAGCGGTCTCTATATCAAGCTTCGTGACGATCCATCGATCGTGAACGTCGCCGCGCTCGTCGCAGAACAACCGCCAGCTCCGCCCGCCGAAGTCGCGCCGTCCGCGACGCCGCCCGTGGCAGCAGGCGAACCGACGGCGGCAGGTGCAGCCGTTTCTCCGGCGGCGCCTCATAATGCAAATTGAATAACATTTGAGGCGCACGACCGTGCCAGCACGCTGCAAGGTTAGCGCCCGGATGAAGGCGGCCATGCAGCGGATTTCAACTCCATTGCTGGCATTGTTCATAGCACTGGTCTCGGCGCCAGTTGCGAGCGTCGCCAGCGACAGTTCAGTCGTCGATGGCTTCGTGGCGGGCGAGTATCGAAGTAAGGCGGGGACGAACCTGCCGTATCGTCTTTATTCCCCGGGCTCGGCCCAGCGCGGCCAGACGTTGCCTCTGATTCTGTATCTCCACGGCAGCGGCGGCGCCGGCACGGACAATCGCAAGCAGATCGTGGACGGCAATGCGCTTGGCACGCACGTCTGGATTGAACCGAGCCTCCGACAACGGCATCCAGCATTTGTGCTCGCACCGCAGATTCCCGAGAACGCGACATGGCACTCATCGAGCGATGAACCATCGGTTCACGTAGCCGCGTTAGTTGAACTGCTGGACCAACTTCGTTCGCAGTTGCCTATCGACGCGCTTCGGGTGTACGTCGTCGGTCAGTCACGCGGCGGTTTTGGCGCCTGGGACCTCATCGCGAGATATCCCGATCTGTTCGCCGCTGCGGTCCCATTGTGCGGCGGCGGGGATACGAAGCGGATTCTTTCGGCGCGGGGCGTTGTCGTATGGGCGTTCCACGGCGCGAAGGACGCCACTGTGCTCCCGTTGCGCTCACGCGAGATGGTCGACGCGTTGCGCACGGTCAATCCATCGGTCAGATATACGGAATACCCGGACGTAGGTCACAACGTGTGGACCCGTGCATTCGCGGAGCGCGAGCTGCCGGAGTGGCTGTTCGCGCAGCGACGACGCTGAACTGCTGGGCGACAAAAGCAAACGTTATGGATCGAGACATGCAGGCAGCACGCTACCTGGTAATCGACTTCGAGGCGACGTGCTGTGACAAGGGCACCGTGCCCCGCGAGCATATGGAGATCATCGAGATCGGCGCGGTCATGGCCGAGGCGCAGACCTTCGAAGTCGTGAGCGAATTCCAGACCTTCATTCGCCCGGTCCGGCATCCCAGACTGACGCCATTTTGTATCTCGCTGACCTCCATCGAGCAGAAGGACGTCGACGCCGCGCCCCTGTTTGGCGAGGCAATCCAACAGTTCAAACAGTGGCTATACCGCTACGACAGTTTCGTGTTCTGCTCCTGGGGCGACTACGACCTCAAGCAGCTGAAACAAGACTGCGAGTTCCACAAGATTCCCTACCCGATCAGCGCACCGCACCTCAACGTCAAGCGTTTGATGGCCGAACGTCAGGGACTATCGAAGAAGCCCGGGCTAGGCGACGCCGTGCGGATGGCGAAGATGGAATTCCAGGGTTCGCATCACCGCGGCATCGACGATGCAAGAAACATCGCGCGACTGCTGCCGTATGTGTTCGGAACGGCGAAACTCCCGCGCTGACGGGTTTCACGCCGTCTCTGGGGCATTATCGATGTCCGCCACCACTTCGTAGTGACGCACTGTTTGATCGTAGTCGCTCAACGCGGCAACCGCTCCCGGCTCGACCACCGCTTTATCGAGATTGTCGCCCGCGAACGCGCGGATGGCTTCCATGGATTCCCATCCGGACAGCACCAGGAACTCGATCCGATCGCCCTCTTCCCGTCTGCTCAGCGTCGCCCCAAGAAAGCCAGGAACCTTGCGCAGCTCCGGTACGACGGTTTTTCGAAAGTGCGTCGGGTACTCGCCGGCCTTGTCTCGAAGCGCACGGCCACGCCACTCGCGAATGATCATAAGAGCTTCAGTCCATTAGCCACGACGACGGGGGCGTGCAGTTTACAGCTTGGCTGCGTTGCCTACATGAACGGGCCTCGCCCCCTCGCGTGCCGAGGCGTAACATTCCCCCGGGGTTCAACCCAGCGGGAGAGAGCGATGGCCACCGAGATTCCATGGCGCCTTTCCGGTGAATATTTCGAGAATTGCAGTTGCGATGTGGTGTGCCCGTGCCTCGTGTCGGCGGCGCCGCCATTGACCTCGCGGCCGACCGAGGGCTTTTGCAACGTGCCGCTGATCTTCCACGTCGAAAGCGGCCATTACGGCGACATCGCGCTCGACGGACTCAACGTTTTCGTCATCCTGCATTCGCCCGGCGTCATGGCGGACGGAGATTGGTCCATCGCCGCCTATATCGATGAGCGCGCCGATGACGCGCAGACCGAAGCCTTAACGGCAATCTTCACTGGCGCGGCCGGCGGCCCCATGGCGGCATTCACACCGCTGATCGGCAAGCACCTTGGAGTGCGCAAAGTCCCCATCGCCTTCCGGATCGACGGCAAGACGCGGTCCGCGGAGATCCCGGGAATTTTGCATATGTCCGTCGATCCGTTGCCGACCATGCATCCGAGCGGCGAGACCTGGGCGAACCTCGGCCATCCGGTCAGCCCCGACAAGATGGCGTTGGCAGTCGGGGCCGCTGGCAACACGTTCAGAGATCACGGCATGCGTTGGGATACTTCAGGCAAGAACGGCCTCTACGCGTCCATTCAGTGGTCGAACCAGCCGTAATAAACGTCACAAGGCCGTCCGTCGACGGGCGCTAGCATACCGGGGGATCGCCGTTGCCGCGCCCTGTGGCAATATGCGCGCCCCTTGTGGAAGTTGACGGATAAACATGGTGCGTTCATTGCTCGCGGCGCTGCTCGCCGGTCATCTCGCTTTTAACACGGCATTTGCGGCCGAAGGGCCGGTGAGTGCGATTCGCGCTGGCCGGCTGGTCGATGTCGTCACTGGCAAGGTGCTCAGCGATCAGGTGCTGATCGTTCGCGGCGATCGGATCGAAGGGATTGGTTCGGCCAGTGCAGTTAGCATTCCCGCCGGCGCGAAGATCATCGATCTATCGGGGTCGACGGTGTTGCCCGGCCTCATCGACACGCACACGCATGTCACGTCGGATCCGACGCTGCCGCCTTATCATGGCTACGGGGTGTCCCACCCTCGCCTGGCGCTGAAAGGCGCTGCGAATGCCAAGGCGACGCTGCTGGCAGGCGTCACGACGATTCGAGACGTGGGCGCCACGGGCTATACCGACATCGCCTTGCGAGACGCCATCAACGACGGCGACGTTCCCGGGCCGCGAATGCTCGTCTCGGGCCCGGCGCTCGGCATCACGGGCGGACATTGCGACGACAACATGCTGGCGCCAGAGTTCGAGCATGAATCCGACGGCGTCGCGGACAGCGTTGATGGCGTGCGGCGAGTGGTGCGACGGAATGTGAAATACGGAGCGGATCTCATCAAATACTGCGGCACAGGCGGCGTGTTCTCCAAGGGCACAAAAGTTGGCGCTCAACAATACACGGCGGCTGAAGTCGCCGCGCTGATCGACGAAGCGCACATGCACGGACGCAAGGTGGCGGTGCATGCTCATGGCGCCGATGGCATCAAAGTCGCGATTCGCGCCGGCGTCGACACGGTCGAGCACGCCAGCCTCATCGACGATGAAGGTCTGCAGCTCGCCAGGAAGTTCGGCACTTTTCTCTCGATGGATATCTACAACACCGAATACACGCAGACCGAGGGACCGAAGCGCGGCGAGCTGGAAGAGTTTCTGCGCAAAGATCGGGAGGTCGCCGCCATCCAGCGAGAAAACTTCCGCAAGGCCGTCAAGCTCGGCATCAAGCTGACGATGGGCACCGATACCGGCGTGCACCGCCATGGCGACAGCCCGAAGCAGCTGGCCATCATGGTCCGCTACGGCATGACGCCGATGCAGGCGATCCAAGCCGCCACGCTGGTCGGCGCCGATGCGCTGGGCTTGAAGAATCAAATCGGCGCGCTCGCGCCCGGCTATTTCGCGGACATCATCGCGGTCGAGGGCGATCCCATCGCCAACATTCAACTGCTCGAAAACGTGCAGTTCGTGATGAAGGCCGGCGAGGTGTACAAATCCAAGTAGCTCGGACGTTTCCGCGGAAACGCCGAATGTAAAATTCCGCCGAGATACCAGAGCGTCACGGACGGTCGCTGCAGAGATGCTCGATTGCTTGTCTCGCGTAGGTCACAAATGCAGCGACTTCCGCGGGATGGCGCGCGAGATCATCTTGCTTCTCGCCACGATAAGCCGCGAGGGCTTTGCTCAGCACGATTCGATGCGCCCCTTGCAACCGATCTAACAGCCAAGTGGCCGCTGCATCCTTTGACGCAATCTGGCCGGTCGTGGCCGTGTACCAGATGCGGGCGAGCGCCAGAACGATGTTGCGCTCATCACCCGCCCAATCCTCGGGCACGTTCCACTGCGCGACAGTGTCACGCAGCGATCGAACGAGATCCGCACGCGGAACTGGGTCGAACAGGTTCGCTGCGTCGGGGCCCAGCAGCGTGACGCTGTGATCGCGGGCCTTGGTCAGAAGAATCGCTAAATCGTGATCGAGGGTTGGAGCCTCATAAACACCAGCCTGCAAGTCTTCGCGCAGCCATTCGCCAAATTGGAGCTCACGTTGCGGCGGATATCGCCACGGCACGACCTCCGACTGCGCGAGGACGGTGACCTCGAGAGGTCGCAAATGAGCATCCGATCCAGGCGGAGCCGAGACCGTCAGAAGCTCCGTCATCAGAGCCTGCCGCGTGGCTTCGGTCGGAGGCGCGCTCACGGTCACTAACAGGTCGATATCGCTAAACGGCCTGAGCCCGCCATCGACAGCCGAGCCGAACAAGTGAATCGCAAGGATCGTTCCGTCCAGATGCCGTTCGAGAACCGCACGAGCTTTGGACAATTGCGAAGCGACGGGGGTCGGGAGAGTAGCGTTCACGGGCGGGATTGTATCTGAGTGCCGTCGGCGCGCACTGTAAGGCTCAGGACAGACCGTCTGTCCCGCAAGCTGCAGGCGCTCTGGCTGAACTGAAGCGCACGGAAGAGTAAGATTCGCGCACGAACCGCTGCACCACGAGAGGCGCACATGAACGAGAGCACTGGCAAGCTGATTCTGCGATTGGCGCTCGGCTCGCTCATTCTGTTCCATGGCGTCGCCAAGCTCATCGGCGGCGTCGGCGGGCTGTCGGGCATGGTCACCGCGGCCGGGCTGCCGTCATTCGTCACCTATGGAGTCTATGTCGGCGAGGTGGTCGCCCCCGTCCTCGTCCTACTCGGTTGGTACTCCCGCATCGGCGCTGCGTTGATCGCGATCAACATGCTGTTCGCGATCGCTCTCGCGCATCGAGCCGATCTGTTCGTGATAGGAAAAACCGGCGGGTGGGCGCTCGAGTTGCAGGGTATGTTTCTATTCACCGCCATCGCCATCGCGCTCATGGGCCCTGGTCGGTTCAGTGTCAACGGAAAGTAACGACGCCTGGGAGAAGAGTTTGCGCAATGATTGCTGTGCTCGCTGGATCACCCTCTCGATAGCACTCGCCATGGCGACAGTGACGATGCCGTTGCAGGCAGCCGAAGGTTCGGCAGCGCCGAATCCCTCGCACCTTTGGAGTGCGGCGCCAAGTCGATCGGTCGACGTCGAAGCCAAAGCGATCGACAGTGGCGGGGCGAAGCTTAGCGGCACTCTATATATGCCCAAAGCCGCCAGACCGGCTCCGCTGGCGATCGTGTTCCATTCCGCGTCCTCACCGACGCGAGACCTCCCCTTGTATCGGCACGTCACCGAAATGTTGCCCTCGTTGGGCGTCGCCGTTTTCGTGTTCGACCGGCGCGGCAGCGGAGCATCGAGCGGCAAATTGGCCGACAGCGACTATGCGATGCTGGCCGACGACGGCATCGCTGCCCAGAAAACATTGGCGAAGGACCCGCGCATCGATGCAAAACGAATCGGCTTCTGGGGCCTGAGTCAAGGCGGCTGGCTGTCGTTGCTCGCGGCCTCGCGAAGCCCCGAGGCGGCCTTCGCGGTCTCGATTTCGGCGCCCATGACGACGCCGGACGTCCAGATGATTTTCGCGTCGGCGAACATCCTTCGCATCAGAGGTTATTCCGAATCCGACGTCGATCAAGCCGTCGCCGTGCGGACGGCGCTGGATGACTTCATGCGCGGCACACGCGATCGGGCGAGCACTCAGGCGTTGCTGGACGCCGCCGCGACCAAGCCGTGGTTCCAATACATATACATGAGCAAGACCTTCAAGGACCCGGGCGAGTCGCGCTGGGCGAAGGAGATTCGCCATGATCCGCTGGCGACGTTGAGCCAGGTCAAGCAGCCGGCGCTCGTGATCTACGGATCCGCGGACCCGTGGGTGCCGGTGCAGACGTCCGTCGAGCGATTGCGCGCCAAGGCCGCCGAGCATCCGAACGTCGATGTGACCGTCATCGCCGGAGCGGATCATTCCATGAACACGTCGGTCTCGTTGCAAGACCAGATAGACCCGGCGCTCTCGTCGAGAGAAGGGCCCAACGCCGCCGAGTATTTCGGCGTGCTCGCCGCCTGGCTCGCCGAGCATGGCATTGCTCGGACGAAGTAGATCGACGATCAGCCACCCGGCACGTACTTGCCGCTGACCGGATCGATGAGCTGCCCCTGGGCGCGCAGGCGCTGCGCCAATGTTTCGTAGGGAACGTTCTGCACGGAACTGGCTTTCTCGATGGCCAGGACGGCGGCCTCGCCGGCGGATTGCCCGAGGATCATGAAGACGGGCTCCATGCGAATGGAGCCATAGGCGATGTGAGATGCGGAAAGCGCGACCGGCACGAACAGGTTGGTCGCCTCGTCGGCTTTGGGCACGATGGCGTCGTAGCTGATTTCGTACGTGCGATCGAGATGGATCTGAATGTCGCCCTCGTTGCGGGCGAAGCCGTCCGAGGTCACGTAGCGCTGCACGTTGTGCGAGTCCATCGTGTAGGAACCCAAGCCGACCGAGCGCGGCGTCGGCAGTTCGCCTTCCAGATGACGTTCGGTCATGACGAAATCGGACACCATGCGCCGCGCCTCGCGAACGTACATTTCACGCGGCCAGTGGTCGTTGGAGACGAACTCGTCGGCGCACAGTCCCCACTCTGCCATTGACTCGCGCACGTCGGCGGGAACGCGAGGGTCGTTCTGCAGGAACCATAGCAGACCCGCCTGATAGCTCTTGTGCGCCTCGAAGATCTCACGACGCCGCTCGTAGCCCGCGGTCGGATAGTCGTAGTTGCCGCCGATGAAATCGGTCGAGATTGCGCCGTAGTTGTTGACGTCGGTCTTGTGATTTGGAATGGGATCGTACTTGCGGAATTTGTGACGCCAGCCGGCGTCGAGATAGCGGCCCAGCAACTCGTAGGTCCACGGGTTGTAATCCGCCGGCTTCGGCAACGGCGCGCGGATCGTGGGGTCCTTCGTCATGCACAAGCGAAAGTTGTAGGCTTGAATGCGCTGGTCACCGGAGCCGTCCGCGGCCGGCGGGCCGGGCTCGATCAATGGCACCAGTCCGCTGGCGGGATCGCCCGGCTTCACGTAGGGGTCGATGTTCAGCTCGAAGTTGTGTTGATCCGCGTTGGCGGTCTGCACGCCGTTGTAATCCTCGCCGTAAACCGCGTTCGCTTCCCGCCCGGTCGTGAAGGTCACGCCGGCCATGGCCATCAAGTCGCCTTCATAAGTAGCGTCGACAAACATGCGGCCTTCGTGACGCGAGCCGTCCAACATTTCGATGGCGACGATGCGGCTGCCCTGCTTGGTCACGGCACTCGGATCGAGCCGCAACTTGGCGTTGAACACGGGCTCGATGCCGGCGTCTTTCAGCCAGCGCATGTAGATGGCCTCGGCGACGTGAGGCTCGAACACCCACATCGCATCCTCTTCGCCTTCAGTCTTTGACTGCGAGGTCGCGATGCCTTTGAAGCCCGCAGCTTGATAATGCGCCTTCACATCTCGATAGAACCGCCGCGCCATGCCGCCGATCGCGGCGTGATTGCCGGTGTCGGCCCAGCCGAGACCGTTGGTGGTCATCCCGCCAACGTAACCGTCACGACAAAGCAGAGTCACACTGCGACCGCGGCCTTTCGCCGCGATGGCCGCGGTCAACCCGGCTGGCGTGCAGCCGTACACGACCAGATCGCTCACCGCCGGCGTATCTTTAGCAGTGCCGGCGCAGCCCGAGATCAACCCCAACGCACAGAGGCCGAGAACGATTCGAGAGATCATCAGAACGTCGCCGCCACGCCGAAATAAATGCGGCGATCGTCCAGATACGAGCTATAGAGCCGGCCAGGATTAGTGCGATAGAAACTGTTGATCGCGCGCGTGAGATTCACGCCCTCGCACGTGAGCTGGAAGTTATCGTTGATCCTGAACGACGCCGACGCATCCACCTGACCACGCGCATCCGCCCAGTTCGCGCCGCCCGACGCAATCGAGCCGCCATTGGTCATGTACTCGCTGCGATAGTTGTAGGCGACGCGTCCGCTGAACGGGCCCTTTTCGTAATAGACCACCGCGTTGGCGCTGTGCTCGGATGAGTTGTTGAGCGGATTCCGCTTGCCCGTCAGTTCGTCGATGTCCGGCGTCTCGCTGTCCGCATAGGTGTAAGTGACTGCGTAACCGAACCCATCGAACGGCTCGGGCAGCATGGACAGCGCCTGCTGATAGTTGAGCTCGATGCCTTGGATCTTGCCGTCCTTGCCGTTGGTCGGCCGGCCGATCACATAGGTGTACGCAGCGGGACCGGTGAGCGTGTTGTTCGGCGCTTCCGGGTGTTCCTCGACGGATTCCGAGTAAGTCGTGAACGCCGAAACATCCTTATAGAACACGCCCGCGGCCAGCAGACTGGCAGGCGCGAAGTACCACTCGACCGTGGTGTCGAACTGAGTGGCGCGGAACGGATCGAGATCCGGATTGCCCGAAGAGCCCGTCATCGAAACCGGCTGCAGCGACAAGCCGACGCCGGTGCTGGTCAGATCCGGACGCGCCACGACCTTTGCAGCGGCGAATCGCAGCCGAACATCGTCGCGCAAGTCGAAAATGAGATTGAGGTTGGGCAGCGTGTCCGAAAACGATTTGCCGGCCCGCGCCCGGAGGGCCTGATTGCCCACGATGGTATAACCGAGCGATTCGCGATCGACATTGACCTGGCGCACGCCCAGATCGCCCGTCATCGGCACACCGAACACGTCGGTGCTAAACCGCACCATCGCAAAGAACGCGTCGGTGGTTTGCTCGACCTGATTGATGGTCGCCTTCGCTGCCGTGCTGTCGAAAGAAATCGGCGTTGCACCCAGCGCGTTGCGGATGGTGTCGAAGCTCACCGAGCCAGTGAGGATCTGCCGAGGGTAGCTACCGCTCTCGCCAGGAAACATTCCGCCCAGCAGCCCGGTGTAAGACAGCCCCGGAACTTCGCTTGCCAGCAACGGGCTGCCCGGCGTCGGATCGTGGGTCGAGAACGCGGGATAGCTCGACTGCGGATTGCCGCCGAACACTTCGATGGTCTCGGTGCGCGCGCCCACCTTGACCGACGTGAAGAATCCGTCCAGCTGATATTCGACGTCGAAGTCGGCGTCGTGGCCCTTGTTCTCGGCGACGTAATCGACATCGAACGTGCTGTACACCTCGTACTGCGACGGATCGAAGATGTCGAAGTTTGCGTTGATGCCATAGTTCGGCGAAACATCCGAGCCTGCCGCGTCGTACGCGACATTCACGATGTTGCCGGCGCGTTGGCGGGTGACGAGCACGTTGTCGTTGCCGGAATTGTTGTTGCCGCCATCGCCACCCAGGCCCGCGCCCTCGCCTTCGCTGACCGAGGCGTTGAGATTCACGGTCCAGCGATCCCGGCTCCAGTTGGCGTTAGCGCTCAAGTATTCGTTGTCCGAGTACGAGTCGCCGCCATAAAGCATGGGACGCAGCGTCACGCCCGAGAAATTACCCGAGACCAGCGTGCCGCTCGCGTCGATGACGCCGTTGGTGATGTTGTTGTTGAGAATGGTCTGTTGAACCGAACGAACCCGGTCGGTGTCACGCCGGGACTTCACGCCTTCGAGCGTGAAAGTCAGGTCGTCGATGGGCCGCCACTGCGCCGAAGCGTTCACCGAGTAGCGCTCGTCTTCATAAGTATTCGACCAGGTCATCAAGCGCAGCGGACGGAAGAACGTATCGTTGACGCCGTCGCCCGTCACATCGACGTTGGTCACCTGCGTCCAGCCGCCGGACTGGTAGATATCGCTCGCGCCCGTCGAGTCGGAATAGGAGCCGCTCAACAGCACGCCGAACTTGCGATCGGCGAAGGTGTGCGCGATGAAGCCAGAGACTTTCTCGCCCCACTCTTCGGCGCGGTCCGCATACGAGCTCTGCAGACGCCCGGAGATGACCGAGTCTTCGAGATCCAGCGGTCGCTTGGTGCGCAAGTTGATGACCGCGCCGAGCCAGCCTTCGACCAGATCCGCCGACGGCGCCTTGATCACATCCACGCCCGCGAGCAGTTCCGGAGAAACATCCGCGAGATTGGGATCGCCGTTGCGAGCGCTGCCAATGAAGCTCTTGCCGTTGAGCAGGAGTTTGTTCAGCCCGAGCCCGCGCACGGTGATGGACTTGCCTTCGCCTTCGACGCGCGTCACCTGCACACCTGGAATACGACTGAGCGTCTCGGCGACGTTCTGATCGGGCAGTTTGCCGATGTCCTCGGCGGAGATCGTGTCCATGATGCGCGTGGCGTCGCGCTTCACTTCGATCGCGTCGGCAATCGACTTGCGAATTCCCACGACCGTGATTTGTTCGAGCACAGACTCGCTCGCAGCCGCGCTTTCCTGGCCGTCACCACTCGAGGATTCCTCGGCCGAGGGCGCGGCGGCCGGAACTGACTGAGTTGCCGGGGCTTGCGCCAACACCAGCACGACATCGGACGACGTTCGCTCATGGCGCAGGCCCGTTCCCGAGAGCAAGTATTCCAGCGCCTGATCGGCCGTCATCGAGCCACGCACGCTCGGTGCTTGCCGATCGGCCACCACGGTGGGATCGAACACCAACTCGGTGCGCGTCTGCCGTCCCAGCGCGGTCAACGATTGCGCCAGCTTGCCGCTCTCGATCTCGATCGTCGTTTGTTCGCTGACCTGAGCGAAGGCGTTGCCGATGAGGGCGAGCGCACACGCTCCACCCGTGGCCCATTGACGGATTGCGCGCCGTAAAATCAGTTGTTTGTGTTCTTGCACGGTTCCCCCAAATCGCAATGAATGGCCTACGGCTCTGTTAGATCCGGATTGCCGCGGCGATCCGAATATTCCAAAGAACGCGACACCGGGAGAAAACCGCCAGGGTCATGACGCAATCTCATGTAAATCGTCTTCATGGCCGTCGAGCCACGAGCGCGAACTCATCCGTGCCGCGATACTCGACCACCACCGGATGCAGACTCGTCACTGCTTCCAGAAACTTCCGTTGGCTGTTGGTGCGGAACACGCCCGAGATTCGAAGCTGACCGAGCTGCGGGTCTTCGATGCTGATGGTCTGCGCCGAGTAACGGTTGAACTCTTCGACGGCTTCGGTCAGAGAAGTGTTGTCGAATTCGATCAGCCCGTCGCGCCACTTGAGCAGGCGATCCGCGTCCGGGGCCGGCTTATGCACGACTTCTTTGTCGGTCGCAACCAGGGTCTCGCCAGCGTTCATATGAATGCTGGCCTCGGCCGCCTGGGCCGGAGGCGCAGCCGAGCCTGCTTGCGTCACGTTCTCGACCACCACGCGGCCTTCGACGAGCAGCACTTCGACGCGCTCCTCGTCGAGCCGCACGTCGAACGCTGTTCCAACCGCAACGATCTGCTTGCCGCCGGCGACGACGATGAACGGCCGCAATGGATCTTTGGCGACGTTGAAGAACGCCTGACCGCGCAGCACTTCGACAGTCCGATGCCGGCCGTCGAAGACGACGTCCAGATCCGTATCGGTGTTGAGCGTGATGGCGGAGCCGTCCGGCAGAGTCACATCCAGCTTCTCGCCGCGCCGGGTCACGTAATCGGCGACGCCTTTCTCATAGAGAGAGGCAACCGGCACATTCTTGAAGAGATTGGGTCCGCCACCGAATGCGATCAGCGCCGTGACGCCGATGACCGCCAGCACGATGCCGGCCGCAATCGACTTCGCGCCGAACAACCGCCGCTCCGGCTGATAGCGAAGCGCCGCCCGGCGCAAAGCATCGAGGTGCTGATCGTCCTGCGCGTCATCGAATACGCGCATCGACGCGGCGGCTCGCTCGTAGGCAGCGGCGTTCTCGGGTGAACGATCGCGCCATGCCTCGAAGGCGCGGCGTTCCTCGTCTGTCACACTGTCGGCATCCATGCGCACGGCCCAGCGCGCGGCCGCTTCGGCGGGTGAAAGATCTGTTGGGACGGGGCGAGCTCGCATCTTTACTTCCCGTTCAGACGCAAATCGAGATGGGCCACTGCGCGAGCCATGTGCTTCTCGACCGTGCTCATCGGCATTCCCAGACGCTTCGCGATGTCGCTGTAGCGCATGCCCTCGAGCCGGCGCAGAAGAAAAATCGTGCGCGTGACTTCTGGCAGTTCCAGCACGGCCGCCGTGGCCTTCGCCAGGCTCTGCTTACCTACTAGAACGCGCTCGGGCGTGGAATCATCCTTGAGATCGGGCTGGTCGAGCTCGATATCCTCGTGGGCGGTCGCCTGCCGCACCTGACGCTTGCGCAGCCAGTCGTTGAGCACGCTTTGCGCGGTCTGGAAGACATAACCGGCCACGATCTGCGAGCCGTCGGCGTTGACCTTGCGCACCAGACGCACGAACACGTCCTGCACCAGATCGTCGATCTCGTGCTGTTCTTTGACCCGCTTGCTGAAGAACCGGCGTAGCGCCGGTCGAAACTGCGTCGAAAGCAGTGCTATGTGCTCTGATTCCGCGCCTTCGGAGCGGTGTGCCTGTCTCGGCGCATCCATCTCGACCCTGATCTCCCACGGCTACCCGGCGCATCCCGCCATAAAGAATAAGAACGCGCGTGGGGCGGAAAACCGCCAGCGGAGTTTAGGGGTTCCGCTCGGAGTCGCTCAACCCGGCGGCAGCGAGCGCAGGTAACGATAGATCGCACCGAGCTCCATGTCGGACATGCGGGCATAAGAGGACCAGGGCATGGGCGAGCCCTGCTTCGACGGACCGGTGCGACGAAATCGATCTATGAAGTTCTGTTCGGAGTCGCTGTTCAGGACGCCCTCCGGCCCCGGCGTGAGATTCGGCGCGATGAACTCACCGCTCTCGCCGCGGATTTTCGTGCCACCCGCATAGGGCGTGCCGGTGAACGTGCCGTTCCAGCGTCGTCGCGTGTGACAACCTCGACACACGGCCACCGCGTCAGCGAGATAAGAACCGTACTCCGCGTTCCTTCCCGGCTCGACGTGCTCCGATGGGCGTTCGGTGGGTAGCTGACGAGGCAGCAGGTGTTGCACGCTGAAACGTCCCAATGCGCTCAACCCATCCTGAGGAGCCACGCCTGGAACGGCCGGCACCGTACGCAGAAAAGAAACGATGGCTTGCAGATCGTCGTCCGCAAGAGCGAAGTACACCATGTAAGGAAGCATCGGCCGCCCATGCCGGGACACGCCGTAGCGCAAGCTCTGCACCAACGCGTCGTCGCTGACATCACCCAGCCCAGCAATCGGATCGGTGGTCAGATTCGGCGCGATGACCCGGCCGAACAAACCATTCGAGGCAAACTCACGGCCGCCCGACAGATCGGCCCCATGGCACTCGGCACAGTGCGCCGGGCCATAAACGAGATAACGACCGCGCTCGATGACTTCGGGGCGAGTCGTAGCATGGATACCGAAACTCGAAACAACGATCGGCTGCGAAGCGCACGCGCTCAGCAACGCGACGAGCAACAAACAAATCAATGGCCTGAGCGCCGTACTCAACTGGACGACCTCCGCTCCCATAGCACGCGCAGCCTGCCGAGCGCGGCGTCGGTCGCACAGCGATATTCGGTGAATGGCAAAATCCGGCGGCGAACTCCCTTCCCTTCACGGCGAAGCCGCCTTACCTTGCCGGGCGAGAGGTGGATATGCGATCCAGCCAAACTTTCGAGGGCTCCCAGCGCAGCTCGATGCGTTGGGGCCTGGCGGTGCTCGCCACCGTCGTTGCGCTCACAGTGGTGTATCGAATCGAACAGCTCTCCTGGCTCGAAGCCGCCGTCGCAGCTATCGGATTCGTCGCGCCGTGCGTGCTGCTGGGTCGCGTGGTGTGGCGATTGTTGCTGAGGAGAAAACGTGACGAGCCAGTCCTTCACGCGCTCGCGCTTCATGTCGTCACTGCAGTCGCATTCAGCGCCGCCTGGGTCAGCGCCTTCTGCGTGCTCGTCTACTTCTCACATCCTGAGTGGCTCACTCCATTCCTGAGCGACGGCGCCGTGTGGCAATTCGCCTGGGGCCTGATTGGCTACGGCGTGCTCGCTTATGCGGCGGAAATACAAGCTCGCCTGCGTGAGAAAGAGTTGGCCGCGACCAAAGCGGAACTACTGGCGCTGCGTGCGCAGCTCAACCCTCACTTCTTGTTCAACACGCTTCATTCACTCACGCAGCTGGCCCGCGAAGATCCAGTAGCCACACAAGATGCGCTAGAGCAATTTGGCGAGCTGATGCGATATGTGCTGAATGTGGAGCGGGATGCGATGGCCGAGGTGTCGCTCGAACAAGAACTTCATTTCGTGCGTAACTATCTCGCCATCGAGAAGCTGCGCCTGTGCCATCGGCTGCGTGTCGAAGAGGACATCGATCCGGAATCTCTGGAGCTCGCCATTCCACCGCTCTTGTTACAACCGCTGGTCGAGAACGCCGTGCGCCATGGCGTTGCGCCGCGTCGCGAAGGAGCCACCATCCGACTGTCGACGCGTCTCTCCTCTTCACACCTACTCATCGAAGTTGCGGACGACGGCAACGGCGCGCAGCCCGACGTACTCTCACGAGCTTCCGGCTTGGGACTGAGCGCCGTGGCACGTCAGCTCAAAGCGCGCTTCCCGCATACGAGTGCGCTGGATGTCATAACTCAGCCGCGAACCGGATTCACGGTGAAACTGCAATTGCCCGTGCGAGTCTGACCATGGAGGAACTCATAACAGCCATGATCGTGGACGACGAGCCGCTCGCGCGGCGCAAGCTCGTCACATTGCTCGCCGACGTTCCCTGGGCAAGATGTGTCGGCGAAGTGGAGGACGGCGTCGCCGCGCTCGACCGGATCTCACACCTGCAGCCGGATGTTTTGTTCCTGGACATCCAGATGCCCGAATTGTCCGGCATCGACGTCGTCACCCGCCTGCAAAGAATGACCACGATGCCGGCAGTAATCTTCACCACCGCGCACGATCACTACGCCGTGAGTGCGTTCGAGCTCGAAGCCGTGGACTATCTGCTCAAGCCCTTCGGCGCAGGCCGTTTCGTGACGGCACTGGAGCGCGCACGCAAAGTCGTGCAGGCACGTGACGGGGCCGCTCAGCTGGAGCGCGCCCGCATGATCCTGACTACGCCTGCCGCCTCCGAACCCGCCAACCGCATCGTGGTTCGAGACGGCAACGCGTTCATTCCTGTGAACATCGCCGACATCGACAGGGTCGAAGCTGCCGACGACTACGTGGTGATTCATGCGCTCAGTCGGCGGCATCTCGTCGCCATCACGCTCAGCCGCTTGCAGGAGCGCCTTCCGAACCCGCCTTTTCTCAGAGTGCACCGCTCGCACATCGTGAACTTCGATCGCGTCGATCGGTTGCTCGCGCTGGACGATTCACGACTCGAAGTGCGCATGAAAGATGGCGCGGCAGTCCCGGTGAGTCGCGCTCGCTCCCAGGAAATTCGCCGACTGGCGCGTTGACCACGCCGGCGAATGTGCTGCCGTCCATTGGCGGCAGGACGTACACGCTGCTCGATTTGATTGCCGGCTGTGGACCGAGGAACAACTGACCTATCAGGGTGCTTTCTACAAGACCGCGATTGCGACGATTACGGCAGGCCCGCCTCGAACGAGCCTATGACACAGATGCGCGCGCCAACGTGGGCACTGGTGCCGCTCAAGGCCAGTCACCACGCCAAATCGAGACTTGCCGAGGTTCTCGACCCTCGGCGGCGAGTCCAACTGTTTTTTGCGCTCGCCGGGCGGGTGATCCGCGCCTTGCGGGAAAGCGATCGCATCGACGCGGTTGGCGTCGTCACCTCCAGTCGTGAGATCGCGTCATTCGCCCGGACGTTGGGCGCAGTGCCAATCCTACAAACCATCGATGTCGGCATGGCGCCCGCGCTGGAGTTGGCCTTGCACCGTTTGCAGGCCGAGCACCCTGCTCGCGTGCTGATGCTGCCGGGCGATCTGCCATTGATCTCCGAAGCTGCCATCGAGGAGCTGTTCGGCGCCGCGGATGCGAGTCCAAATGTCGTGCTCGCGCCCGACTGCCATCGCGATGGCACCAATGCCTTGCTCTGCACGCCGCCGCTGGTCATTTCGCCGCACTTCGGTCAGCGCAGTTTCGAACGGCATGTGGCGGCAGCCCAGGCAGTAAGTGTGGCTGCGCGCGTCGTGGAGATCGACGCGCTTGCGCTCGACTTGGATTGCGCCGATGACCTTGAATATCTGCGTCTGCACGGCGGCGACGGTTCGATGGACCTGCTCGATGAACGCACTGTGGCGGCGGGAGGGTGAATGACGCCGGAGCGGCTCGAAGGGCGCCCTACTCCAAGACAGTGTCATGCACTGTTGGACCATTCGGATTGGCGCGCTCTCTCGACGGCTGCGTCTGCGCTCCGCGAGCGCGGCTGGGGCAGTTGCGTCAGCTATTCACGTAAGGTGTTCGTGCCGCTGACGCAGTTGTGCCGCGACGTTTGTCACTACTGCACGTTCGCCCAAACACCAGGTCGCCTGGCGAAGCCGTATCTCGAACCAGAGGATGTGTTACGGATCGCGCGAGAGGGAGCCGCGCTCGGCTGTAAGGAAGTACTGTTCACTCTGGGCGATCGGCCGGAGCTGCGTTATGCGCGGGCGCACGAAGCGCTGTCTGCATTGGGCTTTGCCACGACCCTGGCTTATCTCGAACACGTGGCGGGGCTGGTGTTGCGCGAGACGGGGCTGCTGCCTCACCTCAATCCCGGGCTGATGAGCGCCGACGATCTCGCCCGACTCCGTCACGTGGCTCCCTCGATGGGCATCATGCTGGAGTCGGCGGCAGAGCGGCTCTGCGAGCGCGGCGGTCCGCACTTTGGATCTCCGGATAAGCTGCCCGCTCGACGTCTGGAAACATTGCGCCTGGCCGGCGAAGCTCGGATTCCCATGACCAGCGGCATCCTGATCGGCATCGGCGAGACGCGGCGCGAACGCATCGATGCGCTATTGGCCCTGCGTGAATTGTCCGATCGCTATGGCCACCTTCAGGAGATCATCATCCAGAATTTCCGCGCCAAGCCTGGCACGAAGATGCAGCGCGCGCCGGAACCCTCCAGTGATGACTTGTGCTGGACGGTGGCTGCTGCCCGCTTGATCTTCGGTCCTCACATGAGCATACAAGCGCCGCCCAATTTGTATGGCGGCGATCTGACAGAGCTCATCGCCGCCGGCATCAACGATTGGGGCGGCGTGTCGCCGCTCACGCCAGACCACGTGAACCCGGAAGCGCCTTGGCCCCATCTCGACCGACTGGCAGCGGAGACGGCGCGAGCAGGATGTGACCTGGTCGAGCGGCTCACCGTGTATCCACGATATGTTCAAGCTCACGGCGAATGGATTGCGGATGAGGTGCGGGGTTCGATACTGCGGCTCTCGGATGGCGCAGGGTGGGCACGTGTTGGCTGTTGGCATGCCGGCGCAGCCGAGCCGGCCAATGCTGATGACCTGCGCGACGTACCGCTGATGGCCACGCCGCGTGCGGCGAATATGACTGGGCTGATCGAGCGAGCCGCCTCGGGCGTACAACTTACCGAGTGCGAGATCGCAGAGCTTTTCACTGCTCGTGGCGCTGATTTCGTCCGTGTCTGCGAAACGGCCGATGCACTACGCCAGCAGACCGTAGGCGATACGGTGACGTATGCGGTCGTTCGCAACATCAACTACACCAATATCTGCTTGTACAAGTGCGGCTTCTGCGCGTTCTCAAAGGGGCGGACGCATGAGCATCTGCGTGGCGCGCCGTATCTCGTGGACCACGATGAGATACAACGGCGTGTTCGCGAAGCCTGGGAGCGTGGTGGCACCGAAGTATGCATGCAAGGTGGGATCCACCCCTCTTTCACCGGTCACACGTATCTGGAAATCTGTCGCAAAGCGAAGCAGGCCCAGCCCGAGATCCACATTCACGCGTTCTCGCCGCTCGAAGTCAGCCACGGAGCCAGGACTTTGGGCATTTCCGTCGGCGAGTTTCTCGATGAGCTCAAGCTGGCCGGCCTGAGCTCTTTACCAGGGACTGCCGCGGAGATTCTGGACGATGAGGTCCGTCGCGACCTCGCGCCTGACAAGCTCGGCACGCAGGAATGGCTCAGCGTGGTCGCCCAGGCGCATCGCGCTGCGCTGCCGACCACGTCGACCATCATGTTCGGGCACATTGACGGATACGAGCATTGGGCGCGTCACCTGTTGTTACTGCGGCAATTGCAACAGCAGACCGGTGGCTTCACTGAGTTCGTGCCGCTGCCCTTCGTTCACATGGAAGCCCCAATGTATCTTCGCGGCCGCGCCCGCCAGGGCCCCACGCTGCGTGAAGCTTTGCTCATGCATGCGGTCGCGCGGCTGGTGCTACATCCGTTCATTCGCAATGTGCAAGCTTCGTGGGTGAAGCTCGGTCCGCAGTGGGCGCAGCGTTGTTTGCAGGCGGGCGCGAACGATCTGGGGGGCACGCTGATGAACGAATCGATCAGTCGCGCCGCCGGCTCCGTTCACGGCCAGGAACTGGCGCCCGCCCAGATGCAGGAGCTCATCCGCGCGCTGGGTCGGCCGCATCGACAGCGGACCACACTCTATGGTGATGCGAACGCAGACCGAATCGCCTGCGCCGAGCGCTCCCCGCCGCTCCACGAGCTATACAACGCACCCTGCGCGCGAACTCCGGTCGACACGGCGCGGGATGTACGCAGGGACGTCGGACCGCTACACCTTGGCCGTGTACGGTGATAACGTCACCGACTGGGGGTACCGCACCATGGCGCAGGCTAACGCCACCGGCATCGGCGCGGGCTTGGGAACTCCGGCAGCGATGGGCGTTTCCATTCGAGCCAAATTCTAGGAGCGACACACGTGCGTAGCTACAGCACGCTGGCACTGACCAGAAAAGATCGAGTCCTGACCATTACTCTGAACCGGCCCGACGTGCTCAACGCCGTCAACCTGGAAATGCACGACGAGCTGGCGGACGCATTCAATTTCGCCGCGATCGACGAGCAGTCCGATATCGTCATATTGACCGGCGCCGGGCGGGCGTTCTGCGCCGGCGGCGATATTGAGCACCTGGCGCGCAACGCCGCCGCGCCCGAGCGCTTCGATCACGAAGCACGCATCGCCAAGCGCATCGTGTTCGCCATGCTCGATCTGGACAAACCGCTGATTTGCAAAATGAACGGCACGGCCGTCGGCCTGGGCGCGACGCTGGCCCTGCTCTGCGATGTGATCTATGCAGTCGATGGCGCGAAGATCGGCGATCCGCACGTCTGCGTCGGCCTGGTCGCCGGCGACGGTGGCGCGGCGATCTGGGCACAGCGCATCGGACTGGGCCGCGCCAAGGAATTTCTGCTCACCGGCGAGACCATGAGCACCAAACAGGCGGAGCAGATCGGGCTCGTCAATCATTGCGTGGCGCCGAGCCAGCTGGACGACGCCGTCGTTGGCTTCTGTAATCGTCTGCAGCACGGCTCCATGAACGCGATTCGCTGGACCAAAGTGCTGCTCAATCTCGAGCTGAAGCGCGTTGCTCACGCGGTGATGGATGCCGGTATCGCGTACGAGTCCGTGACCGCACGCTCCGCCGACCACCGCGAAGCCGTCAAGGCGATCCAGGAGAAACGCCGGCCCGTCTTCTGCCGGGATCCGAGCAAGCCCAACGGCGGTTGAGCAGCCGGCTGTTGCAAGGGATATGGTAGTCGATGCGGCCCCGGACTACTATTTTCCTCCGCAAAAGTTCGACCCCGGTGCAAGCGCCGATGAATCCAACTGCGTCGACTGGATCCGCTGCCACAGGCCCCCTGCATGGCGTGCGTGTGCTGGAATTTGCCGGCCTTGGCCCCGCGCCCTTTTGCGGCATGCTGCTTTCCGATCTGGGAGCGCAGGTCTTGCGGATCGCGCGGCCAAACAATCCCATGCAGAGCTTCGACGGCATCCTCGACCGGGGACGAGTCACATTGACGCTCGATCTGAAACAGCGCGACGGCATCGAAGTTTGTCGCGCCCTGAGCAAGAGCGCCGATGCGCTCATCGAGGGATTTCGCCCTGGCGTGATGGAAAAACTTGGGCTGGGGCCGGACGTCCTGCTTGGTGACAACCCCAAGCTGGTGTACGGACGTATGACCGGCTGGGGCCAGCACGGTCCGAACGCGCACACCGCCGGCCACGATATCAACTACATCGCGCTTTCAGGCGCGCTGCATTCGATTGGCAGCGCGACCAAGCCGACGCCGCCGCTCAATCTGGTTGGCGACTTCGGCGGCGGCGCGTTGTATCTCGCCATGGGTGTGCTTGCGGCGTTGTTGAATGCTCGCAGCACCGGCGTCGGCCAGGTGATCGACTGCGCGATGACGGATGGCGCGGCCTCGCTGATGAGCATGATGTTCGCAATGCGCGGTGCGGGTGAATGGCGCGAACAGCGACATGCAAATCTTCTCGACGGCGGCGCGCCGTTCTACGACACGTACCGCTGCGCAGACGATAAGTGGATCTGCGTTGGCGCGCTCGAGCCGCAGTTTTTCGCGGCCTTGCTGAAGAAGCTGGATATACCGGTGACCGATTATCCCAATCATTGGGACCGCAGTTGCTGGCCCGGGATGCGCGCGCGATTCGAGCAGATATTTCAAAGCCAGTCGCAGGCTCACTGGTGCGCGCTGCTCGAAGACACCGATGCCTGCTTCGCGCCCATCCTGTCCATGAGCGAAGCCCTCACCCATCCACACAACGTCGCTCGCGGCACGTTCACCACACACGACGGCTTGGTCCAACCCTCGCCCGCTCCACGTTTCTCTCGCACTCCGTCGTCGATTCAAGAGAGCTCTCGCGCTGACGCGCAAACGCTGCGGGAATGGCGGCTGCCAGAAAATCTCATCGATCGCGTGATGTCATAGACGCAATCGCTCTGTTTCACCGGTGCAATGCGCGGGCTTAACCCAACACCTGTGTTGACCAGCCGCGCCCACGTCGGCTAGCTTGGGTGAAACGAGCGTGCGAGGTCGGCGATGTTTAGAGCGATCTTGATCGACAAGCAGGACGGAGCGCAGTCAGCGCGGCTGGCCGAGGTTTCCGAGAACGATCTGCCGGAAGGCGCCGTGACGGTTCGGGTCGAGTATTCGACGCTCAACTACAAAGACGGCCTCGCCATCACCGGCAAATCGCCGGTCGTGCGCAAGTTTCCCATGGTGCCCGGCATCGACTTCGCCGGTGTCGTCGAGAGCTCCACGAGCAGCGATTGGGAAGCGGGCGACCGAGTTCTGCTGAACGGATGGGGCGTGGGCGAAGGCCATTGGGGTGGCTTTGCGCAGAAGGCGCGAGTCAAAGCCGAGTGGCTGCAGCGAGTGCCGGAGAAATTCACCTCACAACAAGCAATGGCCATCGGCACCGCCGGCTACACCGCCAGCTTGTGCGTGGATGCGTTGATTGATCACGGCCTCACGCCTGATCGCGGCGAGGTGCTGGTCACCGGTGCGTCGGGTGGTGTCGGCAGCATCGCAATCGCCCTGCTCGCGCGCGCGGGTTTCGAAGTGGTGGCCGCTACCGGAAAAGCCAGCGAAGCCGACTATCTCAAAGCACTCGGTGCGCGACAGGTCATCGATCGCAACGAGCTGTCACAACCCGGCAAGCCTTTGCAAAAGGAACGTTGGGCCGGCGTCGTCGATTCCGTCGGCAGTCACACGCTGGTCAACGCCTGCGCTCAAACGAAATATCGCGGCTTCGTCACCGCGTGCGGCCTGGCGCAGGGAATGGATTTCCCGGCGAGCGTCGCGCCGTTCATTCTCAGAGGCGTCTCGCTGCTCGGAATCGACAGCGTGATGGCGCCACGCGAGCCGCGTCAGCAAGCATGGGCCCGCCTGGCCCGAGATCTGGACAGCAGCGCGCTCGATCGCGTCAGCAAGATCGTGGGATTGGAACAAACGTTGCAGGCGGCGCAAGACATTATTGGCGGAAAAATTCGCGGTCGCCTCGTCGTCGACGTGAATCGATAGTTCAGCTGTCGCGGTTCAACGCGACCTTGCCTCGTTCGACCGCAAAGCTTGTCGCGATGGACGCGCGACCGCCGGGCGCACTCACCTTATCCATGGTCCAGACTTGCGTGCGCCAGACATCGTGGCCAATGTCGAATATCTGATATCCGCGGCGCGCGTTGAACAGCTGACAATGCGGGTTCTCCGCCGGTGTGTTCTGCCAGCTTTTACCGATCTCGACGCCATCGCCGCCCGAACTGATCGACGTGCAGACGAACTCGGTCGCGGCCGCAGGGCCGTCCAGATCGCCTTCGCGCACAGGAACCACACCGGCATGATGTTGATGCACGTCGCCGGTCGCGATCACGACGTTCTTCAGATTGCGCTCACGAATGTCCGCGACCAGGCGTTCACGCGCGGCGGCATAACCGCTCCAGGAATCGACGTTCACTCGACCCGCCGCGCGGCTGGTTGGATACGTTAACGGCATCACCATCACCTGCTGCGCGAGCAGATTCCACCGCGCCGAGTTGTCCAGTCCCGCCGACAGCCACTCCTCCTGCTGCGCGCCAAGCATGGTGACGGGCCCCGATGGGTTGAGCCGACACCCTTGCAGTTGCGTGTTCGGCTGCTTGGTACCGCCGTTGCGATACTGCCGCGTGTCCAACACCTGCACACGAAGCAGATCGCCGTAATCGAAGCGACGATACATTCGAATCTGGCCGCCAGCCGGGAACTGCGCACGGCGCACGGGCATGTGCTCGTACCAGGCTTGGAACGCGGCGGCTCGACGCATGAGGAATGGTTCCGCAGGGCTCCCGTCCTGATCGCACTCCGCGTACCAGTTGTTATCGACTTCGTGATCGTCGTACGAGACCAGAAACGGAGCAGCCGCGTGTGCAAACTGCAGATCGGGATCCTGCTTGTACAAGGCGTAACGTCGGCGGTAATCGTCGAGGGAATAGAGCTCGTCGCCGACATGGGTGCGCACGCACTCCCGTTTGGTGCAATCGCGTGGCCCGTGTTCGTAGATGTAATCGCCGTAATGGAAGATCGCATCGAGCTCATCCGTCGAGCCGAGATGGCGATACGCTGTAAACCAACCTTCCTCGTAGTGCTGACAACCGGCAACGCCGATGCGAACACGGTCCAACGCGACGCCTGCCGCTGGCGTGGTGCGAACCGTTCCGACGCGGCTTACCTCGCCGTCTGCGCGAAAGCGATACCAATAGCGCCAGCCCGGCTTGAGTCCCGCCACTTCCACGTGCACGGAATGACCGAGCTCCGGCCGAGCAAACTCAGAGCCGGTTCGGACGATGCGTGAGAAACGTTCGTCTTCGGCAATCTCCCATTCCACTGGCACGACTTTCATCGGCATGCCGCCATGAGGCTCGAGCGGCGCTGGCGCCAGTCGTGTCCATATCACAAAGCCGTCGGGCCACGGATCTCCCGATGCGACACCGAGCGAGAACGGATACCCGCCGTGCGGCTGGCTGCCCCAGGCGCGCCGCCCCGACAGCAACGTGAGACTGCTCGCCGCCGCGAGCTTCAGAACGTCACGGCGCGCGATCGTGCGATTGGTCATGGCTTGTAGATGATGTTGAAGTAGAACGTCAGGCCTTTTTTCATCTCGGCGCGGCGCATGCTGAGATCTTCGCCGTAACCCAGATTCAGATTGTCATCGAGCAGATTCACGGCCTGCAGTTTCACGATCCAGTCGTCCAGCACGCGGTAGCGAACCGTGAAATCCAATTGGCCTCGCTCTTGCGGTCCACGATGCAGCCACGGATCGGCGCCGATGCCGTCGTAGTACTCGTCGCCATAGTTGTAGGCCACTCGCACTTCGCCACCACGCGGCAGTTTGTAGAACAGCGCGCCGTTGGCCAGCCAATCGCGTTGGAACAACAGGCGGTCGACGTGCAGCGCCTTGCCGTCGACGACGTAATCCATCTCGCCCCACATGCGCGAAACGTTGAACGATGCGCCGAGCTTCCCGGCCAGGAACCCGGGCAGTCCGGGGATCTGGTTCTCGATGTACTGGAACTCGATGCCGCGCAGCTTGGACTCACTGGCGTTCATCGGCGTGCTGATGGTGTACGGAACGCCGTTGATCAGCTGTTCCTGTTTCAACGCGTAGATGTCGTCCTTGATGTTCTTGGCGAAGCCGCCGAGGCTGATCAGACCGCTGCCGCCTTCGAGGTAGTACTCCAACGCCAGGTCGACGTTGTCGGCGCGACGCGGGTCCAGGTTCGGATTGCCGCGGCTGATCGTGAACGTCGAGTCGTTGCGAGTTTCGGCTCGGGCGATGTCTTCCGGCGCGGGCCGGCCGAGGGTGCGGCTGTAGCCCGCCTTCAAACGCAGCTGGTCGGTCAGGTCATGCAGCACGTTCAGGGAGGGCAACAGATACGCATAGTCACCTGAGTAGTGCTCGAATGCGTTCTGAAATACGCCGCCCACACTGAGCGGCGCGTCTGCACTGTAGTCCGCCATGTCTGCGCGTAGTCCGGCGATCACGCGGGTGCTCTCCGTTGCATAGGTTCCCGAGATGTAACCGTACGACACCGTCTCATCGTATGAGTAGTCCTGGCTCAGCGAGTTCGCCGCCGAGGTCGCGGCGTTGACGGCCAGATTGGGCCGGACGTTGGCGTTATAAGCTTCATAGTCGATCCACAGCACCGGATAGTTCCACATCCAAGGCGTGTAATGCGGGTCGTAGGCCGCAAGCGTGAGCGACGATCTGTTGGTCGTGAACGTCGTGTCCGTGAGATCGCGGCGCATGTCGAAATCACGCGTGCCCAGGCCGGCCTTCAAGCCCCAGCCGAGACTGTCCGAATCGAAGTTGAACGAGTAGTCGAGCCGCGCTTCCGCCGCTTCGCCTTTGGCGCTCGTCGTGATGTCGGTGGCGCTCAGCAGGGAATAGTTGCTCGCGACCATCATGGACTGTGGGTCGGAGAGCGTGAACGACACCGAGTCGCCCGATACGTCGTAAGTCACATACGAATTCGTCGGTCTGTATTGATAGGTGACCTCGTTCTCGGGGTTATCGAAGGTGTTGTCGTTGTAGCCGGCGCGAAACTCCAGCCGGGACTCGTTTTCGAATTCGTAGCGCGTCTTGAGAATGGCGCCGCGACTTTCCGTATCGAAACGGTCGTAAGCGAAAACGGTTCGCACATCGGGAATGCGCAGCGTGCCCGTGGTCTGAGTCTGGCCCGTGATGCCGGTGAACGCGCGCAACGTCGGCGCGTTGGTCGTCTGGTCCTCGCGTTGCCGATAGTCATAGAGCATCAGCGAGCTGTACCAGGACGGCGTCGGCGAGAACTCGAGCAGCGCCGAGCCGCCGTAGTTCTCGACGAAACTCGTGAAGTCGTAGCTGACGAACGCCGTCGGGGCCGCATCGTAGCCGTTGTACTCCGGACTGATCGGCGTGGTGGTCGCGCCGGTGGATGTGTAGTAAGCGCGGCCGTTGGGATTGCGCTTGGTTTCGTCGTAGCTGCGCTGCTGATAGACGCTGCTGATCACGATGCCGAACTGCTCGTCCGAACCGAAGCGCTGCGACCACAACTGCTTGATGCCGGCGCCCCAGGGCGAGTCCTCGTAACCGCCCGGACTATTACCGCCGGGCACGTCGTTGTAGGTGGCGTAGCTGACGGAGGTATCGATGTAGAACTTGTTGCCGCCTTCGAAGGCGCTGCGGGGAACGATGTTGATGATGCCGCCGATCGCACCGGAATCCAGATCGGCCGTGAATGTTTTGAAGACTTCGGTGGTGCGCGCCGCCTGGCTCGGAATCAGCGCCAGATCGACGCGGCGTTGCCCGTTGCCTTGGTTGGCCACCGAGATCATGCCGATGCCATCGACGGAAACATAGTTGAGATCGGGCGTGATGCCGCGAACCGCGACGTACTGACTTTCCTGTTCGCCGTACAGCACCTGCATGGTGCTCACGCCAGACACACGACTCAGCGCGTCGGCGAGCGATTTGTCGGCGAGATCGCCGGTGTCGTCCTGAGTGAGCGTGTCGACGATGGTCAGCGAGCTGCGACGATTGGCGACGGCTTCCTGATTCTGGAGCGCCGTTCCCGTCACGACGACTTCCTCAACGTCGCCCACGTGAGACACCGACGCAGCCGAGTCTGCCGCGAGCGCCACTCGCAGAGACTCTTTCCGTCGCACGATCAGCGCACGCGAGGACGTCGTCACGACTTCCAGCGGCGTGCCGGCGATCAACGCCTGCACGGCCTGCAACGCGCTCATCTCTCCCTGCAACGCCGGCGCCTGCTGCCCGGCCACGTCCGCCGGACTGAACAGAATATCCACGCCGCTCTGCTGAGCCACGGCGTTCAGCGCCGCGTCGAGCGCCTGAGTCGCCATCGAAATGCTCACCTCTTCCGTCTGCGCCTGCGACGGAGCGGAGAGGGCCAGGGCGATGGCTGCAACGAGCGCGGACATGCCCGAACGACAATGAGACAGCTGCATGATATTCCGAGGTTGGCGGCCATACCGGCCGGTCGCGCAATCGACGCCGCCGGCGGCGAAATCCTCAGAAGATTTTTGTGAATGTTTTATGACGGGCCGAAATCGTCCCTGTGTTCGAGATGTAAAGATCCATCTTTCTTCACGACGGCCACGGGCAGCATTGCTTTCAACGCATCCGCGAACGCCGCGTTGTCCCCCACTCTGAATGTCCCACTAATCCGCAAATTCGAGACGCCCTCGTCATCGAGCATCAAACGCTGGCGGTCGTAGCGATTCATGATCTCGACCGCCTCCGCCACGCTGTCGTTGCTGAACACTGCGCGGCCGCCCTGCCACGCTATCAATCGCTCCACAGCCGGCGCGGCAACTCGTGTGACCGTCGTCGAAGATTCGTCAAATACATGACCGCTGGTGAGCGTGCTCACCGGCGACGCCACAGCGCGATCCACATCAAGAGCGCCCAAGCCATCCAACATCAGAATGCGCGCTGCCTCCCCTCCCCGCGTCTCGATCTCGAAAGCGCCACGATCGACGCGCAGCCTGCAACCGCCTGCGCGGACGATCAGCGAACCGGATGTCCGCGAGCTGAGATCGAAGTGCGCTCGACCGCGTTCCAAAGTCGCCTCACAGCCCGAATCGCGATTCCGCACGCGCAATTGCGTGTTCGCATCGAGCAGCACCTTCGATCGATCGGCGAGCACGATGGACCGTCGCTCTCCAATATCCGTTCGATAAACCTCGGCGCCCGCGGTTAACGCGACGAAGCCGCCGGCGGCCGCCGTCAGAGCCGCGCCACCACCGACCAAGACGCTCCTACGATTGAAACGCACCGATGACGCGGACTGGCGCGGCGCGCGGGCACCGATCAGTTCCCAAACGGCCGTCAGCTCCTCGAATGTGGTTGCGTGACTCTCATCGTCCCGCAGCCACTTACGAAATCCCGCACGCGTGCGCTCGTCGCAATCGTCCGAATGCAAGCGCGCCAGCCACTCGGCTGCCTCGCGCTCGATGCGAGCCCGAGCGAAACGCGCGGCGATGTTTCTAAACATCCTCAAAGCGCCTTGCTCGCACGCAACAGGCCCAGCGCCGCCTTGGCGACGTGCTTCTCAACCGCACTTTCACTGATCCCAAGACGGTCGGCGATCTCGCGATAGCGCAACCCGTCGAGCCGATGCATCAGCAGAATCTGCCGCGTGCGCGGATTGAGACGGGAAAGCGTGGCCTGCACGGCGTTCAGGCGCTGGCGCACGT
Source organism: Steroidobacter sp. (assembly GCF_036402275.1). NCBI lineage: Bacteria > Pseudomonadati > Pseudomonadota > Gammaproteobacteria > Steroidobacterales > Steroidobacteraceae > Steroidobacter > Steroidobacter sp. The sequence continues at coordinate 324,706 of NZ_DASWTF010000013.1, read as the reverse complement.
CGAGCATCTCCTCGGGTGTCGGACTCGCGTCGGCGATGGCGCTGAGGTCCTGATCCGTGCTGAGATTTCTGCGCCGTTGCCGACGATGGTCGTCGCGCGCCAGGTTGACGGCGATGCGGACCATGAACGCTTCTAAATTGCGGATCGGCGAGCCGTCGTGCTCGGACAACCGCAGGTACGCGTCGTTCAAGTAGTCGTTGGCGTCCTGGGGACGACCGGATAACGACGCAATCTGCCGCCGCAGGCGGCCCCATACGGCACGATCTTTATCCACGTCCGGCTTTTCGGAAAACATCGCCACGAAACCCCAGCCATCGCCGGAACACACCCGCTTTTGCGGGCGCAAAGACTAAGTCAGTTATTTGACGGTTTCGTGACGGACAAGCGGCTACGGACGGAACAAAAGCGCAGAAGCGGCATTGAAAGCGGTAAGCGCCGCTCTACTTTTAAACGACAGCTCCGATCCAATTCCTAAGGACGGTGCGCATGACGACGGCCGACGCCCTGCATCTCTTCCTGGGTCACAGCGCGAGCGGACAGGCGATCCGTAGGTTGGACTGGGCCTCCAATCCGCTCGGCCCGATCAGCGGCTGGTCGAACTCCCTGCGCACCATGGTGGGCGCCATTCTCGGCTCCGCGTTCCCCCAGTGTCTGTTGTGGGGTCCACAGCACATCGTCATTCACAACGACGCGTTCCTGCCCATCCTGCGCGACAAGCCGCCCGCCATCGGCCGGTCGTTCGACGATGTCTGGGCGGAGGTTTGGCACATCATCGGCCCCCTGGTGGAGCGCGCGTATGCCGGCGAGCCTACGTTCATCGAAGACTACGAGATCATGATCCAGCGCGGCGGGCGACCCGCGCAGGCCTTCTTCACGTTCTGCTACAGCCCGGTGCGCGATGACGACGGGCGCATCGCCGGCATGCTCGACACCGTGATTGAAACCACCGAGAAAGTGCAGGCGCAACAGCAAGCCCGACTGATCAACACCGAACTGGCGCACCGGATGCAGAACACGCTGGCCATCGTCAGCTCCATCGCGGATCAAACGTTGCGCACCTCGGCGTCGCTCGATGAAGCGCGCACCACGTTCGGACGTCGGCTCAAGGCGCTGGGAGAGGCGCACAACGTGTTGACGCAATCGAGTTGGAACAGCGCGCCGATGGCGGCAATCATCAAAGGCGCGCTGGCTCCGCACAGCATTGCGCCGGGCGACATCTGCACCGATGGCCCGCTAGTGCATCTCTCGGCGCGGCAGGCGCTCTCGTTGAGCATGGCAATTCACGAACTGGCGACCAACTCGATGAAATACGGCGCGTTGTCAGTGGCCACTGGCGCAGTCCGCGTTCGCTGGAACCTGCAGCCCATCGCGGGCGACAAATGTCTGCGTCTCACCTGGATCGAGTCGGGCGGACCGAAAGTCCTGCCGCCGGAGCGACGCGGCTTCGGCTCACGGTTGATCGAAGACGTGCTGGCAAGCGATTTCGGCGGCAAAGCGAACCTGTGTTACCTGCCCGACGGACTGCGCTTCGAGCTGGAAACCCGGCTCAGTAACTTGGGGCCGGCCCGCTGACGACCGTAGGAACATTCCTGGGCGCGACGGCATTGATTGGGATTGAACGACCCTGCCGCCCGGCACGCCCCGGACCCCTCATGCGACAACAAGGTAGCAGCGCCGAAGCCCAGCTGGGATTACCCGAATATCGAGGCCACACCACGGCCGAGAAAATTTTCCTCGCGCTGTTGGTGCTCTTTATCCTCGGCGCACTTGCGGGACTGTTCGGCGACGGTCCGCTCAGTCAATCGTCGATCGCCAGCGCCGACGGCCAGGTGCGCATGGAATATCAAAGGTTCTCTCGACGTCTCGCGCCGCAATCGTTGGAGATCACGCTACCCACGCACGCTTCCGCAGGCCATGTCGAACTGCATCTCAACGCCGAGTATTTACGGCGCGTGCAGATCACCGAGATCTTTCCGCAACCGCTGGAGTCCACGCATCACCGGACCGGGCTGCTGCGCTTCGCCACCGATGGCTCGGGCGAACCGATGACCGTGCGCGTGCATCTGGAGGCCGAGCATGCGGGACTGCAGGAGGCGCAACTCAGCGTGGGGAGGCAGGTGGTGCGCTTCAAGCAAATCGTCTATCCCTAGAGCTGGGAGGCCCCATGGACTCCGTACTTCGCGCCGCCGCCGTTTATTTGATCCTGCTGATCATCATGCGCATCGCCGGCAAGCGCACGCTCGCGCAGGTCACCGTGTTCGATTTCATTCTGCTGTTGATCATCGGCGAGGCCACGCAGCAGGCGTTGCTGGGCGAGGACTTTTCCATCATCAACGCCGCCATCGTCATCGGCACGCTGGTGCTGCTCGACATCGCGCTATCGGTGCTGAAGCAACGCTCCGAGGCGCTCGATCGGATCCTCGACGACACCCCGGTAGTCATCGTCGATCACGGCAAGCTGCTGCAGGATCGCATGGATCGTTCACGCATCGACGAGCAGGAAATCCTGGTCGCGGCGCGCGAGCTGCACGGACTCGAACGCATCGAACAGATCAAGTTCGCGGTGCTGGAGCGAAGCGGCGGCATTTCCATCGTGCCCGCCGAGTCCTCGGGCAAGGATTCCTGAGGCCCGCTGGAACGTAACGGCCCGCCGGGTGTTTGCTCTACACCAGATGACATCGGGCGCTCCAGAATGGCCAGAAAGACCGCGAAAAACACCGACGACACGCCGACGCCGCTGCTGGCGCACGGTGGCAAGGTGCTCAGCCTGGTCGTCGTGGATGCCTACAATGCCGAGATGCGCAGCCCCGAAGGCTTCCTCGGCGACCGCGCCAGCCGCCGCGCCTTTCAAGCCATTCTCGACGACTGGCGCGACCGCGTCAGTCGCGCCGGCGACGACCCGCTCGGCGAGCAGCCCAGCGAGGAGCTGAGCAAGAAACACCTGGACAAAACGCTGGTCGAGGGCGACGCCGAAGCCGCCGGGGTGATTCACGGCGCCATCGAAGAGTTCGCGCAGGAGTTCGCTCAAGTCATCCGGCGGTTTCTGAAACTGAAAGACTGGAAAAACACCGAAGCGCTCGTCGTCGGCGGCGGCCTCCGCCAGAGCCGCATCGGCGAGCTCGCCATCGGGCGAACCTCCGTATTGCTCAAGGCCGATGGCATCGACGTCGACATCAAACCGATTCATCACGACGCGGATCACGCCGGTTTGATCGGCTGCATCCAGCTCGTTCCCTCGTGGATCCTCTCCGGCCACGACAGCATCCTCGCCGTCGACATCGGCGGCAGCAACATCCGCGCAGGCATCGTCGAGCTTCGGCGTAAGAAGGCCGCCGATTATTCCCAAGCCGAGATCGGGCAGTTCGAGCTCTGGCGTCATAGCGAGGATGAACCCGAGCGCGAAGACGCCGTGCAGCGACTCATCGATATGCTCGTCGGTTTGATCAAACGCGCGTCCAAAGACGGCGCCAATCTCGCTCCCTTCATCGGCATCGGCTGCCCCGGCGTCATCCGCTCCGACGGCTCCATCGAACGCGGCGGCCAGAACCTACCCGGCGATTGGGAGCACAAGAGCTTCAACCTTCCGGAGAAGCTGCGCGCCGCGATTCCCAAAATCGGCGAGAACGAGACGGTGATCGTCATGCATAACGACGCCGTCGTGCAGGGCCTGAGCGAGGTTCCTGGCATGCGGGACTATGAGCACTGGGGCGTGCTGACGATCGGCACCGGGCTGGGGAATGCGCGGTTTACCAATCGGAGGGATGAGGGGGAGAAGGAAGAGGAGGAAGCGGAAGAAGACGAGGCGGAAGAATCTGACGATAACGAATAGCGCCGCCAGATGATGTACTTCCAAACATTTCCGCGGAAACGTTAACTGTCAAATTGCGACTTGCAGCAACTCCCGAGCCGCGCGCTGACCGGTATTGAGCGCGCCGCCCACGCTGGACGATTCCTCTTCATCCAACGCCTCACCCGCAAAAAACAATGTTTGCTCCACGGAGCGAGCGAGTTGACGGCGGGCGGGGCCGCCGCCGACGGCGGCGAAGCTATAAGCGCCGGAGGAGTAGGGATCGTTCTGCCAGTCGTGCCAATAGACGCCTTCGAGCATCTTTCGATAATCGCGGCGCTTGCCGAAGATCTCGGCGACGCTGTCGAGGCACGGGCGCAAGATCTCATCGGTTGAGCGACCGACGAGGCGCATCGCTTTGGGACCGCCGCTCCAGGCGGTGAGGATGGGGGTGCGGACCGGCAGCGTGCTCCAGAAGGTGGGAAACGGCGCGCCCTGAGCGTGGAAGAAAGCAACGTCGCGGTGTTCCCCGTCTTCGAGCTCGGCCCAGAAGGGTTTTGAAAAACACAGAACGAGCTTGACCACCGGGCCCATCAGCAAGCGCGACAATGGCAACTGCTTGCGCGGCAGCGACGGAGTGAACAGCACACTGCCGGGAGTCAAAGCGGGCAGTTGCATGACTGCAAGCGGCAATGTGATAACCGCCTGCGACGCCCGAACCTCATCCGGCTCCCCATGCCGGGTGAACAGAACATTCACCTCGCCGCGCCGCCAGCGAATTTCGTTGACGACGCTATCCAATTGCACGCAGGCCTTCGCGGGATCCAGGCTGCCCGCGAGCGAATCCATCAACGCGCCATAGCCCCGCTGCGGACGAAATGTCGGCGCATCGGCGGCGCTCCCGCCGCCCCACTCTTTCAGTATCTCGATGGCAGAAGCACGCGCCGGATCGGCCGCATCGAAGCCTTCCACCAGCATGGTGGCGAACGACCGCACGGTCGGAGACAACTGCCGCCGATGCTTGTCCAGGAACTCGGCGAAAGGCAGATCCACCCGCGGCTTGGGAATACTCTTCAGCCGCCGCTTCATGGTGTCGAACAGATCTTCGCTTTGTCGAAGCCTGCCAGGCTGCGGGGCGCGATGGCGCGTTTGAGCGGCATCCACAGCAACGTCGCCGGCGAGGCGCAGTTGCTCGAACACGCAAGGCGATTCGCCGTGAATGAACTCAGCCCCGAGTTCTAACGGCACGACCGCGCCGCGAGGGCGAACAGTGAGGATGCGCCCGCCGACACGGTCGCGAGCTTCGAGAATGCAAACGGATTTGCCGTTGCGGCCGAGATGAGCCGCGGCCGCGAGACCCGCTGCGCCTGCCCCGACGACGATGACGTCGTACTCGTCGGCTCCTTTACTCATGCAGCCGCTTCAACGGCTGTTCCGCAGGTCCGCTCAGCACCGCGCCGGTGGGATGGAAGCGCGAGCCATGGCAAGGACAATCCCAAGTGCGAGCGGCACTGTTCCATTTCACGAGACATTTCAGATGAGTGCATTGAGGCGCCAACAACGTCAACTGACCCGCGTCGTCACGATAAGCAGCGACTTTCTTGCCCTCGTGATGGACGATCCTGCCTTCGCCGCGACCGATCTCGTCCGCCGACTCGGCGTCCGCTGGCTGCAGGCGACCGCGGACGAAATGATAAGGGTAGTCGACGTTCTCTTGCACGTAGCGCCACGTGCCGCCGTGGAAGGGCGATCGATTCACGGCCAGCAGGCCGACCCAAGGATTGCCTCGCTCGAGGAACCGATCGCGCGCCATCAAAGCGCTGAGCGTGCCGAGCGTGTAGCCGTTGCCGCAGAAACCGGTCGCGATGAACTCTCGCTCCTCGTTCTCGCCGATGAACGGCATGCCATCGTCGGTCTCGACCACCTGCCCCAGCCAGCGCCGCTCGACGGTGGCCTCGGGCAGCACCGAGAACAAGCGCCGGGTGAGCTTGTCGAACACCTCCTCGGCATTGCGCTCCTGCCCGGTCTTCACATCTTCGCCGCCGAAGACCGCATACAAGTGATCCTCGTGCTCCTCGATTCTCAGATACTCGTAAGGATCGCTCGTGTCCCAATACAAACCTTCGGGCACCGTGCCCACGGGTAAGCGAGCGCCGATCACATAGCTGGTGTACAGCGCCAGCTTGGTTTGAAACAAGGTGGCGGTCAGCGCGCCCTTCTTGCCCATCAGCGGATTGTGAGTCGCGATGATCAGATACTTACAACGAATCTTCCGGCCGTTGGCATGCACGATCATCGGATCGCCATCCTCGACGGACTGCAGCGCCGTGTGCTCGAACACTTGCCCGCCCTTGTTGGCGATCGCGTTCAACAATCCTTTCAGATAAAGCCGCGGATGAAACTTCGCCTGCTGAGCGAAGCGAATGCCGGGCGTGCGCGCATACGGTGTGCTCTCGGTAAACGTCGCATCGAACCCGAACGACTGCGCCAACTCGGCATCCTTGCGCAAGTTGTCGATATCTTTCCGGTCGGGCTCCGCACCTATGCGCGTGTGCAAATACCCGGGCACGCGCACGAACTGCGCATCGTTGCCGGTCGTCTCGACGATGGTTTCGATGGTGTCGATCGCGACCGCGCCGGCTTCCCAAAACTTACGCGCCGCATCTGCGCCAAATTTACTCGCCAGATGATGCAGCCGCTCGTCGGTGACATACGTCAGATGCGCGGTGGTGCGGGACGTTTCGCCGCCTGCAACTTTTTCGCGATCGATGAGGGCGACCCGTACACCTTCCTGTAGCAGCAGATACGCGGTGGTGATGCCGGTCAGCCCGGCGCCGACGACCAGCACGTCGACATCGAGGTCCGCCGCCAGTGCCGGAAATTCCGGCAGCGTGACATTCATCCAAAGCGAAGGGTTGGCGGGGGCTGGCGACATAGAGACATCCACATTCATGAACGTTGTGCATTTCCAGCAAGTTCCGGGCTCCTCGCGCTGCCAGCAGATAGTCAACAATAATCGTACGTAAGGAGACTCACCCTACTTGCCGGACGCGAAGGAAGAACGGACCGAAGTTGCCAAACCTCGCGCTCCATCGCCGTACCGATCCGGGATCTGTCGCGACAGACCGTGGCGGCCTTCAACGTCGGCGTCATCGGAACGCAGCCCAATATCAGAAAACAATTATTTGCCGAAGCTTCGCTGAGCGTGCGACCATATTGCCGCGCGTACAACTTGACAACTCTGTCACCCCTGTAGTCAGCGCTACGCGGGTGAGGTAACTGCAAGGCAAATCAACGAGCAACGCGCACCGATCCAACGTTTTATCGATGTCGCTCCGTGCACGACGGGCGAATCGGCAATGATCCCTCGTCAATGTGATATCCAGACGATGTCACCAGGAGCGCGACGACATGGACAGTCAGTTCGTCAGAACGGGCCCGTTGATGGAGCTCGCCAGCTACCCCCAGTGGCTGCAGGAAATCGTCGCGGCGTGCTCCGAGTCGAGACGCACGGTCGTCGAGCACGAGATCTTTCACCAGATGCACCTGGGAATGCTGCCGCCAGCGGCGATGAAGCGGTTCCTGACCAGCTTCTGGCCGGTGATCGAGCAGTTCCCGCAGTACATGGCGCTGAACCTGCTCAAGGTGCAGTACCAGTTGGGCGCGGGCCATGCGATGGCGCGGAAATATCTGATCCGCAACATCCGGGTGGAACAGAACCATGTCGAGTACTGGATCGACTGGTCGCAGGCGCACGGGCTGAGCCGCGACGATCTGTTGTTCGGCTGGCGCTCCAGCAATGCCGACGCGCTCAGCCATTGGTGCTGGCACACCTGCGAACGCGATCCGCTGCCGGTCGCCATGGCGGCGACGAATTATGCGATCGAAGGGACGACCGGAGAATGGGCGGCGTTGGTCTGCAACTCGTCCCTGTACGAGCGAGGTTTTCCCGAGAATATTCGCAAGCAGGCGATGAAGTGGCTGCGCGTTCACGCGCACTACGATGACACGCACCCGTGGGAAGCTTTGGAAATCGTCGCCACGCTCATCGGTCACCGGCCGCAGCGGCGCGATGTGGCGATCATCGAATCGGCGATCGTGAAAAGTTACGAGTACATGCGCACGGCTTTCGACGATTGCCTGGCTGCCGCGGCGACGTCTCACATGCCGCACAAAAAATTGGGGCGGCTCGAGGCCGCCCCAATCTGCGTCAGCTCTTGATGGCAATCCGTTTCACGCGCGGATTGGCGTTAGCGTTTTTCGGCATGGTGACGGTAAGCACGCCGTTCTTGAATTTGGCTTCGGCGCGATCCGCCTGCACGTCCGCCGCCAGCGGGATACGGCGCTCGAAGTGGCCGTAATAACGCTCGGAGAATTGCTTCTCCTTGTCTTCGATTTCGGAGCGTTTCTCGCCACGCAACGTGAGCGTGCCCTCATCCACCAGAATTTCGATGTCCTTCTCGTCCATGCCGGGGATTTCGGCGGACACCTTCAATTCCTGGTCGGTCTCGGCGATCTCGACGCTGGGCCAACCGCCGCGCTCGGACGAGAGCGCCGAGCCGAATGCCGGCCACCGCGTGTCGAAGCCGCGGAAGGCATCGTCGAACAAACGATTCATTTCACGATGCAGCGACAGAAATGGATTGCGATCGTCGTCGCGAAACATCGTTGGCGTCTGATAACTGCCCCGACGCCACGGGATCAAGTCACGGACACTCATGGTTGTCTCCTGCGATCAAACGAACGCCTACGGCGCCGGAGTTCCGGCGCCGCGGCTTTTCTCGACTCTGCTCCAGGCGGAGTCAGGCGGCTTTGATGCCCGACTCGATCTGGGTCTTCTCGGCCTTGGGCAGGCTGAGATCGGCCTTGATGTCGATCCGGCGGGGCTTCATCGCCTCGGGGATCTCACGCTTCAGATCGATGGTCAACAGGCCGTTCGACAGGTTCGCGCCGACGACACGGACGTGATCGGCCAGCTCGAAACGGCGCTGGAACGAACGTCCTGCGATGCCACGGTGCAGATACTGGCTGTCTTCGGCAGCGGCCTTCTCACCGCTCACCAGCAGCAGATTGCGCTCCTGCGTGACATTCAGCTCGTTCTCGCCGAAGCCGGCGACGGCGAGCGTGACGCGGTACTGGTCGTCACCCGTCTTCAGGATGTCGTACGGGGGCCAATTGTCGAAGGTGGACACGCGGCTGGCGTTATCGAGCAGGTCGAAAACGCGGTCGAAGCCGACGGTGGAACGGAACAGGGGAGAAAAATCGAAAGCAGTTCTCATGACCATATCCTCGAATGGAGCAATATGAAAAAACCGCGGCCCCGAAGGTCGGCGACCGCTCGGGGATTTATTTAGGGACGGCTTTTGGAGGTTCAAGAGGGGGTTTTTGGGCGGAACGGTGGGTGGCTGGCGGCGGCTGCCGGGGTGGGATGTCCTCCCCGGCACCGCTGCACCCGCCTCGCCACGCTGTCCGCGTGTCGCCTGCTTGTACGTCCATGTAGCGCTATTGGGCCAGCGTCCCTGCTGGTCCCAATTGCCGGGAGAACATCCCTCCCCGGCATCCACCGCCGTCAGCGCGGTGGTACGGAACAGTTGGACTCGGCGGTGCGGCAGCGCTGAACTCTCTTTCAGTGTTCTGCGTTGCCAAACGTCTTCCGGCTCAGCTACGGCGCCAAGTGGTCGTGCCGTCGGGCTTGTCTTCGAGGATGACGCCGGCGTCGGAGAGTTGCTGACGGACTCGGTCGGCTTCTTTGAAGTTTTTAGCGACTCGGGCGGCTTTGCGCTCGCCGATGAGGCGCTCGATATCGGCGTCACTCAGGCCGGAGGCGCCAGCGCCTTTCCGCAGAAACTCTTCGGGCGCCAGCTGTAACAGACCGAGTACGCCGGCCAGCGCTTTCAGCTCGGCTGCAAGCGAGCCGGCCGCAGCGGTGTCGCCCGCGCTCTTGGCGCGATTGACCTCGGTGGCCAATGTTTGCAAAGCGGCGATGGCATCCGGCGTATTGAAATCATCGTCCATGGCGGCTTCGAAACGACGCGAAGCTTCGCTCGGCTGGAACGAAGCAGCCGGCGTCACATCGCGAAGGGCCGTGTAGAGGCGGCCCAATGCCGCGTCGGCCTGCTCGATCTGCACCAGGGAATAATTGATGGGGCCGCGATACTGGCTGGACGCCAGGAAGAATCGCAGCACTTCCGGATCGCGCACATGCTCCGAGTCGAGCACGTCGCGAATACGGAAGAAGTTGCCGAGCGACTTGGACATCTTCTCGGCCTTGGAAGTCTTTTCGTCTTCGACATTCACAAACCCGTTGTGCATCCACCAAGACGCAAACGTATCGCCGGTGGCCGCGCACGACTGGGCGATTTCATTCTCGTGGTGCGGGAACTTCAAGTCCATGCCGCCGCCGTGAATATCGAAGTGCGAGCCCAACAGATCGAGCGACATGGCCGAGCACTCGATGTGCCAGCCCGGTCGGCCATCGCCCCAGGGCGACGGCCAGAACGGCTCACCTGGCTTGGCGCGTTTCCACAGCACGAAGTCGGCCGGATCATGCTTGGCTTCATCCACGGCAACGCGTGCGCCCGCGCGCATGTCTTCCAAGTCACGCCCGGACAGCTTTCCATACGGTGCGAACTTCGACACCGAGTAAAGAACGTCGCCGTTGCTCGCGACGTACGCGTAGCCCTTGTCGATGAGCTGCTGCGTCATCGCAATGATGCCAGGGATGTGCTCCGTGGCCTTGGGCTCGTGCGTGGGCCTGAGAATGCCGAGGCGATCATAATCCTCGTGCATGAACTTCGTGAATCGATCCGTCAGCGACTGAATGCTCTCGCCGTTCTCGGCGGCGCGCTTGATGATCTTGTCGTCGATGTCGGTGATGTTACGAACGAACACCACCTTGTAGCCGCGATATTCCAGATAGCGGCGCACGATGTCGAAAGCCACCTTGGAGCGCGCGTGGCCGATGTGGCAGAAGTCATAAACCGTATCGCCGCAGACATACATGCGGACCACGCCCGGCTCGTGCGTGCGGAACTCGTCCTTGCGACCGGTCAGTGAATTGAAGATTTGCATGGGTCGGATTGTGTCAGACCGCGAGCCTGCGGGCATGCTCCAGACGCGCCTGAATCTCGGCCACCGGCAGCAGCGCCAGCATGGGCGCGAGCTCCGGCCCGTGAGTGAACCCGGTCAGCGCCGCGCGCAGCGGCATGAACAGCGCCGGCCCCTTGTTGCCGGTGGCCTGGCCCAACGCCTTCACGGCCGGCTTGAACTCGGCGCCAGGCTGGCCGATGACCTTCAGCGCCTCGGTAAAGAAGCCCTCGCCCGCTTCGCGAATCGCAGCGAGCGCAGCCGGCTCGAATTCCTCGAGCTTGCCGAACACCACAGTGGCCCACTGTTTCGCATCCGACGGCAATTCGACGTTGCCGCGAATGGCCGTGACGAACTGCGCCTGTTTCTGAGCATCCAGGCCCGGTGGCAGCACCGCGGCAATCCAGCTGACGAACTCTTCGGTGGACAGGTGCGCCACTGTTTCTTTCTGCCAGTGACGCAACTGCGCATCGTCGAACTTGGCGGCGGCGCGGCCCAGCCGCTTCAGATCGAAATCGGCGATCAGCGCCGCATCGTCCAGCCAGCCATCGGTCACACAGGAATGTCCAAGCCGCACCAGATGATTGCGCAAAGCGCCCGGCAAATAACCGCGGTCGCGCAACTCGCGCAAACTCGTATCGCCGTGTCGCTTGGACAGCGGCGCGCCATCCATCCCGAGCAACAGCGCCACATGCGCGTACTGCGGCACCCGCAGAGCCAGCGCCTGCAAAATCAGGATCTGTCGCGGCGTGTTGGTCATGTGATCGTCGCCACGCAGGACCAACGTCACACCCATCAATGCATCGTCGACGGCGTTCGAGAAAAAGAACGCGGTGCTGCCATCGGTGCGACGGATGATGAAGTCGCCGATGTCATCGGTGTTGAAGCGCTGCTCGCCGTGCACGAGATCGACAAACGACACGACCTGCCCCTGCGGCACGCGAAAACGCAGTGCTGCCGGCAAGCCGCGCACCAGCCGTTCGGCGCGCTCTTCGGACGTGAGATTCCGGCAGGTGCCCGCATAGCGCGGCGGCTGACCGGCCGCGAGCTGGCGCTTGCGTGAAATGTTCAGCTCCGCCGGCGTGCAGAAACAGGGATAGGTCAGGCCCGCCGAGTCCAGGCGCGACAACCACTCTTCGTAGATGGTCCGGCGGTGCTGCTGGCGATAAATGGTGTGCGGGCCGCCGATGTCCGGGCCCTCGTCCCAGTGGACGCCCAGCCAGTGCAGGTCCTCGAACAGCGCCGTCATGAAATCTTCGTTGGAGCGCGCCTCGTCGGTGTCCTCGACCCGCAGAATGAAGCGCCCGCCGGCCTTGCGGGCCGCCAGGAAATTCAGCAGCGCGGTGCGAGCGTTGCCCAAGTGCAGGTACCCAGTGGGGCTGGGTGCGAAGCGGGTGACGAGCAAATCGGGCGACTCTGACGACATCTGGGGTGCTTCCTTGGGACCGCGCATTCTATACGGCCGCCGGTGTCAGCGCTGTAGGACCGCCCGTCGGCCTTGTTCCGGCCGCCTTTGCTAAAATCAACGGCCTCATTCCATGGCGGACACACATGCGCATTTCAGGACTTTTTCGCGTTCTCGCCCTGACGGCGGCCCTGCTGCTCGGTTTCGCGTCGCTGGCGTCCAGCCAGTCCGCCGCGCCGCGCGTCCGGGTGGAAACCACCCTTGGGAGCTTCGTCATCGAGCTGGACACGCAGCGCGCACCGCTCACCGTCGCCTCTTTTCTTGAATACGTGAATGCCGGCCACTACACCGACACGATCTTTCACCGGGTGATCGGCAATTTCGTGGTCCAGGGCGGCGGTTTCGATACCAAGAACGTCGAAAAGCCCACCCGCGCCGGCGTGCCTAACGAGTCGGGCAACGGCCTGTCGAACCGCCGCGGCTCGGTCGGCCTGGCGCGCACCGGCGATCCTCACAGCGGCACGGCGCAGTTTTACGTAAATCTGGCGGACAACGCGGCGCTGGATCCGCAGCCCAGCCGCTGGGGCTACGCGGTGTTCGGCCGCGTAATTGAGGGCATGAACGTGGTCGATGACATTGGCGCGGTGGCCACGGGCAGTGTGGCGCCTTTCGAGAGCGATGCGCCGCTGCAGCCCGTCGTGATCAAGAAGGTTGAAGTGCTGAAATGAGCGCCGCGGCGGGTCGGGATAGGAATGGCGCCGGGCAGCCGGTGACCCTGTTCATTTCCGACCTGCATCTCGACGGCGAGCGGCCGGACATCACGGCGCAATTTCTGGAATTCCTGGAGCGCGAGGCGCGTCAGGCGCAGGGGCTTTATATCCTCGGCGATTTGTTCGAAGCGTGGATTGGCGATGACGATCCGGACCCGGACAAGCGCCGCGTCATCGAGGCGCTGCGCTCGCTCACCCAAGCCGGTGTGCCGGTTTATTTCATTCACGGCAATCGCGATTTTCTGATCGGGCGGCGGTTCGCCAAGGAGACCGGCGTCAAGCTGCTGCCCGACGGTACGATGATCGAGCTGTACGGCAAGCGCGTGCTGCTCATGCATGGCGATACGTTGTGTATCGACGATCCGGATTATCAGCGGCTGCGGCGTATCGTTCGGAACCCGGTGGTGCAGTTCGTTTTACGTTGTTTGTCGTTGGCTCGCAGGCAGCAGCTTGCGGCACGAATGCGCGCGGGCAGCAAGAAGCACATCGAATCGATGGATCGGACCAGGCCGCAGATCATGGATGTGAATCAGGATGCGGTTCGGCGCACGTTCGAAACGGAGCATGCCGATGTCATCGTGCACGGCCATACGCACAGGCCGGCCATTCATGATGTGAGCGTGGGCGATCACGTCGCCAAGCGCATCGTGCTGGGCGATTGGTATGAGCAAGGCAGCGTGCTGCGCTGGAGCGAGAACGGATTCGAGTTGGCGGGGTTGCGCCGATGAGAATGTGAGCGGGCGGCGCTTCGTCACCGCGTTGGATACTGGCTATGGAGTAGGACCGATGTTCGCATTCTTTGCCGCGCTCGCAGGCATGTTCTTTTTCGGGCAGGGTCGGAAGTATCGCGCTGCCGGCGCAACGTTTTCCGGTATCTTTCTCATCCTGTTTGCCATCGCGGACTTCTACACGTCGATGTGGCGTTCCCCCACGGGTGACCGCGCGATACGCGCCGACTTAGTCTTACTCCTACCTTTGGCGGTACTTGCGTTAGTGGTCGGACTCGTGAGTCTTCGTGCAGCATCACGAGAGGACTGATAGCACGAGGCTTCAGGCTAGGTCGGCGGGCCGGAATGGAAGCGGAATTGGGGATCGGGAGAGGTCGCCAGGTCGGCTTCGATTGCGGCGAGTTGTTGCAGGCGGGTGCGCCAATCGATGTCGCCGGCGCGTTGCTCGGCGAGGCGTAGGTACAAGCCTTGGTGGCGGGCTTCTGAAACGGCGAGGCCGCTGTAGAAGCCCTTCAGGGGCTCGGATAATAACGGGACCAGTCCTTCGAAACGCTCGCAGGAACGAGCTTCGATCAGAGCGCCACACAACAGCAGGTCCAGCAGGCGCGCAGGCTCGGAGCGGTTGATGTGTGCGCGCAGGCCTTCGGCGTATCGCGATGGCTGCATGCGAGTGAAGGGCACATTCAGCTCCAGCATCAGCTTCTGCACCTGCTCGAAGTGACGAAGTTCCTCGCGTGCCAGGCGCGACAACTTGTCCGTCAGCGCCATATCCTCCGGATACGAAAAAATCAGGCTCAGCGCAGTCGACGCTGCCTTCTTCTCGCAGTTGGCGTGATCGACCAGCAACTCGCGCCAGCGCTCACACGCAACCTCGTACCAGCGCGCCGGAGTCGGCGCGAGCAGAACGGGATGGGCCGGCTGAATAGCGACGGCGTTCATGCAGGCACCGCCTCGATCCGTGACGCTGCAGTGACCAACTCACTAGCGGAGGCGAAACGCTGCGCCGGATCGATCGCAATCAGTTTGTCGAGCACGGGTTGATACACGCTCAACTCTCCGGCCAGGACTGGCCGTGGCGCGTTGCCGTGCAGGTAAATGACACCCATCGGCGTCGGCGCGAGAAAGGGTTTCTTGCCCGTGAGCATTTCGTAATAAATCACACCGAGACTGTACAGATCGCTGCGCTCGTCCAGTTCTTTGCCATGGCCCTGCTCGGGACTCATGTAGTACGGCGTGCCGAAAATCTCGCCGGTGCCCGTGATCTCGATGTTGACCTCGGTGTGTTTGGCCAGACCGAAGTCGATCAAAGCGAGCGAGCCATCCGCGCGCTCCATGATGTTGCCCGGCTTCAAGTCCCGATGCAGCACGCCCACTTCGTGAACCATCTGCAGCGCCGCCGCCATTTGCGCCAGGTACTGCAGCGCCAGCTGCGGTTCGATGCCCTTCGCGATGCGCCCGCGCAAATCGCCGCGCTGGAAATATTCCATCGCGATGTAGGCGTGATCGTCGGCGATGCCCAGATCGAAAATGCGCACCACGTTCGGATGACGGATCTTCGAGATCAGCTCGTACTCCTGGAGAAAGCGCGAGAACTGCGTGTGCTGATCTCCGGTCTCCGGCGCGTCTCGCAACACTTTCAGCACCACCATCTCGCCGGCGCGCTCGCTCTCGGCGAGATACACCATCGACGTGCCGCCGACAGCGAGTTCTCGCACGAAACGATGGCCGAGAATTTTCACCGGGCCGAAGCGAGACAGCTGCTCAGCCTGCGAGCCCGTGCGCCAAAGCGCGAGTTCCTGACGGCGACGCTGAACGGCATCGCGCATCGAGCTTGCGAGCCGACGATGATCGATACGCTCGCGAACCAGACAATCGACAGCGCCGCGCTTCACGACGCGCGCCGCCAAAGCAGGATCGTCTCCAGGCGCCAGATAAATCACCGGCGGAAACCCGGAGCGATACAGGAAATTCTCCAGCCACTCCTCGCCACGCCCACGCTCGCTGCGACCATCGAGCAACACCGCGTCGTAACCGACGGCGGTAAACGCGGAATGCAGGCGACCTGAAATCAACGGCGCATGGATGCGGCACTCCGCATCCGACCAGACGATGGAAATGTGATGTTCGAGGGCTCGCGCCAGCTCGGTGTGATCGGTAACGATCAACACTCGAGGCGCGAGATTGGCAGACGCCGCCGCGAGAGGACGTGTCGCTGGACCCGCTGGCAATGCCATGAGTTAGCTCACGTCGCTAGCGCTGTGCTCAGACCGCGCGGATAGCTTTGAGCGTGCCGCCGCGACGCTTTGCCTTGGCCTGATCGGAACGCTCTGCCTGCAGACGCTCCAGATAAGCCGGCGTGATGTCGCCCGTGACGTATTCGCCCGAGAAGCACGACGTATCGAACTGCTCGATCTGCGAATCGTGGTGCAAGCACGCGCGCACCAGGTCGTCGAGATCCTGATAGATGAGCTTGTCCGCGCCAATCGACTTGGCGACTTCCTCTTCGGTCTTGTTGCTGGCGACCAGCTCGGAAGCCGTCGGCATGTCGATGCCGTAAACGTTGGCGTAACGCACCGGCGGCGCGGCCGACGCGAAGTACACGCGGCGGGCACCCGCCTCGCGGGCCAGATCGATGATCTGAGCGGAGGTCGTGCCGCGCACGATCGAGTCGTCAATCAGCAGCACATTCTTGCCGCGGAACTCGAGATCGATGACGTTGAGCTTGGAGCGCACCGACTTCTTACGCTGCTCCTGGCCCGGCATGATGAACGTGCGGCCGATGTAGCGGTTCTTCACGAAGCCTTCGCGGTACTTCACGCCGAGCAGCTGCGCGACCTGCACAGCCGCTGTGCGGCTCGTGTCCGGAATCGGAATGACCACGTCGATGTCGTGATCCGCCCAGACGCGCTTGATCTTTTCCGCGAGCAGATCGCCCATGCGCAGGCGTGCCTTGTGCACGGAGATGTTGTCCATCTTCGAATCGGGCCGCGCGAAATAGACATACTCGAAAATACACGGCGTATGTTTCGCGGCCGGCGCGCACTGCTGCGAGTAGAAGCGGCCGTGCTCGTCGATGAACACCGCCTCGCCCGGACCCACATCGCGCTCGAGCGTGAAGCCCAGCATGTCGAGCGCCACGCTTTCCGAGGCGAGCATGTACTCAGGACCTTGCGCCGATTCGCGCTTGCCCAGCACCAGCGGACGAATACCGTGCGGATCGCGGAAGCCCAGCAGACCGTGACCGACGATCATCGTCACGACCGCGAAGCCGCCACGCACACGACGATAGACGGAGCTCAGCGCGGCGAAAATATCCGCGGCCGAGGCGCGCGGCGTCTTCACGCGCGACAGTTCGCTCGCCAGCACGTTGAGCAGTACTTCCGAGTCCGAGCTGGTGTTGAGGTGACGCAGATCTTCACGCGTCAGCACTTCGGCCAGCTCGGCAGTGTTGGTGAGATTGCCGTTGTGGCCGAGGCAAATGCCGTACGGCGAATTTACGAAGAAAGGTTGCGCTTCGGAGGCGCTGTCGCAGCCGGCGGTGGGATAGCGCACGTGGCCGATGCCTACGTTGCCCTTCAGCTTCAGCATGTGCTGTTCCTGAAAGACATCGCGCACCAGGCCGGTCTTCTTGCGCATGAACAGCTCGCCGTCCTGGTACGTCATGATGCCCGCGGCATCCTGACCACGGTGCTGCAAGACCGTGAGCGCGTCGTAAATCTGTTGATTGACCGGGCTATGCCCGACGATGCCAACGATGCCGCACATGCTCAGACTCCTGCAAAAGACGCTCGAGCCGCAACCACTCCGGACCTATATGCCGGTGCAAGCTGCAAGTTCAACGCGGAACGGGTCTTGCCGGAAGCAGGCCGAGCCTGCTTTTCCAGCTCGTTCATGCCAGTTTCCGCGAAGGTATCCAGCCACCCGGCTGCTTCGGAGGCGTACGGCATCAGCCGCGAGCTCTTCCACCAGCTGGTCTGGGTGAGCTGCACGAACTGACCCAACAACACGAACACTGCGACGACGACCACGCCGCGCACGAATCCCGTGACCAGTCCGAGCAGGCGGTCGACGGCGACGCTGAGGCCTGAATGTCTCAGCATGTAAACGAGAATGCCGGCCAGGAGCCAGCCGATCACCAGCACGCCGAGCACGATCAGCGTGCGCGCGGCCCACGTACTCACCGGCGGATCGCCGACTCTGCCAGCGAGGAACGGCTCCAGCACATGAGCATAACGCCAGGCGAGCCACAGACCGCCCAGCCAGGCGATCACGCCGATGGCTTCACGGACGAATCCGCGGATCAACCCCAAGAGCATCGAAAGAACCAGCACGCCGAGAATCAGGTAGTCAGCACCATTCATAAGCGCAACAACGATTTACGGCCTCGGAGGTTGGGGCGCGCGGATTCTATCAGTGCAGCGCCTTTTAGAAACAACGGAGGTCGCACACTGAACAGTGCGCGTCCGCCAAGACCGCAAATTCCTCACGGATGGGCCACCACAGCGGCGCTTGGAATGCTCGCCTTCACGGCTTTGAGCACCGATTCAGCGCCCGCGCGATCCTTACTCGGCCCGATGCGTACGCGGTACAGGGTCTTGCCCCCCGCGGTCACTGGCATAACGAAGGCGCTCTGCCCCTTGGCGCGCCACTCGTTCGACAGCCGCTGCGCCGTCGCCTCGCTGGAATAGCTGCCCAACTGAACCGCCCAGCCTTTGCCCGTGGTTGGGCCTGTTGCCGTAGGAGGCGACGATCTGGGGGCGGCCGGCGCGGAAGCAACGGCGCGAGGCTCGGTTTTTTGCGGTTCAGGCTTCGCCGGAGGCGGGGTTTCCGCGCGCGGCTCGGGCCGAGGCGTCTGAGCCACCGGCGCAGGCGCGGGTGTTCTTTGCGCGGGCGTCTCGGCGGGAGTGACCGGCTGCGATTCAGGATTTACCTGAGGCTCCGGCGCTGGCTGCTCGGCTGGCGCGGGTGTCGTCTCAGGCGGCGGAGCCGCTTCCGGCGGCGGCGCGCGGTTATCGGTCGTTTCGACCGGCATCGACGGCTGTGCGCCGGGCGACTGACTCAGATCGATCGTGTACGTCTTGATGGGGCTGTCGTTGCCGCCCTCACCCGCTTCGGTCGCTTGCGCCTGCTGTTCCGCGGAGTCGCGGCCAGGTCCCGAGAGCATCTCGGGAATGAGGATGATGGCCGCGGCCATCAACACGGCCGCGCCGATCAGGCGTTCTTTAACGGGGCGTTCCACGGCGCGAAGTATAAAAGGCGCGACGCGCCAGCGACACGGAAGTTAACGTCGCAATCTCAACTTCTCGCTTGCAACCACTCGAGCGCGGGGCCGACAGTCAGGAACGAGCCAAACACGACGATGCGATCGCCAGATCGCGACATCGTCTCGGCCGCTTCACAGCCAGCGGCGACATCCGTGGCAGTCGTCGCGACAGTCGCGCCCAAGTTGGAGAGACGCTGCGACAACGCGTCGACGGGTACTGCGCGCGGACTCTGGAGCCCGACGACGATCCACGCGTCGAATAATCCGCGCAGTGTGCTCGCGATGCTTTCGATGTCTTTGTCACCGAGGATGCCGCATACAGCGATGGTCCGACCGCCGGTGGGCCGCGACGCGAGTTGCCCTGCGAGCGCCTGAGCGGCAGCGGGATTGTGTGCGACGTCCAGGATCCACTCGACGTCCGCTGGCTGCGTTCGGCGGAAGACCTGAAAGCGGCCAGGCAATGTCACGTTCGCGAGGCCTTGCTCGATCGCTTCGCGCTTAATCGGCAGCCGCGACGACAGACACTCCAACGCACACAGCACCGCCGATGCGTTATCGAACTGCAAATCACCATGAAGCGCCGGGCGCGGCAGATCGTCGTAACTGGATGAACGGCCGCGCCAGGACCAGCGCTCGCCGTCGCGTCGCCAGTCGAAATCCTGACCGAGCCGATACAGCGGCGTGCCTAATTCCTGAGCGACCGCCGCGATGGATGCAGGCATCTCGCGCGAGCCGAAAATCGCGGGTTTGCCCGCGCGGAAAATGCCCGCCTTCTCTCGGCCGATGCTTTCCACGTCCGGTCCGAGCCAGTCGCAATGATCGAGCGCAATCGACGTGACCACGGCCACGTCGGCGTCGACCGCGTTCACGCTGTCGAGCCGGCCGCCGAGGCCGACTTCGAGCACGATCGCATCGAGGCACGCCGTGTCGAACACCAGCAATGCCGCGAGCGTGTTGAATTCGAAGAAGGTCAGCGTGTCACTGCCGCGCGCGGCATCGATGCGCTCGAATGCCGCCACCAACGACGCGTCGGACACTTCGCGCCCGTCGATGGTGATGCGCTCGTTGTAACTAATCAGATGCGGCGAGGTGAACGTGCCGACACGATACCCCGCCTCGCGAAGGATCCGCGCCGTGAGCGCTACGGTCGAGCCTTTGCCATTGGTGCCGGCGACCGTGATGACACGACACGCTGGTTGACGCCAACCGAGCCGCTGCAACGTGCGACGCATGCGGTCCAGGCCGAGGTCGATGGCGCTCGGATGCAGCGTCTCCTGCCAGCGCAGCCAATCGGCAAGCGATCTCACACTATGCTGCGACCTTGGGCTGTGGCGCGGGCCGCTGCATGAAGATCGTCAGCAGACCAGCGATGCGCTCACGCATGTCGCGACGGTCGACGATCATGTCCAGCGCGCCGTGTTCCAGCAGGAACTCGCTGCGCTGGAAACCTTCGGGCAGGGTCTCGCGCACGGTCTGCTGAATGACGCGCGCGCCGGCGAAACCGATGAGCGCCTTGGGCTCGCCAATGTTCACATCGCCGAGCATCGCGAGACTGGCGGACACGCCGCCGGTCGTGGGATCGGTCAGCACTGAAATGTACGGCAAGCGAGCCTGCGCCATGCGCGCCAGCGCGGAGCTGGTCTTCGCCATTTGCAGCAGCGACAACAACGCTTCCTGCATGCGCGCGCCACCGCTCGCGGAGAAACAGATGAGCGGCTTGCGATGCTCTAGACAGTGCTCGACCGCACGCACGAAACGTTCACCCACGGCCGAGCCCATTGAGCCGCCGAGGAACGAGAACTCGAACGCGCACGCGACCACGGGCTCGCCGAGCAGCGTGCCGGTCATCACGATCAGCGCGTCTTTTTCCTGCGTGTTCTTCTGCGCGGCCTGCAGACGGTCGCGATATTTCTTGGTGTCGCGAAACTTCAGCGGATCTTCCGGCTCGATATTGTCCGCGATCTCCACCTGCCCTTCCGGATCGAGAAAGGCTTCGAGCCGATCGCGAGCCTGAATGCGCATGTGATGACCGCACTTGGGACACACGTGCAGGTTCCGCTCCAGCTCGGCGCGGTACAGGACCGCGTCGCAGGCGGAACATTTCATCCACAGGCCTTCGGGCACCGAACGCGTACGGCGCTCGGTCTTGATGCGCGAAGGCATGATCTTTTCAAACCAGGTCATAGCAAGGGCCTGAATTTAGAGAGGGGGCATCTATACTTGGTCCGGAACCGGCCGGCAAGTTGCCGGAACCGGAGCCAATACCGTGAATTCCGGCTCGCTGGGCAGATTCAATGCCGGCGCATAGCGGATTCCCGCCAGGTAAAGACCGCCTGGCACGGCGGTCACGCCGCCCAGCTTGCGATCTCGGTGCGCCAACACCTCGGCGGACCAGTCCACGGGCCGCTCGCCCGTGCCGATGGCGATGAGCACGCCCGCGATATTTCTGACCATGTGATGCAGGAAGGCGTTGGCGCAGACGGTCAGCACGACCAGTTCGCCATGCCTCGTCACGGAAATTTCGTGCAAGTTACGCATGGGGGTGCGCGACTGGCATTGAGCCGCACGAAACGACGAGAAATCGTGCTCGCCAACCAGATGCTGGGCGGCCTCGTGCATGCGTTTTTCGTCCAGCGGCTCACGGATCCACGCCACGCGTTCAGCATTGAGCGCCGGCCGTGCTACACGGTTCAGAATTACATACCGATAACGCCGGGCGAGCGCGGAATATCGCGCATGGAAGCCTTCTGGCACTTCGCGCGCCCAGAGCACGCTCACTTCCTTCGGCATGTTGGAAACGGCGCCGAGCATCCACGAGCGCTCGGTGCGCGTGGCGGTCGTGTCGAAGTGCACGACTTGCATGGCTGCGTGAACGCCCGCGTCGGTTCGGCCCGCCGCCACGACTTCTACCGGATGGTCGGCGACGACGGACAATCCCTCTTCCACCACCGCCTGAATTCCACGCGCGTGCGCCTGCGACTGCCAGCCGGCAAAGTCGCTACCGTCGTATTCGAGGCCGAGAGCTATTCGGGGCATTCAGAGATTGTGCCCGGTTCATCCGAACGGGAAGGCCGGGCGCGAGGCCCGGCCGTCGGGTTCAGCGAATAGAGTCCATGAGGCGCTGAGCTTCCTGCTTCTGGTTCGGGTTGCCCTCGCCGAGCACCTCTTCGAGGATGCTGCGAGCACCGTCCGGGTCGCCCATGTCCATGTAGGCGCGGGCCAGGTCGAGCTTGGTGCCGACCTCGCTCATGGTGACCGGCTCGAGCTCGGACAGCTCCATTTCGGTGGTCAGCGACTGGCGCTGGGTGGGCTCGTTGTCCTCGCCCGCCAGCGGATCGCCAACGTCGAGGTCGATGCCGCCGCCGCGGGTCACATCCTGCGTGCGCTCGCCGAACACGTCACCGGAGAAGATGTCCTCTTCCTCGCGAGGCCGACGCACGGTGTCGGAGCTCACGCGCTCGGAGGACAGGTTGTCCAGGTCGAGATCGATGTCCGTCATGGCCAGCGGCTTCTTCATCGACGCCGTCGAGTCCACGTCCGGACGGCGATGTTCCGCCGTGTCGCCGGCGGCCGCCGCGAGATCCACCTGATCGATATAGATCGTGCCCGTGCTCTCGATGTCGCCATCGAAGCGCGACACTCGCGGCGCTTCCATCGTGCGATCGAAGCTGCTCAGCGACGGCGCGAGCTGCGTCATCTCGTCGTCGCGCAGCGGGCGCACGTCGCCGAGATCCTTCTCGATCGAAGTCGTGTCTTCCAGGGCCTGGCCCTGGTCGATGGAGTTCACATCCAGGCCGAGGTCGTCGATCGACAATTCAGCCGTGTCGCCGGTGCTGCCGGTCTTGCTGAACAAGGCAGTGTCGACCTTCTCACGCACCGTCTGCACGGTGCGATCGATCATCGGCGATTCGATGGTCGGCGTTTCCTGCGTGCGGGCCAGCTGATCGACTTCGCGCGTGCGCTGTTCCTGCGTGTCGTCGTCGTTCGGCTCGTCGAGCAGGAAGTCGAGATCGTTGCTCACCTGCGTGGCGTCGTTCGGGCCGCGGCGCTCGCCGCTCGCGAACTCCAGATCCAGCGCCTGGCGGTCATCGCTCGGCTCGGCGAACAGATCGACGTCGACGCGGTTCTCGCCGCCTTCGAGGTTCACGTCGACCAGATCGACGTGGCCGCCCTCGCCCTTGAACATCGAGTCGTCCGGGGCGATCTGCTTGCCCATGATCGCGACTTTGTCCCACTCGCCCTGGGCCGCTTCGCCGCGCGTCTCGTACAGGTCGCGCGCCGTGTCGAGGAACAGGTCCTTGTTGCCCCAGACGAAGTAGATCTCGAGCAGCTTGAGCTTCAGGTCACGACGCGACGGCTCGCGGTCGATGGCGATCTTCACCAGATCCGCGGCCTGGTCGTACAGACCGTACGCCATGTGGAAGTCGGCCTCGGCCAGCGCGTCCTGCTGATCGAAGCGGACGGCGGACTCGCTGCTCATCGTGTCTTCGACGCCGCGCGCAGCCGGGGCCGCGGCAGCAGGCTCGAAGCCACGCGACGGTTCACGACGCTTGGTCGGTTCCGGCGCGTCGAAGTCCAGGTCTTCGTCGAGGTTGGTCTTCACCAGACCGGCGTCGTCTTCGCCCTCGACCAGGAATGCATCGGCGCGACCGCCCTTGCTCGACGGCGCGAGCGCACGCGCCGGACGTTCCGACGGCGGCTCGAAATCCATCGGCATGGACAGCGAATCGAGCGAGTCTTCCTCGGCCTCGCGACGACGGCGCACGAACGCCACGCCGAGCACGATCAACAGACCCAGCGCGATCAGTGCGACCCACGCGTAATCTTTGAGCGTATCGAGGAGCGACGGCTCGGGCGTCGGCGCCGGAGTTGCCTTGGGCGGCGTCTGCGGCTGCGCTTCCGCAGCCGGAGCCACGGGCTCTTCGGTGGCCGGGGCGGGCTCGGTCGCCTGCGAGTCGGTCGGCGTCACCACCTCTTCCGAGGGCATCGGTTCAACCGGCGGCTGCGCGGGCGTCGGGTCGACGTTTTGTTGCGCCTGAGCCAGGCCAGGGTTTTCGACTTCGAGACGACGATCCGGCGTGCTCGGCGTGCCCGGCGATGCAGACGGCTGCGGCTGTTGCTGAGCCTGCTGCTGCGGAGCCTGGGCCGGTGTCGGCGGCGTCGGTGTTTCTTGCGGCGTCACCAGTCGCAGGCGATCGCTTTCCGGGGTGGTGTCGGCGACCACGCCGCCAGACCACTCCGCGACCTGCCGCGACACTTCCGCGCCGGCTTCATCCGCGGAGATCGCTTCGATCTCGGACAACTCAGGAATGCGCAGCACGCTGCCGGCGCGCAGACGATTGATGTTGTTGCCGCTGAAGGCCTGCGGATTGGCGCGGAACAACGCGATCATCGTCTGATTGTTCACACGGCGCGGACCGGGGTTCGCGGCGGAGGCAATCTTCGACAACGTGTCGTTGCGCTGAACGGTGTACTCGCTGCCCGGCGACGCGATGACCTGATCGCTCGCGGTCGGCTCTTCGGTGCGTTGAGCCTGCGACGGCGCGGGAGTCGGTTCAGGCGTGGGCGTTGCCCGCGGCGTAGCCGGGGCGGGAACCGGAGCGGGTTCGGGGGCCGGAGTCGGACGACGCTCGATGCGACCTTCCGCGGTCGTGGCCGACTGCGGCGTGGTCACCGGCGCGGGAGCGGTTTCGTTCTGCGACGGCATGAACACCGGCGGATCGAGCAGCACGGTGTACTCGCGGACCAGACGGCCACGGGCCCAGCTCGCCTCGACCAGCAGGGTCACGTACGGCTCGGTGACCGAACGGTTCGATGTCACCTTGATGGTGGCTTTGCCATCGCGGCCGCGGCTCACCGAGAAATCGAAATTGTTCAGGTACGAGGGCCGGTCGATGCCATAGCGGGAGAACACGTCGTTGCTGGCCAACGTGACCTTCAGGCTGCCCAGCTCCTCCGCGGTCGGGGACAGCAGCTCGATTTCCGCATCGAAAGGCTGATTCAGGGCGGAATTCAGGCGAATTTCCCCCAGACCCAACGCATACAGCGTCACAGGGGACAGCAGGGCGCCCGTCAGCAGCAGGCGCGGCAGGTGTCTTCTCATCAGCTCTCCCGGTACGTGTCCCGAAGCATCCTTTAGCGATGTGTGGGCTTGGCCTTTTAAGGCGTTATGCAACGACCTTATGGAAAGCGCCCGTGCTACAGATGACGCGCGTCGAGGGTCATGAAGCGCATGAAAAGCTCATGTGCTTCATGACTTTAGGCGCGCAACTATAGCTCACAAATACTCTTTCACCAAAATCTCGGCGATTTGGACGCTATTTAACGCTGCTCCCTTGCGAACGTTATCGGACACAATCCACAGATTTAGACCCCGGTCGTGACTGATGTCTTCCCGGATGCGTCCCACGAACACCGGATCGGTCCCGGCGGCCTCGGTCACTGGCGTGGGATACCCTCCCGGCTTGCGCTCGTCCATCAGCACCACCCCAGGGGCCTTGCTCAGCAATTCCCTGGCTTCGCCCTCGGTGAGCTTGCGTCGGGTCTCGATGCTCACCGCCTCGGAATGGCCGACGAATACGCCGACGCGCACGGCGGTGGCGTTCACTTTGATGTTCTTGTCCTCGAGGATCTTCTGGGTCTCCCAGAACATCTTCATTTCTTCCTTGGTGTAGCCGTTGTCCAGAAACACGTCGATCTGGGGCACGCAGTTGAAGGCGATCTGCTTGGCGATCACTTTCGGGGTGACGGTGCCGCCCTTGAGCAGGGTCTCGGTCTGGCCCTGCAACTCGTCGATGGCCTTCTGGCCGCCGCCGGACACGGACTGATAGGTCGCGACGTTGATGCGTTCGATGCCCGCGGCATCGTGCAGCGGCTTGAGCGCCACCAGCATCTGCATGGTCGAGCAGTTCGGGTTGGCGATGATGTTGTGTTTCTTGTAGCCCGCGATGGCGTGCGGATTGACCTCGGTCACCACCAGCGGGATGTCGTCCTGGTAACGGAACTGCGAGGTGTTATCGACCACGACGCAACCGGCCTGGCCGGCACGCACGGCATGCACCTTGGAGACGCTGGCGCCGGCCGAGAACAGACCGACCTGGGCTTTGCTGAAGTCGAAGGTCTCGACATCCAGCACGGGCACTTCTTTGCCTTTGAAGCGAATGGTTTTGCCGACGGATTTGGCGCTCGCCAGGGGGTAGATCTCGCCCACAGGGAAATTGCGCTGCTCCAGAATCGACAGCATGTTGCCGCCGACCAGGCCAGTCGCACCCAAAACCGCCACATTCCACCGCTTGCTCATGACTCCAGACTCAGTTGCTCGCCAATTGCACCGGCTGATCGGCACCATGCCGCTCAGCCTGACTCTTTTTTCTGGTCGAAAGTGGCCGAGGCCGTTTCGACATAAGGTTCATTAAATCGGGCCGCGCACACTACCTCAATCGCCGCTCGGACGCAGCGGCTTGAGCGTGAATTTGTTGGTCACATCCGCATTCTGACCGCGGTTGCGGAGGTAGTGGTCCATCAGGACCAGCGCCAGCATGGCCTCGGCGATCGGGGTGGCGCGGAGTCCTACACAGGGGTCGTGGCGGCCCGTCGTAACCACTTCCACGGGGTTGCCATCCACATCCACGGTGCGCCCCGGAATGATGATGCTGGAAGTGGGCTTGAGGGCGATGCTGACCAGGATGTCCTGCCCTGAAGAAATGCCGCCAAGCACGCCGCCTGCGTTGTTGGATAGAAAGCCGTCCGGGGTCATTTCGTCGCGATGCTCGCTGCCCTTCTGACTGACGCTCGCGAAGCCGGCGCCGATCTCCACGCCCTTCACCGCGTTGATGCACATCATGGCGAAAGCGATGTCGGCATCCAGCCGGTCGAACACCGGCTCGCCCAAGCCCGCGGGCACGCCGCTCGCGATCACGTTGACGCGCGCGCCGACCGAATCTCCCTCGCGGCGCAGGTTGACCATGTAGTCCTCCAACTCCTCCAGGCGCGAGGGATCGGGGCTGAAGAACGGGTTGTCGTAGACGGTGGCCAGCGACTTCGGTTCGAGCACCAGTGGCCCCAGCTGCGCCAGGTATCCCTGGATGTTTACGCCGAGGCGGGTACGCAAATATTTGCGTGCGATCGCGCCTGCCGCCACACGCATGACCGTTTCGCGCGCCGAGGAGCGACCGCCGCCGCGATAGTCACGAAAGCCATATTTCTGCTGATAGCTGTAGTCAGCGTGGCCAGGCCTGAACCGATCCTTGATCTTCTCGTAGTCGCGCGAGCGCTGATCCGTGTTCTCGATCAGCAGGCCGATGGGCGTCCCGGTGGTGCGGCCCTCGAACACGCCGGACAGGATCTTCACCTGATCCGGCTCCTT
Organism: Steroidobacter sp.; assembly: GCF_036402275.1. Classification (NCBI taxonomy): domain Bacteria; kingdom Pseudomonadati; phylum Pseudomonadota; class Gammaproteobacteria; order Steroidobacterales; family Steroidobacteraceae; genus Steroidobacter; species Steroidobacter sp. The sequence goes on along the minus strand of NZ_DASWTF010000013.1, from coordinate 297,302 downwards.
GCGCTGACTGGTGTGCCGCGAGGTGCCCGTGCGCCGCCGCTCCAGCTCCGGCTGAATGTCCTCCTCCGACAGCTCCAGGCCCGGCGGGCAGCCATCGACGATGCAGCCGAGCGCCGGCCCGTGGCTTTCGCCGAAGGTGGTGACGGTGAAGAGCTTGCCTAGGGTGTTGCCGGACATTCTGGGAAGGGACTACTGACTGACGATGACTGACTAGCTTAGCGCTTGTGGAGCAGCTGTTCTCTGGTCAGAAGGAACACACCGCCGCCGCCGCGCTCGAAATCGAGCCAGGTGAACGGCATGCGGGGGCGCGCTTCGACCAGCACGTCCTCCGAGTTGCCAACCTCGACGATCAATATTCCGTGCGGCTGCAAATGCGCCGCCGCCTGGTCGATGATCCGATGCACGATGTCCAGACCGTCGCGACCGCCGTGCAAGCCCATCACCGGCTCGCGACGATATTCCTCGGGCAGGCCCGCCAGCTCTTCGTCACCTACGTAGGGCGGATTGGAAACGATCACGTCGTAACGCTCGCCTTCCAGCGCCTCGAACACGTCGGATTGCACCGCTCGCACGCGCGACTGAACCGAGTGACGCTCGATGTTCATGCGCGTGACCGCAAGCGCGTCGGGCGAAAGATCCGCTGCATCTACTTTGGCCTTGGGAAAGGCCAGCGCCGAGGCGATGGCAATGCAGCCTGAGCCCGTGCCGATGTCGAGGATCCGGCGCACTTTGGCGGGATCGATCCAGGGCCGGAAGTGCGCGTGAATCAGCTCGGCGATCGGCGAGCGCGGCACCAGCACGCGCTCATCTACGTAGAACTCATGGCCGGCGAACCACATGCGATGCGTGAGATAGGCGGCCGGCACGCGCTCGCGAATGCGCCGCTCGATCAAGTCGAGCGCCTTGCCCCGCTGCTTCGAGGTGAGGACCTGGCCGTACACTTCCTCGGCCTCGTCGTGCCGCAGGCCGGCTGCGAAGAACACCAGCTCCGCGGCCTCATCGACCGCGTTGTCGGTGCCATGACCGAACCACAGCTCGGCGTGCGCAAACTGCTCGGCGGCGAAGCTGATCAGCTGTGCAACGGTTGCAGACTCCGGCGCGCGGGCCACCGGTGATGATTTGCTCGTCTCCGTAGCTGTCCGACCCCGCTTCGCGGTGGCCTGCGGCTTTTTGCCTAATGCACGGACCTTGGCGGTGGACTTCCTGGGCGCGGATTTCTTTGCGGGCATGCGATACTTGGCGCCACGAGGAGACCAATGAGTCAAGCAAAATCGATAGGACTCGCGGCAGTGGTCGCTATTGTAGCGATAGCGGCCGGCATCCTGCTGGCGCGCGCGGTGCTGGACCGCTCCGATGCCCCCACTCTGGCCAAGGCCACGCTGATCGATCCGGCGCGGCCGCTGCCGCCCATGGCTTTCATCGATCAGGAAGGCAAGCCGTTCGGGCCGGAGCAGCTGCGCGGTCACTGGAGCATCCTGTTCTTCGGCTTCACCTTCTGCCCCGACATCTGCCCCACCACGCTCGCCTTGCTCGCGCAGGTCGAAAAGCAGCTGGCGGATCTGCCGCAGGAACAGCGCCCGCACATCGTGCTCGTCTCGGTAGATCCGAAGCGGGACACGCCGGAGCGGCTGGCGCAATACGTGAAGTCGTTCAGCCCCAGCTTCACCGGCATCACCGGCGAGCAGGAGGCGGTTCATGAATTCGCTCTGAAGATGGGCGTGCCCGTGCAGATCTCACCGCTGCCGGGCGGCAATTACACCGTCGATCACTCCGCGGCCATTTTCGTGGTCGACCCGAACGGCGCGCTGCGGGCGTTGAGCTCGACGCCGCACCAAGTGCCCATCATCGCCGAAGACTATCGCAGCATCGTCGCCGCCTCTCCTCACTCCTGATCGCCAGCTCGTGACCGACCGCTCATGACCGACGTTCCTTCCGTCAGCACCGGCGACCGGCTCTTCGCCGCGCTTCAGCACGTCCTGCCCAAGCACATCATGTCGCGCGGCATCTATGCGATCGCGCGCAGCGAGTCACGGTTCGTCAAGAACACGTTTCTGCGCATCTTTCTCAATCTGTTCGACATCAACATGGCCGAGGCCGTGCAGCCGAATCCATTTGCATATCGAACCTTCAATGAGTTTTTTACGCGCGCGTTGAAGCCTGGCGCGCGCCCCATCGCCATCGAATCCGAGTTCGTCGTGAGTCCCGTGGACGGCACCGTGAGCCAGGTGGGCGAGTTGCTGAACGAGTCGATTCTGCAGGCCAAGGGTCAGCACTACACCTTGCAGGAGCTGCTGGCGGGCGATGAAGAATCGATTGCCACCTACACCAACGGCAGCTTTGCCTGCATCTATCTCGCGCCGTACAACTATCACCGCATCCACATGCCGTACGCGGGCGCGGCGTTCAAGAACATCTATGTGCCGGGCGATTTGTTCAGCGTGAACGCATCGACCGCGCGCGCCGTGCCGCGAGTGTTTGCTCGAAACGAACGTTTGATCTGCGAATTCAACACGCCCATCGGACGGGTCGCGGTCATTCTGGTCGGCGCGCTGCACGTCGGCAGCATCGAGACGGTGCACTGTGGCGAAGTGAATCCGCCGCCGCGTCGGAACAAGCGGCCCGAGATCATTGCCCAAGGCGTGGGCCGCGAATTCAAGAAAGGTGAAGAGCTGGGCCGCTTCAACATGGGCTCTACCGTCGTGCTGCTGTTCGAGCGCGGCCGCATTCATTGGGATACCTCGGCGATGCACGCGAATGCGACCGTTCAGCTCGGTCGTCCCATCGCACGAGTCTCGCAATGAGCAACGATTGGCGCCCGACCGCGGCCATCGCCACGCTCGAAACGCGGGCGTCGATGTTGCGAGCCGCTCGTGAATATTTCACGGCCACGCGCGCGCTGGAAGTCGATACGCCGACGTTGAGCGCGGCCGCTGTCACAGACATTCATCTGGCGAGCGTTGCCGCGACCGCCAACGGCCGACACACCTTCCTGCACACCTCGCCCGAGTACGCGATGAAACGTCTGCTCGCGGCCGGTTGCGGTGACATCTGGCAGATCTGCAAGGTGTACCGCGACGGCGAGAGCGGCCGCTATCACAATCCCGAGTTCACCATGATCGAGTGGTATCGACTCGGCATGGATCATCACTCGCTCATGTCGGACGTCGAGCGGCTGATCAGCGCCATGCTGCCCCCCTCACGCTCGTTCGATCGCTCGGAGCGGCTCACTTACCGCGAAGCGGTGCATCTGCATGCGGGGATCGATCCGTTCGACGATCCGATACCCGTGCTGATCGCGCGTCTGGAAAGCCAGGGCATCGAAGTCCCGCGCGATATCCGGAGCGACCGCGACGCGTGTCTGGATCTGATCATGGGCATTCTGGTCGGCCCGCAGCTCGGCCACGATCGGCTGACGTTTATCTATGACTATCCGGCGTCGCAAGCGGCGCTCGCGCAGATTCGTGGGCCGGTCGCATCTCGCTTCGAGGCGTACATGGATGGCCTGGAGCTGTGCAACGGCTTTCACGAGCTCGGCAATGCGCCCGAGCAACGCGCGCGCTTCGAACGTGACATCGCGGAGCGCTCCAAGCGCGGCTTGCCGCCGATGCCCATCGACGAACGTTTCCTCGCCGCGCTCGAGCACGGACTGCCGGATTGCTCCGGCGTCGCGCTGGGCTTCGATCGCCTCGTGATGTGCGCGACCGGCGCCAAACATATCGACGCCGTGCTCGCGTTTCCCTTCGACCGCGCCTGAATCGATCAGCGATCGACCAGCTTCATGAACGGCTCGTTGTAGCGCGGGCCGGCCACTTCGCCCGGCTCGCCGATGGCGTCGAGTACCTGCAACTCCTGCGGCGTAAGTGTGATCAACGCGGCAACTGCGTTCTCTTCGAGATATTTGCGGCGCTTGGTGCCGGGGATGGGCACGATGTCATCGCCCTTCTGCAGCACCCAGGCAAGCGCAATCTGTGCCGCGGTTGCGCCCTTCTGCTGAGCTACGGCGTTCACCTCTTCGACCAGGTGCAGATTGCGATCGTAGTTCTCGCCCTGGAAGCGCGGATCGCGCCGACGGAAATCCGCATCGTTCGTCGCTTCCAGACGCGGGGCCGTGCCGGTGAGGAAGCCGCGGCCGAGCGGACAATAAGGCACCAGACCGATGCTCAACTCGCGCACCAGCGGAATGATCTCGGGCTCGAGGTTGCGTTCCCACAGCGAATATTCGCTCTGCAGCGCGGAGATCGGATGCACGGCGTGCGCGCGCCGGATGTTCGCCGCGCCCGCTTCGGAAAGGCCGAGGTAACGCACTTTGCCCTGCTTCACCAGTTCCGCCATGGCGCCAACCGTTTCCTCGATGGGCACGGCGGGATCGACGCGATGCTGATAAAACAAATCGATGTAGTCGGTGCCGAGCCGCTGCAGGCTCTCGTTAGCAACCTTGAACACGTTCTCCGGGCGGCTGTTGAGAGCGCCGAGCCGGTCCTTCGCGGTCAGATCGAAGCCGAACTTGGTCGCGATGACGGCTTGCTGCCGTTTGCCTTTGAGCGCCTTGCCGAGCAACTCTTCATTCGTGTACGGCCCGTACACCTCGGCGGTATCGAAAAAATTCATACCGAGCTCGAGGGCGCGATGAATGGTCGCGATCGATTCGCTGTCGTCGCTCGCGCCGTAGACCTGAGCCATGCCCATGCAGCCCAGCCCGAGCGCGGACACCGTCAGACCCTGAGTACCCAATTTGCGTTGTTGCATGTCGCTCTCCTCATCTACGGCGCGCATTGTGACCGCCGAAGGACTCGGAGGCGTTATACGAAGCCGCGCAATGCTTGCCTAAAAATGTGTTTGCCTGAAAATGCGCTCTCGCGCAGCGAAGGGCAAGCGTGCGTTTTACTTCGCAGCCAGACCCGTCACCTCTAGAGCGCGCAACTGACTTTGCACGGCGACGACAGCGGGATGCGTGGCCGGCATGATTTTCAAACGCAACGTCGCAGCTTCATCGAGCAAAGTACGTGCACCGCCGACATCGCCCGACGATGCGCGCAACTCGGCAAGTGTGCAGAGAGCCTCGGCGAGGCGTGCGGCTTCGTCCTGCTTGCGCAAGCGAGCTACGGCATCTTCCAGATCATGCGCGGCTGCTGCCTTCTGTCCGGTCGCGAGATTCAAGCGTCCACGCTCCAACAGAACCAGCACGTGGCGCCGATCGTTCGGATCGAAGCGCTGACTCGCGATCGACTCTGCCTCGGCAAACGCGGTACGCGCGGCGGCGAAATCGCCTCGACTACGCAGGGCGGCGGACCGTTCCAACAGCGAGCTCACCAGTTGCGGACTGCCCGGCCCCGTCGCGTTACGCTTGAGATCGATCGCTCGATCCGCGTGCTCCAGCGCCTGCGCGAAGTCTCCGTCTTCGCGATACACGCCCGCCAGGTTGTGATGCGAGATCGCGAGGTCGAGTTGATCCGGCTCGCGGCCCGACTCGTAGATTCGCAACGCTTCCAGCAGCGCCTGCTCCGCGCCTTTGTAGTCGCCCTTGGCTCGTAACAACGTCGCCAGATTGTTTTGCGCGCGGGCCACGAGGAAATGATTCTTGCCGAGGATCTCGGTCTGCCGCGCGACGAAACGTCGAAACAACGCCTCCGCTTCGTCCAGCTTGAACTGTCGCCGCAGGATGTTCGCCAACGTGTTGAGGCCGTTGCTATACAAATCGTGGCCTTCGTGGGTCGCGCCTTCCAGCAGCGGCAGCGCCTCGCGCGCATAACGCTCGGCCTCGGCGTAGTTGCCAGACTCGCCGTATGTGAACGCCAACCCTTGCAGCACATTGCCCAAGGTCGCGCGCTCCAGCTCGGGCAACGCGCGAGCGCTCTCTTCCGCTCGCTTGTGATATTTGATCGCGTCCTCGAAGCGCTGTTCGGCCCGGAGATTGCTGGCGATGGAATGCAGCAAGCGCGCCCATTCGGCGTCGTGCTCCAGACCCAGGCGCATCCGGATCAGCTCGGCTTCGCCGAAGGCCTGTTCCGCCAGAACGAACTTGGACGTGGAGTGATGAATGTGACCCAGCGCCTCCAGAGCGCGCGCCAGTTCGACGTGAGTTTCGCCGAACACCGAGCGCGCGAGGCTCACCTGCCGTTCCATGAGACCGAGTGCTTCGGGCATGAGACCCAGACCGCTGTAGGACTGCCCCATCTTGCGCATCAGTGACAAACGCAGATGCGGCTCATTGAGCAGATCGCGATCGATGCGCGCTGCCGCGGCGTCGAGCGCATCGCGCGCCGACACTTCAGCGCCGCGAGTCTCATTGGGGTTCGCGCGACGAAACACGTCGATCATGAATTCGGCGACGGTGTCGGCAGCCTTGCGCTCGCGTTGTGCGATGTCGCGCTCTTCCGAAAGCCGCACGGTGTAGAACGCAATCACGGTGGCGATCATCAGCACGGAGGCTGTCGATCCAGCCACGGCCCACGCGTTACGACGCACGAATTTTCGTGCGCGATAGGTCCATGTATCCGGACGCGCCTGTACCGGCCTGCCTTCCAGATAATTCTGAATATCCGCCGCGAGCGCGGCCGCCGTCTGATAACGGCGGTTCGGCTCGCGATGCATCGCTTTGAGCACGATGTTGTCGAGATCGCCACGCAACTCCGCTGCGAGCCCACGCCGGTCCGCTTCAACAGGAACCCTCGTGCTCGGGGGCGCAGGACTGGTGAGGCCGACTATGCGAGTGATTTCGCTGAAGGATAAATTTGCGAACTCGAACGGCCGCTTGCCGCTCAACAACTCATAGAGCAATACGCCGAGCGCGTAGACGTCGGACGTCGTGCCGACCGGTTGACCGAGCAGGTGTTCGGGGCTGGCATGGTCCGGCGTCAACACGCGGTCAATCTGCTGGGTCATCGAGTCGGCGCCGGCGTCCGGGCTCAGCAGCTTGGCGACGCCGAAATCGAGCAGCTTCACCACGCCCTCTTCGGTGACCAGAATGTTCGAGGGCTTCAGATCGCGGTGAATGACCAGGTTCTGGTGCGCGTACTGCACGCTCGCACACACTTGCTGCATCAACCGGAGCTTGGCTTCGGTGCCGAGCCGTCGCAGCTTGCAGTAATGATCGATGCGCGTACCGGCGATGTGCTCCATCACCAGATACGGCGTGCCATCGGGCATCTGACCGCCGTCGAGCAAACGAGCGATGTTCTCGTGCGAGAGACGCGCAAGGATTTGTCGTTCCGCGCGGAAACGACCGGCGAGGTCGGTCACAGCGGGGCACCACTCGACCACCTTCAACGCCACCGACTGCTGATATTCCTCGTCGGCGCGCTCGGCGAAATACACCGAGCCCATGCCGCCGCGGCCGAGCAGACGGACGATGCGATAACGACCGACGATCTCGCCAGGCGGCAGCTCGCGGCGGGTCGTGGTGGCAGGTTGCTGTACGGTTGGATCGAGCCCCGCGTCGCTGGGGGGCTCGGGGCTGGCTCCCGGCTCCATAGGATTCATCCGCTGATGTTGTGCGCGTCAGCGTACACGCGCGATGGGCAAAGCTGGAAGCGTCAGTATCGCAACAGTGTGACCGGCTGGCCGGAGTTACAATCGCGCTATTGTCTTTGTCAACGAGCCGAGCCATGCACGAGAGTCACATCGACGCCAGCCAGCCCAAGCCGGTGCTTTATCAGCAACTGGTGCAGGAGCTGCAGGGTTTGATCGCAGGCGAGCGCGATTTCATCGCCAATCTCGCGAACAGCGCGGCGCTGATATATCACTCGCTGCCCGATTTGAACTGGGCGGGATTTTATTTGCTCAAGGAAGGCGAGCTGGTGGTCGGCCCCTTTCAGGGAAAACCCGCATGCGTCCGCATAGCTATCGGCAAAGGCGTCTGCGGAACCGCCGCCGCTCAGCGCGCCACACAGCTCGTCCGCAACGTGCACGAGTTCCCTGGCCACATCGCATGTGACGCCGCTTCGAATTCAGAAATCGTGGTGCCGATGATCCGCAACGGCGAGTTGCTCGGCGTGCTCGACCTGGACAGCCCGAAGCTGGCTCGCTTCGACGAACAGGATAAGAAAGGACTGGAACAGTTCGTGGCGGCGTTGCTGTCAAACTAAGACAAACGTTTCGGCACGTCGTCGAGGTGGGGTATCTTCTTCCGGCATTGTCGAGAAAGAGGGACCTTTTCGGCAAAGTGCGCCCAGGGATGGGACCCGACGACGTCGCGCGAAAGCGCGACTGAGGGGGAGCACGGTGCCGGAAGGAGATACCCCACCTCGGCGGCGTGCGAGCCACCGAGGCAGTCTTTTTTCTCTTAAGCCGGAGCCTTGGCGCGGGCGATGTACTCGGCGGTGCGGGTGTCGACGCGGATGTACTCGCCTTCGTTGATGAACAACGGGACGCGCACCGTGGCGCCGGTTTCCAGTTTGGCGGGTTTGGCGCCGCCAGTGGCGGTGTCGCCGCGCAGGCCGGGGTCGGTCTCGATGACCTTCAGCTCGACGTGCGCCGGCGGCGTCACGTTGAGCGGCTCGCCATTCCACAGCATGACCGTGCAATTCATGCCGTCCTTCAGCCAAATCGCGCCGTCGCCCATGGCTTCTTTGCCGGCGGTGTACTGCTCGAACGACTCCGGATTCATGAAAGTCCAGAACTCGCCGTCCGTGTAGAGATATTGCATTTCGGTTTCGACGACGTCGGCGGCCTCGGCCGTGTCGCCCGACTTGAACGTGCGCTCCGTAACCTTGCCGTTCTTCAGATTGCGCACTTTGACGCGGTTGAACGCCTGGCCTTTGCCGGGCTTGACCATCTCGTTTTCGACGATGGAATACGGGACGCCTTCAAGCAGGATCTTGACGCCCGACTTGAATTCATTGGTGGAGTAACTGGCCATTGGGCACCGCGGCTGAAAGTCTGCGAAAATGGACCGGCCCCGCATTTCCAGCGGGGTCCCCGGCAAAGGGCGCAGATGATAGCCGCAACCTCCCACGCAAACCAGTTGGCCCCGCAGTTCGACGCCATTTCCCTCGATTCCACGGCTAAATCCGTGCCTCGTGAGCCCGGCTGGCAGCAATTGCTGGCTGAAGCGGTGACCGATCCTCGGGAGCTGTGCAGCCTGCTCGACCTCGATCCAGCACTGGTCCTGCCCGCCATCGCGGCGGCCAAGGACTTCGCCCTGCGCGTACCGCGCAGTTACGTGGCAAGGATGCGGAAGGGCGACCCGAACGATCCGTTGCTGCTGCAAATATTGCCGGTCGCCGCCGAATTGCAGGTGACGGAGGGCTTCGTGACCGATCCGGTCGGCGACATGAACCGCCGCGCGGCTCAGGGCTTACTGCACAAGTATCAAGGCCGGGCCTTGCTGGTGACCACCGGCGCCTGCGCCGTCCATTGCCGGTACTGTTTTCGCCGGCATTTTCCCTATTCGGAAGAGTCGGCCCTTCAACAGGGCTGGCAGCCGGCGCTCGACCACCTGCGCGCCGATACCACCATCAACGAGGTCATTCTCAGCGGCGGCGATCCGTGGAGCCTGAGCGATCGGCGATTGAAGCAGCTGACCGACGGCCTTCAGGCGATCCCTCATATCCGGCGCCTGCGGATCCACACCCGTTATCCCATCGTCCTGCCCGAGCGCATCGATCTCGGCCTGCTCGACTGGTTGCAAGGAGTGCGTCTGCAGAAGGTGGTGGTGATGCATGCCAACCACGCCCGGGAAATCGACCAGTCGGTGCGCCAGGCGTGCGGGCGCCTGAAGGCGGCGGGCGTCACTCTGCTGAATCAATCGGTGCTGCTCCAAGGGGTCAACGACGACGTCACGGCGCTGGCCGAATTGAGTGAAGCGCTATTCGAGACGCACGTCCTTCCCTATTACCTCCATGTATTGGACAAGGTGCAGGGCGCGGCGCATTTCGACCTGCCCGAAGCCCGGGCGCTGCAGCTCCACCGGGAGCTGACCGCGAAACTGCCCGGGTACTTAGTGCCGAAGCTGGTTCGGGAAGTCGCAGGCGCCCCGGCTAAGACCGCCGTGGTCGGCGCCGATAGGGTCGATTGACCCTATTTTTCATTGAATGAGTTTGCTGGAGCAGAACGTTGGCCGAATCTAGCGCCGTGCCGATGATTGTCCTGACCCGACATCAGGACAATGTCGAGGCGATCAACAGCACCCTGCGCAACGCGGGCGTGGCGGTCCGTTGCAACTGGATCAAGGAGCTCACCGACCTGGGCGAGGCCTTGCAACAGATCAACGCGCACATGCTGGTTGCGTTCGTCGGACCGGATCCCGCCGACATGACCAAGGTCATGACGGTCGTCAGGCAGTATGGCGCCGAGGTGCCGGTGCTGTTCGCGCGCGATCAGGTCGACGAAGAGATCATGGCCAATGCCATGCAACAGGGCGCGCGCGACGTGATCACATTGATGAACCCGAATCGCCTGCGCGGCGTCGTTGCTCGCGAGCTGGAAGCGAGTCGCCAGGCGCGCGCGCTCAACAGCACCATCAGCTCGGCGCGCGAATATCGCGATCAATTGAAATCTTTCATGGCCGGCTCGGCCGACGCCATCGCTCACGTGCAGGAAGGCATCATCGTCGACGCCAATCCGGCGTGGCTGGATTTGTATGGCTTCACCGAAGCCGACGCGCTGACCGGCACGCCGCTGATGGACGTGTTCGATCCTGAAGCGCACGCCGCGCTCAAGGGCGCGCTGGTGGCATGTCTGCAGGGCAAGTGGTCGAACCACCCGCTCAAGGCGAATGCTTTGTTGAACGACGGTTCGAGCGTGCCGCTGGAAATGGAATTGTCGCGGGTCGAGTTCGATGGCGAGCCCGCCGTGCGGCTGTGCTTCGCCGCTCGCAAGCGCGGCGAGTCCGGCAATCTCAACGAGCAGCTCACCGAAGCGCTGGAGCGTGACGCGAGCACCGGCGCTCTGCAACGTCGCTTCTTCATCGAACATCTGAAAAAAGCGCTGGCCCAGCCCATCAAGGCGGGCGTGCGCGAGCTGGTTGCCATTCAGCCCGACAAGCTTGAAGCGGTTGCGGACGACATCGGGCCGCTGGCTTTTGAAGATTTCATGGCGCAGTTTGCTGGCCTGATCGGCGAGACTCGTCAGCCGACCGACCTGTTCGGCCGCTTCGGCGATGGCACGCTGGTGTTGCTGATGGAGCGCGGCACCGCTCGAGACATCGAGGTGTGGGCCGCGAATCTGATCCGCAAAGTGGGCACGCAGGTGTTCCGACTGGGAGAGAAACAAATCTCCTGCACGTGCAGCGTCGGCGTCGGCTTGATCGACCCCCGCTCACCCAATGCGGGCAGCGCAATCCTCGATGCGCTGTCGGCGCGACGCACCGCCGAGACTTCCGGCGGCGGCAAAGTGAACATCGTCGATCATCGTGAGGCAGACACGAAGCGAGAAGCCGCCGACGAGCTGTGGGTGAAGCGCATCCGGGCGGCGCTCATGGAAAACCGCTTCCGGTTGATGCAACAGCCCGTCGCCAGCTTGCTCGGCGAAGACAAAGGCATGTTCGACGTGCTGGTGCGCATGGTCGACGAACAGGGCGAAGAGTTGTTGCCCGCCGAATTCATGTCGGCCGCCGAGCGCAACGACCTGATGAAGAACATCGACCGCTGGGTGATCGGCGCGTCCATGACCTTCATCGCCAGCCGCCCGGTGAAACAATTGTTCGTGCGTCTGTCGAAGGACTCGGTGCGCGATAAGTCGCTACTGCAGTGGCTGCACAATCAGCTCAAAGCCTCGCGCATCGAGCCCAGCCGCCTAGCCTTCCAGATCAGCGAGCAGATCGCGACGGAATACCTGGCCGACACCAGCGAGCTCGCCAACGGCCTGCGCAAAGCCGGCTTCCGCTTCACCATCGAACACTTCGGCACGGGCCGCGACCCGCAACGCCTGATCGCCCACCTGCCCATCGACTTCGTCAAGGTCGACGGCACTCTGATGCAGGGCCTGGCGGTCGATCCGGCGCTGCAAGCCCGCGTCCGCGAGCTGGTCGATCAAGCCAAGGAACGAAACATTTCCACCATCGCAGAACGCGTGGAAGATGCGAATACGATGGCGGTGCTGTGGCAGCTCGGCATCGAGTTCATTCAGGGCTATTTCGTGAATGAACCCGAGCAGGTGGTGATGGGCTGAGAGCGCGGGTTACGCGCTCTCCACCTCGAGCTTATCGACCTTCCGCCAGCCACGAGGCAACACCGCCCCGCGCTGAGCGCGTTCGCCCTTGTATTCCTTGAGGTCGGCGAACTTGATGGTCATCTTGCGCTCGCCCGAGCGAACCACGAGGTTCTGCGACGAAGTGATGACCGCGATGGCCGTCATGGTCTCATCGCCCTTGGAGGACACGCCGAAGATCTTGTTGCCCTTGCCCTTGGGCAGCTCGGGCAAGTCCTTCACCGGGAACACCAGCATCTTGCCTTCGCTGCTGGTCGCGCAGATCAACGCATTCTCGTCGGCCGGCACGAGCGCCGGAGCAAGCGCCTTGCTGCCATCCGGCACTTTGAGCACCGCCTTGCCGGCTTTGTTACGAGAGTGCAGCTCACCGACCGGCACGACAAAGCCGTAGCCCGCGTCCGAAGCGAGCACGCACTTCTCTGTCGCTTCGCCAATAATCACGCCCGAGAACGTCGCGCCTTCCGGCGGATCCAGGCGGCCTGACAACGGCTCGCCATTACCGCGCGCCGATGGCAACGAGTGGGCAATCAACGTGTACGTGCGACCGGTGCTGTCGAGGAACACCGCCTGCTGCGTGCTCTTGCCCTTCGCAGCCGCGAGGAATCCGTCGCCGGTCTTGTAAGAAATCGAGGTCGGATCGATTTCATGTCCTTTGGCAGCGCGCACCCAGCCGCGCTCGGACAGAATCACCGTCACCGGCTCGCTCGTGACCAGCTCAGTCTCATCGATGGCGACCGCAGCCGCGCGCTCGACGATCTTGGTGCGACGGTCGTCGCCGAATTCCTTCGCATCCGCTTCCAGCTCGTCGCGCACCAGCTTCTTCAGCTTGGCCTTGCTGCCGAGCAGTTTGTCGAGGCGGTCCTGCTCGGCCTGCAGCTCGCTCTGCTCGCCGCGGATCTTCATTTCTTCCAGCTTGGCGAGGTGACGCAGGCGCGTGTCGAGAATTGCGTCCGCCTGGATCTCGGTGATCTTGAAGCGCTTCATCAAGACCGGCTTCGGCTCGTCCTCGCGACGAATGATGCGGATCACTTCGTCGAGATTCAGATACGCGATCAGCAAACCTTCCAAGATATGCAGGCGCGACTTCACCTTCTCCAGGCGCCACTGCAGACGGCGCGTGACGGTGTCGATGCGGTACTTGAGCCACTCTTCGAGCAGCTCCTTCAATCCCATCACGCGCGGCCGGCCGTCGAGGCCGATGATGTTCAGATTGACGCGATAAGTGCGCTCCAGATCCGTGGTCGCGAACAGGTGATTCATCACCTGCACCTGGTCGACACGGCTCGACTTCGGCACGATCACGATGCGCGTCGGATGCTCGTGGTCGGACTCGTCACGGATGTCCTCTACCATTGGCAGCTTCTTGGCGTTGATCTGCGCCGCGATCTGCTCCTGGATCTTGCTGCCCGACACCTGATACGGCAGCTGAGTGATGACGATCTCGCCGTCTTCCAACTCGTACGTGGCGCGCGCGCGGAATGTGCCGTTGCCGGTTTCGTAGATTTGCTTGAGATCGGCCTTGGGCGAAATGATCTCGGCGCCGGTCGGGAAGTCCGGGCCCTTCACGTCTTTCATCAGCTCGCGTAGCGGCGTATCGGGATCTTCGAGCAACTTGATACAGGCATTCACGACCTCGCGCAGGTTGTGCGGCGGAATGTCGGTCGCCATGCCGACCGCGATGCCAGTCGCGCCGTTCAGCAGGATGTTCGGCACGCGCGCCGGCAGCAGCTTGGGCTCTTCCAGCGTGCCGTCGAAGTTCGGAATCCACTCCACCGTGCCCTGCCCCAGCTCGGACAACAGCAGCTCCGAGTACTTGGTCAGGCGCGCTTCGGTGTAACGATAGGCCGCGAACGACTTCGGATCGTCGGAGGAACCGAAGTTGCCTTGTCCGTCGACCAGCGGATAGCGATACGAGAACGGCTGCGCCATCAGCACCATCGCTTCGTAGCAAGCCGAGTCGCCGTGCGGATGATATTTACCGATCACGTCACCGATAGCGCGCGCCGCTTTTTTGTGTTTCGCGGCCTGCCACGAGCCCTGCTCGCTCATGACGTAAACGATGCGCCGCTGCACCGGCTTCAAGCCGTCGCCGATGTGCGGCAGGGCGCGATCCAGGATGACGTACATCGAATAATCGAGGTACGCCTTTTCGGTGAAGGCGCGGAGCGGCTGCCGCTCGACGCCTTCGAAGTTCAAAGGAGGTTGCGTGGGCATAGATCCAGAGAATGTTTATTGAGTGACGGCGGCGCGGCTCAGGGAACGACTTCGGCTAGGTTGCCCTTGGTCTCGAGCCATTCGCGGCGATCGCTCGCGCGCTTCTTCGCCAGCAGCATGTCCATCGTCGAGTCGGCTTCGTCTTTCGCGTCCACGGTGAGTTGCACCAGGCGGCGCGTTTCCGGCGCCATGGTGGTTTCGCGCAACTGCAGAGCGCTCATCTCACCCAGACCTTTGAAGCGAGTGACCGTCGGCTTGCCACGCGGATGTTCCGCAGCGAGCCGATCGAGCGTGCCCTGACGTTCCGCGTCGTCGAGCGCATAGAACACCTGCTTGCCCAAGTCGATGCGATACAGCGGCGGCATGGCGACATAGACGTGACCCGCCAGCACCAGCGGACGGAAGTGACGCAGGAACAGCGCGCACAACAGCGTGGCGATGTGCTGACCGTCGGAGTCGGCGTCCGCCAGGATGCAAACCTTGTGATAGCGCAGGCCGTCGAGCTTGTCCGAGCCCGGGTCGACGCCGAGCGCGATGGCGATGTGATGCACTTCCTGAGACGACAACACGTCGCTCGCATCGACTTCCCAGGTGTTCAGGATCTTGCCTCGCAGCGGCATCACTGCCTGGAACTCGCGATCGCGCGCCTGCTTGGCCGAGCCACCGGCGGAATCGCCTTCGACCAGGAACAACTCGCCGCGCTCGGGCTCCTGCGAGGAGCAGTCAGCCAGCTTGCCGGGCAAGGCCGGGCCGGCGACGACGCGTTTGCGAGAGACCGCCTTCGATGCCTTCAAGCGAGTCTGCGCACTCTGAATCGCCAGCTGCGCGATCTTCTCGCCCGACTCCGGATGCTGGTTCAGCCAATGACCGAACTGATCCTTCACCACGCCGGAGACGAACGCGGCAGCTTCGCGCGACGATAGACGCTCTTTGGTCTGACCGGCGAACTGCGCCTCTTTCATCTTCATCGAGAGCACGTAAGTGACGCCGTCCCAAACGTCTTCGGGCGCCAGCTTCAAGCCCTTGGGCAGCAGATTGCGGAATTCGCAGAACTCACGAACGGCGTCGGTGAGGCCGACGCGCAGGCCGTTGACGTGCGTGCCGCCTTGCTCGGTCGGAATGAGGTTGACGTAGCTTTCCTCGACGCGCGGGCCTTCGTCGATGCGCCACGCCAGGGCCCATTCGACGGCTTCCGCGTCGCTTTCGATGCTGCCGGTGAAAAGTTCTTGAGGCAGCCACTCGCCCTGACCCAGCGATTCGGTCAGGTACTCGTTCAGGCCGCCGGAGTACTGCCACTCTTCCTTCTCGCCGCCTTCGATTTCCAGCGTGACGTGCAGACCGGGGCACAACACCGCCTTGGCCTTGAGCACGTGCTTCAGTTTCGGGATCGAGAAATTCGGCGTTTCGAAAAAGCTCGCATCCGGCCAGAAGCGCACGCGCGTGCCGGTGTTCTTGGCGCCAACGTCGCCGATCACTTTCAGCTTCGACTTCAGTTTGCCGGAGGCGAAACTGATGCTGTATTCCTTGCCGCCGCGCTTGATGTAGGTTTCCAGGTTCTTGGACAGCGCATTGACGACGGACACGCCGACGCCGTGCAGACCGCCGGCAAACTTGTAGTTCTTATCGTTGAACTTACCGCCAGCGTGCAGGCGGGTCAGGATGAGCTCGACGCCGCTGACCTTCTCCTGAGGATGAATGTCCACCGGCATGCCGCGACCGTCGTCGGCGACTTCCAGCGAGCCGTCCTTGTACACCTTCACGTCGATGCGCTTGGCGTGCCCGGACATGGCCTCATCGACGGAGTTGTCGATGACTTCATGGGCAAGATGGTTGGGGCGGCTCGTGTCCGTGTACATGCCGGGACGCCGGCGCACGGGGTCGAGACCGCTTAGAACTTCGATGTCGGACGCGTTATACGATTGAGCCATCTGTAACGAGCTGATTTCGTTAGGGGCAGAGTTAGGGCGGCGCGGATGATAGCACGCGCTTTCGCCTGTACATCCACCCAGGGATCTGGCGGCCGCTTCAGACCAGGTCGGCAGCCAGCGACTTGCGTTGCGGTTCCGAGAGTTGGACGTCGTAATTGTAGTTCGGATGATCGATGCCGACGCTTACCGGCGCCCCGCCCTTCGCCTGCGCCACCATCTCGGCATCGAGCTCGAAGCGCAGGAAGTGCACCGAGGAAGTCTTCTCGTGGTTCTCGCGCTCCAGGTCCTCATCGGCGATGGCGTATGACCGCTCCAGGCCGGCGACCTGAACCCAGCAGCGGCCTTCGATGCCCTTGAGCGCCGCCAGGCGTTGCTTGCGTTCATCAGGATCGGGAAATTCGATCAGGAACGTGACTTTCCAATTCGAGCCGTCCGGGATCAGCGGGTTGTACGCGTCGAGCTCATCCTGAATGCCCGCCGCTTCGAAGATGCGCTCCACGCGCAGCATCTCCTGGATCTGATACTGGATGGTGAGCCGGTCCTCGAAGGCCCAGGTGACGTTCGGGCCGATGGGGATCAGGCGGTTGCGCTTGTGTTCCAGCACTCGGCCGCGGAATTCCTTGCGGGCCGTCGAATACTGTTCGAGGCTCAGCAAGTCGGCCCGGCCGAGCCGGCCGCGCTGAACAGGTTCAGATCCCATAAGCCCTCCGCAACAAAGTGAGCGGATGCACCGGCGGCGTGGCCGTGCCCTCGTCGGCGCCGGCCAGGCCGGATTCGATCTGGCGACCCGCCATCGGGCAGTCGCTGGAATAGTAGTCGGCGCCGGAGTCGCTGACGCGCCGGATCACCAGTTTGCCGATCTTCATCGACACGTCGCGGAATTCTTTTTTCACGCCGTAAGTACCGTTGTGTCCCGAGCACCGCTCGATGGCGTCGACCTGCGTCTCCGGCACCAGCAGCAGAATGTCTCGCGTCTTCATGCCGAGATTCTGCACCCGCAAGTGACACGGCACGTGATAACTGATCTTGCCCAGCTTGTGCGGGAACTCGGTTCGCAGCAGGCCCGCCTTGTGACGCGCCCACAGATATTCGAAGGGATCGAACATCGCGTCCCGCACCTTGATGACCTGCGGATCGTCAGGAAACATCAACGGCAGTTCCTGCTTGAACATCAACGTGCACGATGGCACGGGCGTGACGATGTCCCAACCTTCGTCCACCAGTTTCGCGAGTTCCGGAATGTTCTCTTGTTTCAGCCGCTCCACACTTTCCAGATCGCCGATTTCGAGCTTCGGCATGCCACAGCAGCGCTCGCGCCCGGCGATCCTGACTGGAATGCCGTTGTGCTCGAAGATCGCGGTGAGATCTTCGCCCAGCTGCGGTTCGTTGCGATTGCCGTAGCAAGTCGCAAACAACACCACCTTGCCGCGCGTATCGCCCGCGGGTTTGGCTTCGAGCTGCGGATGTTGCCTGGCTGAATGACGCTTGCGATAGGTGTTGCTGTGATATTCCGGCACCGGCGCCTTGGGATGCACGCCGAGGGTCCGATCGAGCATGTTGCGGCCGAAATCAGTTTTGTTGATGGCGTTCACCGCCTCGGCAATCACCGGAATGCCCGCGATGCTGCCGACCAGATCGGTGGCGCTGAGAATCTTGTCCCGCGGCGTGACCGGCTTCGCTCCTTCGGGAGCGTTGTTGAATTTGAATGCCTTGGCTCGAAGCATCAAGTGCGGGAAGTCGACGTTCCAGGGATGCGGCGGCACGTACGGACACTTGGTCATGTAGCACATGTCGCACAGATAACAGTGGTCGACGACGTCCCAGTAGACCTTCTTGTCGACGCCATCCACTTCGCCGGTCGACGATTCGTCAACCGCGTCGAATAACGTTGGAAACGAATTGCACAGGCTGAAACAACGCCGGCAGCCGTGGCAGATGTCGAAGATGCGTTCCAGCTCTTTGAACAGCGACGCTTCGTTGCCGTAGTCGGGATCTTGCCACGCGATGGGATGGCGCGTCGGCGCTTCCAGGCTGCCCTCGCGGGCTGTGGTGTTTTTTTGTTCGGACACGCAGTTACCTGGCGAATGGCTGGGACTGAGTGAACACGCAAAGCCAACGGCC
Organism: Steroidobacter sp.; assembly: GCF_036402275.1. Classification (NCBI taxonomy): domain Bacteria; kingdom Pseudomonadati; phylum Pseudomonadota; class Gammaproteobacteria; order Steroidobacterales; family Steroidobacteraceae; genus Steroidobacter; species Steroidobacter sp. Next base: position 278,892 of record NZ_DASWTF010000013.1, on the reverse strand, counting down.
GGCAGAGATGTCTCTGCCGGTGCTGGGCAGGATGCCCGAATGCCGGGGGCGCATGGATGCGCAGGACCGGCCCGGTGCGCGTTGACCGCGAAGGGCGCAAACGGCGCCGGCGGTTGGTTACAGCGTGTCGAGCGCCTTCTGGAAGCGATTGGCGTGCGAGCGCTCGGCCTTGGCGAGCGTCTCGAACCAGTCGGCGATTTCCTCGAAACCCTCGTCGCGGGCCTGCTTGGCCATGCCCGGGTACATGTCGGTGTACTCGTGGGTCTCACCGGCAATGGCCGCCTTCAGGTTGGCGCCCGTGGGACCGATCGGCAGGCCCGTCGCCGGGTCGCCCACAGCCTCGAGATATTCCAGATGGCCGTGCGCATGGCCAGTCTCGCCCTCGGCGGTCGAACGGAATACCGCCGCCACGTCGTTGAAGCCTTCCACGTCCGCCTTGGCTGCGAAGTAAAGATACCGACGATTCGCCTGGGATTCGCCCGCGAAGGCGTCCTTTAGATTCTTCTCAGTATTCGTGCCTTTCAGATTCTTCATTACAGCTCACCTCGATTGCCGGCGGGTAGGAAGTGGCGAAACTCTGAAATCGGCCCTTGAGGGCCCACTGTATAGGCTGGGGCCCAGGCCCATTAGACATAGTCTAACGCGCAGAATCTAGTCCCGGCCGCTGACGGAGTCAACGGCGCGGAGTCGAGTCCTGCCTTGGTATTCATTTGCTATTAAGGGCTCTTTCAGCATTCTCATCAACTGTTGCTGGTGGCCAAGAAGCTATAAGCTTGCCGCGCCGCCAATGACCCCGATTTCACGTATCGTGACCAGTAAAACTCCCACCGCCGACACCTCCACCGAGCCGACCGCCGATTTCGAACGCTCGCTGGCCGAGCTCGAAGCCATCGTCGACAAGCTCGAGGAGGGCGACCTGTCGCTGGACGATTCGCTGCGCCACTTCGAGCGCGGCGTGCAGCTGACGCGCTCGTGCCAGAGCGCGCTCAAGCAGGCCGAGCAGAAAGTGGAGATCCTGCTCAAGCGTAGCGGCGCCGAAGGTGAGTTCACGGCCGCGCCTTTCGACACCGACACGGACGACGAGCGGTAACGCATGTCCTTCCAACCGAGGCTGGTCGAGCCCTCGCTGGCTTCAGGCCCGCAGGCCAACTTCGCCGTGCAACTCAAAATCTGGCAGGCACGCGTCGAGCACGAATTGTCGGCTCGCCTGCCTGCCATCGACGTTCAACCGAGCCGCCTGCACGAAGCGATTCGTTACAGCGTGCTGGGCGGTGGCAAACGCGTGCGTCCCACGCTGGTTTATGCAACGGGCGCGGCTCTAGGTATTCCAGAAACGACGCTCGATGCAGCCGCGTGCGCCGTCGAGTTGATTCATGCTTATTCCCTCGTGCACGACGACCTGCCGGCCATGGACAACGACGATCTGCGCCGCGGGCGGCCGACGTGTCACAAGGCGTTCGATGAAGCGACGGCCATTCTGGTCGGCGACTCGCTGCAGGTTCTGGCGTTCGAGTTGCTCGCAAGCGGCTCGGGCGCGCCGGCAGATCCGGCCGTTCGACTCAAGCTCGTACAGCTGCTGGCAGTCGCGAGCGGCACCAACGGCATGGCCGGCGGACAAGCGCTGGATCTCGCGGCCATCGGTCGCAAGTTATCCGTGGCCGATGTCGAAGAAATGCACGTTCGCAAAACGGGCGCGTTGATTCATGCCGCCGTGATGATGGCCGCCGCTTGCGCTCCAAATCTTTCCGAAACCACCTGGCGCGCGTTGGACGATTACGCGCGCGCCATCGGCCTGGCCTTTCAGATTCAGGACGACCTGCTGGACGTCGAAGGCGATGTAGCGGTGATCGGCAAGGCGACGGGCGCGGATCGCGCGCTCGATAAGCCCACCTATCCTTCCGTCGCGGGCGTCGAACCGTCTCGTCAGCGCATGAATGAATTGCATGCTCGCGCGCTGGCCGCGTTGAAAGTAACCGGTCTGCAGGCCGCGCCGCTGGCGGCGATGTCGGACTGGCTGGTCTTGCGGAAGTACTGAGCACCCTCTTGAGCGCCACGATTCATCCGCCGCTCGCCCGAACTGCGCCACCAATCGTCCGCCTGGTTTCCTGTAGACTTCGCCGGCCATGAATCCCGCCACGCCTCATCCGTTGCTGGCTGCGATCGGCTCACCAGCCGATCTGCGCAAGCTTCCTGCCAGCGAGCTGACGCAGGTCGCCACGGAGCTGCGCCAATATCTCATCGAGACCGTGAGCCAGATGGGCGGACATTTCGCCGCCGGCCTCGGCACCGTCGAGCTCACCGTAGCTCTGCATTATGTCTTCGATACGCCCCACGACCGGCTCGTTTGGGACGTGGGTCATCAGGCATATCCGCACAAGGTGCTCACCGGTCGCCGCGATCGTTTGCATACGATCAAGCAGAAAGATGGCCTGGCGCCGTTTCCGACTCGCGCCGAAAGCGAATACGACACCTTCGGCGTCGGTCATTCCAGCACCTCGATCGCCGCCGCGCTCGGCATGGCCATCGGGGCGGCTGCGAAGAATGAAGAACGTCGCGTGGTCGCCGTGATCGGCGACGGCGCGATGAGCGCCGGCATGGCGTTCGAAGCGTTGAATCACGCCGGCAGTCTGGATGTCGACATGCTGGTCATCCTCAACGACAACGACATGTCGATTTCGGAAAACGTCGGCGCGTTCTCGAACTATTTCGCGCGCGTGCTTTCCGGAAAGTTGTATGCAACCTTGCGTGAAGGCAGCAAGAAAGTCCTGAGCCGCATGCCCACGGTGTGGGAGCTCGCGCGCCGCTCGGAAGAGCACATGAAAGGCATGGTGCTGCCGGGCACGATTTTCGAAGAGCTGGGCTTCAACTACATCGGCCCCATCGACGGGCACGACGTGAATGCGCTGGTGGCCACGCTCAAGAATCTGCGCGACCTGAAGGGCCCGCAGTTCCTGCATGTGATCACGCGCAAGGGCAAAGGCTATGCGCCGGCCGAAGCCGATCCGATCAAATGGCACGGCCCGGGTCCGTTCGATGCCAAGAGCGGCGTGATCTTCAAAGAGAAGGCCAGCGGTCCGAGCTACTCTCAGGTGTTCGGCCAGTGGCTGTGCGACATGGCGGCGGCCGATCCGAAAGTGGTCGCGATCACGCCGGCCATGCGCGAAGGCTCCGGGCTCGTCGAATATTCCAAACGTTTCGCGGCTCGTTATTTCGACGTCGCCATCGCCGAACAACATGCGGTGACGCTGGCGGCGGGCATGGCGTGCGAAGGCTTGCGGCCGGTGGTCGCGATCTACTCGACGTTCCTGCAGCGGGCTTACGATCAATTGATTCACGACGTGGCGATCCAGAATCTGCCCGTCACATTCGCGATCGATCGCGCCGGCCTGGTCGGCGGCGACGGCGCGACTCACCAGGGCAGTTACGACCTGTCGTTCCTGCGCTGTATTCCCAACCTGATCGTCATGGCGCCGGCGGATGAAAACGAATGCCGCCAGATGCTGTACACCGCCGTGCAGTCCAACCTGCCGGCGGCCGTGCGTTACCCGCGCGGTCAGGGCCCGGGCACGGCGATCGAATCGACCATGCGCGCCCTGCCCATCGGTAAAGCTCAAACGCGGCGCGAGGGCCGCAGTGGGCTCGCCATCCTCGCTGTCGGTGCGATGGTTCCGTTCTGCGAACGGATCGCCGAGAAGCTCGACGCGACGCTGGTGAACCTGCGCTTCATCAAGCCGCTGGACGAAGAGCTGATCGTGCGCGTGGCGGCCAGTCACCGCGCCATCGTCACCGTCGAAGAAAACGTCGTGGCCGGCGGTGCCGGCTCGGCCATCACCGAATGTCTGGCCGCCCACGGTCACATTCCGCCCACCCTGAACCTGGGCATCCCGGACCGGTTCATCGAGCACGGCTCCCGCGAGGACTGCCTGGCGGCCGCGGGGCTGGATATGGCGTCGCTGGAGACGGCAATTACGCGCTGGTGGCAGGGCGAAAAGCGTCTGGCGGTGGGCGGCTGAGCGCCGCCAATCCTCGATTTAGGGCATGTGTGTATTTCCGGGACGGGGGAACGGCCTCCGCACCCCTTGATCTATACTGGCCTCGACCTAATCGATTGCCAGCATAGGCCGGTGCTCCGGCCCGGTCCGGAAACTCTGTATGTCGACACTGCCCAAAAGCGTCCTGTCTCCGCCCCCGACCTCCATCGAGGACGTGCAGGCCCGCGCCGATTCCCGCCGCATTCCGATCAACAAGGTCGGTATCAAGGACGTGTATCACCCGGTCCGGGTGAAGGACCGCTCCAGCGGCGAGCAGCACACGATTGCGAACTTCAACATGTACGTGGCCTTGCCCCACAACTTCAAGGGCACCCACATGTCACGCTTCGTCGAGCTGCTCCATGGTAACGAACGTGAGATCTCCGTCGAATCGTTCCGAGACATCCTGGCGCAGATGACCGAGAAGCTGAACGCACAGACGGGTCACATCGAGATGGAGTTTCCGTTCTTCGTGATGAAGAAGGCGCCGGTGTCGGGCGTGGAGAGCCTGATGAATTATCAGGCGTCGCTCATCGGCGAGCTTCACAACGGCCAGTCCGAGTTGTGGCTCAAGGTCGTCGTCGCGGCCACCAGCCTGTGCCCCTGCTCCAAGGACATCTCCAAGTACGGCGCGCACAACCAGCGCTCGCATATCACCATCAAGGCCAAGGTCGACGGTCATATGTTCCTCGAAGAGCTCATCGACATCGCGGAGTCGGAGGCTTCGTGTGAGGTGTTCGGCATCCTCAAGCGCGCCGACGAGAAGTATGTGACCGAGCGTGCTTATGAGAACCCGAAGTTCGTCGAAGACATCGTGCGCGATGTGGCCGTTCGCATGAACAACGAAGAGCGTGTGCGCGCGTATGTGGTGGAGGCGGAGAACTTCGAGTCCATCCACAATCATTCGGCGTATGCGTTGATTGAGAAGGACAAGGACGAAGTCGTCGGCTTATAACGCCGCCATAGTTTTGTTTTAAAAAAGCCGGGGTTCGCCCGGCTTTTTTTGTGGACGAATGTGCCCGTTGTGACTCAGCTCGGGCTCTGCAACCGGCTGATCAAACTGCGCAGGAACACCTTGTTGAATCGCAGCTGACACGCCGCCGAGCTCTGCTCGAGCAAAGTGGAGCTGACCTTCATCAACGTCACTCCAGACAGCGCCTTGATGGTCGCGAGCCGTTTCGCGCCGCGGACGTAGCTGGTCTCGCCGAAACAGTCGCCCGCTTCCAGCTGCCCCACGTTATTGCCGTTGCGCATGACCGCGACGCTGCCGGAAACGATGACGTAGAAGCGATCGTCCATTTCGCCTTCCTTGACGATCTCCTCGCCCTCCTCGTAGTCCTGCCACGTGCTCGCGCGCAGTACTTCGAGAATCTCCGACTGGGAGAAGTCGTGGAAGAACTTCAAAGTGCGCAGGATGGAGAACTGCTCCTGGCGATCCAGCTTGGACGTGCCATCTCGCAGTGCCTGGTGAACGCGGGTCAGATCCGCCGCCAGTTCCAACCCGTTGCGATAGCGCTTCGCCGGGTCCTTCTGCAGCGCCTTGGCCACTGAAGTCTCCAGCACCTCCGGAATATCCGGTCGCAGCGAATGAATCGGCTGCGCCGTGGCGTAAACGATTTGATGGAGCAGCTTGGAAAGATTGCCGCCGCGGAACGGACGGAAGCCGGTCAGCATCTCGTACAACACCGCACCGAGCGAATAGAGATCCGACCGGTTGGTGATCTCCAGCGACTGAACCTGCTCCGGAGACATGTACGACGGACTACCGGCAATGCCCTCGATGCGCGAGATATCCGAGTCCGCCACCAGCGCGATGCCGAAGTCGATGATGCGCACGTCGTTGGCTTGCGTGAGCATGATGTTCGACGGCTTGATGTCACGATGAATCACGCCGCGGCTGTGCGCGTAGTGCAGGGCCTTGGCGCACTTGTACATGATCTCCACCACATCATCGACGGGCAGCAGGTTGTCCGGCTTGCAGTATGCGGACAGCGTGCGCGCGCCGTGCACGTGCTCAGTCACGATGTAGTAGTGACCGTTCTCTTCGCCCGCGTCGAAAATAGGAAGGATGTTCGGATGCTGCAGCATGCCGACCATGTGCGCTTCCGAAAGAAACATTTTGCGCGTGACGCGCTGACGGTCCTCGTCGTGCGACTCGAGGTTGTAGACCTTGATGGCGACGTCGCGACGGTAGTAAGGATCGTGGGAAAGATAGACGACGCCGGTGCTGCCGCGACCGACTTCTTTGACGATGACATATTTCCCGATCTTTTCGGGAATGCGCTGTTCGCGTGTGGCGCTGCGCTGTGCCATCAGACCGCCCATCTCACTGCTCGGGCTCACTACTGGCTCACTGAACTATCGTTCGCACGCGCCCCTCGTCAGGATGCATGCACTAGAGGATGTACCGTATACCGAGCAGGATCGCTGCCGCGAAAATGCCCGCAATAACGTCATCAAGCATAATTCCCAGTCCGCCGGAGAGACTGTGATCAGCCTCCCGGATCGGCCAGGGCTTCCAGATGTCCAGCAGTCGGAACAAGGCGAACCCCGCGACGACCCAGTAAATTATTCTCGATCCGCCTCCGGCGGAATTAGCCGGGACCGTCAACATCGTGACGGCGAACCCGGCGATCTCGTCCCATACGATACCAGGATGATCGTGCACGCCCAGCCGTCGCGCGCTCTCGCCGCAGACGTAGATTCCGAAAAGCGACGCGAAGATTGCGAAACCGAGATGCGCGGCAAAGCCGAACTGCATCACAAATAACGTGATTGGAATTGCGACCAGCGTCCCCCATGTGCCTGGCGCTTTCGGCATGAGGCCGCTGCCGAAGCCAAATGCGATCAGATGCACGGGCTCGCGCATCAGGGCGGGATCGGCGGTCCACTTCATAAGTATTAGCTGCCCTGATCGCCGGCCGCGAAATGATCGTAGCCCGCGCGCTTGATCCTGAACGGCTGACCGTCGCGCAGGCACTGCACGGTCCCCTCCTCGCCCAACGTCATGACGCCAATTTGCGTCACTCGCTGCTCGAGCTGTAACGCGCTCAGCACAGCAGGCGCGCGATCCGGAGGCAGCGTAAATAGCAATTCGTAATCGTCGCCGCCCGCCAGCGCGTACTGCAGACCGTCATCGGCTTCGAACAGCTCGCGCATGGCGGCCGACTCCGGCAGCAGATCGACGTTCAGCTGAGCGCCACAGCCGCTCGCCACGCAAAGTTTCTTGAGGTCGGTGATCAAACCGTCGGATACATCCATGGCCGCACTGGCGACGGTACGTAGTTGCCGTCCCAACGCGATGCGCGGCCGTGGTCTGAGAAAGCGATGTTTGAGAAACGCCGCCGCTTCGCCGCCCAACATGCGACGCTGAATGACAGCGAGACCGGCGGCCGCTTCGCCGGGAATGCCTGAAACAAACAACAGATCGCCCGGCTTCGCGCCTGAACGCGTCAGCCACGCGTCCGCTTCGACCCAGCCGGCGATTTGCACCGTCACCACCAGAGGGCCGCGTACGGTATCGCCGCCGACCAAGGCGACGTTGTATTCGTCGGCCAGCTCGAACAGGCCGCTCGCGAAGCCGCTCAACCATTGCTCATTTGCACGCGGCAGCGATAGTGACATCGTCATCCACGCGGGCTCCGCGCCCATGGCCGCCAGATCGCTTAAGTTTACCGCGATGGCGCGATAGCCGATGTCCGCCGCATCGGAGTCCGCGAGGAAATGAACGCCCTCCACGATGGTGTCCATGGCGACCACGAGCTTGCGGCCCGGCTGAACATCGAGCACGGCGGCATCGTCACCGACGCCGAGCAACACATCGCCACGCGTGCTCTTGCGAGCGAAGTAGCGGGCGATGATGTCGAATTCTCCGAGGCTCATGGCTAGAAGACCTCAGTCCGTGGCGGCGGCTATTGCCGTTCAGCGGCGCGAATCTCGCGGGCGGCTCGATCGAGCACGGCGTTGATGTATTTGTGGGCGTCGGTGGCGCCGAAGCGCTTGCACAGGTCGACGCCTTCGTTGATCACCACGCGGTAAGGAATATCGAGGCGCTGCTGCAGCTCGTACATGCCGATCATCAGAATGGCGGATTCGACCGGGTCGAGCTGCTCGAGCGGGCGGTCGACGAACGGCTTCAATGCGCCGGTGATCTGTTCGTTGCGAGCGATGGTCTGGGTGACGAGCTCGACGAAATGATCCTCGTCGACGCCCGCCGAGTCCTCGCTTTCCAGATACTGCTGCTTGATCTCGACGGCGTCCTGCTGCGTCAGTTGCCACTGATACAGAGCCTGCATCGCCAGCTTCCGCGCCAGCGACCGTGCGCGCGAGCCCGTGCCACGAGCAATTTGTTTGGGAGCTTCGTCAGTCATCAAGCTTCGATCTTGCGCAGCAGGTTGGCGAGCTCGATCGCGGTCACCGCCGCATCCGCGCCCTTGTTACCGGCCTTGGTGCCGGCACGCTCGACGGCCTGCTCGATGGTGTCGGTGGTGAGCACTCCGAAGGAAACCGGAATGCCGGTGTCGTTGGCTACCCGGGCGAGGCCGCCGGCGCATTCGCCTGCGACATAGTCGAAGTGCGCCGTCGCGCCTTTGATCACCGCGCCGAGCGCGATGATGGCGTCATACCGCTTGCTCAGCGCGAGCTTGCGAGCCACCACGGGCAAGTCGAACGCCCCAGGGGCGCGAATGATCTCGATCTGCTTGTCGCTGGCGCCGTGGCGACGCAGCGAGTCGACCGCGCCCTTCACCAGCTGATCGACGATGAACTCATTGAAGCGCGACGCCAGGACGGCGAACCGCAGCTCGCGACACTGGAGGTCGCCTTCGAGGGTCTTGATGGATTCCATGGGAATTTAAGGGGTTAGCGCCGCAGGCCGGGTAGCGCAGTATACCAGGACAAAGGGGATATCTTTTATCCCCTGTGTCCCCGTGGGCGGCCCCTCAGGCGTCGACGTACTCGACCACTTCCAGGTCGAAGCCCGACAGGCCATGCATGTGCTTGGGCGCGGACAGCACCCGCATCCGGGTCACACCGAGATCGCGCAGGATCTGCGCCCCGATGCCATAGGTTCGCAGCACTTCAGGACCGACATGGCGAGGCGTATGGGCCTTCTCGGGCTGGCTGACCGCCGCCACCGCATCCATCAGGTCTCGCGGCGTTTCGTCGGGGCGCAGGATCACGATCACGCCGTGCCCCTCCTTCGCGATGCGGGCCATGGCCGAACGCAGCGGCCATCCGAGCGCGGGCTCGTGAATGCCGACCACATCGCCCAGCGTGTTCTTCAAGTGCACGCGCACCAGCGGCGGCTTGCCATCGCTCACCTCACCGGCGACCAACGCCAGGTGCACCGTGCGATTCACGTGATCTTCGTAGCAGAACATGCGGAACGGTCCGAACTCCGTCTGCACCTGCTGCTCGGCGATGCGCTCCACCGAGCGCTCCTTTTCCAACCGATAGCGAATCAAGTCGGCGATGGTGCCGATCTTGAGGTTGTGCTGTTGGGCGAACTTCTCGAGATCCGGGCGACGCGCCATGGTGCCGTCGTCATTCAAGATCTCGACGATGGCCGCCGCCGGCTCGCAACCAGCGAGCCTGGTCAGATCGCAACCCGCTTCGGTATGGCCCGCGCGAGTAAGCACGCCGCCCGCCTGCGCCATCACAGGAAAGATATGGCCGGGCTGGCGCAGATCTTCCGGCTTCGCATCGCGACGCACGGCGGCGCGAATCGTCGCGGCTCGGTCGTGCGCGGAGATGCCTGTCGTCACGCCTTCGGCCGCTTCGATGGACAAAGTGAAATTGGTGCGATGATCGGCGTGCGTTTCGCTCACCATCAGCGGCAGGCGCAGCTGTCTGCAACGCTCACGCGTCAAGGTGAGACAGATCAGGCCGCGCGCATAGCGCACCATGAAATTCACATCTTCGGGACGAACGAACTCGCCGGCCATCACCAGGTCGCCTTCGTTCTCACGATCCTCATCGTCCATGATGATGACCATTTTGCCGGCGCGAAGGTCGGCCAGGATCTCATCGATAGTATTCAGCTTCATGCGAGTCCCAAACAAATCTCAGACCGGAGCGTTCAGTCGTTCCAGATAGCGCGCGATGATATCCACCTCGAGATTCACCCGCGTGCCGGCGCGGTAATCGTCGAGCGTGGTGACTTCGAGCGTGTGCGGAATCAAGTTGACGGAGAAACGTGCGCCATCAACGTCGTTTACCGTCAAACTGACGCCGTCGATACAGACCGAGCCCTTGCGCGCGATGTAACGAGCGAGCGGCGCCGGCGCTTCGAACTGCACGCGAATGGAACGCGCATCGTTCACGCGTTCGACGACCGTCGCGATGCCATCCACGTGACCTGTCACATAATGTCCGCCGAGCGGCTGGCCTGCGCACAACGCCTTTTCCAGATTCAAGCGCGCGCCCGTCTGCCACTGACCCAGCGTCGTCACGTTCAATGTTTCCAGCGAAGCGTCGGCGGCAAAAGCGTCACCTTCGATGCGCGTCACGGTCAGGCAACAACCGCTGCAGCTGATGCTGTCGCCGATGGCGACCGACTTCAGATCCAGACCGGGCGCGCCGATCAGCAATTCGACATCGCCGCCGCGCGGCGTGACGGCTCGCACTTCGCCGATAGACTGAACAATTCCGGTAAACATTTCGAGCGGTGAGCGATGAATAATGACTAATGAGGGGGTCAAAGGGGACGCCGCAGAATCAATCGCACGTCGTCGCCGATCCGGTCGACGGAGTGCATTGTATATCTTTGTGCCTGTTCCAGCCCTTGCAAGGGTGGCAGATTCGCCATCGCGCGCGCGTCCGGCCCCAGCAGGACAGGTGCGACGTAGGCGATCAACTCATCCGCCAGGCCGAGCTGCAGAATTCGCCCCACCAGCGTGGGCCCGGATTCGACCAGCACGTCGTTACACATCCGGCGGCCCAACTCTCGCAGCACGAAATCGAGATCGATGCGGCCGAAAGGATCCAGGTCGGCGGCAATGATTTCCGCTCCAGCCCGCCGCAGTTCGTCGGCGGCAGAACCTGCCTTCGCCGTCTGCGATGTCGCGGCAGCAGCCGCCGGCCCATCGACCGCCTCTCTGCCAGCAAACACCAATGTTTCTCCTGACAGCTTCAGCATAGCCGCGCCCGGCGGCGTACGAAGCTTGCTGTCGAGCACGACACGCATTGGCTGACGGCCCAGCATATCGATCGACGGATCGCGAACATTCAACTGCGGGTCATCGGCCAGCACCGTGTCGACGCCCGTCAGCACCGCGCTCATCCGCGAACGCAGTCGCTGCACATCAGCACGCGCGGCAGCACCAGTGATCCATTTGCTTTCGCCGCTGGCGAGGGCGATACGACCATCCAGGCTGATCCCGGATTTCACGATCACGCGCGGCAGCCCCGTGATCATTCGTTTCTCGAAGCCGAGATTCAACTCGCGCGCCGCGTCCGCCAACAGCCCGACCTGCACGTCGATCCCGGCGGCTTCCAACTGACGCACGCCGTCACCGCTGACCTTCGGATTTGCATCGAGCACGCCGATGACGACACGGCGCACACCCGCTCGAATCAGCGCATCCGTGCACGGCGGAGTTTTGCCGTGAAACGAATGCGGCTCGAGAGTGACATACGCAGTCGCGCCTTTGGTCTCAGCGCCGGCCGCCTGTAGAGCAATCGGCTCGGCATGCAGCTCACCCGCCTTGCGATGCCAACCTTCGCCGACGATGCGCTCGCCTTGAGTAACGATGCAGCCAACGCACGGATTGGGCGGCGTGGTGTGACGACCGAGCGCGGCGAGCTCGATCGCCCGCTGCATCATCCGCTCGTCGAATGGGGAAAACACGGTTATTTCTTCTTGTCGCCGCCCGCCCAGAGCGGCAACTGGCCTTCGGTGTCGCGCACCCGTGCGCGCATGCGTTCGATCTCTTCTCGAAACGCTTCCACGTCCTGGAAGCTGCGATACACCGAGGCGAAACGCACGTACGCCACTTCGTCCAGCGAGTGCAGCTCTTCCATGGCCATCTCGCCGATCAGGCGGGCTGGCACCTCACGCTCACCGAGCGCGCGCAATTTGTGACAGATATGCGCCACGGCAGCATCCAACCCCTCGCTCGCCACCGGTCGCTTTTCCAGCGCCTTGAGCAGACTGTTACGCAGCTTCTGCTCATTGAAGGGCTCGCGACTGGCGTCGCTCTTGACGATGCGAGGCATGACCAGCTCGGCGGTCTCGAAGGTCGTGAAGCGCTCGCCGCACTTCAAACATTCGCGGCGGCGGCGAATCTGCTGCCCTTCGCCGGCCAGCCGCGAATCGATGACCTTGGTTTCCTCGTGATTACAAAAGGGACAATGCATATGCCGAGAAAACCGCCGAGCGTGTCCTTGTTACCTGGCCTTGTTACCTGACCTTGTTACTTGGCCTGCGCGTAGACCGGGAACTTACGGCAGATCTCTTCCACCTTCGCGCGCGTCCGGTTGACGGCGGCCTCGCTGCCGTTCTCGTCCAGGATGTCGGCGATCCAGTTGGCCACTTCCGTTACTTCCGCTTCCTTGAAGCCGCGAGTGGTCGACGCCGGCGTGCCGATGCGCAGGCCGCTGGTGATGAACGGCGAACGTGGGTCGTTCGGCACCGCGTTCTTGTTGACCGTGATGTGAGCACGGCCGAGTGCCGCATCCGCATCTTTACCCGTGATGTCACGGCCGATCAGATCCAGCAGGAACAAATGATTGTCCGTGCCGCCGGACACGACCTTGTAGTTACGCTTGATGAAAGCGGCTGCCATGGCGCGCGCATTCGCGACGACCTGCTTCTGGTAAGCAACGAACTCCGGCTGCAACGCTTCGAGCAGCGCCACCGCCTTGGCGGCGATCACGTGCATCAGCGGTCCGCCCTGGGTGCCCGGGAACACGAGCGAGTTGAGCTTCTTCTGAACCTCTTCGTTCTCACGCGCGAGGATCATGCCGCCGCGCGGGCCGCGCAGGGTCTTGTGCGTGGTCGTGGTCGTCACGTCGGCGATGCCAACCGGGCTCGGATACACACCCGCCGCCACCAGGCCTGCGATGTGAGCCATGTCGACGAGGAAGTAAGCACCCACGCTGTCGGCGATCTTGCGGAAACGTTCCCAATCGATGACGCGCGAGTAGGCCGAGAAGCCGGCGATGACCAGGCGCGGACGATGTTCCTGCGCCAGACGCTCGACCTGCTCGTAGTCGATTTCACCCGTCGAGGGATTCAGGCCGTACTGCACGGCCTTGAACAGCTTGCCCGAGAAATTCACCTTGGCGCCGTGAGTGAGATGGCCGCCGTGATCCAGGCTCATGCCGAGGATGGTGTCGCCGGGATTGACCAGCGCCAGATACGCGGCGGCATTGGCCTGCGAGCCGGAGTGCGGCTGCACGTTGGCGTAAGCGGCGCCGAACAGTTTCTTGGCGCGGTCGATGGCCAACTGCTCGGCCACGTCCACATGCTCGCAACCGCCGTAATAGCGCTTACCCGGATAGCCTTCCGCGTACTTATTGGTCAGCACGGAGCCTTGCGCTTCGAGCACGCGCGGGCTGGCGTAGTTCTCGGAAGCGATCAGCTCGATGTGGGCTTCCTGGCGGCGGCGCTCGGCGTCGAGCGCGACCTGCAATTCCGGGTCGAAGCCGGCGATGTTGGCGTTGGCGGGGAACATGGATACCTCGGCAGTGGGGGCGCCGATTGTACGGGAAAGCGGGAGTTTCAGCCGAGGCAGCTAGGCCGGAACCGAGCGGGTACAGAGGCTTGGCTCGAACGGGGGCTCAGCGGGCTGCGATTTCCCCCAAGGACTCTTCCCGCGCCTCGCTGTCCAGGAAGGCGCCGACGACGCCGGTCCAGGCTTTCGCCAGGTTGCGGCGGTTGTAGCCCCCGCCCCCCATGCCGACCACGCGGCCATGGCCAAGCTGGTCGGCGATCGCGCACAAGCGGGCGGCCGCATGGGTGTGCGCGGCCTCGGTGAAGCGCAAATGAGTGATGGGGTCGCCACCCAGGCTGTCCGCGCCACATTGAAGCAGGATGAACTCGGGCTGGCCGGCCAGCAGGTATTCCTCGACGCGGGCCCAGGCGTCGTGAAACGCGTCGTCTTCGGCGCCGGGCGGCAGCGGGATATTGAGTTTCGTGCCGCGGGCGGCTCCGGCCCCGGTCTCATCGGCCCGCCCGGTGCCCGGGTATAGATACCGGCCATCCTCGTGCAGGTCCGCGAACAGCAGGTCCGGATCGTCTTCGAAGGCGTAGAACACGCCGTCGCCGTGATGAGCGTCGATGTCGACGTAGGCGATGCGTTTGAGCCCGTGCCGGTGTCGCAGGTAATGGACAGCGATGCCACAGTCGTTGAACACGCAGAAGCCGGCGGCACGCTCGGGAGCCGCGTGATGAAGTCCGCCGATGGGAATGAAGCCGCGGCGCGCCGTTCCGGCCATGACCGCCTCGACCGCGGTCAGTGTCCCGCCAACGACATGGCTGGCTGCCTCGTAGACGCCACGAAATGCCGGCGTATCGCCTGCGTCCAGATAACCGTGCCCGGTCACCGAACGGTCCCGGACCAAGTCCACGTAGGCGGGAGCATGAAACCACTCCAGCTCTTCCCGAGTCGCGGGGCGGGCGCTGGCCCGAAGCACCCGGCCGTCCATGCCGCAGTTGTGCAGCTCGCGCATGAACGCTTCATGGCGATCGGTCCCGAACGGGTGCCCGTCGCCAAACCCATAGCGCGCGATCTCATCTCCGGAGACGAGCAGGACACGACAGTTGGTGTCGTTCACGGACAAAGCACCCGGACGGCGGACATCGGTTCCTGCAGGGGATTTTGACGATGGCCGCACTCTACCCGCAACGTCGCTGCGATAGCCATAGCAGCAGCGCGCTGCGATCTTTCCCCTCAGTTTTCACGCAGCGCCCTCGCCACCGGCGATTGCGCCGCGCGCATCACTTGCGCGGCGGCTTGGTTCTTCTGATCGCGGCTTGCATGAGCAGGATCGCCGTGATGGGCGCGGTGAACACCACGAACAACGTGATCAGCAGTTCATGGAGGACCAGCTGACCCGCCACCGCCGAATCGAGCAGCATGGAGGCCACCAGCACACATCCCACGCCGAGGGTATTCCCCATCGAGACACTGTGGATACGCATGAAGAAGTTGGGCAGCCGCAGCAGCCCGATGGAGCCCACCAGCGTGAGCAGCCCGCCGGCGATCAGCAGCACGGTGGCCGGCACCGCGGCCCAGAGAGGAACGTCCGCCATCATGGCTCGATCACCTCGCCTCGATATAGAAACATCGCCAGCGACGCCGAGCCGACGAACCCAAACAACGCGATCAGCATGGCGACCTCGAAGTGCACGTCCGAGGTCCACCGCACGCCGAACAGCAGCAGCGTCAGCATGCCGTTGATGTACAGCGTGTCGAGCGCGAGCACACGATCCTGTGCGGTCGGACCTCGCATCATGATGATGGCGGCGTTCACCATCGCCACGGCGAAACACAGCTGCGCGAACCATACCGAGGCGTTCAGCACTACGTTCATTCGAACATCTCCATCAGCGGCCGCTCGTACCGTTGCTTGATGGTGCGGATCCAATGTTCCGGATCCTGCAGGTCCAGCACGTGCAGCTTGAGCATCGACGAATCTTGCGCGAGGCCGGACCAGACGGTGCCGGGAGTGGCGGTCACAATCATGGCCAGCACCGCGAGCCCGTGCGGATCGCGCAGATCGAGGGGAACGTCGAGGAATCCGGACTTCACGACGCGTCCACCGGTCAGCCCGAGCGCGACGCGCCCGACGGCGATATTCGATCGGACGATGTCCACCAGCACCATGCCGAGCAAACGGATCGCGATTTGGGGTCGGCGCAGCCGCGGCCTGACCGGCCGCAGCTTCTGAAAAGTCAGCGTCATGCCAAACCCAAGCACGAGGCCCAGCAGCACGTTGCCCGGCGACAGCGATTCAGCGAGCACGAGCCACAGCACGGCCAAACTCAGAGGAAACAGCACGGGGACGCGCGTCATAGCGGAGACTCCGTGGCGGGAATCACCGCGTGGATATATGCATCCGGCTGATGCAACCACTCGGCCGCGAGCTCGAGATATTCCATGACCGGGCCCGCGATCACCGTCATCGTCACGCACAGCACGATCAGAAACGCCACCGGCATGGCTTCGATGAAGCGCAATCTCGGCGTCGTGCGACCGCTGAACCAGAAGCTGCGAATGCCGCGACTGGTCAGAGCGATCAAGCCCGCGAAGCCCGCCGCAAGCAATGAAACGATCAGCAGCCAGGCATCCTTCGACGACTCATCCATGGCCGCACCGAGCAGCACGGAGATCAGCGAGAACTTGGCAAGGAAACCCACCAGGGGCGGCAGCCCTGTCGTGAGGATCACGCAACTGACGAACGCCATGCCCAGGAAGGCCAGCGCGGCGGGAATGGCGACGCCGACTTCATCCAGCTCGTTATCAGCGGCTTCGGGCTCCTGCGGTTCACCGGCCATGAAAGCCGTGTAAGTGGTCGGCTGCGGCGCCATCGTTTCGCCCACGGTGTTGACGCGCAGGCGCTCCGTCATGCCCGCGATCAGGAAAAACGCCGTGCCCGCAGGAACGGAGGCGATCAGATACAGCAGCGCCGGCGCGATCGCCGAGTCGATGCCGAGAGCGAAGACGGCAAGCAAGGTGCCGGAAGAAACAATCACCGAGAACGCCACCAGCCGGCTCAACTGTCGGGCGGCAAGCATGCCCACGATGCCGAACCACATCGTCGCGACGGTGCCGTAGAACAGCCATGGACCGGAGAATGGCGCCGGGGCTTCGGGCTGAGACAGCAACGATCCCAGACGCAGCAACGCATAGACGCCCACCTTCGTCAGAATCGCGAACATCGCCGCCGCGGGCGGACTCGCTGCGGTGTAAGCGCTCGGCAACCAGAAGTTGAGCGGCCAGACACCCGCCTTGATCAGGAACGCGATCCCGAGAATTCCTATCCCCGCTTCGAACACCGTGCGATCGGCGGCGGACAGCGTGGTCCAAACAGAGCCCATATCGGCCATGTTCAACGTACCCGAGGCGCCGTAAATCAACGCCACTCCGATCAGGAATATCAGCGAAGCCGTCAGATTCACCGCGACGTAGTGCAAGCCGGCCTTCACGCGCACGGCGTTCGAACCATGCAGCAGCAATCCATAGGAGGCGGCCAAGAGGATCTCGAAGAACACGAACAGGTTGAACAAGTCGCCGGTGAGAAACGCGCCGTTCAGTCCCATTAACAAGAACTGCAACAGCGAGTGATAGTGCACTCCGACGCGATCCCAGCGCGCGAGCGAATACACGTGCACGGGCAAAGCGATGGCCGCGTTCAACGCCAGCATCAGCGCCGAGAGCCGATCGACCACCAGCACGATGCCGTAGGGCGCGACCCATCCGCCGAGCACGTAAACCTCGACGCCATGCTCGAGCAACCCGGGCTGCGGCCGGATCAGCCGATAGAGCATGTAGGCCGCGATCGCGACTTGCGACAGAGTCGAGAACAACCCAATCGAGGGGCGCAGCAGCGTGCGTGACTGCGGCAGGAACAACAGCAGCGCGCCCGCTACCAGCGGCAGGACGATGGGCAGAACCGGCAGATGCTGCAGCCAGTTCATTCGTTTCTCTCCACGCCGTCGACATGATCGGTGCCGGTGAAGCCACGCGAGGCGATCAACATCACCAGGAACAGCGCCGTGGTCGCAAAGCCGATGACGATGGCCGTCAATACCAGCGCTTGCGGTATCGGATCGTCATAGAGTGTGGCATCGGCTATGGCGTTGGGATCGATCAACGGCGGCCGGTCGAGCGTCAGGCGGCCCATCGCGAAAATAAACAAGTTGGTCGCGTACGACAGCAGCACCAACCCGAGAATCACCTGGAAGGTTCGTGGCCGCAGCAGCAGCCACACGCCGCAGCCGCAGAAGATGCCGATCGCGAGGGAATAGATCAGCTCCATCAGCGCACCATCCTGATACTGGTCATCTCTTCCGCTTCGGCCGCGCGACGGTGACTACGCAGCGACTGGTGCGCCAGCGCAATCAACATCAGCGTCGTGGTGCCGACCACGAGCAGATACACGCCGAGATCGAAGATCAACACGCTGGACAGGTGCAGCTTGCCGAACAACGGCAGCTTCGGCTCCCACACCAGCGCGGACATGAATGGGCGCGAGGCGAACCAGGCGAGCACACCGGCGCCTGCGGCGCAGAGCAGCCCCGCGCCTATCCAATACTGCGGATGGATACGCATCCGCGATTCCACCCACAATGTTCCGTTCACGAGATACTGCGCGATAAAGCCAGTCGCCATCACCAGGCCGCCGACAAAACCGCCGCCCGGTTCGTTGTGTCCGCGCAAGAGAAAGAACACCGATACGACGCCCGCCATCGGCAGCAACAATCGGCCCAGGATCGCCGGCACCAACAGCGCGCCACTCGGCACCGGGTCGCGAGGATCGGGCAGCTCGCGCGCCGGATCGCGCTTCTCCGAAGACGTGGTCATGACTTCGGGCGCGGGACGGAATCGACGCAGCAACTTGTAGATCGTGAGCGCGACGATGCCGAGCACGGTGATCTCGCCGAATGTATCGAACCCGCGGAAGTCGACCAGGATCACGTTGACGACGTTCTGCCCTCCGCCACCGGGCAGCGCGTTCGCCACGATGAAATCTCGTATGCCCGGACCGGCGGGCCGCATGAGCACTGCATAAGCCAGCGCCGCCATTCCCGCTCCAGCGAGAATCGCAAGCGTGACGTCACGAACGCGACGAGCACGCGCGCGCGGCCGATCTCGATTCAGCAACTCCAGCGGCAAGCGCTTCGGCATCCAGCGCAAGCCCAACAGCAGTAACACGGTGGTTACGACTTCCACACTCACCTGAGTCAGCGCCAGGTCCGGCGCTGAAAACCATGCAAAGGTGAGAGAGGTCACGAGGCCCGCACAACCCACCATGATCAGCGCGGCCAGACGATGAAACTTTGCCTGCATCGCCGCCCCGATGGCGCAAGCTGCACCCACCAGCCACAACAAGGCGAACGCCACGTCGATTTGCGTCCAATCGGAAGTGAAGTCGAACTGCAGCCCTCCAGCGGTCGCGACCGCGCCCGCCGCGACCACGAAGGCGACGATCAAGCCCAACTGAATTTGCAGCCTCGACGAGGAAATGAGCCGCACCAGCAAGGTCGCCGCGCGCACCAGCGAAATCTGATAGACAGCGAAGGCGCGCTTGCCATCGAAGCGACGGAACAACGGCGTCAACACGCCTTCCGGATGACCCTGTCGGGTCAACACGGCGTGGATCGCCAGCCCGCCGAGGAACGCGGCCGCGCTCATCAGCAGCGGTGCATTCAGGCCGTGCCACACCTTCAAGCTGTAGCTCGGCATGTGTGCGTCACCGAGAATGGATCGAGTCGCGAGATCCAGCACAGGACCGACTGTCCGCCCTGGCAACGTACCCACCAGCAGACACAACAACACCAGAGTCGCGCTCGGCAACAACATCCATCGCGTCGGCTCGTGAGGCGCACGCGGCAACTCGTCGGGCGCGGTTCCAAAGAACACCTGACGAATGAAACGCGCCGAGTACGCGACGCTGAACATGCCCGCCAGAATCGCCGTGGCCGGCAGAGTTACGCGTAGCCACAGCGCCTCGCCTGCAAACATGGTCTCGGCGAAGAACATTTCCTTGGACAGGAAACCGTTCAACAACGGCACGCCCGCCATGGCCGCGGCCGCCACCATTGCCAACGTCGCGGTGATGGGCATCGCGTGATACAAGCCGCCCAAACGCTTCAGATCGCGCGTGCCTGTTTCGTGATCCACGATGCCCGCCGCCATGAACAGCGAAGCCTTGAACGTTGCATGATTGAGCATGTGGAACACGGCCGCGACCAGCGCGAGCGGACTGTTCATGCCCAACAGCAGCGTAATGAGCCCGAGGTGACTGATGGTCGAGTACGCCAGCACGCCCTTCATATCGCGCTGGAAGGTCGCCGCGTAAGCACCGAGCAGCAGCGAGGCGAGGCCCGCGCTACAAACGATCGCAAACCACAGATCGGTGCCCGAAAGCACGGGCCATGTCCGCGCCAACAGGAACACTCCTGCTTTGACCATGGTCGCCGAATGCAGGTACGAAGACACCGGCGTCGGCGCGGCCATCGCGCGCGGCAGCCAGAAATGAAAGGGAAACTGCGCGCTCTTCGTAAATGCGCCGAGCAGCACGAGCACGACGATCGCCGGATACAACGCATGTGCGTGGATGGCCTGTGTCGCCGCGATCACCTGATCCAGGTCATATCCGCCAGCGATGTGACCCAGCATGAGCACCGCCGCCAGCAAACACATGCCACCAGCCGCGGTGACTGTCAGCGCCATGCGTGCGCCCGCTCGCGCATCGGCGCGGTGATACCAGTACGCGATGAGCACGAACGACGTGAAGCTGGTCAGCTCCCAGAACAGCACCAGCTGGATCAGATTGCCCGACAACACCACGCCGAGCATCGAGCCCATGAACGCCAGCAGGAACGAAAAGAAGCGCGGTACGGGATCTTCCGGCGACATGTAATAGCGCGCATAGACCACGACGAGCGCGCCGATCACCGTCACCATCATGGCGAACATCCACGCGAAGCCGTCGAGCCGCAACCCGAAGGTCAGGCCATACTGCGGCAGCCAGTCCACCGCGACCCGCACCACGCGGCCCGCCGCCATGTCGGGATAGAACATCGCCAGCAAGGTCGCGCACGAAACCGCGATGGCGGCCGCAAGCCATGCCTCCAGATTACGGGCATTGGCTCGCAACAGCGCCGCGCCCATGGCGCCGAGGAACGGTAACAGTAATACGAGATACAGGGTCATCGGGCTCAATGCTGCATGATCGGGCATCGGCTGGGTAGCCTTGCAGACTATCGGCTGGGTAGCCGTCAATGA
Source organism: Steroidobacter sp. (assembly GCF_036402275.1). Lineage (NCBI taxonomy): Bacteria > Pseudomonadati > Pseudomonadota > Gammaproteobacteria > Steroidobacterales > Steroidobacteraceae > Steroidobacter > Steroidobacter sp. The sequence goes on along the minus strand of NZ_DASWTF010000013.1, from coordinate 257,903 downwards.
TCGAGCGCCGTATCATTCCGCTCCCTTACGCGCACTCCTGCGCCCTCGACCCGGTAAGCCATGGCCCAATTCATCTACACCATGAATCGCGTCTCCAAGGTGGTGCCGCCCAAGCGCGTCATCCTGCGGGACATCTCCCTGTCGTTTTTTCCCGGAGCCAAGATCGGCGTGCTCGGCTTGAACGGCTCGGGTAAATCCACGCTCCTGCGCATCATGTCGGGCGAGGACAAGGAGATCGACGGCGAGGCACGTCCGCAGCCGGGCATCAAGATCGGCTTCTTGAAGCAGGAGCCCGGGCTCGATCCCAACAAGGACGTGCGCGGCAACGTGCTCGAAGGCGTGGGCGACGTGCAATCGCTGATCGACCGCTTCAACGCGGTGAGCGACAAGTTCGCCGATCCCGACCTCGATCCGGACGAAATGAACAAACTGCTCGAGGAGCAGGCCAAGCTGCAGGACGCCATCGACGCCAAGGGCGGCTGGGAACTGGAGCGCACGCTGGAAGTGGCGGCCGACGCCTTGCGCCTGCCGCCGTGGGACGCGGATGTGACCAAGATCTCCGGCGGCGAGCGCCGTCGCGTCGCTCTGTGCCGCTTGTTGCTGTCCAAACCGGACATGCTGCTGCTCGACGAGCCCACCAACCATCTCGACGCCGAGTCGGTGGCGTGGCTGGAACGTTTCCTCGAGCAATATCCCGGCACCGTCATCGCGGTCACGCACGATCGTTACTTCCTGGACAACGTCGCCGGCTGGATCCTGGAACTGGACCGCGGCCACGGCATTCCCTGGCAAGGCAATTACTCCTCCTGGCTCGACCAGAAGGAAAAGCGCCTCGCGATGGAAGAGAAGCAGCAGGAAGGCCTGCGCAAGACGCTGGAACGCGAATTGGAGTGGGTGCGCTCGAATCCCAAGGCGCGCCAGGCCAAGAGCAAGGCCCGCATGCAGCGCTACGAGGAGCTCGCTTCGCAGGAATTCCAGAAGCGCAACGAGACCAACGAAATCTACATCCCGCCCGGCCCGCGCCTGGGCGAGCTGGTGATCGAAGCCAAGAATCTCAAGAAAGGCTTCGGCGATCGGCTGCTGTTCGACAACCTGAGCTTCAACTTGCCGGCCGGCGGCATCGTCGGCGTGATCGGCCCGAACGGCGCCGGCAAGACCACGCTGTTCCGCATGCTCACCGGCCAGGAAAAACCAGATTCGGGCGAGATCCGAATTGGTCCGTCGGTGCAGCTGGCGTACGTGGATCAATCGCGTCAGTCGCTCACCGATAGCAACACGGTGTGGCAGGAAATCTCCGGTGGCCTCGACATGATCAGAGTCGGCAACTACGAAACCGCGTCACGCGGCTATGTGGGCCGCTTCAACTTCCGCGGCACGCAACAACAACAGCTGATCGGCGAGCTGTCGGGCGGTGAGCGCAATCGCGTGCATCTCGCGAAGGTGCTGAAGAGCGGCGGCAACGTACTGATGCTCGACGAACCGACCAACGATCTGGACGTGGAAACGCTGCGCGCGCTGGAAGAAGCGCTGCTGGGCTTCCCAGGCTGCGCCATCGTGATCTCGCACGATCGCTGGTTCCTGGATCGCATCGCCACCCACATCCTGGCCTTCGAAGGCAACTCCGAAGTCACCTGGTTCGAAGGCAATTACGCCGAGTACGTCGAGGATTTCAAACGTCGTAAGGGCGAAGATGCCGATCGGCCGCATCGCATCCGCTACAAGAAGCTGGATGCGTGAGGCAGCGACGGGCGCGGCCGGATGAGAGGCGCGGCGATCGCAAGGCTCGCTGACATGGGAGGTTGTTAGCCCGTGATATCCGACGCAGTCATTCTGGTCATCGCGATCTTCGGACTGTTGCTGCTGATACTCGCGTGTCAGCGCCTGTTCCGGGCGCGCTTCCTCGCTGCTGGCGGCAGCGCCGTGATGGGCTCGTTGTTGCTCGCCGTCGCCGCGCTGCTGTTCGTCGTTTCTTTGAATCTGCACACCTACGCTCGTCTGACTCACGAGCGTCCGGTGGCGGAGATCGTGTTCCAGCAGCGGGGCCCGCAGTCCTTCAACGCCACGCTCACTCAAGTGCCCAACGGCGAAATCCAGATGTTCGTGTTGGCGGGCGACGAGTGGCAGCTCGACGCTCGCGTTTTGAAATGGAAAGGCTGGGCGAATTTGTTCGGCTTGGACGCCCAATATCGTCTGGAGCGGGTCAGCGGCCGCTATAGAAACATCGAGCAGGAACGCACCGGCGAGCGCACCGTGTACGGGCTCTCGGAGAATCCTGGCCTGGATCTGTGGCAGATGACGCTCGACAAGCCCGACCGCCTGCCGTTCGTGGATGCGGTGTATGGCAACGCCGCTTACATGCCGATGTCAGATGGCGCGCGCTATGAAGTTTCGATCACGCAGTCCGGGCTGATTGCTCGGCCCGTGAACGCCGCCGCTCAGCAGGCCGCCGGCAGTTGGAAGTAACTTTTCCGGGCCAGCGGCGAGCTGAAAGTAAAACCTGCGGCGGCGTTATCCCACCCACACCCGAGCATTCCTGAAGATTCGCATCCACGGGCTGTCCTCGCCCCAACCGTCCGGGCGCCAGGAGTTTTGCAGCGTGCGATACACGCGCTCCGGATGCGGCATCAGCAGCGTCACGCGGCCGTCCGGCGTCGTGATGCCGGTGAGGCCGCGAGGCGAGCCGTTCGGGTTCGCGGGATAACGTTCCGTCGCATTGCCGTTGTTATCGACGAAACGCAGCGACATGAGATTCGCGCCGATCAGCGCATCGATGTTGCCGCGGCCCGCGAAGTCGGCGTAACCCTCGCCGTGCGCGACGGCGATGGGCATGCGTGAGCCTTCCATGCCGGCGAAGAACAGCGACGGCGACTTCACCACTTCCACCAGGCTCAAGCGCCCTTCGAACTGCTCCGAACGATTGCGCACGAACTTCGGCCAATGTTCGGTGCCCGGGATCAGCTCGCGCAAGGCCGCCATCATCTGACAGCCGTTGCAAACGCCGAGCGAGAACGTCTCAGGCCGATAGAAGAACTTGGTGAACGAATCGCGCAGCTGCGAGTGGAACAGGATCGACTTCGCCCAACCCTCGCCCGCCCCCAGCACATCGCCATACGAGAAGCCGCCGCAGATGACCATGCCGCGAAAATCGTTCAGATCGAAGCGACCGGCGACCAGATCGGTCATGTGAACGTCGAACGGCGAGAAGCCGGCGCGATGGAAAGCAGCTGCCATCTCGACGTGACTGTTCACGCCCTGCTCGCGCAGGATCGCCACCTTCGGACGCGTGCCCTTGGAAATGAACGGCGCCGCGATGTCCTGCTTAGGATCGTAACCGAGCTTGACGTTCAGACCCGGATTGTTCGGATCCGTCACGGTCTCGAACTGCTCCTGCGCGCCCTGCGGATTATCGCGCAGCTTCGTCATACGGAAGCTGGTCTCGGACCACGCGCGATGCAGGTTGGTGCGCGTCTCATCCAGCAGCGCATCGCCGCCCGAACGAATTCGCACGCGATCGTCCTTCGTCACCTTGCCGATGACCCGACTCATCGTCGCGAGGCCGTGGCGATCCAGCACGCCCAGCACGGACTTAACATCGCCCGTGCGAACCTGCAGCACCGCACCCAACTCTTCGCTGAACAACGCGGCGTTGGGATCGCGCACTTCGACGCCCAGATCGACGTCCACCCCGCAATGACCCGCGAAGGCCATCTCGGCGAGCGTTACAAACAAACCACCGTCCGAGCGATCATGGTAGGCAATGACGGACCCGGCCGCCCGCAACTCCACGATGGCCGCGAAGAAATTCGCGAGCACTTTGGGATCGTCACAATCCGGCGCCTCGTGACCGAGCTTGCCGAACACCTGCGCGAGACATGAGCCGCCGAGACGATCGCGACCCGCGCCGAGATCGATCAGCACGAGCGAGCTGTCGATCTCCGGCCGCAATTGCGGCGTCAGTGTGCGACCGGCATCGCGCACCGGCGCGAACGCCGAGACGATCAGCGACAGCGGCGCGACCATGCGGCGCGTGCCTTTGTCGCTTTGCCAGATGGTCTTCATCGACAGCGAATCTTTGCCGACGGGAATGGTGATGCCGAGCGCCGGGCAGAACTCCTCGCCCACCGCCTTCACGGTAGCGTACAAATCAGCATCTTCACCGGGCTCGCCGCACGCAGCCATCCAGTTCGCGGACAGGCGCACCTGATCGAGCGCGGCGACATCGGCTGCGGCAATGTTTGTAACGGCTTCGGCAACCGCCATGCGACCCGATGCCGGCGCATTGAGCAACGCGAGCGGCGTGCGCTCGCCCATCGCCATCGCCTCACCCGTCTTTGACGTGTAATCGCTCAAGGTCACAGCGACGTCGCTGACCGGCACCTGCCACGGACCGACCATGGGGTCGCGACTGATCAAGCCGCCAACCGTACGGTCGCCAATCGTGATGAGGAATGTTTTGTCGGCAATGGCCGGGAAGCGCAGCAAGCGATAAGCCGCGTCGGGCACATGCAGCCCGGCGCCGGCGAAGTCATCCCCCAGCGGGGGCAGACGCTTCACATCGCGCGTCATCTTCGGCGGCTTGCCGAGCATCACGTTGAGCGGCAGATCCACCGGCGGATCTTTCAGCAACGGATCGCCCACCTTCAGCCAGCCGTCGTTGGTGATCTCACCGACAACGGAGTGCGGACAGCGCTCGCGCTCGCACAGCTCGGCAAAACGTTTCACATCCTTGGCGGCGATCAACAGCACATAGCGCTCCTGCGCCTCGTTACACCAGATTTCCACCGGAGACATGCCGGGCTCGACCGACGGCACGGTGCGAAGATCGATGCGGCCGCCGCGATCGCTGCTGTGCGCGACCGATTCGGGAATCGCATTCGACAGGCCGCCCGCGCCGACATCGTGAATCAGCAGAATGGGATTGTTCTCGCCCATCGCCCAGCACTGATCGATGACTTCCTGCGCGCGGCGCTGAATTTCGGGATTGCCTCGCTGCACGGACGCGAAATCCAGATCTTCCGTGCTCGCGCCGCTGCCGACGGACGAAGCGGCGCCGCCGCCCAGGCCGATCAACATCGCGGGGCCGCCGAGCACGACGATCTTCGAGCCCGGAGGAATCTCCGACTTCTCCACGTGCATGCGACGCACGTTGCCGACGCCGCCGGCGATCATGATGGGCTTGTGATACCCGCGCAGCGTGGCGCGCCCACTCGATGACTGACCTTCCAATTCGAACGTGCGGAAATAGCCGAGGATGTTCGGCCGGCCGAACTCGTTGTTGAACGCGGCCGCGCCGAGCGGGCCGTCGATCATGATGTCCAGCGCCGAAGCAATGCGCCCCGGTTTGCCGAAATCTTTCTCCCACGGCTGCTCGAAGCCGGGAATGCGCAAGTGAGATACGGAGAATCCCGCGAGACCCGCCTTCGGCTTGCCGCCGCGGCCAGTCGCGCCTTCATCTCGAATCTCGCCACCCGAGCCTGTCGCCGCGCCAGGGAACGGCGAGATCGCGGTCGGATGATTGTGAGTCTCCACCTTCATCAGGATGTCGATGGGCTCGTCGTTGAACTCGTACTGGTGATCGTTCACGTCCGCGAACCAGCGGCGGCCCACCGGACCTTCGATGACGGCGGCGTTATCGCGATAGGCGGAGAGCACGCCACGCGAATTCTTCGCGTACGTGTTCTTGATCATGGCGAACAACGATTTGGGCTGCCGCTCGCCGTCGATGATCCAGTCCGCGTTGAAGATCTTGTGACGGCAGTGCTCGGAGTTGGCCTGCGCGAACATCATCAACTCGACGTCGGTCGGGTCGCGGCCCAGCTTCTTGAAATTGTCGGCGAGGTAATCGATTTCGTCCGGCGACAACGCCAGGCCGAGCGATTCGTTCGCTTTGACCAACGCGTCCCGCCCCTGCGCCAGCAGCGGCACAGTGTTCAGACGTCGCGGCGACTGATGATCGAACAATTGAGCCGCATCGTCGTAGGAAAACACCGCCGCTTCGGTCATGCGGTCGTAGAGCGCCGGCGCCATCGCTTTGAGATCGTCTGCCGACAGCGGCGACGAGCCGCGCACGAAGTAAGCGATACCGCGCTCGATGCGCTCGATTGCCTGCAATCCACACACCTGCGCGATGTCGGTCGCCTTGCTCGACCAGGGCGAGATCGTGCCCGGCCGCGGAATCACGACGATGAGTTGGGCGGATGCCTCTGGGGGCGCGGGTGGCTGCGCCGGCCCGTAGGTCAGCAGCGCGTCGAGGACGCGCCGTTCATCGGCCGTAAGCTCCCGTGGCGCCTGCACAAAGTGCGTGAAGCGCGTGGTGAGAGACTCGACGGCAGGGACTCGCGAACGGAGAGCGGCAAGCAGGCGAGCGGTACGGAAATCGGAAAGAGCAGGCGCGCCAGACAGTGTCAGCATGTATTGCGACGGGGGGCAGCGGAACGGGCGCGAATCATACCGGAAATCGGCCCGTTCTGCGGAGGGTGCTGCCCGGTTCCGGGCAGGCTACTTCTTGTCGCCCGGCGTATACACCGGCATCGGGAACGGCGTGACGTTGGAGCCTTCGAAGTTGCTGATCTTGCTCACGCCCTGCTGCCGCACCTCGTCGATGCGCAGCACCGAGTGCATGGGCAGATAAGTGCGCTTCACGCCTTCGAATTCGGCTTTGACCTTCTCTTCGGTGGGGTCGACCACCACGGCGGAACGCTCGCCAAACACCAGCTCCTCGACTTCGATGAAGCCGAACAGCGAGCCATGGCTCACCTTGCGGGCGTAGATTTCATAGACCTTGCCCTGGTTGACAAAAACGACCTTGAAAATGTGACTGGCTGCCATCTTGCTGTTGGGCCTTGGTTGGTACGCTGCGTGCCGGGCTATGTCATATGTCACATGCATCGTCCGGCGGCACGAGCGCGTAAGGCAATCTCCTAAGTTCCGGTCAGTTTTGACCCTGAAATGGCACTGAAACTCCGCATCATCAGCGATCACTACAAGGCGCTCGGCAAGCGCAGCTCGCGCCTGTTCGGCGTCACCGGCGGAAGGATCGGCCGTGCCGCGGACAACGACTGGATCCTCCCCGACCCGGATCGCTACATTTCCAGCCACCACTGCAAGGTGGAGTTTCGCGCCGGCCAATGGGTGTTGGAGGATACCAGCACCAACGGCGTCTTCATAAACGGGTCCGACGTGCCCGCCTCGGTGGAGGGTGCCTACGCACTCAAAGATGGCGACCGGCTCCGGCTCGGCGATTATGAAATCATCGTCAGCATCGACGAGCGCAACGATTTTCCCTCGGACGCGAGCGGCCAGATGCCGGCGCCGGTGCGCGCCCCTGCCCGCCGCGGCTCGCCCGAGCCCGAAGTGGACCTGGGCGAGGAGCTCGATCTCACCGACCTGTTGAGCGACGCGGCCATGAAGCCGGTCGATCCGCCGAAGCCGGCGCCCGCTGCCAGCGGTGGCGGGTCCAGCCCGAGCCTGCTGGACCTCAACAAGGCGCTCGGCATCGACCTGCAGACCACCCGACCCGGCATCCCCAGCCGCCCGACCCGCAGCGGTTTCACCTCGCTGCTGGACAACCCGGACGAACCCGAACAGCGGACCATCACGCCTGGTCGTAAACCGGACGACTGGCAGATGCAGACCCAGCCGTACGATCGCAAGTCGCTGCAGGCGTTGACCAATCCGGGCTCGCTCGCGCGCCCCGCGGAAAAACCTGCTCCGACCCCGGCTCGCCGCGCCACCGACGGCGGCGGCACGCTGGAGCCGGCCAATGGCGTGGAAGCATTCTGTCGTGGCGCTGGCATCGACCCATCGTCACTGCCGCTGGAAACGCAGCACGCGCTGCTGCAGCTGGCCGGCCAGATGACGCGCGAAGTCGTGCTCGGTTTGATGGATGTGCTCAAAGGCCGCGCGGATCAAAAGAACCGCCTGCGCTTGAGCCAGACACAGATTCAACCGGTCGACAACAATCCGCTGAAGTTCTCGGCGAGCGTCGACGAGGCGTTGCTCAAACTGTTCGACGGACACAGCAACACTCGCTATCTCGGCCCTGTTGAAGCGATTCGCGATTCATTCGCCGATCTGCGCGGGCATCAGCAGGCGCTCTCGGGCGCCATCCAGGCCGCCATCGACGAAGTGATGAACCGCATCGAGCCGGGTGAGTTGCAAGAAAAGTTCGACCGCGGCTTGAAACGCGGCGCGCTGCTTGGCGCGGCCAACAAGATGAAATACTGGGACCTGTACACCGAGTTCTATCACGTGCTGAATCAGCGCAACGAGCAGAACCTGCCGACGCTGTTCGCCGAAGAACTGGCGCGCACGTACGCTGAGAAGGCGGCGCAGAAGAAGCGCTAACCTCTCGAAGCCGCGCGCTCAACCGTGCGGCTTCTCCAGCGGCAAAATCATTTCAGCCGCTGTTTCCTCTGCTGAGAAAGAAAAATACCTTTTTTATAAAAATCCATAGCCCCTCCCCCAGCAGGGGAGGGGTTGGGGTGGGGGTCTTATCGCCGAGGCGTGAGCATGCCGTTCGGCGGCGGCGCGGTGGTGCTCGTCGTGGTGACGGTTGGCTTCGCGTCACGCTGCGCGGCCGGGCCGCTGTCCGTCGCAACCCAATCCAAGATATCGATGTAGCCGCGGATATTCTCCACGAAGCGCACAGGCTCCCAACCTCTCGCATAACCTCGCTTCACACGCGTGTACCACTTGGCCTGCGTCAGCAAAGGCAAATGCTCACGCACGTCATTCCAAGAATCGGGATCCTTGCCATGCATCTGCGTGAGGATGCGTGCGTCCTCCAAATGTCCGACGCCGACGTTGTAGGCAGCGAGCGTGAACCAGGTGCGATCCGGTTCCAGGATGCGCTTCGGAATCTGATTACGCAGCCAGACGAAATATCGCGCGCCACCAAAAATACTCGCCCGCGGATCGAGTCGATCGCCCACATTCAGCGACTGCGCCGTTTCTTCCGTCAGCATCATCAAGCCCCGCACGCCGGTGTGCGAAGTGGCGTTCGGATCCCAATGTGACTCCTGATAACCGACCGCCGCGAGCAGCCGCCAATCGATCCCCACCTCGTCGGCCGCCTCTTTGAACCAGTGCCGGTACTGCGGCAGCCGCGACTCGATGTGCTCCATGAACACGCGGGCCTGGATGTAATCGAAACGATCCGTGCCGCCGTAATACGTATCCAGAATCGAAGCCAACCTGCCCTCGGCGCGCGCAGAAGAAAAGAACGCCGTGACTCGCTTCAGCAACGTCGGATCGCGCGCATCGACGGCCCACGCGAGCGCCTTGCCGCCCGACAGATCGAATGCAATCCGGATCTCGGGATGAAAGGCGCGACCGATGGCGAACTCGTTCGAATCGGCGACCGTGTAGTCGAACTCGCGCCGGGACAGGCGATACAACAACTCTTCGGTCTCGACGGCCGGGTTCTCCACCCAACTCAGATTGGCGTAATGAACGCGCAATTGCTCGAGCGTCGCGGCATGCGCGCTCCCGGCGACGACTTCGATGTGACTGTCGTAGGTTTGATCGAGCCGCCGCGGACGAGAATCACCCTGACGAAAGATCAGATGCTCGCGCACCTGTTGATACGGCGGGCCAAACCCCGTCTGCGGCGGCAGGCGCAAGCCGCGCGTCAAACCCGCCGCCGCGATGTGCGCACGGCGCGATTCGAGCTCGCGCATGGCGTCCGCCACGTTGGGCACGGAATAAATGAAGAGCTTGACGCCCAGCTCAGCAGCAAATCGGGCGGCGAGATCGAATTCGGGCCCCTGCGGGCCATCGGCGCCCAGGTAGTAAGCGCTCGGAAGGTTGCGGGTCACCACACGCAGTTCTCCGCTGCGCAATATCTGCTCCATGACGCTCGGCGGCTGGGAGCACGTACCCAACAGCAGCATAGCGATAATGGCGAGGGTGATCTTCAACCCGCCTCCAAGTGGCAACCCGCGAGGCCCGGCATTGGACCCGAAAGCCGGCCCCGGAGCAATGTCGCATACGGGCTACTGTGAGAGACTCCCCTAATGCAAACCCTTGCCAACCTCTCACAAGCACTGTCAAGCGGCCGGATCCAGGCCCGCGCACTCGTTGACCAGGCGCTTGACCGCATCGCCGATCCAAACGGCGAAGGCGCAAGAGCTTTCATGACCGTGGCAACGGAAGCGGCGCGAGCCCAGGCCGACGAGATCGATCGAAAGCGCGCGGCGGGGGAAGCGCTGCCGATGTTTGCAGGCATTCCCCTATCCATCAAAGATCTGTTCGACATCGCTGGCGAAGTCACACGCGCCGGCTCACGCATTCTGGAAAATGAGCCGCCAGCGCTGCGCGACGCTCCGGTGATCGCACGCCTGCGCGCCGCCGGGTTCATATTCATCGGCCGCAACACGATGACCGAGTTTGCGTTCTCCGGTCTCGGGCTGAATCCACACTACGGCACGCCCGCCAGTCCGTTCGATCGCGCGACTCGTCGTATTCCCGGCGGATCGACATCGGGTGGCGCCGTCGCCGTCGCGGACGGCATGGCAGCTGCCGCCTTGGGAACGGACACCGGCGGTTCATGCCGCATCCCGGCGGCGTTCTGCGGCATCGTCGGTTTCAAACCCACCGCTCATCGCGTGCCGCGGGATGGCGTCGTTCCACTGGCTCACTCGCTCGACTCGATTGGCCCGCTCGCGAACAGCGTGGCGTGCTGTGCGACGTTGGATGCGATCTTGCGCGGCGTCACACCTCGCCCACTTGCCGATGTTTCTCTTCGCGACGTTCGTCTGCTCCTGCCAACGTCACTTGTTTTGAATGACATGGATGAGCACGTTGCCAAGACTTTCGAGCGTGGCATCGGCGATCTCTCGCGCGCAGGCGCGACGATTTCACGTGGGCCGCTCACAGAGTTGTTGCGTATCGCTGAAATCAATTCGCGAGGTGGGCTTGCCACCCCGGAAGCGTACGCGTGGCATCGCCCGTTTCTCGAACGCTTCCGGGATCGATACGACCCGCGCGTCGCAAACAGAATCCTCAAAGCGCGCCATCCGACGGATCAGGACGTGCGCGAGACGCACGATGCTCGCGCAGAGATCATCGACGCCGTCGACCAGGTGACGACCGACTTCGATGCACTTGTGTTGCCCACGACGCCGATCATCCCGCCGCCCATGGCCGCGTTCGAACAGGACGCCGACTACATCCGGCTCAACAGCCTGGTGCTGCGTAATCCCTCTCTGGCCAACTTCCTGGATCGCTGCGCCATCTCTTTACCCGTGCATCGCCAGGGCGACGCCCCCGTGGGCTTGATGCTGATCGGTCGACGCGGCGGCGATGAACGGTTGCTGGCCATCGCGCAGGCCGCCGAGGCCTCGCTCAAAAAGACACAAAATATTTGAGCCAGCGCTTGTGAGCACGGCGCTGCTTGTATGATATTCGCCGGAGCGATTGCGACTTTCTCGTCGACGGATTCGGAGAGCGCATGCATAAGCTTCTTTCACTGGCCACGGCGGCCGTGTTCGCACTGGCAGGCTGCGGCTCCGATGTGCCACCCGCCCCTCCCGCCGATAGCGCGGCGCTCGAACAGCAGGCACAAGCCTTTATCGATGCCATCAAGCCGCGCCGCGAAGGCAGGCCGGTCATCGCAGTCGTTGCGCTGAACGAAGGCACCGAGATCACGGACTTCCTGCTGACGCACGCGGTTCTGCAACGTGCCGACATCGCCGAAGTGCACGCCGTGGCCCCGCGCGCCGGGCGTGTTTCTTTATATCCCGCTCTGCAGGTCGAAGTGGCTCAGGATCTCGCCGGCTTCGATAAAACGTATCCGTCCGGCGCGGATTACGTAATCGTTCCCGCCATGAGTAACAACAACGACGCCACGATCACAACCTGGCTGAAACAACAGTCGGATCGGGGCGCACGAATCATCGGCATCTGCGCCGGCGGACTGGTCGTGGGCAATGCGGGGCTCCTCGATCAGCGCCGCTTCACCACGCATTGGTATTACCGCGATGAGTTGATCGAGAACCACCCGAGCGCTGAGTACGTGCCTCATCAGCGTTACGTGCTCGACGACAACATCGCCACGACCACCGGCATCACGGCGTCCGTGCCGACCATGCTGGCGCTGATCGAAGCCATCGGCGGACGTGACAAAGCGCAGACGCTCGCATCCGAATTCGGCGTGGACTCGTGGACACCCGTCCACGACAGCTCTCTGTTCGGTCTCAACTTCACTCGCGGCCTGAGCTTCATCCTCAACAAACTTGCGTTCTGGCGCGACGAGCAATGGCGCGTCGACGTTCAGAACGGCATGGACGACATCTCCCTCGCCTTCACCGCCGACGCGTGGTCGCGTACTGGGCACATCACAGTCGCAGCCGCCGCGCCGAATCCAGTGCAACTCCGCAGCGGACTCACTCTCTTGCCCGAGCCCGCCCCCGATGACGCCCCTCGCCTGCCGCTGACCGCCGAGCTCAAACCCATCCAGCAACTCGACCGCACCCTGTGCGAGATCGGCTCGCGCTTCGGCGAAGCGCGCCAGGAGTGGGTCTCGATGGAGCTCGAATACGCCGGCCGACCGGACTGCTCGAACCAGTCGCGACCCTAAGACCGACACCTAAGGCGAACCCTGAATTCTCCGCCGGTCGCAGAATGTTCCGACGGCGGCGGCCGATAGCTGCGTGAAGAGAAACGCGGGGGTCTTGCTATGCTGATGTCGATTCGGTCACGGTTGTACGCGCTGGTCGCGCTGATGCTGGCGCTGATGACCGTGCTCGGCCTGACTGCGCGCTACGATCTTTCGGTTGCCGGTGACTCGCTCGCGGACGTCGTGCTCACGAGCCGCACGCTACGCAATCACATCGAGGGCGACATGATGCACGATGCCTTGCGTGCAGATGTGCTCGCAGCCCTGCTGGCCGAATCGCCGGCCGATTACGACAAAGCCAAAGACTCGCTCCACGAGCACGTTCAGCACTTCCGTGAGGTCCTGGATCAGAACGATCGACTCGCCACGGGCGAAACCAAGGCCGCGCTTGCCGCGGTGAGGCCGGCGCTCCAGGCTTATATCGCAAACGCCGAGTCCATTTTCGAAGCGGCTGCCACCGACCAGGCGCGGGCCCGCAGTCTGATGCCCACGTTCATGACGTCCTTCGAAGATCTCGAAGAGCAGATGTCCAACGTGAGCGATCGGATCCAAAGCACTACGCAGAGCGCCGAGAACGATGCGGCCCGCATGCTCGCACGTTCGAAAATGATGACGCTCGTGCTTCTGTTCGTTGCCGTGCTCGTCGCATTGGCCGCATCGACGACCATCGTTCGCGCCATTACTGCAGGCATCACCCGTTTGTCCGCAGCAATCGGCCGCATAGCGCGCGGCGAGCTGGGGCGCGAAATAAACATCGAGCGGCGCGACGAGCTCGGCGCACTGCTCGAAACGTTGCAAGGAATGGATCGAAAGCTCTCGGACATCGTCGTCACGGTGCATGGTGCGACCGATCGAGTCGGTGCGACGGCGCGTCAGCTCGCGGACGGTAACGACGACTTGAGTCAGCGCACGCAGGAACAGGCTGCGGCGCTGGAGGAAACGGCCGCGAGCATGGAACAAATGACTGCGACCGTGAAACAAAATGCCGACAACGCCCGCGAAGCGAACCGGCTCGCGCTCAGCGCGCGCGGTCAGGCCGACAAGGGAGGCATGGTGGTCACCCGCGCCGTGACTGCGATGAACGAGATCAACGCGTCGAGTCGCAAGATCGCCGAGATCATCAGTGTCATCGACGAGATCGCATTTCAAACCAATCTGCTTGCGCTCAACGCGGCCGTCGAAGCAGCTCGCGCGGGCGAACAGGGCAAGGGTTTCGCAGTGGTCGCATCGGAGGTCCGGAACCTCGCTCAGCGCAGCGCCGGCGCTTCTCGCGAGATCAGAGGGTTGATCGGCGAATCCGTCGAGAAAGTCACGGCCGGCTGCTCTCTGGTCGACGAATCCGGTCGGACCATCACCGAAATCATGGAGAGCGTGAAAAAAGTTGCCGAGATCGTCGCGGAGATTTCGGCGGCGACCGAGGAGCAGTCGGCAGGCATCGACCAGGTCAACCGCGCCATGGGGCAGATCGACGAAGTGACCCAGCGCAACGCCGCGCTGGTCGAGGAAGCGGCCGCGGCCGCCAACTCGATGTCCGATCAAACGCGGCACTTGCTCGCGGCCGTCGGGTTCTTCAGCGTCGAGTCACGGTCGGCAGCGCCGGTGTCGCCGGTGCGGGCTCCACAGACGGCGTCGCTTCATGAAACTGCGCTAGCCGCTTGAGCGGCGCTTGGCCGCCATTCGGTTACGTTCGGAAATCATTCCTGTTGCGGGATATTCAGCAGCTTTTCGAAGCGCGCATTGCTGTCTTCGATCAGCATTTCCAGATCGTTGACCTCATCCATCCGATCCTCATATTGCGTCGAATTCTCTTCCAGCTCGTTCAGCCCGCCCTTGACTTCAACGATCCTCGCGCGTGCGAGTTGAATCGTGAGCTTGAGGTTCTCCATTTCACGGCCGATATCCGTAGGCTCCACGCGGATGTATGTGTAGCCCTCATGCCGAAGATAGATGCTCTTGTTCATGGTCGTGCTCACGCGATCGCTGGCCGACGCCTTCCCGAGCCGCAAACTAAAAAAGCCCTCTTGCGAGGGCTTCTTTAATTTGGCGGAGAGGGAGGGATTCGAACCCTCGTAGGGACGTAATGCCCTCAACCGATTTCGAATCGGTGCCGTTGTGACCGCTTCGGTACCTCTCCGTGCGGGGCGCGGCATTCTAATGGAGTCGCCCCCCGCTAGAAAGGGGTTCGTGTCGCCTTCTGGCCAAGAAACTCGTCCGAAGGCGCCCGACAGGCTCAGCGCACCGGGATGGTCACCGGCGCGCCCTTGTTCTTCACCAGCACCACCACGAACTGGGCGGGCTTGGTGTCGCTCGCATTGCGGCCCACGAGGTGAATGTCGGCGGGGTTTTCGTAGTAGGTCTGGCCCACGCCGAGGGTCTGCTCCGGGCCGCCCTTCACTTGCATGACGATCGAGCCTTCCAGCACGTAGACGAAAGCGTGCGCATCGTGCCGATGGATCGCGCCGACGTAACCCGGCGGGTACGTGACTGTGATCATCTTGCCTTCCTTGCCCGGCAGATCGGTCAGCTCCCTGGTCATGAGCTCCTTTACTTCTGCCTGCGCCTGCTGAGCGGCCGGGGCCCACTGGGTCACCAGCACGCTGGCCGCGATGGCCCCGATCGTCATCAGTAACGCTGTCTTTTTCATGGTGTGCTCGCTGTTGGAGGAATGGCCATCAGACGAGCCAGGCCCGCCGGTTGTGACAATCGCCGCACGAAATCGACTGACGCCCACCTGCGACAGGTGCGAGCCGTGGGAATCCGGTGGCCGAACGGGCCGCGAATATTCGCCCCGTGCGAGCCGGAACATCCTCAGTCTGGTGCGCGGCCCGCGTCGGGACCGCCTCTGCGAACCACCGCGAGCCGTGGCCGTGGGGCGACGCCAACTCACTGAGCTGTCGCGAATTTTGCGTCAGCGATGAACGTACAGCGGCCATTAAGGTCGAAGTTGTGACGCTTTACAGCCTTCCCGGCCGGCACCACACTGCTCGTTGTGAAAATCCCCACCTGCTCCAAGCTCAAGGCGCTGTTGTGCGCCACCCTGGCGTCCCTGGTTCTGGTCGGGGGCACGAGTGCGGCCGACCCGGAGGATTTGCCGGACATCGGCAGCCCGGCGCAGGCCATGCTGACCCTGGAGGACGAGTATCAGATCGGCCGCATGATCGTGCGTGGTCTGCGCGACCAGGATCAGATCCTCGAGGATCCGGAAGTCACCGAGTACATCCGCACGCTGGGTTACAAGCTCTCCAGCCAGGCGCACGACGGCTCGCAACGCTTCAACTTTTTCATGGTCCGGGACAATGCCATCAATGCGTTCGCGTTGCCGGGCGGGTTCATCGGCGTAAACACCGGGCTGTTGTTGAAGACCGAGAACGAGAGCGAGTTGGCCGGCGTGCTGGCGCACGAAATTGCTCACGTTACACAGCGACACATCGCTCGCAGCATCGCCGCGCAAAGTCGTTCGAGCCTCGTGTCGACGGCGGCCATGCTCGCGGCCATTCTGGTCGGTGCGGCGGCGGGCGGTGGCGACGCCGCGATGGCCGGCGTGGCAGCGGCGCAGAGTCTGGCCATCCAGCAACAGATCAGCTTCACGCGTTCCAACGAAACCGAAGCGGACCGAGTCGGACTGGGCATTCTGGCCCGCTCGGGCTTCGATCCAAACGGCATGCCCGCATTCTTCGAGACAATGAGCCGGCTCGCGGGCAGCAGCGAATTGAACATGCCCGAGATGCTTCGCACGCACCCGGTGAGCAGCAACCGTATCGCCGAAACCAAAGAGCGTGCGGCTCAGCTGGATATAACTCCTGCGCCCCAGAGTTTGAGTTATGCGCTGACACGCGAGCGTTTGCGCGTGCTGTCGACGCCTGCCGGCGAGGATCCGCGCTCGTATTACGCGGCGACCATCAACAACGAGCCGGACGCGACTTCGGCGCAGACTTACGGTCAGGCGCTGGCGTTGATGATGGCTGGTCAGCCCGCCAAGGCCGTGCCGATCTTCGAGCGGCTGCGCGCCGCCGATCCGACCATGCTCCAGTACCACACCGCGCTCGGCCAGGCGCAGTTGCAGGCCGGCGATGGCAACGCGTCGTTGCAAACATTGAAGCGCGCTCGCGAGCTGTTCCCGCGCAACGTGGCGGTGACCATCCGGTACGCCGAAACATTGATGCAAAAGGGCGACGCCAAGCAGGCGCACGAGATTCTGCTCGACCTGTTCAACACGGTGCCGCCCACGCCCGAGCAAGCAAAGCTCACTGCCCTCGCGGCGAACGCCGCCGGCGACGTGGCGGACTCGTACTACTACATGTCCGAGTATCACATCCTGAGCGGCGACCTGTTGCTGGCGGTCAATCAGCTGCAGCTGGCGCTGGCGGTGCCGAAGATCTCCGAGGTGCAGCGCGCCCGCTTCGAAGCCCGTCTGGACGAAATCCAGCAAGCATTGCCCAAGCGAGCCGCCCGTCGCCCCATCGAAGCGAGCAACGGCGGCCGTCGCGCAAATTGATACAATCCTCGTTTCGCCAGGTGTGCAATATCCTGGCCCCGCGTACCGATTGCTTTTCCGGCGCGCGCCGTCTACCTATCTTGGTCGCAACAATACTGGTCGCCTGAAGGATCCTCGACGCATGTCCAAGTCATTGCGCGCCGCGCCCCTGCTGCTTGCCTCGCTCGCCGTCGCCGGTTGCGCCAGCGCGCCGGGCCGCACCACCAACGAAGAGAGCTTCGAGGGTTGGAATCGCGGCGTCTACAAATTCAACGACACGCTGGATCGAGCGGCGTTGAAGCCGGTGGCCAAGGGCTATCGCAAGGTCACGCCGCAGTTCGTCCGCACCGGCATCGGCAACGTGCTGAGCAATCTCGAGTACCCCGGCACCTTCATCAACCAGTTCCTGCAGGGCAAGTGGGCGCTGGGCTTCAAGGACACCGGGCGTTTCCTGATCAACAGCACCCTCGGCGTCGCCGGCATCTTCGACGTCGCCACACCGCTCGGCCTGGAAAAGAACGACGAGGATTTCGGCCAGACCCTGGCCTTCTGGGGTGTCTCTTCCGGCCCGTTCATCAACCTGCCCCTGCTCGGCCCCTCCACCATGCGCGACGCCCCGGCCCGCGTGTTCGATTGGTTCACCAACCCGCTGCAGTACACCGACCTTCCCTGGGAAGCCGAATGGGGCAACCGCGTGATCAACGTCGTCCACAGCCGCTCGGAACTGCTGCCGCTGGATGAAACGTTACAGCGCACTTACGACCCGTACGTCTTCATCCGCGACGCGTGGGTCCAACAGCGCGAATACAACATCTTCGACGGCAATCCCCCTCCGGAAACCCTCGAAGACGTGATGGGCGAAGAGCCGGAAGAAACCGAAGAGCCCGAAGCGCCTCAGCCGCCGCAGCAGTAACAGTAGGCTTTGCCCGAGGCGCGCCCGAACAGTTCCGGCGCGCCTACTCGGTCACGGTCGGGATTGCGCCAGATCCTATTCCGGCTTTATCCATCAGCTTCGCGACGTACCTGGCTCGCCCGCGCATCGACGGCTGATGGAGACCTTCGATGATTAGGCGACGATGCTCTTCGGACAATCTTTCACTCTCGGCATCCAATGCGTCGATGAGCCGTTGCAACTCCTTGGTCGTTGCCACTCCATCGCGCACTATCTGATCGCGGAGGTGATGCAACCGAACGACCGATTCTCGTTTTGCCAGGATATCGAGAAATTGCTGCTCCGCCTCAGATTTATGTTTGATCGAGGCAATGCTACAGGCGACTCCAATAATTGCCGCAACGGCCGATGCAACAGACATCAGGATTTCTGCTTGCATAACCCACTACCTTAGCCGAATTCCCAGAATGGCGCCGACTGCGCGAACTAACACCGATCGATAACGGACAGACTGCTAGGAATAGCAGTATCGTTTGCTGACTGATGCTAGCGGAGACGACCCATTCTATGAGGATTGGCAGAAACGGCAGGAGTAGATGAAACAAAACGCATAACAGATATTCCTGAATGTGCGCTGGAAGGCCGGGCATGCGACGCGGGGGACGTTTTTGAATTTCAGCCGTCGCACTCATTCAAGGCACCGAATGGTTTGAGGACAGGCGTTGGGAACTGTCCTTAGCCAGCATCCTCTTAGACCGCCAATCTCTTTGCTCCTACCCCCAAACGTCGCTCAATCCCAAGCTCGCGCCTCACGCGCGGCGCGCGAACCATGACTGCATGCGCGCGATTGCATCTTTAACTTCCGCGGTAGATACCGCGAAGCTGAGGCGCATGTAGCGGTGGCCTTCAACGGGGTCGAAGTCGATGCCGGTTGCTGTGGCGACGCCGGTGTCGCGGAGAAGGGAGAGGCAGAGGTCGAGGCTGTTGTTGGTGAGGTGGCCGACGTTGGCGTAGATGTAAAAGGCGCCATCGGGCGGGGCGATGTGAGTCAGGCCGAGGCGCGGCAGAGCCTCGAGTAGTAACTCGCGATTGCGCGCGTAGGTCGCGACGTGACCTTCCAGCTCTTCGCGACAATCGAGCGCCACCAACGCAGCGTGCTGACTCAGCGAAGGCGCCGTAAGAAACAAGTTCCCCATGAAGGCGCGAGCGCGAGCCTGATGTTCCGGCGGCACGAGCAGCCAGCCGAGCCGCCAGCCGACCATGCTGAAGTATTTGGAGAAGCTGTTGACGACGCGCGCTTTGGGCTCGAACTCCAGCATGGAGCGCGCGGGAGCCACGTAGCTCAGGCCGTGATAGATCTCATCAGAAATGATGGTGATATTCCGCTCGCGACAGACGCGCGCGATCGCCTCCAGTTCGGAAGCAACGATGATGGTGCCCGTCGGATTGGCAGGGCTCGCAACGATCACACCTTGAGGCGCCGGATCGAGCGCCCCCAAAGCGGCAGCCGTCAGCTGAAATCGCGACTCAGGCCCGCACGAAATCTCAACCGGCGTGAGATGCAGCGCTCGCAGCGTGTTGCGATAGGCGACATACCCCGGCCGGGCCAGCGCGATGCGATCGCCGGCGGAGAATGTGGAGCTCAACGCGAGCGTCAGCGCGGGCGAAGCCCCGCACATGAGAACGAACTGCTCGGGCTCGACCTTGACCCCGTAAGTTTCCAGATAGTGCCGGGCCAGCCGCGCCTTGAGCGCCGGACTCTCCCAGTAACCCATGGGATCCGAATCGAGCACCTGATGAGCCCGCGCGATCGCCGCCCGAGGCGCGCCCGTGGAGGGCTGGCCGAACTCCATGTGAATGACCGATCGGCCCTGAGCCTGCAGCTCATGAGCGAGACGGCTGATGGTGATGGCGTGGAAAGGATCGACGTGAGCGAGCATCGGGGCACCCGGCAACGGAGAGCCCCATTATGAACCCACCTGCCCGCAAACGGCGGTAGGAAACGTCCCAGGGAAGAAACTAGGAAATCAGCAGGGTTTAGCGCCGCAGTCGAGCAGATCCGCGACTTCGCTGATGCGCGCCAGCGCCGCGATCTGTTCGGGCACGTTCTTGAAATGAATGGTCTGCTGACGCTGCTTGGCCAGCCGCAGCCACTCGATCATCAGCGCCAGGCCGGCGCTGTCGCCTTCCGGAACATTGGCGAGATCGATCTCGAGGGAAACCGCGCCCTTGAACGCCGCCTCGCTGCGCTTGAGCAGCTCGGTCACGGTCTCGGCGTTGAGCGCGCCGTAAACCTTGAAGCGCCCGTCGGCGAGCGCTTCAAGTTTGGCGGGACCCGGGGTTGTCGCGGGCTTCGCGTTCATCGAGATACTCAGGCCGCGGTCGGCTTCTTGACCGTGCCGCTGGCGACCTGCTGCTCGAGCCGCTGAATCACGGCCTCGAGACCCTTCTGGTCGATCTCAGCGCCGAAGTCCGTACGGAACGACTTCACGTACGACACGCCTTCGATCTGAACGTCATAAGCGCGCCAGCCCTTCTCCGTCTGACGCAGCGAGTAGTTCACCGGTACGCGGCTGCCGTTGTCGCGACGGATCTCGGTGCGCACCGTGGCCACCTTGTCCGCTGGGTTGCCCTGGAACGGCAGGATCTTCAAACGATCCGGCGTGAACTCCAGCAGCGCCTCGCCGTAGTTCTGCAACAGCGATTGATAGAACGCCTCGACGAAGCGCTTGCGCTGCTCCGGCGTCGCCGTGCGCCAGTGCTTCGCGAGCACCAGCTGCGCCGCATAGGCGGTGTCGAAGTACGGCAGCATGTTCTTGTCGACCAGCTCGCGCACCTTGCCCTTGTTCTTGGCGTACTCGGCGCGATTCGCGTCGAGATCCTTCAAGGTGTCGTTCGCGACCTTGGACACCAGCTCCTGCGGTCCGAGCGTCGAGGCATCCTGCGCATGCGCGCCGCCTGCGAACAGGCCCAGTGTCGCAACCAGCGACAACCCGGCCGAAAGAATATTTCTACGAGTCTGCTTCACGAAGAGATTCATTGCTTCGCTTCCTCCGTCTTGGTCTGGGCGCCCTCGCCGGACTCTCCGCCCGAGTTGCCGCCCGAATTGTTCTCGTCACGCCGCCCCATGAAGCTGGCGACGAGCTGATTGATCAAGTTCTCCAGCACCAGCGCGTCCTGCACCAGTTCGATGCGGTCGCCGTTTTTCAGGAACTCCTCAGAGCCGCCCGCCGTGATGCCGATGTACTGCCCGCCCAGCAGGCCCGAAGTCATGATGGCTGCATCGCTGTCATTCGGAATACGGTTGAAATTGGAGGCGATCCGCATTTTCACAACCGCTTTGTAGACATTCTGGTCGAAGGTAATGGAATCGACGCGGCCCACTGTGACGCCCGCCATCGAGACCGCGGCGCCAGGCTTGAGGCTGCCGATGTTCTCGAACTGCGCGGTCACGTCGTAACTAGCGCCGTCGACCGTGAGATCACGGTTGGTGATCTGCGTCACCATGAAGAACAGTGCCGCGAATCCCAACAGCACGAACAATCCGGTCGAAATTTCTACAGTGCGTGTCGCTTGCATATTCGCTCCGCAATCACAGCATCACAGCCGTGATCATGTAATCCAGCATCAATGTCAGCACCGCCGAAATCACCACGGTGCGGGTGGTCGCGCGGCCCACGCCTTCGGCGGTGGGATGCGCGGTGTAGCCTTCGTACACCGCGATCAAGTTGCACGCGAAACCGAATACACAGCCCTTGATCACGCCTTCGGCAACATCGTTCAACTCCACGCTAGCGCGCATTTGCGACCAGAACGACGCCGAGTCCACGCCGAAGTTCTGCACGCCGACCAGTTGCACGCCAAAGATGCCGATCGCGATAAAGATGACCGTCAGCAGCGGCATGGCGATCAGGCCGCCGAGGAAGCGTGGCGCGACTACACGGCGCATCGGATCGACCGCCATCATTTCCATCGCGGTCAGCTGATCGGTCGCGCGCATCAGGCCGAGCTCGGAAGCGAGCGCCGTACCCGCACGACCGGCGTACAACAATGCGGTCACGACGGGACCCAGCTCTTTCACCAGGCCCAGCGCGCCCACGGTGCCAAGCGCATCCTCGGAACCGAAGCGCAGTAGTGTGTCGTAGCCCAGCAAGCCGAGCACAGCGCCGACGAACAAGGCGCAAGTCATGATGATGACGAGCGACAAGGCGCCAGTATTGTGGACCTGCGCGACGATCAGCGACGGCCGCAGCAGCGCGCGCGGTATCTGCCCGAGCAGGCGACCGAGAAACAAGGTAACGCCGCCGACGGTCCCGGCGAAATCGAACGCGTTACCCGTCAGCTCTCGCAGTAGTTTCATTCGGAGTCCGCCAGCAACTGCTGCCGATAATCAGCCGCCGGATAGTGAAAGGGCACGGGACCGTCGGGCAGTCCGTTGACGAACTGGTTGACGATGTCGGATTGATGCCCTTTCAGGTCCTTGAGCTCGCCGGACGCGGCGACCTTGCCGGCGGCGATGATGTAGCTGGTGTCGGAAAGCTCGGTGAGCTCCTTCACGTCGTGCGACACCACGATGCTGGTGATGCCCAGCGCGTTATTCATATGACGCACCAGGCGCACGATCATGCCCATCGAAATCGGATCGAGACCGGTGAAGGGCTCGTCATAAATGAGCACTTCGGGATCGGTCGCCATCGTGCGCGCGAGCGCGACACGGCGATTCATGCCACCCGATAACTCCGATGGCATCAACCGCGCAGCGCCCCGCAAGCCCACGGCCTGCAGCTTGGTGAGCACGACGTTACGAATCAAAGGTTCGGGAAGATCGGTGTGCTCGCGTAACGGGAACGCGACGTTCTCGAACACATCCATGTCGGTGAGCAGCGCGCCGTTCTGGAACAGCATGCCCATGCGCCGGCGCAGGGCATACAGCTCCTTGGTCTTGAGCGACGACACGTCGATGCCGTCGAACGTGATCTGGCCGCGCGTCGGCTTGATCTGGCCGGTGATCAAACGCAACAGAGTGGTTTTACCGGTGCCGCTCGGTCCCATGAGCGCGGTGATCCGACCGCGCGGAATCGACAGATTCAGGCCGGAGAAGATCGATCTGCCGCCGACCGAATAATGCACATCACGAATCTCGATGAGCGATTCGGTGACGGCGGCAGATTGGGCGGACGACGCAGGGGTGCTAACAGCAGAGACCATTCATGACCCCGAGGTGAACACACGATGCATTGTCGCCGCCCATCATTAGCCCTGCCTTAGGCGGCCTGCTCGGACTGAGCAGTGTAGCTGCCACTGCGCGCCATGCCATTCAACTTGGCGCGACGAGCAAACGCCTTCTGGCCGGCCGCGAACGTTTCCTGCTTGCCAGCCCACGCCTTCAGCGCTTCATCCTGCAGAGCACGGCCGTACGAGAACGTCAGTTCCCACGGCAGATTGCCGATCTTGTTCATGAGGCTGAGGTGCTCGGTGGCTTCCGCGGCGCTCTGGCCGCCGGAGAGGAACGCGATGCCCGGCACGGCGCTCGGGACATAACGCTTCAGCGTGCGCACCGTGGCTTCGGCAACTTGCTGGCGACCCGCGCGCGAGGTGTTCTTCTTGCCCGAGATGACCATGTTGGGCTTCAGGATCATGCCTTCGAGATGAATACGGTGTGAATGCAACTGCTCGAACACCGCCTCGAGCGTGGCGCTGGTCACTTCTTCGCAGCGCTCGATGGAATGATCGCCGTCCATCAGCACTTCCGGCTCGATGATCGGAACGATGTTCGCTTCCTGGCAGAGCGCGCCGTAGCGGGCCAGCGCGTGCGCGTTGGCTTCGATCGCGAACTGGCTCGGAATGTCCTTGGCGATGTCGATGACCGCGCGCCACTTGGCGAAGCGCGCGCCCAGCTTGTGATACTCGGCCAGGCGCTCGCGCAGACCGTCCAGACCTTCGGTGATGGTCTCGCCCGGGAAGCCGGCCAGCGGCTTGGCGCCCATGTCGACCTTGATGCCCGGGACGATGCCGAGCTTGGTCAGGTGCTCCGCGAACGGCGTGCCGCTCTTGGTCTTCTGGCGAATGGTCTCGTCGTAAAGAATCACGCCGCTGATGTAGTTCGCCACGTCCGGAGTGGTGAACAGCAGCTCGCGATACGTGCGACGCGCTTCCTCGGTCGATTCGAGCTGGATGCTGTCAAAGCGCTTCTTGATGGTGCCGCCGGATTCGTCGGCCGCCAGGATGCCTTTGCCTTTAGCAACCATTGCGCGCGCAATCGATTCGAGTTCACTGCGATTCATACGATCCTCCGCCTTCAGGGGTGAGCTTGCGCGCGACCCTACGCCTCGCGGGCGTCAGCCCGGCCGGCAAGCCTCAAGTTATGGGGCGCGTAGAATAGCAAATCGCCTCCCTTCTCTGCGGACGCCCTTGTTGTAGCGGAACGACAACGTTGGACTACGCCCCGTCGCGACGGGTTCCATGCCCACAGCGACTGAGCAAGTTTGGCACCAGGATGGTCAGGGGGTTGTATTGGGACTAGAATGGTCCCATTTCCTCCTTCCCTATCTCTGGAACCGCCATGCTTCGCATCAGCAAGCTGACCGACTACGGCACGGTGATCCTGGCCCGCCTCGCGGGGCAGCCGGAGCGCTTGTGGACGGCCGCGGAAGTCGCCGAGGCCACCCATATCGGTCTGCCCACCGTCAGCAAACTGCTGAAAAAGCTGCAACGGAGCGGCCTGGTCGTGTCGACGCGCGGCAGCCACGGCGGCTATCAACTGGCACAGCCACCCAGTGAAATCACCGCGGCCCGCATCCTGGATGCGCTCGAAGGCCCCTTCGCCATCACCGAGTGCAGCGGCTCCCACAGCACCTGTGGCATCGAGTCGCAGTGCGCGGTCGGCCATACCTGGCAGAAGGTCAACGCCGCCATTCGCCGCGCGCTCACCGACATCTCGCTCGCGCAGCTGGCGGGTTCCGAGCGCGGGGTGACCACCACCACCGTGCCGCTGACCCGGCTGCGAGCTCCGCACGATTAACTTTTGCGCTGATTCAGACAATGGCAAGTAATCCGCAAACCGATCCTACCCTCGAAGCCCTGGTCGCCCAGAAGTACCGGCACGGCTTCGTCACGGACATCGAATCCGACACCGTTCCGCCCGGCTTGGATGAGGACGTCATTCGTCTCATCTCGCGCAAGAAGGGCGAGCCCCAGTTCATGCTCGACTGGCGCCTGCGCTCGTACCGGCATTGGCTCACCATGCAGGAGCCGCACTGGGCGCACCTGCGCATCCAGCCGATCGACTACCAATCGATTTCCTACTATTCGGCGCCGAGACCTAAGGCGGATGCGCCCAAGAGTCTCGATGAAGTCGATCCGAAGCTGCTCGAGACCTACGACAAGCTCGGCATTCCCCTGCACGAGCGCGCCCGGCTTGCCGGCGTCGCCGTCGATGCGGTGTTCGACAGCGTGTCGGTGGCCACGACGTTCAAAGAACGCTTGCACAAGGCCGGCGTGATCTTCTGCTCCTTCTCCGAGGCCGTGCAGAAATATCCCGAGCTGGTCGAGAAGTATCTCGGCAGCGTCGTGCCCTACACGGACAACTACTTCGCGACCCTGAACTCGGCCGTGTTCTCGGACGGCTCGTTCGTGTTCGTGCCGAAGGGCGTGCGTTGTCCGATGGAGCTGTCCACCTACTTCCGCATCAACGCCGCGAAGACCGGCCAGTTCGAGCGGACGCTGATCGTCGCCGAAGAAGGCTCGCACGTGAGCTATCTCGAAGGCTGCACCGCCCCGATGCGCGACGAGAATCAGTTGCACGCCGCGGTCGTCGAGCTGATCGCGCTGGAAGGCGCGCAGATCAAATACTCGACCGTGCAGAACTGGTATCCGGGCGACGAGCAAGGTCGCGGCGGCATCTATAACTTCGTCACCAAGCGTGGCGAGTGCCGTGGCGCGGACTCGAAGATCAGCTGGACGCAGGTGGAGACCGGTTCGGCCATCACCTGGAAGTATCCGAGCTGCATCCTCACCGGCGACAACTCGGTGGGCGAGTTCTACTCGGTGGCCGTGGCCAACAATTATCAGCAGGCCGACACCGGCACCAAAATGATTCACATCGGCAAGAACACCCGCAGCACGATCGTGAGCAAGGGCATCTCGGCCGGTCATGGTCAGAACGCCTATCGCGGTCTGGTGAAGGTGCTGCCGAGCGCCATCAACGCGCGCAACTTCACCCAGTGCGACTCGCTGCTCATGGGCGACAAGTGCGGCGCGCACACCTTCCCTTATATGGAAGTCCGCACGCCGACCGCGAGCGTCGAGCACGAAGCCACCACCTCGAAGATCGGTGACGATCAACTGTTCTATTGCTTGAGCCGCGGCATCTCCGAAGAGGACGCGGTGAACATGATCGTCAACGGCTTCTGCAAGGCCGTGTTCAAGGAGCTGCCGATGGAGTTCGCCGTCGAAGCTCAGAACCTGCTCGCAGTGAGCCTCGAGGGGTCCGTCGGGTGAGCGCGGATGCCTTTCCGAGGACACTTAACGTGTCCTCGGACCGCGCGAACGACAGTACACGGATGTACTGGCTGGCTGAGGCCCCAGGGATGGCTGCTTGAGATGAGTTACTAAGGTATCAATGCATGCTGACCATCAAGAACCTTCACGCACTCGCTGGCGAAAAGCAGGTATTGCACGGCCTCGATCTCGAGGTCGGCGCGGGCGAAGTCCACGCCATCATGGGCCCGAACGGCTCGGGCAAGAGCACGCTCGCGCAGGTGCTCGCCGGCCGCGAGGGCTACACCGTCACCGACGGCAGCGTCACATATAAAGGCAAGGACCTGCTGGCGCTGCCGCCCGAAGAGCGCGCCCGCGAAGGCGTGTTCCTCGCGTTTCAGTACCCGGTGGAAATCCCCGGTGTAAATAATGTGTATCTGTTGAAGGCGGGCTTGAACGCCATCCGCAAGCATCGCGGCGAGTCAGAGATGGACGCGTTCGAGTTTCTCACGCTGGTGCGCGAGAAGATGAAGCTCATGCAGATGGACGAGAGCTTTCTGAATCGCGGCGTCAACGAAGGCTTCTCCGGCGGCGAAAAGAAGCGTAACGAGATTCTGCAGATGGCGGTGCTGGAGCCCTCGCTCGCACTCCTCGACGAAACCGACTCGGGCCTGGACATCGACGCGTTGCGTGTCGTCGCCAACGGCGTTAACAGCCTGCGCAGCCCCGAGCGCGCCATCGTGCTAGTCACGCACTACCAACGCCTGCTCGATTACATCGAGCCGGATCATGTCCACGTGCTCTCCGGCGGCAAGATCATCAAGAGCGGCGACAAGTCGCTGGCCCTGGAGCTGGAGAAGCGCGGCTACGACTGGGTCAAGCAGGAGGCCGCGGCGTGAGTGCGGTAAGCGCCAAGAACGCTGCTTCGCCGGTCGAGCGCTATAAGAATGCGTTCGATGCGCGATGGCAGGGTGACGATGAGCTGACGGCGCTGCGACGTGCGGCGCTGGAGCAATTCCTGTCCGCCGGCTTTCCGACGCAGCGAGACGAGGCTTGGAAGTACACCAACCTGCGCCGTCTCGAATCGCGCACGTTCACGCCGGCCGATACATCCGCGCTCGACGCGCATCAGTCCGAGTGGCTCACGACTGCCGGCACGCGCATCGTGCTGGTCAACGGTCATTGCCTGCCGGCGCTTTGCTCGCAGAAAGCGCAGCAGCCGGGCGCGACCGTGCTGACGTTCAAGCAATGGATCGAGCACGAGCCGGCTGCCGTCGCTGCTTATTTAAAGGAGCACGACCAGCTCGGCGGCAACACGCTGGAGCAACTGAACCTCGCGTTCTTCGAAGACGGCGTAGTGGTCAATCTGGCCGATAACGCCGTGCTCGACGAGCCGGTGTACGTCGTGCATCAGTCGACCAGCTCGGCTTCGCAGCGGATGAGTCATCCGCGCATCTTCGTTCGCGCTGGCCGGAATAGCCGCGCGACCATTATCGAACACTATTTGGGCGCGAACGACGCCGAGTACTTCACGAACGCGGTCACTCGCTTCGAGATCGCTGCTGGCGGCTCGGTGAAGCATTTCCGCGTGCAGCAGGAAGCGCCGCGTGCCTTTCACATCGGCCACATTCAGGCCAAGCTGGCGAGGGACGCTCGCTATTCGATTCATGACATCGCGTTCGGCGCGAGCCTGGGTCGCAGCGGCATCACTGCCCTGCTCGAAGGCAGCGGCTCGCACGCAGCCTTGTTTGGATTGTTCGCGCCGATGGGCAACCAGCATCTGGATGCACACACGCGCCTCGATCACATAGCTCCGCACACGACGAGCGAGGAAGACTATCGCGGTATCGCCGGCGGCAAGGGTCGCGGTGTGTTCAACGGCAAGGTCATCGTTCGTCCGGATGCGCAGCAGATCGATGCGCGTCAGTCGAGCCGCAATCTGCTGTTGTCGCCCACAGCCGAGATCGACACCAAGCCCGAGCTCGAAATCTACGCCAATGACGTGAAGTGCAGCCACGGCGCCACCACCGGCCAGCTCGACGCGACTGCCCTGTTCTATCTGCGCTCGCGCGGCCTGTCCGAATCGGACGCGCGCGCAGTGCTGATTCGAGCGTTCGCAGAATCCATTCTCTCGACCATCGATCTTGCTCCGCTGCACGCAGCGCTGGAGAAGCAGATCGATGAGCGGTTCAAGCTAGCTAACGAGGCCAAGGCATGAACGCAGCTGTGACAGCCACCCGAGGCGCGACTGCGCTCGACGTTGCCGCCATCCGGCGCGACTTTCCGATCTTGCACCAGAGCGTCAACGGCAAGCCGCTGGTGTACCTCGACAACGCCGCGTCGAGTCAGCGGCCGAAGTCGGTCATCGAAGCGGTGTCGCGCTACTACGAGCACGATCACGCCAACGTGCATCGGGGGGTTCATACGCTCAGCCAGCGGGCGACCGACGCCTACGAGGGCGCGCGCGAGACCATTCGTCGCTTCATCAATGCTCGCGATACGAAAGAGATCGTCTTTGTTCGCGGCACGACCGAAGCCGTGAACCTGGTCGCGCAGAGCTTTGCACGTCCCGGTTTCCAGCCTGGCGATGAGATCATCATCTCCGCGCTCGAACATCACGCCAACATCGTTCCGTGGCAGCTGCTGCGCGAACAGGTCGGCGCGGTGCTGAGGATCATTCCGATCAATGAGCAGGGCGAAGTTGATTTCATCGAGTTCCAGAAGCTCATCGGCCCGCGCACGCGGCTGCTGGCGCTGGCGCATGTTTCGAATGCGCTGGGCACGATCGTGCCGGTGGAGAAGTTCATCAAAGTCGCCAAGCAACACGGCGTGCCGGTGTTGCTCGATGGCGCGCAGGCGATCCCGCACACGCCCGTCGACGTGCAGGCGCTGGACTGCGACTTCTACTGCTTCTCGAGCCACAAGATGCTCGGCCCGACCGGCATGGGCGTGTTGTATGGCAAGCGGGAGCTGCTCGAAGCCATGCCGCCATGGCAAGGCGGCGGCGACATGATCCTGTCGGTGTCCTTCGAGAAGACCACGTTCAATCAGTTGCCGTGGAAGTTCGAAGCCGGCACTCCGCACATCAGCGGCGCCATCGGTCTGGCCGCGGCCATCGATTATCTGGAAAAGATCGGCATGGAACGCATCGCCGCGTACGAGCACGAGCTACTGGAGTACGCGACCGAGCGCCTGAGCAAACTGCCGGGCCTGCGCATCGTCGGCACCGCGCCGGAGAAGGCGGCCGTCGTGTCGTTCACGCTGGACGGGATTCATCCGCACGACATCGGCACCATTCTCGACACCGAAGGCGTGGCGATCCGTACCGGTCACCACTGCGCCATGCCGGTGATGGAGTTCTACAAGATTCCGGCGACGGCGCGCGCATCCATGTCGTTCTACAATACGCGTGAGGAAATCGACCGGCTGGTGGCCGCGCTCGAACACACTCGCAAAGTGCTGGGCTGACCATGGATCTGAAAGACCTCTATCGCGACGTGATCGTCGACCACAACCGCCATCCGCGGAACTTCGGCAAGCTGCAGCCTGCCGACGTGCACGCCGATGGGCACAACCCGCTGTGCGGCGACCGGTTGACGGTGTACGCCAACTTGAAGGGCGAGCACATCACGGATGTGAAGTTCGAAGGCAGCGGCTGCGCGATCTCGGTCGCGTCCGCATCACTGCTGACCGAAGCCGTGAAGGGAAAGACGAAGTCTGAGGTGAAGGAATTGTTCGACGACGTGCACTCGTTGCTGACCCAGCACGATGCGACGGTCGATCCCGCCAGACTCGGTAAGCTCGCCGCCCTCTCCGGCGTTCGTGAGTTTCCGGCTCGCGTGAAGTGCGCGAGCTTGTGTTGGCATACGTTGAATGCGGCGCTGGACCGTGCCGCCGAACCAGTGACTACAGAGTAGTTAGCCCTTTCATGCACAGCCACGACAACGAACCTGTAACCCTACAGCGCGACGTCGAAGCCATCATGGTTCCCGCCGGCATCCCGGTGACCTTGCGCGAAGGCAAAACGGGGTTCATCACCCAGGCCCTCGGCGGCAGCTTCACCGTGTACGTGGAAGGCAATCTGTTCCGCATCGCCGGCAAGGATGCGGACGCGCTCGGCAAAGAGCCGAGCCTCGCGCCCGAGTTGCCGCCCAACGCGACCGACGAAGACGTGAAGCAGCTGGTGTGGGATCAGATGCGCACCTGCTACGACCCGGAAATTCCGATCAACATCGTCGAGCTGGGCCTGGTGTACACCTGTGACATCACGCACACGCCCGAAGGCAATCGCGTCGCTGACATCAAAATGACCCTCACCGCGCCCGGCTGTGGCATGGGCGAGGTGCTGGTGCAGGACGTGAAGGACAAAGTCGAGCTGGTGCCGACCGTCACGCGCGCCGATGTCGAACTCGTGTTCGATCCGCCGTGGAATCAGACCATGATGTCGGAAGCGGCGCGCCTGCAAACCGGGATGATGTGATCATGACGTGGCATCCCGTGGCTCCGGCGGCCTCGATCGCGCCGGGCGACTACGCGCAGACCGAGATCGACGCTCAACTCATCGCCGTGTTCAATATCGGCGGCACGTTCTACGCCATCGACGATCTGTGCACTCACGACGGCGGCGAACTGGCCGGTGGCGCCGTGGAAGGCGATGTCGTCATCTGTCCACGCCACGGCGCTCGCTTCTGTCTGCGCACCGGCGCGGCTTTGACGCCGCCGGCGTATGAACCGGTACGCACTTATCAAACACGCGTCAACGACGACGGCATGGTCGAAGTCCAGGCCGAACCCTGACGTTGGTTGGGCTTCGAGTTAGTTGAAGGGAACCTATGCGGCGCCTGACTCTGCTTCGCCACGCCAAGACCGAGCCTCAGCACTCCGGACAGGAAGATTGGGATCGTGTGCTCGAGCCTCGCGGCCTGAAGGACGCCCCGGAGATGGCGCGCCGCCTTCGCGAGCGCAAACTCAAACCGGATCTCGTCATTACGAGCCCGGCCGTGCGCGCATTGACCACTGCGCAGATCTTCGCTCGCGAGCTGCATCTGCCAGCTGCGAAGTTGCAGCAGGACGAGCGGTTGTATCTCGCCTCGCCCAAGGTGCTCAAAGAAGTGGTTCGCGAACTGGGCGGAGATGCGCACCACCTGATGATCGTCGGCCACAATCCCGGGTTGACGGAGTTCGCCGATCGGATTTCCGAGGAGCGCGAAGTCGACAACATGCCGACGTGCGCGATCTATACGTTGGAGTTCGATCTGAAGGATTGGAGCGAGCTGGAGTGGGACAGCGGCGTGAACGCCGAATTCGACTATCCGAAGAACTGCAGTAGTTGTTAGTTGGCGATGGAGATTTCTCTCGACGTTCCTTTCGTTCTTCGCGTGCTCAGCGAAGAGCGCGCGCTCGCGCAACGTGAGATTCGTGAGCTCGGTGTGCTGCGGGCGTATGAGAACTCACGTGAACGCCACGATGCGCGGATTGCCGCCGCGCCGGACGTTGGCACCCTCGCCTGCCGTTCTGGGTGCACCTGGTGCTGTCACTTCTCCGTCGACGTTAGGGCGGTCGAAGTTTTCGGCATTCTCGATTTCGTTGAACGCACACTGACGCCGGAAGAGAAGGCTCGCGTGTTCTCAGAGATCCGCGCGAACAGTGCGAGACTCAAGGACATGGACGACATGGAGCGCATGCGGCACAACGTGAAGTGCCCATTCCTGAGCGCCGGCCGCTGCTCGATCTACACCGCGCGCCCTCAAACCTGCCGCAACTATCACGCGACGGACGCAGCGGGCTGCCAGGCGTCCTACGAAGATCCCGAGAACCTGGAAATCGATCCGGAGTTCGCGCCGCTTGTGTTTCAATCCGGCGGCGCTCACGTAGACGCCTTCACCCGCGCGATGCGCGAACAAGGCTACGACACCAACGTCTACGAACTGAACTCCGCCCTCGCCGCCGCCCTCTCCGACCCTCGCTCCCGCGATCGCTTCGAAGCCAAATCAGCGCCCTTCAAAAAACTGCCCGGCGACGACGTCCCCGGCGAATTCGAAGATCTGGACGCCTGAACGTCTGCCAAGTCACGGAACCGCCGCCTCCCAACCGACCTATCGGCGCAGGCGCCGGAGGGAGGTATGTTCTCCCGGCAATTGGGATCAACAGGACGTTGACCCAATAGCGCTACATGGATGTACAAGCTACGCGCGAGCGATAGCGAAGCGCGGCGGGTGCAGCGGTGCCGGGAGGACATACCTCCCTCCGGCGACTGCGCGAGAGATGCCGCGTCAAAGCAGTTTCTTACTCGCCTGCCATGGCCAGCAAGCTTGCGTTGCCGCCGACAGCAGCCGTATTAATCGTCACGGTCTGCTCGGTGGCAAAACGGTGCAAATAATGCGGCCCGCCGGCTTTCGGCCCGGTGCCTGAGAGCCCGCGGCCGCCGAAGGGCTGAACTCCGACCACTGCGCCGATCATGTTCCGATTGACGTAGACGTTCCCCGCGCGAACGCGAGCGGCGATATATCGAGCGGTGGCGTCCACCCGCGTGTGCACACCGAGCGTCAATCCGAAGCCAGTCGCGTTCACCGCATCGATCACCTTGTCAATCTGATGCGCGTGATAACGAATCAAATGCACGATCGGCCCAAACACCTCGCCAGTAAGCAACGACAACGACTCGATCTCCACGGCCATCGGCGCGAAGAACGTCCCCTGCTCATGCTCCTGCCTCAACTTGCACGCGTGACTCCAGCGCGCCTTACGACTGATCTTCTCCGCATGAGCTCGCAACATGTCACGCGACGGCTTATCGATGACCGGGCCGACATCCGTGGTCAACAACATCGGATCACCAATCCTCAGCTCCTCCATATAGCCCGCAAGCAACTCAGCGACGCGATCAGCGATCTCATCCTGAACATACAAGGCTCGCAGCGCCGAACACCGCTGCCCAGCACTGTTGAAACTCGACTGCACGACATCGAGCACGACCTGCTCGGGCAACGCCGAGCTGTCCACGATCATGGCGTTCTGACCGCCCGTCTCCGCGATCAACACCGGAATCACACCTTCGCGATTTGCCAGCGACCGATGAATCAACTTCGCCGTATCCGTTGACCCGGTGAACGCAACACCAGCAACCCGCGGATCCGCCACGATGCGCGCACCGACCGTCGCGCCGTCACCGACCAACAGATGCAAAACCTCCGGCGGAACTCCCGCCTCCAGCAATATCTGAACCGCGCGCGTCGCAAGGAGCGGCGTCTGCTCAGCTGGCTTGGCAAGCACTGAATTGCCGGCCGCAAGCGCAGCCGCGATCTGGCCAGTAAAGATCGCCAGAGGGAAATTCCACGGACTGATGCAACAAAACACGCCGCGCCCATGCAACCTCAGCTCATTGCTCTCGCCCGTAGGCCCAGGCATGCGAGCGCCAGCGCCAAACTCACCACGCGCCCGGTCCGCGTAGTAACGAAGGAAATCGATCGCCTCCCGCACTTCAGAAATGCTATCGGGAATCGTGCGACCGCCCTCTCGCACGCAATACGCGATCAACTCCGGCATGCGCTCTTCATACAGATCCGCCGCGCGCTCCAGAATCTCGGCACGTTCGCTGGCAGGCGTCGCATCCCATTCCACCTGCGCCGGCACAGCCGCAGTAATCGCCTTATCGACGAGCGAAGCATCCGCCTCGCTCACGACGCCGATCATTTCATCGAGGTTGGCAGGATTCGGCGCCTCGACACCGCGAGCATCGTGCAACTTGCCATTGACGATCGATCCACCGACCCAGCGCTTCTGCGCTGCCAGTTCCATCTTGGCGAGCAACGGCTCGCGTTCGGAAGGGTCGGCAAGATTGACGCCCACGGAATTCAGGCGAGACGCACCATACAAAAGTCGGGGCAGCGGAATGCGCGGATGCGAAGCCTGCTGCAAACGATCCAGTTCCACGACCGGATCGCGAACGATATCGGACACCGCGTGCTCTTCGTCGACGATGCGATTCACGAACGAAGTATTGGCGCCGTTTTCCAACAGACGCCGCACCAGATACGGCAGCAGATCTTCATGCGAGCCAACCGGTGCATACACTCGACACGGAATCCCGAGCCTGTCCTCGCCGACGATCTGCGCGTACAACTCCTCACCCATGCCATGCAGACGCTGAAACTCGAACTTACGCCCAGCCTCTCCAGCCAGCTCGATAATGGTCGCCACCGTCTGCGCGTTATGAGTCGCGAACTGCGGATAAATCAGCGGCCCCGCAGCGATCAACTCCCGAGCGCAGGCAATGTATGAAACATCGGTATTGACCTTTCGCGTGAACACCGGATAACCCGCGAGCCCGCGCTCCTGCGCCCGCTTCACTTCACTGTCCCAATACGCGCCTTTCACCAGCCGAATGTTCAAACGCCGGCCGCTCGACTCCGCGAGCCCCTTCAACCAGCGAATCACATCGAGCGCACGCTTCTGGTACGCCTGCACCGCCAGCCCGAAGCCTTCCCATCCAGCCAGGTCCTTCGAGCGTGCGACGTGCTCGATCAGCTCGAGTGACAACTCCAGGCGCTCCGCCTCTTCAGCGTCAACCGTCAAAGGAATGCTCACCGCGCGCGCCGCGATGGCCAACTCATGGAGCCGGGGCGCAAGTTCCTTCAACACACGATCCCGCTGCATGAACTCATAGCGCGGAAACAGCGCCGACAGCTTCACCGAAATGCTCGGCGACGCTTCGATTGCCGGCCCTCTGCTCGAATGCGCGCCGATCTTCTGAATAGCTTCGTGATAGGAGTCGAGATAGCGCCGCGCATCCGCATCGGTCAGCGCCGATTCGCCAAGCATGTCGAACGAATGTCGGAACAATCTGCTTTCAGCGCTGACCGAACGATCCAACGCTTCGTCGATGGTGCGACCCATGACGAACTGATGTCCCATGATTCGCATGGCGTGACGGAATGCCGCACGCATCACAGGCTCGCCGATGCGACCGGCGATGCGCGCGAGGACGCCGCGTGGATCGTGCATGTCCGCATCGCTGGGACGAACGATGCGACCAGTGAGCATCAGCCCCCACGTGGACGCATTGACGAACAACGATTCGTTGTCGCTCAGGTGCGAAGCCCAGTCGCCCGACGTGATCTTGTCGGCGATCAATCGATCCGCGGTGGCGTCGTCGGGGATGCGCAACAATGCCTCGGCGAGGCACATCAGGATCACGCCTTCCTGGGACGATAAATCATATTTACGGAGGAAGGCGTCGAGACCGCTGCGACGCGCCTGATGATTGCGCACGCCTTCGACCAGCGCCTGCGCGCGGCTCGCAATCGTGGCGCGCTGTCCATCGGAGACGCGCGCTGCATCTGCCAGGACGCGCACGAGGTGCTCTTCGTCGCCGAGATAGTGGCGATTGATGGCATCGGCTATGGGCCGATCAGTCAGTTGTCTGGCGGCACACATGATGTTTTCGATTGCGATATGAATTTATTGACGGTATACACAACGCAGCGCGACACCGGCTGTACGTAGATAGCGACAGCCCACGAACTCCATGCGCTTGAAATTCGAGGGAGGAACTCCACTACGGACCGGTAAGTTGCATTACCTGCAGGAGGGCTGCGTGAGTCAGGAAGCGAGCATCGTCACTGCTGACACGTTCATGACCGAAGTGGTCGAAGCCTCGGCGAAAGTGCCGGTGCTGGTCGACTTCTGGGCGCCCTGGTGCGGGCCGTGCAAACAGTTGATGCCCATTCTGGACCGGCTGGCTCAGGAATACGGCGGCCGCTTTCGTCTGGCCAAGGTGAACACGGACGAGCAGCAGGAACTGGCGCAGCAACTCGGCATTCGCAGCCTGCCTACCGTCGTGCTGTTCAAAGACCGCACTTCCGTCGACCATTTCGTCGGCGTGATTCCGGAGGCGCAGATCAGACGCTTGCTGGACAAGCATTTGCCCACGAGCTCCGACGCTCCGCTGGAACGCGCTCAGGCGCTGAAAGCCAGTGGCGATTTTTCTGGCGCTCGCACGCTGATGGAAAGCGCGCTCGCCACTGATCCTGAGAACATCACGTACCAGACCGAGCTCGCTGAACTGCGAGCGTTGGATGGCGATCTCGAAGGCGCACGCACCGAGCTCGCCCGGCTGCAGGGCACTGAGCCGAACCACGCGGCGGTGAAGCGGCTCGCCGCGTTACTCAGCTTCAGCGACGTCGTCGCAGCCAATCCCGATGTTCTCTCGTTGCGCGAACGCGTTGCGAGTAACGCAAGCGATCTGGATCTGCGCCATGCGCTGGCCGTGCACCAGCTGCTCGGAGG
The DNA here is from genome assembly GCF_036402275.1 of Steroidobacter sp. Taxonomy (NCBI): domain Bacteria; kingdom Pseudomonadati; phylum Pseudomonadota; class Gammaproteobacteria; order Steroidobacterales; family Steroidobacteraceae; genus Steroidobacter; species Steroidobacter sp. The sequence goes on along the minus strand of NZ_DASWTF010000013.1, from coordinate 221,153 downwards.
CGATGTCGAACCCGCGATCCAGACCTGGCTCGACATGATGCGCAACCACCGCACCTACAAGGACGACCTCGCCCGTCGCAGCCTGCTACAAGCCTTCGAGCTCATCGGCGAAGCCGACCCCATCGTCTCTCGCACCCGCAAGGAAATGGCTCGCTTGCTCTTTTGACGGCCGTCCTCCGGTCAGGCGGAAGCGCGAGCGGCCTCTTGCATCCGCTCGGATGTAGCGTGGCCGAGATAGGCGCGAATCAGACGGCGCGTGAGATAGATCAGCGGAATCAGCAGGAACGCCATCAGCAACTTGTATGCATAATTGACCGTGGCGACCGCGAGAAACAACGATATCGGCCACTTCTGTGGGCCAAGCACGAAGGCGATATACAACACCACGAAGCTATCGACGAGCTGTGATACCGCCGTAGAGCCCGTGGCGCGAAGCCAGATCCAGCGTTCGCCGGTGAGCAGGCGGATGCGGTGAAACACTGCTACATCGATCAACTGGCCGACCAAGAATGCGGTCACCGACCCTGCGATGGTCCACATGCCCTGGCCGAAGATGTTGGCGAACGCCGCCTGCATGTCCGGCACGCCGCGTTCGTTGTTGACTGCGACCCAGAAGCCCGCCGGCGTCAGCGAGATCGCCGCGTAGGCCGCGAGAAAGCCGTAGACGATCAGCACCACCGTCAGCCAGGAGATGAACCGAACGCCCCGACGGCCGAAGTATTCGTTGATGATGTCGGTCATCAAAAACACGAACGGCCACAGCAGCACGCCGCTGGTGAACGACAGCGAGCCGCTCTGTCCGAACAGATTCCAGTTCAGCGGCGACACGCCCAGCGTCGGCTCCAGCGCGAAAATTTTCACGCCGACGAACTCGGCGATCAGGGCGTTGCTCACGAGGAAGGCGGCCAACACGATGAACAGACGGGCCGCCCGGTTTTCGACGGGATGTTCAACCGCGCTTGTCGGAGTCAGGCCGATGGATGATGAGTTCGGGCCAGGGCTTGCAGCAGGTGTCATTAGCGTTCCTTTTCCGCCCTAGTATGCACCACCCCTTTCGGTGCTGTCCTTGAACGAACCGGTTATGCTTTGACTCTTTCCTCCTCGACGGTTCTCAAGGTCATGGTTCAGATCACGGGGCTCAATATCTATCCGGTCAAGTCCTGCCGCGGCATCGCGCTGACACAGGCTCGGCTCACCGAGACCGGCTTCGAGCACGATCGCGAGTGGCTGGTCGTGACACCGGAGTACCGTTTTCTGACCCAGCGCGAGCGGCCACAACTGGCGCAGGTCGAAACCGCGATCACCGCCGATCAGCTAGTCCTGCGCAAACCCAACGGCGCCGACCTCGCCCTGCCCCTGGATCTGACGGGACCGGAAGTTGAAGTCACGATCTGGCGCGACAAAGCCGGCGCGTTCGACGCAGGCGATCAAGCCGCCACCTGGCTCACCGAGCACCTCGGCAAGCCGGCGCGCCTGGTGCGCTTCGACAAGCGTCACAAGCGCGCGAGCAATACTCAGTGGACCGGCGGCACCGAAGCGCTGAATCAGTTCTCCGACGGCTATCCGTGGCTGCTGATCTCGCAGGGCTCGCTCGATGAGTTGAACCGCCGCCTGGAACAGCCGCTGCCCATGAACCGCTTCCGGCCCAATATCGTGGTCGACGGTTTGCCCCCGTTCGGGGAAGACAGCGTGGATGAGTTCGTCGCCGGCGACGTGCGGCTGAAGGTGGTGAAGCCTTGCGATCGGTGCGTGATCACGACCACCGATCAGATCACCGGCGAGCGCTCCGGCGACGAACCGCTGAAGGCGCTCAAGACATTCCGGTTCGATAAAACGTTACGCGGCGTGCTGTTCGGTCAGAACATGATCCTGACCGGCGGCGTGGGCCAGACCTTGAAGGTCGGTCAGCAGTTCGAAGTGACCGCGGGAACCAGCAAGACGAGCATCGGCTGAGATCACTCTTCGCCGCGCTCGCGGGCCACGACTCGCGACAGGAGACGCAACGTCTGCGTCTCCCAGCCGAAGTGCTCTTCGACGGCCGAATCCTCGCCCACCGCACTTTGCACGGCGGCGACATGCGGAGCGACGCGACGGATCACCGTCGTCTCCCAGTCCTCGCGAACCAGCGTCTTCTCCGGATCTTCCTCTTCGAGCTCAGCATCGATCTGCACCGGGCGGGGCATCTCGAGGGTGGCATCGGGATCGAATTCGCGCTCGGTTGTCATAATCTTCGACTCGTCGGCTCGGAACGACAGTGCCACCCTAACCCGCTGGGCCAAAACGGCCATGAGCGGCGGATCACAAGTCGTCATATCAGTGGACCTGCGCACACGAAGCAGAGGCATCGCGCACGCTTTGTAGCTAATGCGCGGTGCCGAGCCCAGGTTCCACTGTACGGGTTACAGTGGGGTTACACCTTAACCCTTGCTAATACCCTGCCAACTGCGCGAACCGGTCGGTGTGGTAGTACTGATCGCCGAAAGTTTCCGCGGCGGCGCGAGCGCGTTTCATGAAGAAACCGATGTCGAATTCGTCGGTCATGCCAATGCCGCCATGCATTTGCACGGCTTCGTTGGTCGCAATGCGCGCCACATCGCTGGCCTTGGCCTTCGCGAGGCACACGAGCGAAGACGCGGTCGGCTCCTGAGCATCGAGCGCCTGGAGCGTCCGCAGCACCACCGAGCGCACCAACTCGATCTCGCAGAACAGATGGGCCGCACGATGTTGGAGCGCCTGGAAGGCGCCGATCTTGACGCCAAACTGCTCGCGATCGCGCAAATAAGCCAGCGTACGCTCGAACGCTTCCTCGGCGACACCGAGCAACTCCGCCGCCAGTACGGCGCGGCCTGCATCGAGCACTGCATCCAGGACGATAGCGCCTTTGTCGAAGGTGCCGATGACGTCAGCTTCGTTGACGACGACATCGCGCAGTTCGACCACGGCGCTGTTGCGGCTGTCCACCATCGAAGAACGAGTGATGGTGACGCCGCTTGTCTTCGGATCGACCAGGAACAACGTGATTCCGTCGCGTGAGTGCGTGTCGCCCGAGGTGCGCGCAGTCACGATCAAACGATCGGCCACATGCCCGTCGAGCACGTGCAGCTTGCGGCCACTGAGCTTGTACTTACCCGTGCAGCGCGCCGAAATGTTATAGGGCGCGTGCCGCACGCACTCATCGCTCGCGAATGCGATCAGCAAGTCTCCGCCCGCGATCGCAGGCAACAATGTTTCTTTTTGAGCCTCCGTACCGCCGCGTAACAGCGCCGTCACCGCCAGCACGGCGCTCGACAGCATCGGACTGGCGCTCAAATTGCGACCGATCTCGGTCGCGAGCAGTCCCGCGCCGACGAAGCCAAAGCCCACCCCGCCATACTCTTCGGGCACGAGCACGCCCGCCGAGCCCATCTCCGCCATTTCCTTCCAGACCGCGCGATCGAAACCGACCGGATCGGCGTCGTCGCGAAGTTTGCGCAGCTGTGAGATCGGCGCGCGCTCGGCGACGAAACGCTTCGCGGCGTCACGAAACATCAACTGGTCTTCAGTGAGTATCAGAGTCATGAGCTTTCCTCCCCGTCACGCGCCTGGCAGACGCAGCACGTTCTTGGCGATGATGTTGAGCTGGATTTCGGACGTGCCACCCTCGATGGAGTTGGCCTTGGTCCGGAGCCACATCGCCGCCAGCTGCTCTTCGCTGTGCGAATCGCCGAACTTCAAGCCTTCGCTGCCCGTCACTGACATCGTCAGCTCGGCGCGCCGCTTGTTGAGCTCGGTGCCGTAGTACTTGAGCATGGAGGACATCGCGCCAGTCTCGTTGCCCGCCTTCGCCTCATCGGTGACGCGATTCATGGTGAGCGAGAACGCCAGCGCATCCATTTCGAAGCGTGCGATATCGGTGCGCAACGCCGGCTCCGCCAAGCGGCCCGCTGCGAGACCGATATTCTTGATCGCGAGCTGACTCACGGGCGTCACGCGCTGCGTGCCCATGCCGCCAATCATGTTGCGCTCGTGCGTGAGCAAATACTTGGCGATGGTCCAGCCCTTGTTGAGCTCGCCCAGCAGATTTTCCTTGGGCACCTTCACGTTATCGAAGAAGGTCTGTGTAAAAGGCGAGTAGCCGGAGATCAATCGGATCGGTCGCGTGCTGATGCCCGGCGTCTCCATATCGAACAACACGAAGCTGATACCTTCCTGTTTCTTGCCCGTGGTGCTGGTGCGCACCAGGCAGAAAATCCAATCGGCCTTGTCGCCATAGCTGGTCCAGATCTTCGAGCCGTTGACCACGAAATGATCGCCGTGGTCGTCGGCCCGCGTCTTGAGCGACGCGAGGTCCGAGCCCGCGCCCGGCTCTGAATAGCCCTGACACCAGCGAATTTCGCCGCGCGCGATCTTCGGAATGTGCTCGCTCTTTTGTTTCTCGTTGCCGTACTTGAGCAGCGCCGGCCCGAGCATCGAGATGCCGAACGACGTGAGCGGCGGGCGACACTTCATCGCAGCCATTTCCTCGCGCAGCACTCGGGCCTCGTCCTTGCTCAGCCCTCCGCCGCCGTATTGTTTCGGCCATTCGGGCACGGTCCAGCCGCGCTCGGCCATCTTTTGCAGCCAGTCCCGCTGCGCGTCGTTCTTGAACTTGAAATGCCGGCCGCCCCAGCAGATGTCGTATTCGTCGACGACGGGCTGACGCATCTCCTGCGGACAGTTCGCCTCCAGCCACGCGCGAGTGTCGCGGCGGAACGCCTCTAACATTTCTTCTGAATTCAGTTGTGCGGACATGTTGGTCTCCTCGAAGCGCTTCGCTCAGCTCGCACGTCGCGTCATGGCGCGACCGGCGGCAGCGAAGCCCTTGGCGTGCTCTCCATATTGAATCGCGCGACGATCGGCGGCATTGCCTTGTAACGCGCGCGCGTACACCCCTTGTGTAATCGCAGCCATGCGGAAATATGCAAACGACAAAAAGAATGGCCAGTCGGCGATGCGCTCGCGCCCGGAGAACTTGCAATACATGTCGAGGAACTCCTGCTCCTCGGGAATGCCCAGCGCGGCAATGTCGATGCCGGCGAGACCGCCACTGCCCATCTCGCTCGGCGGGATGCGATAGAACATGCAGGCGTACGCCAGATCGCTCAGCGGATGACCGAGGGTCGCGAGCTCCCAATCCAGCACCGCGACGATGCGGGGCTCGGTGGGATGCAGAATCGTGTTGCCGATGCGGTAATCGCCATGAACGATGGCGGTCTCGTCGGTGGCGGGCAAATGTGCGGCGAGCCAGGCCATGAGCTCGTCCATATCGGCGTTCTCTTCGGTCTTGGACGCCAGATATTGTTTGCTCCAGCGATCGAGCTGACGCGCGACATAACCTTCCGGCTTGCCGAAGTCCCCGAGACCGCACGCATTGTAGTCCACCGAATGCAGCTTGCCCGCGACGCGCGCGTAGTCGGTGTAAATCGCACGACGTTCCGCGGGGCTGAGATTCGGCAATGTCACGTTGGTGATCACGCGGCCTTCGACGTGATCCATCACATAAAACGGCGTGCCGATGATGCTCGCGTCTTCGCAAAGCACGCGTGCGCGGGGCACAGGCACTTCGGTTTCAGGCAGCGCCCGCAGGATGCGATATTCGCGTTCGATCAGATGCGCCGAGGGCAGCAGCTTGCCCGGCGGTTTTTTTCGCAATACGAATTTCTTGGCGGGCGTCTGGATCAGATACGTCGGATTGGATTGCCCACCTTGAAACTGGCGCAGCGCCGCCGGTGGCGAAAAGTCATCCAGGTGCTGCTGCAGGTAGTGCCACAGCGGCGCTTCGTCGAAGCGGTGCTGGGGAAGGACGTCGATGATGGAAACATCCGAGGCCGGCGAGCTCGAGGTTGCGGAGGATCCAGTCGATTGCGTCTCGGGCCCGGGCATTGCTCGTCGTCTCCCCTGATTGCGAGTTGTCATTGTATGCGGCCGGGGTGCATGCCGGTACTGCGCGCACGTGCAGAATTGCCAGGGCGCCGCTGTCCCACTCTGTGAAATTTCGGAAGCTGTGCGTCCTCGAAATCAGCGCTCAGCGTGAGATGGTCATCGCGCCCAACGCCACGCCGAGATCGAAGCCACGCCCGGTGCCGCTCAACGCCAGCGACACCTCGCCCTTGGTCATCACCTGCGCGCCGGACGATTTCACCGCTCCGGCGTGCGCCTCGGCGGCGACATAAGTGCCCAACAGCTCGTCGGGACTGGCGACTGCCGAAAATTTGCCCCGGCCGTTTTCGATGGACGACTTGCCCACCGTCAGACCGCCGCCCTTGGCCGACAGCTTGACCTTCATCGACTGGCCGTTGCTGCACTGGATGGTGCCGTTGCCGTCGGCGGTCTTGTAGAACGCCGACCAGCCCTGCATGGTGAACTTCATGGTGCAGCGGATGCCGGCGGAGGCGGCGGCCGCCGATTGGGACAGCCCGGAGCTGGCCAGACAGACCGCCATTAACGAGCCGAGCACGAACCTGCCACGCATGCGCCCTCCCCTGTCGAGGTTACCGGTACCTCCTTCTTACGGTGGGCGCGGGGTCGAAAAGTTCCCGAGCCGGAAGACCCACCCCCTGGCCCCCTCCCGCGATGGGCAGGAAGCCCGAATGGTGCGGGCGCATGGACGCGCAGGAGCATCCATGTACGGGAGGGGAAGATTTTTTTAATTTTTTCCCCGGAACCCGAAGCTTTCGAGAGGGCATCTTGTTCGTCGGTCGGTGGCTGGCCTGCCCAGCAGCGCTGGAATTGCGGAATCAGGCAAGCAACGCGCACGGTTTTGCATGCAGCCGCCCGCTGAAGCTGGGACAATTCAGCTTCAGGAAACCCCATTCATCTTCCATGACTCAGCCAGGCTTGATTCACAGCGGCGTCGCCGCCGACGAATTCTTTCGGTACTACGTCGACCGCGGCGAGCCCTTGGTGCTCGCGACCGTGGCGCAGACGTTGGGCTCGACCTATCGCAAGGCCGGTGCGCAGATGCTCATCGCCGGTGACGGCCGGGTCGCCGGGTTATTGAGTGGCGGCTGCCTGGAAGCCGACTTGATGGAGCGCGCCCGCGGCGTCTTGCAGACGGGCGAGCCGGCGACCGTTCACTACGACACGCGCAGCTCCGACGATGTGATCTGGGGCATCGGCCTGGGCTGCGAAGGCGCGATGACCATTCTGCTGACCCGGCTGGATCGCGCCAACGATTACCAGCCGTTCAAGTTCGCCTCGCGCTGTCGGTTCGATCAGATCGATGCGCGCTTCGCTTTGGTCACGGAGTCGCGCAATCCAGCGCTCCCGCTCGGGACCGCGTTCTGGACGGAAAACAAACATTCAGCGCCCGCTGCCGTGTCGGCGGCAATGGCTGTATCGACGCCGCGCGGCGCTGGCCCATCGAGCCAGGCGATCGAGGCGGACGATGCGACGTTCCTGGTCGTGCCGCTCGAATTGCCGCCGCGCCTGTTGTTACTCGGCGCGGGCCCCGACGCCATGCCGCTGGTGGAAATCGCGGGACTGATGAACTGGCAGGTCACGGTGTTCGATCATCGCCCGGCGTACGCGATCGCAGATCGATTCCCACGAGCCCGGCGCGTCGTGCTCAAGGCGTCGGCCGAGCTTCCGCAGGAATTGCAGGCCGGCCAGTACGATGCCGCGGTCGTCATGAGCCATCACTTGATCTCGGATCAGGCGTATCTCGCAGCGCTGGCCGACAGTTCAATTCCCTACATCGGGTTGCTGGGCCCCGCGCCCCGACGCATTCGCCTGCTTCACGAGATCGGCGACAAAGCGGCGCGACTGAGCGGCCGGTTGTATGGACCGATCGGGCTGGATATTGGCGCACGCTCGCCTGAGACGATTGCGCTGGCCATCGTGGCGGAGATTCAGGCCGTCATGGCGGGCCGCGAAGGCGGCTCGTTCAGCAAAGCCGCTCCGGGTCGTCCCTAACGCCGCGCGTCAACCGCGGCGCAAATCTCGCAATACGCGTCGAGCATGCTTGTCGGGCCGGCCTTCGGGCGCAGGCGCGACGGCAAGTCGACGTTCGCGCTGTTTTTCTCGCGCGGTAATGCTCTCTTCCGTCTCGGTGTAGTGCAGCCGGGCTTCGGGCGCCGGCCCGCGGCGCACGGGCATACCACGAACGATCACTTCCAGGCGCGTCTCGTCCTTGGTGATGTGCAGACGGTCGTCGACGTGCACCACGCGCGATGGCTTCACCCGCTCGCCGTTCACATGCACCAAACCGCCGGCCACCGCGTCGGTCGCCTGCGAACGGCTCTTGAACAGCCGCACGAACCACAGCCATTTATCGATGCGTAAACCGGCCCGCTCGCCGGCGGCAGTTTCGTCAGTCATGAACGGATTTTACGCGTCTGGCTGATGAACATGCACGTCACGGCCATTCCATTTCGCAACACGCTGTGAGTATTCTGGACGCCCTGTCCGCAGTTTTGGGTGGAACCTGTTCGAGACATGTTCGACGGTGAGCAAATGACAGCAGCGCCGCACGCGACCGCCGGCGCCAGCCCAGCCAGCAGCGCGGAGTCGCTGAGCGTCGATCTGCTCATCGTCGGTGGCGGTATCAACGGCGCGGGCATCGCTCGCGACGCGGCCGGCCGCGGCCTGAAAGTCATGCTGGTGGAGCAGGCCGACCTCGCCTCCGCGACCTCCTCCGCCAGCACCAAACTCATTCACGGCGGCCTGCGCTACCTTGAGTTTTTCGAATTCCGGCTCGTTCGCGAAGCGCTCATCGAGCGCGAGCGCCTGTTACGAATCGCGCCTCACATCATCCGGCCGATGCAATTCGTCCTGCCGCACGTGCCCGAACTGCGGCCGCGCTGGCTGATGCGTCTGGGGCTGTTCTTCTACGATCACATCGGCGGCCGCAAGATCCTGCCCGCCTCGCGCAGCGTGCGCCTGGCCAATGGCGCGTACGGACAGTTACGGGCGGGACTCGATCACGGCTTCGCGTATTCGGATTGCTGGGTCGACGACAGCCGGCTCGTGGTGCTCAACGCCGTCGACGCCGCACTTCGCGGCGCGTCGATTCGAACACGCACTCGATTCGTATCGGCGCGCGTCGAAGGCTCGCAATGGCTAGCGAACATCCAAGACCTGCGTCGCAACGAGACTACGCAAGTGCGCGCTCGCGTCATCGTCAACGCGGCGGGTCCCTGGGTACAGCAGGTATTGCAGAGCTTCCCCGACATGCAGGTCGACGCACAGGTGCGTCTCGTCAAAGGAAGTCACATCGTGGTGCCGCGGCTCTTCGACGGCGAGCACGCGTTCATGTTGCAGAATCCGGATGGCCGCATCGTGTTCGCGATTCCCTATCAGCAGCAGTTCACGCTGGTGGGCACCACCGATGTTCCTTTTACGGGCGATCCGACCAAGGTGAGCATTTCGTCCGAGGAAGTGCTCTATCTGTGCAACACCATCAACAGCTACTTCCGCAAGCACATCGCGCCGTCAGACGTGAAATGGAGTTACGCCGGCGTACGACCGTTGTCCGACGACGAATCCGAAAATGCTTCGAAAGTGACGCGCGATTATCGTCTCGAGCTCACCGAAACCACCGACAACGCTCCGCCGCTGCTCTCCGTGTTCGGCGGGAAGATCACTACCTATCGTAAGCTTGCCGAGAGCGCGCTGGACAAGCTGCGGCCTTACTTGAGCGGCAACGACCGAGAATGGACCGACAAAGCGGCGCTGCCCGGCGGCGATCTGCCGCGAGCCGACTTCGCAAAGTTTGCCGAAGGCGTGCAAAAGCGCTGGCCCTTTCTACCTGCGGCGACGGCTCATCGACTCGCCCGTGCGTACGGAACGCGAGTGAGCAAGATTCTCGGCAAGGCGCAGGCCATGCTCGATCTCGGCGAGCATTACGGCGCCGGTCTCACGCAAGCCGAAATCGATTATCTGGTCGCGAATGAATGGGCCCGCAGCGGCGATGACGTGCTGTGGCGGCGGACCAAGCTCGGCTTGCATCTGAACGAGCAGGAGCGGCGCCGGGTCGCGCAGTGGTTCGATTCGCAATCTACCATGAAATAGCGGAGCGAGACCGCGTCCGTGTCCGACGCGGCCCGCCCGCCTCGCTATCGCAACTCAGAACCGATACTGCAACTCCATTCCATACGTCCGCGGATACGTCAGCGACACCGTGTTGCGTGGGCCGACGGGGCTCGGTCTGTCGGCAGTCGAGCTGCCGTAGCCGATCTCGTCAAACGCATTCTTGACGAAGCCGATGACGGTGTAACGGTTGTCCGCGTCATTCCATAACAAACGAAAATCCGCGATCTCGAACGACGGCGCAGTGTAGATTGAGTTCGACCAGATGGTCGACTGCTGATCGCCGATGTCGGTGTACATGCCGCTGGCCGTGAGCGATCCGGGCGCGAAGCTCCAGGTGTAATTCGCACCAACCGTCCACTTGTGCTCCGGCGACAAGGGCAGCCGATTGCCCACCAGCGATTGCGCCACTTCGCCACTCGGCAGCATGCTGACAGGCTGAGCGCCCCGTGCGACCGCGGTCGGATCGACCGTGTCGACGAAGCAGCAACCGCGAGTGATTTCCGCATCGAGATACGAATAGCTCGCCAGCAACTGCAGCCGATCGATCGGCGACCAGCTCGCCTCGACTTCGACGCCCTGCACCCGCGCCTGCAGGTTCAGGAAACGACTCGCCGTGATGGTGCCGAGCGAGACGGTCAGCGGCGTCTGGAATCCATCGTAGTCGCTATAGAACACCGCCGTATTCAGCAGCAGCTGATTGGCCAGCACGGTCTTCACGCCGATTTCATACGAATCGACATACTCGGGATCGGCATAAGGATTGGGCGTCAGGCCATTCGAACCGAGCCAGCCGCCCGACTTGTAACCGCGGCTGTAACGCAAATACATGTTCGTATCGTCGTTGGGTTCCCACTGCAGGCCGGTGGTGCCCGTCACCGCATCCCATTCGCCTGCCAGGTTACGTCGCAAGCCGCCGCCTGGATTCGGCATCAGATCAGGCGAGCACGCGGCCGCTCCACATACCTGACTCTGCGTGACGTCCAGCGCCAGCGCCTGGGTCGACGCAAGCACCGCGGGAACGAGGATCGGAGCAATGCCTTGAACCTGCGTCTGTATGAAGGCGAGCGGCGTCCCCGGTGGAAACAGTTTGATGATTTCGTTCTCGATCGTCCCTTGCGCATCGGCTGCGGCAATCGCTGTGCCCGCCGTGCGCGCGACGTACCGGGCCATGTCGATGCCTTCCTTCTCATCCTTGGTGTAACGCAGGCCGAGCGTGAAGGTCCACGCATCGGTGAAGGTCCAATCCATCTGACCGAAGCCTGCGTAGGAGTCGGTCTCCAGATGGCCGTCCACAGCCAGAAATGCGCCGCTCGGATTGGGTGGCGCACCGAGCGGATTCATGATCGCAGCGTCACCCACCACGGCCAGGCCCTGCGGCTGATCCCACTTCTGGCTGTATTGATACAAACCCACGATCCATTGCAGATCGCCGTCGCCGTTGGAAGAAAGGTTCAGCTCGTTGGATTGCCACTGTTGTCGCTCGTGATAGTAGGTCCGAACGTCCGGCGTCACGTTCATCGCAGTGAACGCGTACCGCGGCACGGTCTGACTCGGCAACGGCCCGGCCGGCCCATCGAGATCGATGGATAAGGTGCCGGCTTGCGGCACCGGGATGTTGAACGGCACGGTACGCGGCGTGTCGTCACTATCCGATGAAGTGAAGTACGTGTACTGCTGATAACCGGACAACAACTTCAGTGTCGCGCCGTCGAAGTCCGCAGTCACATCCAGGTGGATGCGATGCTGATCTTCCAGCGTGCCCGCGGAAGGTGCATTGGTATTGATGGTGTATGGATCGGCGATGCCTGGATTTGGCTCGGAATAGCCAAACACAGGGTTGTAGTACAGCGCCGCGGTGCCGGTGCCTGCCAGGGTGACATTGTTGTACGGCGAGATAACGGTGGCGAGCGTGTTGCCCACGCCATAGCTGTCCTGCCACTCGAACTTCGAATAGCGCAGCCGCGCCACCACCCGCTCGCCCAAGTCTGCTTCGAGCTGCGCTTCCACCATCCAGCGGTCGCTGTCCGCCGTGTCGCCGCCCGAGCCGATGTTATTGATGAAGCCCTCCTCGCGTCTGTCTTTCGATCCTCCAATCAAAAACCTCACCGACTCTGTAATCGGCCCACGCAGTAACGCATCGGTTCGCCACGCGCCGTAGTTACCGAAAGTTCCGCGCACTTCGCCGTTGAAGTCCTTGCTCGGGCGCTTGGCGATCACGTTGAGCGTGCCGCCGATGGAATTGCGTCCATACAAAGTGCCCTGCGGCCCGCGCAGAATTTCGGTGCGATCGATGAATAACGACGGTGTCGAGGTGTCGGCCATGGACGTGGAAAAGATGCCGTCCGAATACAAAGCCACCGACGGATCGGTACCGATATTGTTGGTCAGGCGGCCGAAGCCGCGAATCGAGAGCCGGTCGTTGTTGGTATAGCTCAGGCTCGGCGTGATGCGCGCTACGTCCTCGATGGTGTTGACGCCGATGAGATCCCGGCGTTCGCTGGTGTATGCGGAAACGGCAACCGGTACGTCTTGAATGGATTGTTCGCGTTTTTCGGCGGTGACGACGACTTCTTCCAACGTTCTGTTTTCTGTGTTTCTTGCGTCCTGTGCGTTTGTAATCCCACTCACGCACAACAGGCTGCCCATGACGGACAGCATCCCTCGCTGTTGCATCTTCATGAGAACCCCCGTTCGGATCGAGCGGCATCCGACAAGTTTTATGTGTGGAACCGATAATCGCTCTGCGGTCGCATCGATGGTATGAACTGGCTCAGTCGACAGCAATAACCGAAGCACAAGCCTGCAGGCCGGAATATATGAAGCGCCGATATCGGTCGATTCCGGCAAAAAAACAGGCCGATCGATATTCTCGACCGGCCTGCCCTTTGTTTGTTTTTTCACTCCCGTCTCAGAAACGAAACTGCGCCTCTACCCCGTAGACGCGCGGCGCCGTCGGCGACACGGTCAAGGTGCGCGAGCCCCACGTCGTCTGCGTGGCGCCCACCGCTTCGTAGCCTTCCTGATCGAACGCGTTGCGCACGAAACCAATCAGCGTGTAGCGATTCTCCGCGTCGTTCCATAACAGCCGCACATCGGTTTCGTCATAGGACGGCGCACGGTTGTAGTCCCGCGAGAACACCGAGAAATATGCTTCGTCACGATAGGTCCACGTGCTGGACAACGTGAGTGCGCCGAGCGGCATCTGCCACGTGTAGTTGGCATTGACCGCGATCTTGTTCTTTGGCGAGCTCGGCAGGCTGCCCCCGTCGATGAGTTGGCCGGTCTGCGCACCCGGAGTTCCGCAAGGCCGCGCGTCCGGCACCGTCGCCATGGTGTCGTCACCATCGATGAAACATCGCGTATCCTGAATCTCGGTGTCGAGGAAGCTGTAACTCAGGTTGAGCTGCAAGTCATCGGTGACGGCCCACAGCGCTTCCAACTCCACACCCTGCGAGACCGCGTTCTCCAGATTGAAGAAGCGCGACTCGTTGATGTTCGACACCGGGTCGCGCACCGTCGAGGGGTATTGCGCGTCCTTGTAGTCGTAATGGAACACGGACAGATTCGCGGTCAGGCGTCGCAAGAAGGTCTGCTTCACGCCGAGTTCGTACGCATTGATGAATTCCGGCTCGGTGTACCCGGTGCGATCGGGCGCGAATGCGCCGGCGTTGAAACCGCCGCTCTTGTAGCCGCGCGTGTATTTGGCGAACACGAGTGAGTCGTCGTTCGGCGTCCACTGCAGACCCGCGGTACCCGTCGTGGCGTGCCACGCGCCGCTCAACAGACCGCGACGGTCGATTTCACCCGTGGCGTAGTACGCGTGGGGAACACCTGGCACGCCGAACAGGACACGCGTGCGGAACTCCTCGGCGTCCTTGTTATCCTCGGTGTATCGCACGCCGATCGTCGTCTTCCAAGTCGACGAGAGGTCGTAATCGATCTGGCCGAACACGGCGCGCGCATCGGCATCGAGCAACGCGCCCGAGATCTGCAAGTTGTGATCTGGATTGGCCGGACCGAGCGGGCTCGTTCGACTCGTCGAGGTCCGCGGCGCCGCCAGCTCCGGCTGCTTCGGCACCCTGATGCCCTGATGCTGATTCACCTGCTCGTGATACTGATACAAACCGACGATCCACTGCAGCGGACCGTCGCCGGTCGAGATCAGGTTCAGCTCGTTGCTGTAGTACTCCTTGTCCTCCATGTAGAACGATTCGACCTGCGGATAGATCGTGAACTGCACGCCGCCCGCCACGGTCGAGTATGGGCCGCGTTGAATCGTGTCGTAGTCAGTCACCTGCGAATATGTCGACGCCGCGTAGCCGCCGACATATTTGAGATCGGCCCACCCCAGATGACCGATCAGTTCCGTGACATAGGAATGATGTCCGTCGAGGTTGGCACGCGCAGGCGTGTCATTGTTGTAGAGCCGATGATTGTCGATGCTCGGATTCGTGCCCGTGAACGGGACCGAAACGGATTGCGTGGGCGTGCCATTGAAAGTCGAATTTGGAAACAAGCCGCCGAAATAACTCGGCGCGATACTGTACGGCGTCACGGAAATGGTCGAGCGCCGCGACTGATTCCATTCCGAGTGGGCGTAGCGAATCCAGCCGTCGAGTTTGTCGCCGACGTTGAATTCGAGCTGTTGCTCGACATACAGATCGTCGCTGACGTTGCCTTCGGTCTCGGCACTGTCGACATCGCGAAAATAACCGCGCCCCTGCTCGCTCTTGGTGCCCGCCGAGCGAAAACGTAACCAGTCGGTAATGGGCCCAGACAGCGCCCCTTCGAATATCCGAGTCTCGTAGCTGCCGGCGGTGGCGCGCACTTCGCCCTGCAGGTCCTCGGTCGGCCGTTTGGAAATGATATTCAAGGCTCCGCCGATAGAGTTGCGTCCGTACAGCGTGCCCTGCGGACCGCGCAGCACCTCGACGCGATCGACGATGATGGGACGTTTATTTCCTTCGGTATTGCTGGCCGTGTAGAAGCCGTCGGAGTAAGTGGCGACGCCGGGGTCGGAGCCGTAATTGTTGGTTAGTCGCCCCACGCCGCGCAGGCTCATGCGATCGAGCGTGGCCGCGTAAGACAGGCCCGGAGTGAAGTCGGCAAGATCGTCGACGGTGAGCACGCCCATCACGTCTTTCATTTCGGAGGTGATGGCGGTCACCGCGATGGGCACGTCCTGGATGCTCTCGCTGCGCTTCTGCGCAGTCACCACGACCTCTTCCAGGAGCGAGGCCGAATCCTGAGCCAGTAGCGGGGTCGCAGAAAAACTCAACAGGCCGCCGATCGGCAGCCACGCTCGTCCTGTCGCCTTCATGAATCCCCCTCGCACCGCTCGAACCCGGTGCGGTCCGATGTGTTATTTGGAATCTAAGGTCGCTCTGCAGGCATACCGAGAATAAAAATTCGGTGTCTACAGCGCAAGACAGTCCGGGAAATATCTGGCAAATCCCGCACGACAGAACTGTACTCAGTATTCTAGAAAGCTGTACTCCACGCCCCGGAACCTAGCTGACCCGTCAGCCGTCATCCGCACAGTGGCACAATCCGCGGCTTGCTCCAGGCAGGGGTTCTTTGTTGTGAAGCGCGATTTTTTTCAGCGGCTGACGGCGGAAACTGAACAGCTGCGTACGCAGGGCCTGTTCAAGCCGGAACGAGTGCTGAGCTCCCCCCAGAGCTCCTCGGTGCGGGTGCTAGGCGGCGAGGAAGTTCTGAATCTCTGCGCCAACAACTATCTGGGGCTGGCCAACCATGCTTCGGTGCGAGAAGCAGCGCGCCTGGCGCTCGATCGCTACGGTTACGGCATGGCTTCGGTGCGTTTCATCTGCGGCACGCATCAGATCCACAAAGATCTGGAAGAGCGGCTGAGCCGGTTCCTCGGCACCGAGGACACCATCCTTTATTCCTCCTGCTTCGACGCCAACGGCGGTCTGTTCGAAACGTTGCTCGACGAGCAGGATGCGGTCATCAGCGACGCCTTGAATCATGCGAGCATCATCGATGGCATCCGCCTGTGCAAAGCCCAGCGCTTTCGCTATGCCAACAACGATCTCGACGAACTCGAAACCCGCCTGAAAGAAGCCGCGCATTGTCGCGTGCGGCTCATCGCCACCGACGGCGTGTTCTCCATGGATGGCGTGATCGCGCGCTTGAAAGAAATCTGCGACCTGGCGGATCGTTACGATGCTCTGGTGATGGTGGACGACTCCCACGCGGTCGGCTTCGTGGGCGAGCGTGGCCGCGGCACGCATGAATTCCGTGGCGTGATGGATCGTGTCGACATCATCACGGGCACGCTTGGAAAAGCGCTCGGCGGCGCGGCCGGCGGCTATACGTCAGGGCGCAAGGAAATCATCACCTGGCTGCGTCAGCGGTCGCGTCCTTATTTGTTTTCAAACAGCATTCCCCCGTTCATCGCCGCGGCCAGCCTTCGTGTCCTCGATCTGCTCGAAGCGGACGACAAGTTGCGCTCGCGCCTGTCGGACAACGCCGCGCACTTCCGCAAACAGATGACTGCCGCAGGGTTCAATCTGGTGCCGGGCGAGCATCCCATCATTCCCGTCATGCTCGGCGACGCGAAAGTCGCCGCTGAATTCGCGCAGCGGCTGCTCGATCACGGCGTCTATGTCATCGGTTTCTCGTTCCCAGTGGTGCCGCACGGCAAGGCGCGCATTCGCACGCAAATGTCGGCGGCGCACACTCCGCAACAGCTGGACAGGGCCGTGGCCGCATTCGCAACGGTGGGCAAGGAACTCGGCGTCATTTCATGATCGCAGCGTCCCGGCTGCGCTTTATCACTTCAACGCAAGCAAACAACCAATCATGCGTGCACTAGTCAAAGCCCGTGCTGCCGCCGGCATCGAGCTGCAGGAAATTCCCAAGCCGACGGTGGGTCCCAACGATGTGATGATCCGCGTGAAGCGGACCGCCATCTGCGGCACCGACATGCACATCTACAATTGGGACAAGTGGGCGCAACGGACGATTCCCGTGCCCATGGCCGTCGGCCACGAGTACAGCGGCGAAGTCGTCGAAGTCGGCAGCGAAGTCTCGGGGTTCGCCCCTGGCGATCGCGTGTCGGGCGAAGGTCACATCACTTGCGGCTACTGCCGCAACTGTCGCGCCGGCCGACGTCATCTCTGCCGCAACACCGTCGGCGTCGGCGTGAATCGCCAGGGTTCGTTCGCGGAATACCTGGTCATTCCGGCGTTCAATGCATTCAAACTGCCGCCCGCCATCGATGACGAAATCGCTTCGATCCTGGATCCGCTCGGCAACGCCGTTCACACGGCGCTTTCGTTCGACGTCGTCGGCGAGGACGTGCTGATCACCGGCGCAGGCCCGATCGGCATCATGGCCGCGGCCATCGTGCGCTTCATCGGCGCCCGCAATGTCGTGATCACCGACGTGAACGACTATCGCCTGGAACTGGCTCGCAAGATGGGCGCGACGCTGGCCCTCAACGTCTCGCGCGATTCGCTGGACGACGCGATGAAACAACTGGGCATGCAGGAAGGCTTCGACGTAGGCCTCGAAATGTCCGGCAACGCCTCCGCCTTGCGCGACATGCTGAGAACGCTCCACCACGGCGGCAGCGTCGCGATGCTGGGCATTCCTTCCACCGAAGTCGCCATCGACTGGAACGACGTTATTCTCAAAGGCCTGACCATCAAAGGCATCTACGGCCGGCAGATGTTCGAGACCTGGTACAAGATGGCCGCGCTGCTACAGAGCGGCCTGAACATCCGCCCCATCATCACCCATCGCCTGCCCTTCACCGAATATCAGCGCGCCTTCGAAATCATGGGCGCGGGGCAGTCGGGGAAAGTCGTGATGAATTGGGAAGCGGCGTAACGCACTCGTGCGAGAAGGGTTGTGCAATGGCCAACAGCCAATGCACAACCGCTTCCGACGCTGAGCTACCTGGATCTGCGCTTGCGGGCCGCTTCGTCCAAGCGCTGCTGGCATAGCGCAGACTGGATACGGACCTTGTCCATCGGTGGATCCTTTGCCACCAGATGTTCTTGCTTGAACAAGGACCCGAGCATGTCCTTGGCCAGCGGCTCGGGAATGACCGCGCCCGCAAACCAGCTCCAGTGCCAAGCCAGCAACTCCTTCGGCGTCTCCAGAACGTATATCGGATGGTCCAGGGACTGCCGAAATTTCTCCGTCACCCGCTTGCCATCGAGCGGGCTGGGGACGCGCACCTCGCACCCTTCTTGGTCCCAGCCAATCCAATGACTGTAGTAGCTGATACTGCCATCCCTATGCGCGGTGAAGCTGCAGTAGCTGCAGTCCTGAGATGGCAGCCGACGGGCGCAGATCCGCCTCATCAATCGCATCGAATATTTCCCGAGCTTATCCGACGGAAGCTGATTCAACGATCGAGTCAGGTGGTGATAGCTCTGATAACCGAGCTGCTGCGCGTGAACATCCAACGCTTGGCAGTAGGTTCGACCGGCCGGGCGCTCGTTAGAGGTGAAGTTCTTGAGCGCGCTAATGACTTCGGAAGCTGCAAACATCGCATAACTCCTAATGAGGCCGCTGAAGAACGGTGCTTCAGGTAAGCATGCTGCTTGCTATGCCGGCCAAGGGTTATGGATCGATGTGTTTGGAGCTGGTTTTTCCCGAGCAGCAGGGCGGCAACCAGGGGCCGAAAGGAATAATACTTCCGAGCCGTGATCCGTCAAGAGCGGAGTAACTCGCGAGCGCAGGCCGGGGCTCAACAGACTTCGAGCCCCGGTCTTATTTTTTTGGCGATGGCGTCACGGCGCCGAGCAGGCGCAGTAGTAATAAACCTGCCGCGGATCGTTGAACTGAGCCAGGCGCTTCAGCTCCATTTCGAACGGAGCCAGGATGCGACGGGCATTAGCAAACAACTCGTGTTCCGGCACCAGCGCGCGAGTGAAGCGCGCGGCGAGTGCTTGGGAGCGCATGGCGATGGCCTGGCGCCAGCCCATCGGCGGCTCGATGTAATTCACCTTGTAGTCCTTGCCCAGGCCCGCGCGTTCGGCGGCGGCGTCGAGGGCGTCTTTGTACGAGCCGAGTTTGTCGACCAGGCCGTTCTGAGCCGCGTCCACGCCGGCCCACACCCTGCCCTGCGCGACCGCGTCGATATCGTCGAATGATTTTTCGCGAGCGGTCGCCACGTGGTTCACGAACACGCTGTAAGCGTGATCGATGGAGTTCTGCAGGATCTGTTTGGCGCCGTCGTTCAAGGTGCGGTCCAGTCGCAGCGAGCCGGCGTAGGGCGTCGTGCCCACGCCGTCGATGGTGACGCCGAATTTGCCGAGCGTGCGTTCGACGGTTGGGAACACTGCGAACACGCCGATCGAGCCGGTGAGCGTCGCCGGGCTCGCCCAGATCTCATCGGCGTCCATCGCGATGTAATAACCGCCCGATGCCGCGGTGCTGCTCATGGATGCGATCACGGGCTTACCTGCATCGCGAAGCGCAGCGATCTCGCGACGGATGACTTCCGAAGCGAGCATGCTGCCGCCGGGGCTGTCGATTCGCAGCACCACCGCTTTGACGTTGTCATCGTGGAGCGCGTCGCGCAGTAGTTGCACAGTCGAGTCCGAGCCGATGGTGCCCGGAGGCTGTGGGCCGTCGAGAATCTCGCCCGAGGCCACCACCACGCCGACATGATCGCCTTCGATCCGCAGCGCTTCGGAAGAGCGGGTCGCGGCGAAATAGTCCCAGTGCATGACGCCGTTGAACGTATGCGCGTCCTCGTCTTCGCCGACCAGACCGATGAGCTGTTCTTCGAATTCGCGGCGCGACTTCAGCTCGGTCACCAGATTTCTTTCCAACGCCGCGGTCGCAAGATCTCCCCGGTGCGCTTTCGCAATCTCGGCGTACTCGCTCGAGTAAGCCTGGATGGCGCCTTCGTCGAGGCCGCGCGCCTTGCTCACGCCCGATTGATAGATGCCCCACAACGCATTGAGCCAGGCCATGCTCTCCTGCTCTTCCTGCTCCGACATGTCGCTGCGGCTGAACTGATCCGTGAACGATTTGAACTTGCCGGCGCGGAACACGTTCACGTCGACTTCCATCTTGTCGATCACACCCTTGAGGAACGTGCGGTAATAGCCGAAGCCTTCGATGAGCACCAGGCCCTGCGGATCCAGATAAATCTCGTCGGCTTGCGCGGCGAGGTAGTACTGCGCCTGATCGTAGCTCTCGCCGAACGCGAACACTTTTTTACCGGCGGCGCGGAAGCGCTGAATGGCCTGTGCCAGCTCTTCCATCTTGGCGATGCCGCCGCCCGTCATGCTGCTCAGATCGAGCACCATCAGCTCGATGCGCTTGTCCTTCGCGGCCGTATCGACCACGTGGATCAGATCGCGCAACAGCGTTTCCGGCCGGTTCGTACCGTACGCTTCGGCGACCGCGCGCTCGAAAGGATCGCCGGCCAACTGCTCCACCAGCGCTCCTTGCGGAGCAAGGATCAACGCTCCTTTTCCAGGAATGATCGGCGCGCCCGGCGACAACGCGGCGCCGATCAGCAGGAACAGGCCCAGCAGCAGGATGAGGTGCAACACTTTGCGCACGCCATCGAGGCCGCGCCAGATGAAGCCGAGAATGCTAGCAATCGCTTTCATGGAGGTCAGGTTGCAGAGTAAGTCAGGCGGTAAATGGCGCCGGCGGTGTCGTCGGAAATCAGCATCGAGCCGTCCTCCAGGACCAGCAGGTCGACTGGCCGGCCGAACACGTCGTCGCCGCGGTTGAAGCCCGTGGCGAACGACTCGTAGCTCACCGCCTTGTTGCCGTCGAGCCGCACCAGCATCAATCGGTAACCGTTCTTGGTGCTGCGGTTCCAGGAACCGTGCTCGGCGATCAGCACCTGATTACGATATTTCTCCGGGAACGCCGTCCCCGTATAGAACTTCACTCCGAGCGGAGCGACATGCGCGCCCAACGTTTGCACCGGCGGCGTCATGTTCGCGCACTCGCCGAGCTTGCCGAACTCTGGATCCTTGACGTCCTTGCCGTGACAGTAAGGAAAGCCGAAGTCGAGACCGGCGCGCGGCGCCACGTTCAACTCGCACGGCGGCTGGTTGTCGCCGAGATAATCCCGACCATTGTCGGTGAACCACAGTTCCTTGGTCGTCGGATGCCAGGTGAAACCGACCGTATTACGCACGCCGCGAGCGAAGACTTCATACCCGGAGCCATCGGCATTCATGCGCGTGATGCTGGCGTACTTCGGCTCGTTACAAACGTTGCACGGCGCGCCGATGGGAACATACAACTTGCCGTCCGGTCCGAACGCGATGTACTTCCAGCCGTGATGGCGATCCTTGGGCAGATCGTCGCGCACCACTTTGGGCGGCGGCACTTCGGTGAGCGACGACTCGATGTTGTCGTAGCGAAGGATGCGGTTGATCTCGGCGACGTACAGCGCGCCATCGCGGAAGGCCACGCCGTTGGGCATGTTGAGCTTGCTGGCGATCGTACGCACCGTCGGCTTGAGCCCGGTTCCGGGCGTACCGCTGATTGCGTAGACCGTCGAGCCACGCGTGCCGACGAACAACGTTCCTTCCGAACCGCGCGCCATAGAGCGCGCGGCGGGCACGTTATCGGCGTAAACCTCTAACTGGAAACCACCGGGCAAACGAACGTTCTGCAGCACCTTGTCCGTGGCGGGACTGGCGACCGCGGCCGTCGCCGACAACAGCGACAGCAAGCTGAACAGCAGGGGTCGGGCAGACTGGATGAGCATGGTGTGTCCTCGGACGAAGACACAGTTTACCCATCGCGGGGAAGGATCGGTTAATCCACGCTCGGCAGAGCCGGCTGGCGCGTAGTTTTGCACCCACGCCAGCCGTCGGATCCGACCGGTGTGACTTACACCTTCTCTTCGATGCGCGCGGCCTTGCCGGTCAGATCGCGCAGGTAGTACAGCTTGGCGCGACGCACGTTACCGCGACGCTTCACGGTGATGGCGCCGATGGACGGGCTGAAGGTCTGGAACACGCGCTCGACGCCCTCGCCGTGCGAAATCTTGCGCACGGTGAAAGACGAGTTGAAGCCACGGTTGCGACGGGCGATCACGACGCCTTCATAGGCCTGCGTACGCTCGCGGTCGCCTTCCTTCACCTTCACTTCCACGACGACGGTGTCGCCGGGAGAGAAGTCCGGAATCTCTTTGCCGCTGGCTTCGCTCTCGAGCTTTTCGATGATGTTCATGGTCGTACCCATCCTTACTCAAACCGGCAGCGGAGGCGCCCTGCTATGACTTAGGGCGCTCCGCCAAAAATTCTTGCAATAAGCGCTGCTGCTCGGCCGTCAGCGCCAGTTTCTCGATCAGGTCCGGCCGCCTGAGCCACGTGCGCCCGAGCGCCTGTTGCTCACGCCAGCGGCGGATCGCGGCATGATTGCCACCGACCAGCACCGCGGGCACCGCCTGCCCTTCGAATACTTCCGGCCGCGTGTAGTGCGGCCAGTCGAGCAGCCCGGCGACGAACGAATCTTCGACCGCCGAGGCATCGTCACCCAGCACGCCCGGCAGCAACCGGACCACTGCGTCGATCAACACCAGCGCCGGCAGCTCGCCGCCCGACAACACGTAGTCGCCGATGGACACGCTCTCGTCGATTTCCGACTCGATCAGCCGCTCGTCGACACCTTCGTAGCGCCCCGCCAGCAACAACAGGCCCGGCAGTTTTGCCAGCTCCTGCGCCTTCGCATGCGTCAACGGCGCTCCATCGGCGGCCAGATAGACGCTGCGACTGCCTTCGGGCAATCGCGCCTTCGCGGCTCGTATCGAAGTCCGCGCCGGCTCGATCGTCATCACCATTCCCGGCCCGCCCCCGTAGGGACGGTCGTCGACAGACTTGTGCACGTCGGTCGCGAATTCGCGCGGTGTCGTGGCATTCACCGCCACCGTGCCGCGCTCGATGGCGCGACCCAGAACACCCACTCGAACTGCTTCGGCCACGAACTCCGGAAACAGCGTCACCACTTCGATGCGCATTGCCGGTCTCAGTCGTCCAGCCAGTCCACGCCCCAGTCGAACACGATGCGCCCGGCGTCCAGGTCCACCTTGACGATCCGGTCCTTCACGAACGGGATCCAGTGTTCCTTGGCGCCTTTCACCACCGCGATATCGCCACCCGGCGTACTGCGGAAGTGATCCACGCGACCCAGCGATTCACCGCCCGGGGTCAGCGCTTCGAGTCCTTCAAGATCGCTCCAGTAATACTCTCCAGGCGCCGTCGGCGGCAGCTCGCTGCGCAGGACGGCAATCTCGATGCCGACCTGCAAACGGGCCTCTTCCGGAGTCTCGATGCCGGCCAGCTTGGCCAGCACCCCTTTGGCGGTCACCCGCCCCTCTTCGACCTCGACCTCTTCCCACTGCCCGGCCCGGCGCAGGTGCCAGCGGTCGTAGTCCAGAATGTTGTCGGCCGGGTCGGTGTACGAGGTAATCCGAACCCAACCCTGCACGCCGAAAGTGGCGCCGATCTTGCCCAGCACCACCCAGCGGTCGCTCTGCGCGTCGCTCATCACAGCGGCGCCGAAAGCGGCGGTTTAGGCCGCAGCGGCCTGCTGCTTGCGATGGTTCTTCACCAGCTCGGCCACGCGCTCGGAGGGCTTGGCACCCTTGCCGACCCAGTAGTCGACGCGGTCCAGCTTCAGCTCCAGGCGGCGCTGCTTGCCGGTCGGAATCGGGTTGAAAAAGCCGACCTGCTCCAGGGTCATGCCGCCCTGACGCGTACGGCTGTCCGTGACGACGATGTGATAGAAGGGCGTCTTCTTTGCCCCACGGCGAGTGAGCCGGATCGTGACCATGCTGCTAAAGCCTCGAATTCAATACGTATAGCCGGGCGTCCGGGAACGGGGTCCCCGGAAAAGGGCGCGAACTATACTGGATGTATAGGGTTTTTCAAAGCCAGTATAGGTAAAGACGAGCCCGTTCCAAAAAATCAGCCACTTAGCCGCCCGGCCGAGGGAAGCCGCCACCGCCGCCGAAGGCGCTCATCAGGCGACGCAGGCCGCCGCCCTTGGAGAAGGTCTTCATCATCTTCTGCATCTGCATGTGGTTCTTCAGGAGCTTATTGATCTCCGACACATGCACCCCCGAGCCCGCCGCGATCCGGCGTTTGCGGGAGGCGTCGATGGTTTTGGGGTAGCGGCGCTCGCCCGGCGTCATGGAGCGGATCATGGCCAGCTGGCGCTTGATCTCTTTCTCGTTGCCCTGTGGCATCTGAGCCGCCTTGCCGGCCAGCTGAGCGGGCAGTTTGTCCATGAGCGCGCTCAGGCCGCCCATTTTCTCGACCTGCTGTAGCTGATCGTGCAGATCTTCCAGGTCGAAGTCCTTGCCTTTCTTGAGCTTGCGGGCCAGCTTCTCGGCCTGCTCGCGATCGACACTCTTGGAGACCTTCTCGACCAGCGACAGCACGTCGCCCATGCCGAGGATTCGCGAGGCCACACGTTCGGCGTGGAAAGGCTCGAGCGCATCCGTCTTCTCGCCGGTGCCCATGAACAAAATGGGCGCGCCGGTGATTTGCCGCACGGACAGCGCCGCGCCACCGCGAGCGTCACCGTCGGTCTTGGTGAGCACGACACCCGTCAGAGTCAGCGCCGCGCCGAAGGCTTTAGCCGCATTCACGGCGTCCTGACCGGCCATGCTATCGACCACGAACAGCGTTTCCGTCGGCGACACGACGCCGCTGATTTCGCGGATCTCCACCATCATCTCGTCATCGACGTGCAGGCGACCGGCGGTGTCGACGATCAGCACGTCGAACAGCGACTGCTTGGCCTCGGCCAGCGCTTCCTTCGCCAGCGTCACCGCGGGTTTCTTGGGATCGGACGGGAAGAACGCCACGTCCAGCTGCGAGGCCAGCCGCTCCAATTGCAGGATGGCGGCCGGGCGATAAACGTCGGTACTGGCGAGCAGCACCTTCTTGCGCTCGTTCTCCTTCAGCCACTTGGCGAGCTTGCCGGCCGAGGTGGTCTTACCCGCGCCCTGCAGGCCGGCGAGCAGAATGACCACCGGCGGCTGCGCGCGCAGGTTAAGCGGCCGGACGCCCGCCCCCATCAGCGCGATCAGCTCGTCGTGGATGAGTTTGACCAGCATCTGACCGGGGGTCAGGCTCTTATCGAACTCCTGACCCACCACCTTGGCGCGGATGGCGTCGACGAAGCCTTTCACCACGGGCAGGGCAACGTCCGCCTCCAGCAGCGCCATGCGCACCTGGCGCAGGGTGTCGGCAATGTTCTCCTCGGTCAGGCGCCCGCGGCCGCGCAGGCTCTCCATGACGCCCTGCAGGCGTTCAGTCAGTTTGTCGAACATGGGTAGGGGGTCTGCAAGCAAATGGGAGTTGTTACGCGTAGTTTAGGCGATCCGTTATCCTAGGGGCGTCATCCTTATCTGAGTCCCCCCACCTCAGTGCTGTCCATCGTCGTTCTCGCCTGCTACCTGGCTTGCGCCGCATGGCTCGCCTCCAGCGTCTACCGCGCCGATGAAAACGCCGCGCGCGGCCGCCGGATCGCCGGGCTCGCGTTGGGAACGATCGCGGTGGTGCTGCATGCCGTCCTGCTCTGGCAAAACGTCTTCGCCAAACCCGAGCTGGCGTTCACCGCCGCGGAGACGGCGTCGCTGATCGGCTGGCCCACCGGCATCATCGCTCTGGCGCTCACATGGCTACGGCCGCGCTTCGCCGGCATCAGCTCCATCCTCATGACCGTCGCCGGCGTGGTCGCCGCCACGACCGTCGAAGGCAATGCCGGTTATGCCCTCGAACAGCAGAGCTGGGAAATTGCGGCCCACATCGTGCTTTCAACCCTGGCTTACGCGCTGCTGACCATCGCCGTGGCGTTGGCGGTGGCGCTGGCTCTGCTCGATCGGCGCCTGCGCAGCCGGCGTCCCCTTGGCATGCTGACCATCCTGCCCTCCATGGAAGCGCTGGAGTCGGCCACGTTCCAAGCGCTCGGCGCGGGCTTCGCGGTGCTCACGCTGGCGCTGTTCAGCGGCTTCATTTTCGTGCGTGACTTGTTCGCGCAGCACCTGATTCACAAGACGGTGCTGTCATGTCTCGCTTGGGTGGTGTTCGCGGTGTTGCTGTTTGGTCGCTGGCGCTTCGGCTGGCGCGGACGCGTGGCGCGCAATTGGACCTTGAGCGGCTTCGCCCTGCTGGGCCTGGCCTACTTCGGCTCCAAGATCGTGCTCGAAACCATTCTGGGGCGACACTGGGGCTGAGCAATGGCCCTCGTGAGCGTTATGAGATCGAATAGATGAGCGTGTGGGTGGTGCTCGCGGTGATCGTGGCCGCGGTCGTTGGCTTCCTCGTGGGCCAGATGCTGCCGCGCGCGCCCAGCAAAAAGCCGCGTGCGGAGCCTGCTCAATGGCCCGCCGACAATCCGCGCCGGCGCCTCACCGATAAGTTGCTCGACCTGGACTCGATGAAGGTCGACGACATCATGATCCCTCGCAGCGAAATCGCCAGCATCGACATCAGCGACGACTGGGACACCATCATCGACACGCTGCGCTCGACTCCGCACACACGCCTGCCGGTGTGCGACAACAATCTCGACAACATCATCGGCATCCTGCACATGAAGAAGGTCGCGCACGCCCTGGCGCGCAGCGACCTGACGCGCGACCGGTTGTTACAACTGGCTCGCGAGCGCGAAGGTTATTTCGTTCCGGAAGGCACGACGCTCAGCGTGCAACTGCTGAATTTCCAACGCGACCGCCGGCGCATCGCGCTGGTCGTCGATGAGTACGGCGACATCCGCGGCCTGGTGACGCTCGAGGACATTCTCGAAGAAGTGGTCGGCGACTTCACCAGTGCGCCGGGCGCGTTACATCAGGACATCCACCGTGATGCCGACGGCAGTTTCGTCATCAACGGCGCCATCAGCATTCGCGTGCTCAATCGCACACTCGGTTGGGATTTGCCGACCGACGGGCCTCGCACCTTGAATGGCCTGATCCTCGAGTACCTGGAAACGATTCCGCATCCAGGCACCGGCCTCAAGCTCGGCAATCTGTCGGTGGAGATTCTCCAGACCGCCGACAACTCGGTGAAGACCGCGCGCATCCGGCCCATCGGTCTGCATCTGGAAGAGCCCGCGTCAAAAGGCGCTGCGTAACGCCTCATCGAGGCGTTCGACGCCGATGATCTCCAGGCCTTCGATCTCGCGGCGAGGCTTGTTTGCTTCCGGAACGATGGCGCGCTCGAAGCCATGCTTCGCGGCTTCTCGCAACCGCTCTTCACCATAGGGCACCGGCCTCACCTCGCCCGCCAGACCCAGCTCGCCGAAACAAACGAGTCGCGGCGCCAACGGCTGATCGCGGACACTCGAAACAGACGCGAGCACCGCCGGCAAATCCGCTGCCGTTTCCGAAATGCGCACGCCGCCGACCACGTTGAGAAACACATCGCGCCCCGCAGTCGACACGCCACCGTGTCTATGCAGAACCGCGAGCAGCAATGCCAGGCGATTTGCTTCCAGGCCCACAGCGACACGGCGCGGATTCATCCCTTGCGCCTCATCGGTGAGCGACTGCACTTCGATCAACATCGGCCGACTGCCTTCGCGCGCCACCATCACCGCGCTGCCCGCGACGGGCTGCGGATGCTGGGACAAAAAGATCGCGGAAGGGTTCTTCACCTCTCGAAGCCCGCCCTCCGTCATCGCGAACACGCCGACTTCGTTGGCCGCGCCGAAGCGATTCTTCACGGCGCGCACCAGCCGGAAGCGACTGCCAGCATCGCTCTCGAAATAAAGAACGGTATCGACCATGTGTTCGAGAATGCGCGGGCCGGCGATCACGCCCTCCTTGGTGACATGGCCGATGATCAGCACCGAAACGCCCGAAGACTTGGCGAAACGAACCAGCGCCGCCGCCGACTCCCGAACCTGCGACGCCGAGCCCGGCGATGAGTCGACATCGTTGGCGAACATCGTTTGAATCGAGTCGATGACGAGCACGCGCGCGCCCGACTGCTCCGCGTGACTGATGATGGTCTCGACATTAGTCTCCGCGAGCAGCTGCAACGTATCGCTCACGACTTCGAGTCGACGCGCGCGCAAGCTCACCTGGCGCAACGATTCTTCACCCGTCACATAGAGTGTGGGCGTAGCACGGCTGAGTGCGTCGCCCGCTTGCAGCAGCATCGTCGACTTGCCGATGCCGGGATCGCCGCCGAGCAATGTCACCGAACCCAGCACCAGGCCACCGCCGAGCACGCGATCGAGCTCCTCGAGGCCGGTGGCGATGCGCGGCTCGCTGGCTTCAGTCACATCCACCAGCCGCTTGGGCCGGTCGCTGCCCGCCGTCAGTGGCCGACGCTCCGCGCTGGTGCGCGAGCCACGGCTGATACTCATGCGCTTGAGCGTGTCCGCCGAGCCGCAGGACGGGCAGATGCCCTGCCACTGCAGGCTCTCGTTGCCACACTGATCGCAGACAAAAATTTCCTTGGTTTTGGCCATGGCCGAAGTTGGAAAGGGTCTCGCGGTAAAAGGATGTGAACCGGTCGGCAGTATCGCGGCGTGGACTTGCTCCAGGCCGTTCAGACCGCGTTACGGGGCCATCACGGGTGTGACGGCCCCGGCAATTTAACCTATCGTCCTTAGCTATACTCGCGCCGCACTTTTAGGGGCATTCCATTCGTGGCGGCAAAACTGGCGCGATTCTCCTGGCTTCCCGGCGGGCTGGCTGCAGCTCTGGCCGTTGCCGTGGGCCACTGGGTTGCCTCCCCGAACGAGCTGCCGCTGGAAACGGCGGTGTACGACCGGATGATGAACTCGGTCGAAGTCACCCCGTCGCGTGAAGTGGCCATAGTTGCGATCGACGATGCCAGCCTCGCGCAGCTCGGCGAGTGGCCGTGGCCGCGTGACGTCCACGCCAGCCTCATCGACAAGCTCAAAGCCGAAGGCGCGCGCGTGGTTGCCTTCACGGTTCCGTTCGACACCGCGCGTCGCACGAGCGAGCGTGAAAAAGTGCGTGCTGCGCTCGCACTTCTCGAATCGAGCAATCTCGGCAGCTCCGATCAGGCGCGTCAGCTGCGCCGGCTGCTGGGCAACTCTGCGACGGGTCGCGATCCGGATGCGCATCTCGCGAAATCCATGGCCTCCCACGGCAACGTCGTGCTGCCGGTCCATATCCGTCTCAACGACAACGCCACCGATGGCGGCCAGATTCCGGCGCGCTTCTCGCCGGGCGCCGATCCATCCGTGTTGAGCCGTGCCGCCACGGCCGAGATTTCGATGCTGCCGGCGCCGGTGTTCCTCGCCGAAGCCAGCGGCATCGGCCATACATATATACAAGCGGACGCGGACGGCATCGTGCGCACCGATCTGACCGGCGTGCGCGCGGGTACCGGACTGGTGCCGTCGCTTGCGGCCGTGATCGCGAGCCGAGCGCTCGGCGCTGCGCCGAATGAAATGGCGTTTCATTCCAACAATGCGCTGACCATGGGAACTCGCCGGACGCCGCTGGATTCCACTGAGCACAGTCGTCCCCGTTATTTTCCAGCGAGCGGCGTGCAGGCGTTTCAGCAATATCCCTACTGGCAGGTGTTAGCGGGTGGCGTCCCCAAGGGACAGCTGCGCGACAAGGTGGTGCTGATCGGCCTGACCAACAGCGATGCGGTGGATGACTCGGTGGCGACGCCGGTCAGCAAAGGCACGCCGCCGGTGGTGGCGATCGCGAGCGCCGTGTCGAGCTCGCTCAATAGTCAAATGTATGCCCGGCCGTCGTATGCTCCCGTGGTCGAGTGGAGCGTCGTCGCGCTGGTGCTGTTGTTCTGCGCGCTGATACTGCCCGCGATGGGCGCCCTGATCGGTGGAATGACCACGCTGCTGTTCACCGTGTTGCTGGCGGGCAGCGAGATCATGCTGCTGCGATCGTCGCAAGCCTGGCTGCACCTCACGCTGCCGTGCGTTGCACTCGCCGCTGGCTATGGCTTGTATCTGGTCGGCGAGTTGATTCGTCGCGCCAACATCAGAACCGAAGGCACGCGCGATCCTGGCGCCAACCTGCGCTCGCTCGGACAGACGTTCCATAAGCAGGGCCAGCTGGATCTGGCCTTCGAGACTTATCAACGCTGTGCGCTGGATGCACCGACGATGGAATTGCTCTACAACCTCGGCATGGATTTCGAGCGCCGGGCTCAGTTGTCGAAGGCATCGGCCGTGTATGCCTATATCGCTACGCGCGATCCCAATTACCGTGAACTAAAAGCGCGGCGCGCGCGCGTGCGCGAGGAGCCACTGACTCGCGAACCTCCGACTCGAGAGCCCGTGACACGTGCGCCTGCGACGCGTGAGCCGGTGACCCACGAACCCGCGATGCGTGAACCATCGCCGCCGACGCCGCCCGTGAAGCGCGAGCCGCCGCGGCCGATTCGTTCGCGACAGTCTGCATTCGATATCAAAGACCACGAAGCCACTGTGCCCGACCTGCCCGACCTTCCCCTGCCAGGACGACCGTCCTCCAAGCGCACGCTCGGCCGCTATGAAATCGAGCGCGAGCTCGGCAAGGGCGCCATGGGCATCGTCTATCTGGGGCGCGATCCGAAGATCAATCGCGTGGTCGCGATCAAGGCCATTCCGCTGGCGGAGGAGTTCGAGGAAGACGACCTCGCCGAGGCGCGCGCACGCTTCTTCCGCGAAGCGGAGATGGCGGGCCGATTGAATCACCCGGCCATCGTCACTGTATACGATGCGGGCGAAGACAACGGCCTGGCCTACATCGCCATGGAATACCTGCGCGGCCATCATCTGAGCACCCATACGGATGTGAAACAGCTGTTGCCGCCGAAAAGCGTGATGCTGCTCGTCGCCCGCGTCGCCGAAGCTCTGCACTATGCGCACCGGCAGAACGTCGTTCATCGCGACATCAAACCCGCTAATATAATGTTCAATCCCGAGACGGATGAGCTGAAGATCACCGACTTCGGAATTGCACGCCTGACCGATACAAGCCGAACCAAAACCGGAATCGTCCTGGGCACACCCTCATTCATGTCACCGGAACAGCTGGAAGGGCGCACGCTCGACGGTCGCTCCGATCAATTCGCCCTGGGCGTCAGCCTGTATCAACTGCTGTGCGGTCAACTGCCGTTCCGGGCCGACTCCATGCCGCGGCTGATGCAGAAGATCGCCACCGAGCCGCACACGCCCATCCGCACGATCCGCCCCGACCTGCCGCCGGAGATCGAGAGCATCATCGACCGCGCGCTGTCCAAATCAGCGGACGATCGTTACGTGATGTGTGCCGAAATGGCCATGGCCTTGCGCGCCGTCGCCGGCCCGCCGGAGAAGAGCGCGTCGCAGGCCGAACACGAGTGGTTACTGCCGTGACCGGAAGGTTGTGCGATCCAAGAAGCACGACCGCGGAAATCCCGCGGGAGACGACCAGGAGGGTCATCTAGGTGCGTGGCAAGATCCGCTCCGTAGGATTGAGCGACGTCGGTCGCGTGCGTGAGCACAACGAGGACACCATCGGCGTCGACGCCGATATCGGCCTGTTCGTGCTGGCCGACGGCATGGGCGGCTACAACGCCGGCGAGGTAGCCAGCGGCATTGCCGTGAAGACGGTGATGAGCCTGGTGAAAGAAGCCGTCGAGCATCAGGACATGACCGCCTCCGATCCGGAGACCGGCATGGCCCGGCCGAGCATCGTGTTGCGCGACTCGATCGCGCGCGCCAACAAGATCATCTACCAGACGGCGAAGACCCAGCCCCAATGCGAGGGCATGGGCACCACCATCGTCGCCTGCCTGTTCTTCGACAATCGCGTGGCCATCGCTCACGTCGGCGACTCGCGCCTGTACCGCCTGCGCGCCAACCGGCTCGAGCAGATGACCATGGACCACTCCCTGTTACAGGAACTGGTCGACCGCGGCTTCTACTCCCAGGCCGAGGCCCAGCGGGCCACGAATAAAAACTACGTGACCCGAGCCCTCGGCGTGGAGCCCACGGTCGAGGTCGAGGTGCATGAACAACCTGTGGATAAAGGCGACTTCTTCTGTTTGTGCTCGGACGGCCTGTCCGACATGGTGGAAGACGACGACATTCACTTAACTATGAGCACCTTTAGTGCTAGCCTTGAAACGGTAGCTAAGCAATTGATTCAATTGTCGAACGACAATGGCGGTCG
Organism: Steroidobacter sp.; assembly: GCF_036402275.1. Classification (NCBI taxonomy): domain Bacteria; kingdom Pseudomonadati; phylum Pseudomonadota; class Gammaproteobacteria; order Steroidobacterales; family Steroidobacteraceae; genus Steroidobacter; species Steroidobacter sp. The sequence goes on along the minus strand of NZ_DASWTF010000013.1, from coordinate 188,977 downwards.
CGATAATGTGTCGATCATCCTTGCGCAAGTTGTGGACTCGTTCGCAGCGCGAACGGGGGTAGTTGACAGAATCTTGCGCTGGTTTGGCTAGTCGCACTGGTCGCTGGACTGGCATTCATCGGGGACGAGCAAATGGCACGGTTGATCCTCAGCCTGGACGGTCAGGTGATGGCCGAATACAACATGAACAAGGAGCGGTACACCGTCGGCCGGCTCCCCGATAACGATATTCGCATCGACAATCCGGCCGTGAGCGGTCACCACTCGCTGGTGATCAACATTCTCAACGACTCGTTCCTGGAAGATCTGAACAGCACCAACGGCACGTACGTCAACGGCAAGCTGATCAAGAAACATGCGCTTCAGCATGGGGACGTCGTGACCGTCGGCCATCATCAGCTGCGCTTCGTCGATACCCAGAGCACGGATAGCGAGCCGGACGAATTCGAAAAGACCATGGTGATCACGCCGGGCTCGGCCGTGGCCGCCATTGCCGCGAAGAAAGCGTCCGCCGCCGCGCCGCCGCCTCCGGCCCCGCCGAAGGCTGCTGCGACTCCGGCACCGACACCTGTTTCAACTTCCGCGCCCTCTCCTCTCACTCGTCCGATGCCACCTGGTGGCGCTGCGGCCAGTGCGACGGGCGAGCACGCCGGCATCGCTCTGCCAAAGGCCAAGCTACAAGTGCTGAGCGGCGCCTTCGCCGGCCGCGAGCTCGAACTCAACAAAGCTTTGACCACGCTCGGACGCCCCGGCGTGCAAGTGGCCGCGATCACCCGCCGCGCCGACGGCTATTTCATCGTCCACGTCGATAGCGGCAAGCCCGGCGACTATCCGTCCGTCAACGGCTCCGCCATCGGCGAGCAAGCCCGGAAGCTGGCGGATAACGATGTGATTCTGCTGGCTGGCGTGAAGATGGGGTTCTTCGAGGTCTGATCGCCGGCTACGAATCGCGTTATTCTATTCTTTCGCGCGGTTCATCGAAGCTTCGGGCATCGCCATCGAAGACCGTCGAGGGCCAACTTCCCTCCTTCATCTCGGGCTGAGATTTCTGCGGAACATGTTTCCGCAGAACCTTGGAAATCCCGTCCCGCCCCCCGGGCGGGACACGCACCCGCACGACCGATGCGTTGACCCTCACGGCGGAAGCGTTTCGAGCACACGTCCCCGCCGCCGCCCCAAGTTCGGATCCACCAAACACAAGATAGATAGAAACCCAGTCGGCACAGCACTCGCCACGCTGGCGCTCTGAACTGCCCGGGATGTTTCTGTCTCACTCCGCTTAGGTCGCCCTCACCTATCCCGGTCGTCACAGTCAAAAAGGAGAAATTGCGTCATCGCACGTCGAATGCAAGCGCTACTAGTGGCTCCTGGCGTTTGCCTACCTGACGTTGTACGTGATCCGCAACGCCTCGCAGCGGCCTATCAACAAACACTGCTTCTGTTCTGAGTTTGTTTGCACCCTGTGCACCGAGAATAGGAAGCAAGAGTCCGAATTCGACCCAAAGTGGACGTCGAGCGAGGGAAGGTGCACGATTCTCCTATCGATGGGCACGGTTAGTCTGACTGTGCGAGATCGGAAAGGCGCATCAAGCCGTCATCATAACTGCGGCCACTGAAATACTTTTATGAGCACCAAAGTCACAATAATTGAAGTCGTCCTGCGAGATGAAATCCCGCTCCGGTCCTTAGCAAAGCTGAGCCAATTGGAAAATACACCGCTCGGCAAAGTATTCGAAAGGTTCGATTCTTCGCTCATGTCTGAGCGCACTACGTATGAGGTCATACTGGAATGGGATCCATATCAATCGATCCCCGGGCGCAAAGAAACTTATCGCGAAGATAAAGCCAGCACACATAAACATCCCAAAAAGCATGTTCATGTTTTCGCCGGGCGAGGGAAAAAGCGGAAGCAACTTTATTCGATCAACGAGGATGGAACCGGCCATGATGGGTCAAGAGGAAAACGGGTGGATGACGCCATAGCCGACTTCTTTCGCTCGAAGGGGTACACAATCCCGGAGGACAACATCCTCAAGTACTTACCCGATCATCCTATTGATGACGAACCGAGTCGTCTCATACTTGTAGAGATCGGTTTGGAGCGTACCAGCGGCGAACGGACTTTGCATCCCATCTAGGGTGATCACCCATAGTCGCTGCCGAGAGCAGATTTCAGCGCAATGAAACACGCTCACTGATGGCTTTGCAGGCAGCGGCGAAATCGGTCCAGAAATTCGCGTGCTTCGGCTGAGTCCTCGAGCTCATAGTTGTGGCAGCCGGCATTAGCATTCCAGAAGGAGATGATTGCGGCATCGCTTGCGCCAAGAAGGTTCGCTAGCTCAGACACGAGTTTCGAGCGATCTCCTTCATCATGAAGCGAATTGACTTCCTCAAAGACACCCTCGTCCGAAAGAATGTCATCGCCTCTACAATATGCGTCTTGATGAAAATAGCCACCAGTACGCTCGCTAGCAGCGGGAGTTTTTCGGAGAGCTGATCAGCGAGCCCACGATCACAGTAGAACGCCATGCACTTCATCCTCCAGAAAGCATGTCTTAGGGTAGTAGTGCCGTTTGTCGATGTCATGTCCGCTCCTGGCCGGATGCGGACGCTCTCATAAAGGCAGCTATCGGCTGAGGTTGTGTGAAAACTCGAGACGAGCATCGTGCTTACGCGAAGGCCGTTGGCTGACTTCCTTTTAACTTGGCTTGATGCGCGCGCCGGAGCGTGTAAGCCGATGGACGAAATCTTTGAGCAGCAAGCCGGAGCAGCAGAATGAAACAATTCAGTCGACGTTCACTGATCGCGGGCTCTGTGGGAGCCGGACTAACACTGCCACCGCTTGCACGGGCCATCGAGGGATGCGGTGAACAGCCCAACACCGCTCCTGCTCTTCAGCCGCCGCTGCTACTGACGGACTGGGCTTGGCTCGGCAGATATCGTGACGAAAACGCAACGCTCATAGCGAGCGGTGCGAAAGCGGACGCAGTGTTTCTTGGCGATTCCATCACGGAAGGGTGGGCCAGCATGGATCCGGACTTCTTCGCGAAAGGAAACGTTGGCCGCGGCATCAGCGCGCAGACCACGCCGCAGTTGCTCGTGCGCATGCACGCGGACGTCATTGCATTGAAGCCGCGCGTGGTGCACATCATGGCCGGCACCAATGACATTGCTCAGAACACAGGACCGATGACGCCCGAGGATTCGAAGAACAACCTCATGGCGATGTGCGAGATCGCGCGCGCTCACGGGATCCGTATTGTGCTGGGCTCGGTGCCCCCAGCATCGAAGTATTGGTGGCGACCAGAGCTGCAGCCCAAGGCGGCGGCCATCGCGATGAACGAGTGGATGCGCGGCTATGCAAAGGAGATCGGCGCGGTGTACGCGGACTACGCCGCCGCGCTAACGGACGCAAAGGGTGATGTGAAGCCCAGTCTGGCGAAGGACGAGGTGCACCCGACGGCGGAAGGATATGCCGTAATGCGCCCGATCGCGGAGGCGGCAATCAGATAACAAATGAGACTGCTGGTTATGCATGCCGGCGCCAAGGGCGCCGGTCCACTCAAGCAAAGTCTAGCGACGAAAGATGGAACGCCATTGTTCACATGAATGGTGGTATCCAGATGCGTCGGCATCACGTCCCGGCCCTGTTTGCAACATGCCGAACTCTTCCGCATCATCACTGCCCGCGGAAATCCATTAAACGCGCAAGAAGAAGAGGCCATTCGTGCAGCTCAAAGGACACGCCATATTCACGACTCTCGTGTTGCTCTCACCCGCAGCCTTTGCCGTCACCGACTGCGTCTCGCTAACCGCGCTCAAGATTCCGGGCTATGACATTACCATCAAGCAAGCTGCTGTAGTCCCCGCAAGCCCGCCGCCCGCGTCAACCATCGGCTCACCGGAAGGAACGCTACCATCCTACTGCCGCGTCGACGGTGCCATTGACGAACGCACCGGCAGCGACGGCAAGCCCTACGCAATCGGCTTCGCAGTCGCGTTGCCGGAAAACTGGAACGGTAGATTCCTCTTCCAGGGCGGAGGTGGCCTGAACGGCAGTGTGCGTCTCCCAATAGGCTCAACAGCCGCCGGCACCAAACCTGCACTGGCGCGCGGCTACGCAGTCGTCTCCACGGACAGCGGCCACAAAGGCGAGGGTTTCGACACCAGCTTCTTCAAGGAGCAGGAAGCCGCCCTGAACTTCCTCTATCAGGCCATCGGCAAAGTCGCGCCCGTGGGCAAGGCCATCGTCGCCGCCTACTACGGCAAACCGGCCGATCACTCGTACTTCGTAGGCTGCTCCACCGGCGGGCGGGAAGCGATGATCATGTCCCAGCGCTATCCGCGTTACTTCGATGGCAGCGTCGCGGGCGCCCCCGCAATGCGCACGAGCTTCTCCAACCTCGCAGACAAGTACGTCACTGTCGCGCTCAATGCCGTAGCGCCCAGGGACGACAGCGGCAAGCCCATCACAGCAAAAGCGCTCTCCGAAAGCGACAAGAAACTCGTCGTCGACTCTCTGCTGAAGGCCTGCGACGCGCGCGACGGCGTGGCCGATGGCATGGTGTTCGACGTGAACGGATGCGGCTTCGATCCGAAGTCGCTCGTCTGCAAGGGCGCCAAGACGGATTCCTGCCTGACGTCCGCGCAGGCCGATGCGATCGCCACGGGTTTCGCCGGCCCGAGGGACTCGCGCGGCGATGAGGTCTATCCCGGCTGGTTCTATGACACAGGCATCGCCGCGACGGTTGGCATCCCCGGCCTGCTCAATCCCGGCCCGAGCCCGGTCGGCCCGCCGACGGTCGCCACCACGATGGATGTCGACAAGGATGCGCAGATTGCCGCTAGCCCGATCGCTGTCCTCGGCGACAGCGCGCACTGGACGCGGCTCGACTCGTTTTTTCAGCACGGCGGCAAGCTCATCTTCTTTCACGGCATCAGTGATCCGTGGTTCTCCGCAAAAGACACGATTCGGTACTACACGAAAATGACCGCGGACAACGGTGCCGCGGACGTCGTGATGCAGTCGAGCAGGTTGTTCCTCGTGCCGGGCATGGGTCATTGTGGCGGTGGCGCGGCCACGCTCGACCGCTTCGACATGCTGACTTCCATCGAGAGCTGGGTAGAGAAGGGCACGGCGCCGGATTTTGTGGAAGCCACCGGCCGGGCGTTCCCCGGACGCAGCCGTCCGCTCTGCCCGTACCCGAAACATGCGCATTACAGGGGTAGCGGAGACACGGAGAAAGCTGCGAGCTTCGAGTGCCGCGAGTAGTTGCTGTCAATGATCGATGCGCGGCTTGTGCGCGTGCTCGAGAGGGCGGGCTACGCATGCGACCAGGGACGTTGGCGTGCAAACAAGCACACAGTGCTGCTCGGGCACTACCGCGAAGGTTTGAAGCTTTTGCGAAGGGTTCGACGCTACTGACCGCGAGAAGAGTTACACTGAGAGTGCGCCGCGCTCAGTTCAATGTCTGCTCCTTGCGCTTGCAGGCTCAACAATAATCCGATCACGACCGATTCTGTTGAAGCCGCCAATCAGCAAACATCTTCGGCTCGAATTGGGCATGTCATCTTCTGCCTCCGTATGTGGGTCACTTGCGCCGTGATCCCGACGATGAGCGCGAGGAGAAGGCCCTTGCGCGCGATGCTGGATATCGCCGATACGGTGCTGTCGGATCCCACGATTGCAGTACGTTGAGCCGGCCTTCATAACGGCCAAAGGAGCAACTTTCATCAAGCATGAAGAGGGCAACCCCGGCACACAATCAAGCAAAGGGAAGAACTCATCACGATCGCTGGTGCTGCAGGCAGGTTGATTGGCATGCTCGTTACGAGCGAGGCGCCCGCGCTTAGCCGAGCTGCTCGGCGAGCCCGACAATGATGCCTTCAGGCCAACGGATGTCGGTTATGAATACAGAGGAGCCATAGCGACGGATATCCTCGAATGGCTGCTCTTGGTCGATTGCTGACCTGAGCTCAGCTCGTCAGCAGTACTCTGCCCGTGCATGATCTGCCCAGGTCTCAACGCAACGCACGCACAATCGCGACCAGCTTGTTACTCCTTCACGCGATCTTCGGGGCCTAGAATGGCAATGTGGTTTCACGCGCGCGCTGATACTACAGCGCATCTACCGCTGATCGCCCACCTGGAGGTCACCATGAAGGAAACGTCTACAACTGCGTCGGAAAAGGTACCGTCGATAACTGATCGCAGCACTTTCCAGTCGCAAATGGATTCACTCAGAATTCGAGAGAAGCAGCACAAAAAGACGGGGGATGCGATTGCTGCTGCCCGCCGGCGGTTACCCATGGTCGAAGTCGACGGCAACGCGTCGCTGATCTCAGATCGAGGTGAAGTGGCCCTGCTGGATGCGTTCGAAGGTCGCCGAATGTTGATCGCTTACTACTTCATGTGGCACCACGGGCATTCTGCCGCAGATCAATGCGAGGGTTGCGCCCTCTACACGACCCAGGTCCGCGAGGTGTCTTTCCTGCAGTCGCGCGACATTACTTATGCGACGTTCTGCCAAGGGCCTTATGAAGCGAGCGCGCGCTATCGCAAGTTCATGGGCTGGGAGTTGCCCTGGTACTCGGTTCAAGGGAAATCGCTCGAGGCGCTCTTAGCCGGTCGGCGTGCGAACAGGATGTACCTCATCTGCTATCTGCGACAAGGATCGAAGGTTTTCGAGACGTACTGGACGACGGGTCGTGGCGTCGAGGTAGTGGGCAACAACTATTCGTTGATGGACTTGACGGTCTACGGGCGCCAGGAGTGGTGGGAGGATTCACCTGATGGCTGGCCGAAACCGTGGAAGGACGACGACGTGAACAATCCGTACCGGATCGATGGGCGGCCGATCGTTCAATGGCCCCGCGTTCGGGCAGGCCACTCCGACGATCTCGGATCGTGAGCGGGAAGTGACATGGGGCGGGGCTCTGTGCGGCCGGGAGGGCATCTTATCAGGGCAGCTTGCCGATGTCCGCTCCTGGCCGCAAGCAGACATGCTGAACCGGGAGCCTGACTGCCGCACTCACGCGTAGTCGCTCGCGCGTGCCGCGCGCGACGTGCGCGGAGCGGGAAACAAATTTTTCCAAATGCGGTATGTTGTTATATACAGTGACCCAGCGCCGATCTACGATCGATCCCGTGCCTGATTTCAGGCACAGCGATCTCCGCCCGAAACCACCCCTTACTTTCGAGCGGCCTTCAAAATCGATCTACAGCGAGTGAGTTCAATGTATCGAAGGCGGCGCTCGACGATGCGGTAACACCGCCGAACGCCTAACCACATCACCTACGTAGGAGGATGACATGGCTACGAGCGATCATACTTCCAAGCCGCGCCGTTCACGACGCAAACAATCCACAACCACCGCCGAGTCCGCCGCGCACCTTAGAGGAAGCCGTCGAGAACGTGCGAAGCCTGCTGATGCAGGTTCGCGCGACGCTTCATTGCTTATCGGACGTAGTGCTGTACTCGGATGACGATGACGGCGTCTTGCATGCCGAGGTGGCGAAGGCTCTCGAAGGCTGGGTGGACGAGGCGGCGGTGATGTTGGATCTCGTGAACCTGAAGCCGTTGATCGAGACGCTTCGGCAGCGCGGCGGTGGAGAGCCAGGCGAAGGCGGGTCGGAGCCCGCGAGCCGTGGGCTGTATCAGGTGAGGGAGCCGACGCTCATGTATATGGCCTGAGATCTTGGCACCTGAGCGCCCTCTGCCGATAAGTGGAAGACGAACGGCAGAGGGTGCGAGGGACGAGGTGACGAAGCGTTCTGCGGAGACTGCGCCATGAATGTGGAAAGTGTTCAGCGAACGGAGCAAGACGAAGCCCGAGCGGCCGACTGGCAATCGCTCCAAAACCTCGGCCATCAGATCGTTGAACTCGCCGGCCATCTCAACGCAGCCAACTATCGCTTGTTGATGCTGATCGCCGAGTGGGATCGCCGCAAGGGCTGGAGTGATGGCGCCAGCGCATCCTGTGCTCACTGGCTAAATTGGAAGTGCGGCATCGACATGGGCGCGGCCCGCGAGAAGGTGCGCACGGCGCATGCGCTGATGAACCTGCCGAAGATTGCCGCGGCAATGGAGCGCGGTGAGTTGAGCTATGCGAAGGTCCGCGCGCTGACGCGCGTGGCGTGCCCGAACACCGAAGACACGCTACTCATGTACGCACTGCACGGCACCGCGGTGCATGTAGAGCGCATCGTGCGTGACTTCCGCCGCTGCAAGGAAGCGGAAGAGCTGGGGCGCGAGGCGCAACAGCAGCTCGATCGGAAGCTCACCTGGTTTCATGATGAAGATGGCATGCTCGTGATCAAGGCACGTCTGCCCGCCGAGGCGGGGCAGATGTTTATTAAAGCCATCGAGGCTGCGTGCGAAGAGATCCCAACTGAAGATGACGTTTCTGCAGAAACGTCATCTGTTAAATGGCGCATCCATTCCTCCGCCCGCAAGGTCGATGCCCTGGCCGTCATGGCGGAAACGTTTCTCGCCCAAGGGCCCGCCGCGCTCAAAGGCGGCGAGCGCAATCACATCGTGGTGCATGTGGATGCCGAAACGCTACGAGACAGTACGGCCGGGCAGTGTCACTTCGAGCATGGCCCGAGCGTTGCCGCGGAAACTGCGCGCCGACTTTCCTGTGATTGCAGCGTCGTTCCCATCGTAGAGAACGCGGACGGCGAGCCGCTCAATGTGGGCCGGAAGACACGGAGTATCCCGCCCGCGCTACACCGCGCGATGCGGTCGCGCGACCGTGGCTGTTGTCGCTTTCCGGGCTGCCCGAACACTCGGTATCTCGATGGGCACCACATCCAGCACTGGGCCCATGGCGGAGAGACGAAGCTATCGAACCTCGTGAGTCTCTGCCGTTTTCATCACCGCCAGGTCCACGAGGGTAACGTCGTGGTCCTGGTGCTCGACGACGGCGCAATTCGTTTCGTGACACCAACCGGCAAATCCTTCGATAGCACGCTACAGAACCACACACAGCCACTGGGCGATTGGCAGCAACTGGTCGCCACGCATGAAGAACAAGGACTGCACATCGATCGCCACACGGCCGCGACTCGCTGGGATGGCGAGACTTACGACCACGCGTGGGCGATCGAAGCGCTGTTACACCGGCTGCGCAGGTAAGCCGGCGCGCTTTCCGCGACTACTCCCTCCAGACCAGCGGCACGCGTGAGGTCACGCGGCAGACGAGCTCGTAACAGGTTGTATCCGCGTACGGCGCGAGGCGCTCCGCAGGCAATCCTGCGCCCCACACGACAACTTCGTCGCCGGCCTTGGCATGAGGAAGGTCAGTGATATCGATGGCGATCATGTCCATCGATACGCGACCTGCGATCGAAGCTTCCTGACCAGCGACAAGCACCGGCGCGCCGTTGCGGGTGCTGCGAGGGAAGCCGTCGCCGTAGCCGATAGCGGCGATGCCGATGCGCGAGGGGCGCGTGGCGCGCCAGATTCCGTTGTAGCCGACGGGTTCACCGACGCCGATGTTTTGAACGGCGATCAACTGAGTCGACAAGGTCATCGCCGGGCGCAGGCCGAAATCGGCCGCGGTTTTGTTCGGCATCGGTGACATGCCGTACAACATCAAGCCCGGCCGCACCCAATCCTGGTGAGCCTCCGGCCACGCAATCACTGCCGCCGAATTCGCGGCGCTTCGCTCGTGTCCGAAGGGCGCGACGAGATCGTTGAATAGTTTCAGCTGGGCGGCAGTGACATCGGCCCGTCCAGCATCGCCCCGCTCTTCGGATGACGAGAAATGCGTCATCACTCGAATCAAACTCACCGACGAGCAGCGCTGCAATCGTGCATGAGCCGCGGCGAAATCCTCGACGCGGAATCCGAGCCGGTTCATGCCGCTATTGAGCTTGAGCCAGACGACGAAGCGATGGGAGCCGGAGAACTGCTCCAGCACGTCGAGCTGCTCGGGCGAGTGCACGACGATCTCACATTGCTCTTTGGCCGCGAGCGCGAACTGCTCCGGGCCGAACACGCCTTCGAGAAGAAGGATGCGTTGAGTGACGCCTGCCTCGCGCAAAGCGACACCATCAGCCAACCGAGCGACACCCAACCCATCCGCATCCGCGAGCGCGCGAGCGACGCGGATCATTCCATGGCCATAACCGTTGGCTTTAACCACCGCAATGACGCGAGACCGGGGAGCCATGCGCCGAACGACCGCGAGATTGTTTCGCAGCGCCGAGGCATCGATGGTGGCAACGGGAAAGCTCACGACAGAACAGCCAATCCCGATCTCATATCAGAACGGCCCGTCGCCGTACGGCATCTCCGGCGTGTAGTTCTCGAACTTCGTGAACTTGCCGAGGAAGGTCAGCTCGATGTCACCGGTCGGGCCGTTACGCTGCTTGGTGATGATGATGTCGGCGATGCCCTTGCGCGGCGTCTCCGGGTTATAAACTTCTTCGCGGTAGATCATCATGATCACGTCCGCGTCCTGCTCGATGGCGCCCGATTCGCGCAAGTCGGAGCTCACCGGCCGCTTATCCGTGCGCTGTTCCACCGCGCGATTCAGCTGCGACAGCGCGATCACCGGCACCGACAGCTCCTTGGCCAGCGCCTTGAGCGAGCGCGAGATCTCCGAGATCTCGGCGGTGCGGTTTTCTTTGTTGCCGGGCACCTGCATGAGCTGCAAGTAGTCGACCACGATCAGATCGAGCCCATGCTCGCGCTTCAGGCGCCGCGCCCGAGCGCGCACTTCGGTAGGAGACAACGCCGGCGTGTCGTCGATAAAGATGTTCGACGATTTCATCATCGAGATGGCCATCTGCACGCGCGACCAGTCGTCGTCGTCCAGGCTGCCGGTGCGCAGCTTGGTCTGATCGACGCGCCCGAGCGAAGAGACCATACGAAACGCCAGCTGCTCGCGGCCCATTTCCATACTGAACACGCCGACCTTGGCCTGCTTCGGGCCGAAGGCGGCGTTTTCCGCCATGTTCAGGCTGAAGGTGGTCTTACCCATCGAGGGACGCGCGGCGACGATGATCAGGTCGCCCTTCTGCAGGCCGGCAGTCATCTCGTCGAGCTTTTTGAAACCCGTCGACAGCCCGGTGATCGCACCGGGGTTCTGCGACAGGGTATCGATCATATCGATGATCTTGCCGACTTCGTTTCGCAGCGGCACGAAGCCCGAGCCGGTCTTGTTCCGGCTCTCGGCGATCTCGAACACGCGGCGCTCGGCCTCATCGAGAATCTCGGCGGCGTCGCGGCCCTGAGGATCGTACGCGCCGTTGGCGATTTCGCCGCCGACGGAGATCAGTTGGCGCAGTGTCGAGCGTTCGCGGACTGCGTCGGCATAGGCGCGAACGTTCGCGGCGCTGGGCGTGTCACGAACCAGTTGCGCGAGATACGGCAGGCCGCCGACCTCGGCCAGCAGGCCTTTGCGTTCCAGCCATTCGGAAAGAGTGACGGCGTCGGAAGGCTCGCCGTTGGCGCCGCGCTCGGCGATGGCCTCGAAAATGATCTGGTGATCGCGACGATAGAAATCGTCGCCGACGATGCGGTCCGCGATGTTGTCCCAGACGCGGTTGTCCAGCATCAGGCCGCCGAGCACGGCCTGCTCCGCCTCTATGTTATGAGGCGGGACACGAATGTCATCCACCGCTTTATCGCGGGCGCGTCGCGCGCCCGCGAACGAAACCTTGCTGTCGGCTTCGGCCATCGGTGGCGGCGAAGATTATTCTTCGCCGACGATGACGACCGGCAGATCGACGTTGACGTCGGTGTGCAAGTGGAGCTGCACGACGTGCTCGCCCGCCTGACGGATCGGGCCGTTCGGCATGCGCACTTCGGAACGCTCCAGCGTGTGACCGGCCTTCTTCAGGGCCTCGACGATGTCGCTGTTGCCGACCGAGCCGAACAGCTTGCCTTCGCCGCCGGCCTTGGCCGTCAACGTGAGCTTGAAGCCTTCGAGCTTGGCGGCGCGCGACTGGGCGCTGGCCAGCTCTTCCTTCGCCACCTTTTCGAACTCGGCGCGGCGCGCTTCGAACTTGGCGACGTTCTCCGGCGTGGCCAGCGTGGCCTTGCCCTGCGGCAGCAGGTAGTTGCGGCCGTAGCCCGGCTTCACCTTGACCTTGTCACCGATGTTGCCGAGGTTGGCAACCTTCTGCATCAGAATGATTTCCATCAGCCTACCCTCACTTAAAAGAGGCGTCAGTTAAACGTGCTGCGTCCGGGGCCGCAGCCAATTATCCAAAAAGCCCCACACCGCGAGCATGAATACTACGATCGAAGCGACCGGCAACATGATCAGCAGTACATAAATTCCGACCAGCCAACCGCGATTCAACCGTCCGACCGCCTTGCTACGATGCGCGGCCGCCAATCCTTGAAAGACCAGCGCGGCGAACGCCACCCAGGCCAGCGAGGCCGTCAACGCCGAGTCGCCCAGCAACGCGACGATGAACAGCACCGTCACCGCGATGCCGAGCGCGAGCCCGAGGCGCAACTGCCGGTACTCGACACCAAACGAACCCGGGCTGTCCAGCAGCGACTGCCACCACCGGCCCAGCAACACCGCGCCAAACACCGTGCTCAGCGAGAGCGCCGCCACGCTGCCCCACATGGTGCGCGCCCAGGCGGAAAGGATCATGTCGCGATCGCCCGCTGGGATCTGCCAGCCGGCCCGCTCCATCGCGGGCACGATCAGATCGATCTGTTCGCGCCAGAGGCCGACCGGATCGGGCAGCACGGCGAACAACCCTATCAGCAGCACCGCCAGGCCCAACAACATGACCTGAAACGTCAGGTTCAGCGAGCCCGTCTTCTTCAACAGCCAGCCCAGCAACATCGGGCCAAAAAACAGCACGCCGATTCCTAAAATCAGCCAGCCGGGCGGCACCACGGCCACCGACAGCACCACCCAGGTCGCCGCGGCGCCGGCCGCGACCGCCATGGTGACGGCATGACGTGTTTCGAAACGCAGCGCTACCAGCACTGCGATGGCGCCGGCAATCACCAGAAATGGTAACGGCATCTGCGGCGAAAGCGCTCCGCACATGGCGCTCGCGAAGGCGGCGCGCCAGGGATGCCCGGTCAGCCAGACAGCAATTGCACGGTGCATGTATGTGCCCCGCCCCGGTCAACTCCGGGGCCAAGGCGTCGAACGCGAGATCTCAGTGCTGGTCGGTGTACGGCAGCAACGCCAGGTAGCGAGCGCGCTTCACGGCAATCGCCAGCTGACGCTGATAGTGCGACTTGGTGCCGGTGATGCGGCTCGGGACGATCTTGCCGGTCTCGGTGATGTAGCTCTTCAGGATACCGAGATCCTTATAGTCGATCTGCTCGATGCCTTCGGCAGTGAAGCGGCAGAACTTGCGACGGCGGAAAAAGCGGGACATGGTGAACCTCTAAGAGTGATTCGATGAAGGTCAGGTCGAGGCAGGAGCGCCTTCTTCCTCGTCGTCACGCGCGAAGCGCTCGTCGCGCTCCTCGTCGCCCTTCGCCATCGGCGAGGGTTCGGTGACGGCCTTGTCCATCTTGATGACCAGGTGGCGCAGCACTGCGTCGCTGAAGCGGAACGCGCCGGTGAGCTCGGCCAGCGTCTTGCCGTCGACCTCGATGTTCATCAGCACGTAGTGGGCTTTGTGGACCTTGGCGATCGGGAACGTGAGTTGCCGACGGCCCCAGTCTTCCAGGCGATGCACGGTGCCGTTACCGGCCGCGATCATGGTCTTGTAGCGTTCCAGCATGGCCGGAACCTGTTCACTCTGGTCGGGGTGCACCAGAAAAACGATCTCGTAGTGTCGCATTGCTGCTCCTTGTGGAGATGCCGCCCGGGTCGAGAAGGTCGGTGCGGCAAGGAGTTGAAGAAACTGTCCGCCTGGGCAGGGGCCCGGGCGCAACAGGGCCGCGGATACTAGCCGAGCGCCCCGGCCAGTGCAACGGGAATGGCGGTCCTGCACAGCAGGCCAACCCGCCAGCTTCGGTTAAATAGTAAGGGTTTTCCCTGATGCAGGCTGCCGGCAAGGCGCTGAATCGATGCTGGACTGCGTCAAGACGAAACGGCAGCGGCCGTTACAGGCAGCGGCAGCGGTATCCCTGCCGAGGCAGGAAACTTCAACAGTGGACGGCTCCTACAACGCCTGGCTGGTAACGCTATCGTTCGTGGTCGCGGTGTGCGTCTCATACACGGCGCTGAACCTGGCATCGAGGGTGGCCACCGCCCAGCGCAAACACAAACGCATGTGGCTCGCGGGCGGCGCCTTGGCCATGGGCGTGGGCATCTGGTCGATGCACTTCATTGGCATGCTCGCGTTCTCGCTGCCGATCCCACTCGCATACAACGTACTCATCACCCTCGCCTCCCTGGCGGTCGCGATTCTGGTATCGGGCTTCGCCCTGAACATCGCCAGTCGCAACGAAGGCGGGCTGGGCCGCCTCGCGGGCAGCGCCGTGATCATGGGTCTCGGCATCGCAGGGATGCACTACTCGGGCATGGGCGCGATCCGCATCGTGCCGTTCATTACTTATGAGCCCACGCTGCTGATCGCATCGATCGTCATCGCCATCGTCGCGTCGTTCGCCGCGTTGTGGCTGTTCTTCCGATTGCGTGGCGGCGCCTCGTGGCGCATCCGTCTGCAACGAACGGCAGCCGCGGTCGTCATGGGCGCGGCGATTTGCGGCATGCACTACACCGGCATGTTCGCGTCGCAATTCGCTCCCAATTCTTATTGTGTGGGCGCGACCGCCACCAGCAACGGCTGGCTCGCCGTGCTCATCGGCGGTTTCGCGTTGGGCGTGCTGCTGATCACCATGATCCTGCTGATGTACGACGCGCATCTGGAATCCCGCTCGCGGCAGCACGCCGTGGCGCTGGAAGATGCGAACGCCCGTCTCCAGCATCTGGCGACTCACGATGCGCTCACGGAGTTGCCCAACCGCTTGTTGCTCGATGACCGGTTGTCACAAGCGATTTCTTACGCCGAGCGGCGCGAAGGCCGGGTCGCCGTGCTGGTGATCGACCTGGATCGCTTCAAGTTGATCAACGACTCACTCGGTCACCACGGTGGCGACGAGCTGTTGAAAGAAGTCGCGAACCGCTTGCGTGGCACGTTGCGCAAGAGCGATACATTGGCGCGCACCGGCGGCGACGAGTTCGTACTGATCGCAGACGAAGTTGCGGGTCAGGGCGACGTTGAGCAACTGGCGCAGCGCGTCCTCGCCTGTTTCGCTGAGCCCTTCCATATTCTGACCGTGGACATCCACACCGCGCCGAGCATCGGCATCAGCATATATCCGAGCGACGGCAGCCGCGTCGCCGAGTTGATGGTGAACGCCGACGCGGCGATGTATCACTCCAAAAAGATCGGCGGCAACACCTATACGTTCTTCACGCCGTCGATGAATGCGTTTGCGCAGCAGCGACTGAAGATGGAGAACGGATTGCGCCGCGCGCTGGTGAACGGCGAGCTGGAGCTGCACTACCAGCCGAAAGTGGACATCACCACCGGCCGCATCAGCAGCACCGAAGCACTGATCCGCTGGCGACATCCGGAGCGCGGCCTGGTGCCGCCGGGCGATTTCATTCCGCTCGCCGAAGAAACCGGGCTCATCCTGCAGATCGGCGAATGGGTGCTGCGCGAAGCCTGCCGGCAGGCGCGGCAGTGGCAGGTCAATGGCATGGCGCCGGTGCGCGTGGCCATCAACATGTCAGCGCAGCAGTTCAGGCAAAAGAATCTGGTGAGCATCGTGCAATCGGCGCTGGAAAACGCCGACCTCGAGCCGACGTTTCTGGAGATCGAGCTGACCGAGAGCGCGGTCATGCACAATGCCGCCACCTCGACCTCGATTCTGGAACAGCTCAGCCGGCTCGGCGTGCACATTTCCATCGACGATTTCGGCACCGGCTATTCCAGCCTGAATTACCTGCGCCGCTTCCCGCTCGACAAGCTCAAGATCGATCGCAGCTTCATCAAGGACGTGGTCGCCAACCCCGAGGACGCCGCCATCGTGCACGCCATCATCTCGCTGGCGCACAGCCTGCGACTGAAGGTGATCGCCGAAGGCGTGGAGACCGAGCAGCAGTTGCAGTTCCTGCGCTCGCTCGGCTGCGATCAGTACCAGGGGTTTTTCTGCAGCCCGGCCATGGTGCCTGAGGACTTCGCCGAGCTGATGCGCGATAAAAACGTCGGTAAGTTCGATCCGTTGTCGACCATGAGCCGGCTGTATGTGCCGACTCACGCTCGCAAGCTGGCGTCTTGATTTATTGACGTTGGCGGACGGCTTCGTAGAGCAGGACGCCGGCGGCTACGGAAACATTCAAGCTCTCCACGACGCCCCGCATGGGAATGCTGACCAGCGCGTCGCAGTTCTCTCGCGTGAGGCGCCTCAAGCCAGTCCCTTCTGCGCCGAGCACGAGCGCCAGAGGGCCCGTGAGCTTGCTCGAATAAAGCGAATGCTCGGCCTCATCGTCGGTGCCGATGACCCAGACCTCGCGCTCCTTCAACCAGCGCAACGTACGCGCCAGGTTGGTCACTTGAATCAGCGGCACGGTTTCCGCCGCGCCCGATGCGACTTTTCGCACCGTGGCCGATAAGCCTGCCGCGCGGTCCTTCGGCACGATCACGGCGGTGACCCCGGCCGCGTCCGCGGTTCTCAGACACGCGCCAAGATTGTGAGGATCCTGCACGCCATCCAATACCAGCAAGAGCGGAGGCGTGGTGGCTGAATCGAGCAAGTCATCCAGCGCGCCCTCGCCCAAGACGCCAACGCTACGAATCTGCAGGCAAGCGCCTTGATGGCGCTCGTCGCCGGCCAGCCGGTCCAGCTCGCGGCTGTCGCGCAACTCGAACTTGATGGATTTGGCTTGAGCCAGTTGCATCAGCTCGTTGATGCGCGCGTCCTCCCTGCCCTTCTGCAGGATCAGCAACGCGGCGCGTTCGGGCCGTTGCCGCAGCAGTGTGCGCACGGCATGCAGCCCGAATATGACTGTCGTTTCGCTCATCGTCTTCCTCGATGCTGGTTGCGTCGACGCTGCCACGGTCCGCGCACCATGCGTTGACCGCCGCCCGCCTCGGCCAGCTCGAAGTCGATTTTACGTTCATCGATGACCACGTTGATCAAACGCACGCGTAAATGATCGCCGAGGCGGAAGATCCGCCCGCTGCGAGCGCCCACCATGCGATAGCCCGTCTTATCGCGCGAGAAATAATCGGCGCCGAGCGCACTGACATGCACCAGCCCGTCGATCTGCATTCCCTTGATCTGCACGAACAGGCCGAAGTCGACCACGCCAGTGACCAGCGTGTCGAATTCTTCGCCGATCTTGTCGCGCATGAATTCGCACTTGAGCCAGGACATGGCGTCGCGTGTTGCTTCATCGGCGCGCCGCTCAGTATGCGAGCACGACTGCCCCAGCGTGGACATGATGCCCGGGGTCCAGGGGAAGGTCTCGGCGTTGCCGCCTCGCAGGATGTGCCGGATGCCACGATGGACCAGCAAGTCCGGGTAACGCCGGATCGGCGAAGTAAAGTGCGCGTACTCGGACAAGGCCAGACCGAAGTGGCCGATGTTCTCGGGTTGATACACCGCTTGGGGCATGGAGCGGATCACGACGGTCTGGATCAGATGCGCCTCTTCGTGGCCGACAGACCGTTGCAGCACTTCGCTCAGATCCTGCGGCACCAACTCGCGGTCCCTGGGCAGATGAATATTGAAACCTTGCAGGAACTGGCGCAGCTGCTCCAGGCGATCTTCCTCGGGCTGGCCATGCACGCGATACAGTGTCGGGATGCGATGTTTCTTCAGGAAACGCGCGGCCTGCACGTTCGCGGCGATCATGCACTCTTCGATCAAGCGGTGAGCGTCGTTGCGCGTGGACTCCACGAAGGCCGCAATGCGCCCTTGCGCGTCGAACTTGACCTTCAGCTCCGGCGCATCGAAGTCGAGCGCACCTCGCTTCAGACGCTGCCTGTGCAACGCCTTGAACACGCCGTACAGGTTTTGCAGCTGTGAGCCCAGTGCGGTCACTTCAGGCTCATGGACCGCGGCTGGGTTGGTCAGGTACGCAGCCACTTTCGTGTACGTCAGTCGTGCGGCCGAGCGCATCAACCCTTCGAAGAACTGCGCGCGCGTGACTTTGCCTTCGGCGTTGACGCGCATCTCGCAGACCATGCACAGCCGATCGACGTGCGGATTGAGCGAGCACAAACCGTTGGAAAGTGCTTCCGGCAACATCGGCAGCACACGGTTGGGAAAATAAACCGACGTGCCACGCAGCTGGGCTTCGCGATCCAACGCTCTATTCGGTTCGACGTAGCTGGCTACGTCGGCAATGGCGACCAGCAAACGCCAGCTGCCACCGCGCAACGGTTCGCAATAGACGGCATCGTCGAAATCGCGAGCGTCCTCACCGTCGATGGTGACGAGCGGCAACTCGCGCAGATCTTCTCGTCCGCGCTTGGCCGCGGCTGGAACCGAGCTGCCGAACGCTTCGGCCTCGGCCACCACCTCGGGAGGAAATTCGAACGGCAGACCGTGCGAATGAATCGCAATGTCGGTCTCCATGCCGGGCGCGGCGTGTTCGCCGAGCACACGTGAGATATGTCCCAGCGGCTGCGCCGTCTTCGACGGCTGCTCCACCAGTTTGACCAGCACGACCTGCCCGGCGCGCGCGGCATTCAGATGCTGCCGGGGCACGAGCACACGATGGCCGATGCGCGGATTGTCGGGAACGACAAACCAGATGCCTGATTCATCGTAGAGCCGGCCCACAATCTCCTTGGTGTTGCGCTCCAGGACTTCGACGATCACGCCTTCGGGCCGGCCGCGATGATCGACGCCGCTGATGCGCACGGCGAGCCGGTCGCCGTGCATGGTTTCGAGCATTTGTCGTGGCGCGAGGTAGATCGGCGCCGAACGATCTTCGGGCATCAGGAATCCATGCCCATCCTTGTGCGCGCTGACGGTGCCGACGGTGAGCGACAGGCGCTCGCGCAAACAGTATTCATCGCGCCGGTTGCGAATGATGGCGCCGGACTGCAGCAGCTCTTCGAGCTCCTTGGTCAGTCGTTTGCGGGCCGAGGCGCCGTTGCGCTGGGCGCGCGAGGCCAACTCGTCGAAATCCAGCGGCCGGCCGGCGGTCTGCAAGACCTGGGGTATCGCCGGCTGGTTACGGGTCGCCCGGGGTCGGGTGGAGGCCCCGGTCCGGGCCGGGCGAGTCGAGGTTTTTTTGGGTTTTCGGGTTTTTTTTCTTAGCTTCATTAGGGTTGATCGGGAATTGAATAAGGATTGAGAAAATTCGTCTTGGATAGGGCCGCTTGTCATTGACAGCCCTAAAGGTCATCGGTACATTGCGCGCCTCTTGCGGGGGCAGCCCCGCGTTCCCTTCCTTGCCCAGGTGGCGGAACTGGTAGACGCGCTGGTTTCAGGTACCAGTGGAGCGATCCGTGGAGGTTCGAGTCCTCTCCTGGGCACCATCTTCCCAAGAACGATAACTAGAACAAAAACTCGATAAGTCAGAGCGGGCTCCAAGGCCGCCATACTAACTTATCGCCGCCGCAAACCCCACCCGGGCGAGCTGCATTCGACGGAACCCCGGGCGCGGCCCGGCGCTTGACTGCATGTGCTTTCCGCACTGCTGTCATTCACCCCCGCGATCCAAGGTTCGCATGTCGCTCTCACCGCATCCTGAGCTGCTAGGTGCAGCCATCCTGGACGGCGTGGCGCGCTTCCGTGTGTGGGCGCCGGCCGCTCGCCGCGTCGATGTGGTGTTCGAAGGCGGCGATTACAAGCCGCTGGCCCTGTCGCGCGACGCGAGTGGTTATTTTTCCGGTAGTACGGCCACCTCTGCCCGGCACTACAAGTACCGCGTCGACGACACCGGTCCCTGGCCCGACCCTTGTTCGCGCTTTCAGCCGCAAGGCGTGCACGGCCCGTCCATGCTCGTCGAGCCCGACGCCTTTCGCTGGACCGATGCGCGATGGCGCGGCGTCGAGATCGAGCGGCAGGTCATTTACGAATTACACATCGGCGCGTTCACGCCCGAAGGAACGTTCGACGCCGCGGCCGACAAGCTCGATCACCTGCGTGACGTGGGCGTCACCGTGCTGGAACTCATGCCCGTGGCGGAATGCCCCGGGCGCTGGAACTGGGGCTATGACGGTGTGCAGATTTACGCG
Source organism: Steroidobacter sp. (assembly GCF_036402275.1). Lineage (NCBI taxonomy): Bacteria > Pseudomonadati > Pseudomonadota > Gammaproteobacteria > Steroidobacterales > Steroidobacteraceae > Steroidobacter > Steroidobacter sp. The sequence goes on along the minus strand of NZ_DASWTF010000013.1, from coordinate 168,831 downwards.
CCCTATCACCAGTACGGCGATCACGAGGCGCTGAAACGATTCGTCGATCGCGCGCACGCGCTCGGCCTCGCCGTGATTCTCGATGTGGTCTACAACCACGTCGGACCCGACGGCAATTATCTGCATTGCTTCAGCCCGCATTATTTCAGCGAGCGCTATCGCACCGACTGGGGCGAGCCGTTCAACTTCGACGGCGAGCAGAACGCCGGCGCCCGCGAGTTCATCATCGGCAATGCGTGTTACTGGATTCGTGAGTTTCATCTCGACGGCTTCCGGCTGGACGCCACGCAGTCCATCTTCGACGCCAGTAAAACTCACATCCTCGCGGAGCTCACGCAACGAGCGCGCATGGTCGCGCAGCCACGGCGCATCATCTTCGTCGCCGAGAACGAGCCTCAGTGCAGCGAGCATTTACTGCCGGTGAATGCGGGCGGCTTCGGCATGGACGCCATGTGGAACGACGATTTTCATCACAGCGCGCGCGTGGCGTTGACCGGCAGCCGCGATGGATATTTTCACGACTACACCGGGCGCGCGCAGGAGTTCGTCTCCTGTGTCCGCCGCGGCTTCTTATATCAAGGCCAGTGGTACGACTGGCAGAAAAAAAGTCGCGGCTCGCCGTTCCGGGAGCGCGGCGGTTCGGCTTGTATCATTTTCCTGCAGAACCACGATCAAGTCGGCAACACTGCCACGGGCGTTCGCGTACACGTCAATTGTTCGCCGTCACGATATCGAGCGCTGCTGGGGCTGACGCTGCTCGCCCCGCAGACTCCCATGCTGTTCATGGGGCAGGAGTTCGGCGCTTCGACGCCCTTCACTTTTTTTGCCGACCATACTGAAAAACTTTCGCGTCAAGTGCATGCCGGCCGACGCGAGTTCGTCGGTCAGTTTCATGCCTACGCGGATGCGAGACTGCAGGCGTTGATTCCGGATCCCAGCGCCGAGCAGACCTTTTTAGACTCCAAGCTCGACTGGTCGGAGCGCGAGCGTAACCGCGCTATGCTGGATTTACATCGCGACCTCCTGCGGCTGCGCGCCAGCGATCCAGTCATTTCGCGCCAGGACATCACCGCCATCGACGGCGCGACGTTGAGCGAACACAGCTTCGTGCTGCGCTGGTTCGACGCCGACCACGGCGATCGACTGCTGATCGTCAATCTGGAGGCGGAGTTACAGGCCGCTTCCATCGCCGAGCCGCTGCTCGCCCCGCCAGTGGGTAGTGGCTGGCAAGTCTTGTGGCACAGCGAAGCGCCCGAGCATGGCGGACTAGGATCGTTCGAGCCGGTCGCCGAACACGGACACGGCGCCTGGCGCATTCAAGCTCAATGCGCGGTGTTGCTGGTGGCCGCGCCACGCATTGCCATTCCCGAGGTACCCGCATGATTCGCGATCGACAGATCGTTCTGAGCTGGGACCGCAACAGCGATCCCGCATTCCTGCGCAGCCGAGAATGGCTGCTCACCAACGGACTGGGCGGCTACGCCTCCGGCACCCTGGCCGGCATTCCGGCGCGGAAATATCACGGCCTGTTCGTTCCCAACCTGGCCTCGCCCAAAGGCCGGCACATTCTGATTTCACGGTGCGACGAATCTCTCACCATCAACGGGCGCGACATGCACCTGGGCGGCGCCGAGTACGAGTCGGAGCGCTTCGAGGGCGAGTTGCATTTGTTCCTCCGGGAATTTCGACTCGATCATCGGATCGCGGTCTGGACCTTCGAGCACGAGGGCGTGGTGTTCGAGAAGTCCGTCGCAATGGTTCACAACCAGAACACGGTGTGCGTGCAATACCGTCTGCTGGAAGGCGACGCGCTCGATCTGCAAGTGCGGCCCTATGTTTCTTTTCGCCGCCACGACGAGTCGCCGCACGGCGAGCCCGGCATCTTTACCCTGGAAGTGCGCCGGGGGCGGCACGAGATCTGTCACACCGAATCCGACATGGTGCTGCGCTTTCTGTTGCGGCCGGGCCCCACTGCGTTCGTCACCGAGGAGCGCGAAGAAAGTAATTTCATGTATCGCATCGAACGGGACCGCGGCGATCCGGAATTCGAAAGCGCCTTCAGCCCGGGCTACCTGCTGGCGCGCATCCGGCCTGAGCAGCCAGCTGTGTTCATCGCCTCCTCGCACCCTTGGGAGCAGCTCGACTTCGATGCCAATGCGGTATTCGACTGCGAACGGCAGCGCCTCACCAATCTGCTGAGCCTCGCACCTGCCGTGCAGGACGATCCCGTCGCCGAGCAACTGGCGATGGCGGCCGATCAATTCATCGTGCTGCCCGGCAGCCGCCTGGAAGAAAGCGTGCTCGCCCAGGCGAGCGGCGGCGAGCTACGCAGCGTCTACGCGGGCTATCACTGGTTCGGCGATTGGGGTCGCGACACCATGATCAGTCTCGAAGGACTCACGCTGGCCACGGGGCGCTATCGCGAAGCTGGCGCCATCCTGAACACCTTCTCGCATTACGTGAAGGATGGCTTGCTGCCGAATCTGTTTCCGGAAGGCGAGCGCCAGGCCCTGTATCACACGGTGGATGCAACGCTCTGGTATTTCCACGCGATCTCGCGCTACGTCGAAACGACAGCGGATCGCGCACTGGTGAGAAATCTGTTTCCAGTGCTCCAGTCCATCATCCAGCATCATCTCGACGGCACGCACTTCAACATTCACGTCGATCCCAAGGACGGCCTGATCTCCGCCGCCGCCGACGGATATCAATTGACGTGGATGGATGCGAAGGTCGACGGCTGGGTGGTCACGCCTCGACGTGGCAAGCCGGTGGAAATTCAGGCGCTATGGCACAACGCGCTACAGTTGATGGCGCAGTGGGCCGCCGAACTGCGCAAGCCGCACGAGCAGTATCAAACGCTCGCCGCTCAGGTGCGGGATTCGTTCAATCAACGCTACTGGAACGAATCGGGCGGCTGCCTCTACGACGTCATCGACGGCCCCGAAGGCAATGACGACGCGATCCGTCCCAACCAGATATTCGCACTGTCGCTGCAACACCCGGTGCTATATCAGCGCCATTGGAAACAAGTCGTGGACGTGGTGCGAGACAAGCTGGTGACGGCGTATGGACTGCGCACGCTGAGCTCGGATCATGCCGATTACAAAAGTCACTATCGCGGCAATCTGCGAGCGCGCGACGCGGCCTATCACCAGGGCACGGTATGGCCGTGGCTGATCGGTCACTACATCGACGCTTACCTGCGCGTGTATCCGGATCCAGCCGGCGCACGGGCGCTGCTCGAAGCATTTCCGGGCCATCTCTACGACGCGGGGATCGGCAGCATCAGCGAGATCTTCGACGCCGAGGAGCCGTACGCGCCGGGCGGCTGCGTGGCTCAGGCGTGGAGCGTCGCAGAAGTGTTGCGGGCCTGGTTGAAGACCAAGCCCGGCGGTTCAAGCAGCCGCTGACGCGTCGGCGGATTGCGAGCGATCTTCCTGACGATACATCGCCAGCAACTGGCGAAAGTCAGGCGAAGTCGCGGCCAGCAAAGGCGCGGGACCTTGCGCGACCACGCGTCCGTCGTGCATCACGATGACTTCATCGAAGCGCTCCAGCAGATGCAGTCGGTGAATGGACGAAACGATGCACGAATTCGGCAAGGCCGCGAACAGATTGTCGTAGACGCGCGCCTCGGTGCGGGAATCCAGGCTCGCGGTCGGTTCGTCGAACAACACCAGATTACTGTCGGCCGCGGCCAGCACGCCTCTGGCGAGCGCGATACGAGCACGCTGACCGCCCGACCAGTTGGCGCCGCGCTCGACCACCGCTGTGTTCAAGCCGTCGGCATCCGCCGCTACGAAATCGGTCACGCACGCGATGCTCATTGCATCGGAATATTGCGTCTCGGTAGGCGCACCCGCATGAGTCGCGCACAAGGCGAGATTCTCGGCCATCGTGCCTTCGATGACCTCGGCATCCTGCGGCACGAGTGTGGCGTTCGCCCGGAACACCTGCGCAGCAGCTGACGGCGTGACCACGGCGGGTCCATTGCGACGATCGATAGCGATCCGATCCGCCTCATACAAACCGGCGAGCACCCGGAGCAGCGTGCTCTTGCCCGAGCCGCTACCACCGATCAGCGCGTAGCGACGGCCCTGCTGCAACGATAGCGAGACGCCATTCAGCGTGGGTCGCTCGCTGCGCGCGCCTGGATGGCTGAACACCAGATCGCGCACCACGTAGTACTCGGAGTCGACGGAACTGGGCTGCAGCAACTCGGGGCTCATCGGCTCCGGCGTCTTCACCTCGGCGTCGCGAATGGTGTCGGCGCTCGCGAAGTCGGCGTGCTGACGAGCGAACGTTTGGAAATGCGAAGCGAACGCCGAAATCACGCCGCCCGCCTGCGACGCATATTCCCAAACCATGTACAGGCTGCCGAGCATGATGGTGCTCTGGCCGACGCCCGCGCCGGTCTGACGAACGGCGAGCCATGCAAACAAAGCGACCAGGCTGCAGCTCAGCGCCTTGCTGCACACGTCGACGGTGCACCACTTCGCTTCGTTCAACACGATCGAACGGCGCAACGGAGCGAATACCGCTTCCAGCCTTCGCTGCAGCAACTCGGTGATGGCGCGCGTCTGACGAAGGGCGAAGACGCTGGTGATATTTCCCAGCGCATCGAGCAGAGCCGCGTTGTAACGACGCTCGGCATCGTTCTCACGGTGCGCGAGACGGATCATCGCGCGATCGAATGTGACGACCGACAAGCAAATGACCACGAAGCCGACGATGGCGCTCATGCCGACGACCGGCTGCAGCAGCCACAGCGCGACGATCGGACCGACCAGTCGAACCGCGCTGCTCAAATAAATGAACTGGCTCTGGGCGAACGAAGACAGCGCCGAGCTGCTTTGTTGTAGCCGATGCGCGCTGACGCCGGAGTGGTTGGCTTCATGCCACGACAACGGCAACTTCAGCAGGCGCTCGAACAGGCCACCGGACATCCGCCTGCGAATCTCCAGGGCGACGTTGCGTTCGAGCAAGCGACCCGGACCATGAAACACCCAGCTCACGGCGGTCGCGGCTACGACCAGCAGCAGCCACAGGCCCGCCGAGCCAATGCCGGATGAGCCCTGCGCCTGCAGGGTGTTGATGGCGCGGCCCGCGAAGTAAGGCACGCTCAACAGCACGCATTGAGCTGTCAGCAATAAGGCGACAGCGCCCAGAAAGTGACGGCGGTGGCCGTGCGATTGCGCCCAAAGATGCTTGTAGAGATAGAAAACGCCGCCGCGGTTCGCTGCTGCGGCGGGCGCGCCCGCCGAGGACGGATCACTCATGCTTGGTTACATAACCCTCAATGCCTGGGCGGCATTTTGGAGCGCTGCAAAGTACCAATACGTGACCCGGTCGACGCTTCGGGGCTAAGACTTTTGCTGAGTTTCAAGCTGTCGGGGCGTCGTCACGCCCCGACAGTCCGGTCCCTGAAGTCCCTGACCCCCACCGCTCAGTGCTGAACGTTGGACTCCTTGCCTTTGTCTCCTCGACCGGTCGTGGTGCTCGTGCCGGTCCCGCTCGAGCTTTGCGTGCCGGTCTGAGTACCGGTTTGCGTGCGCTGCTGTTCCTGTACGCGGATGCTGTTCTGGACTTCCTTTGCGCCGGAAGTGCGCTCGGCCAGCATCTCCGCGCGCCGCTTGTCTTCGCGCGAGGTGACGGTGCCACTCAATGTCACTTCGCCGTCCTTCACCGCGACGTCGATATTGCTGGCGTCCAGTTCGTCGTCATCGGTGAGGCAATCGCACACCTCTTCGCGAATCCGATCGTCGGAACGTTTGTAGCCGCGCGGACCGCGACCACGGAATTGGCCGTACTCCTGCTCCTGGCCTTGTGAACCGTACTGGCTTTGCGAACCATACTGGCTGCGGCCTTGGCCACTGCGACCGTAGTCCTCGCCGTGATAGCCGCTCGCGCTACCGCTGTACTCGCCATAGGCGCGACCACCGCTCGGACGACCGGAGCTGTAAGCGCTTTGTCCGAAGCCGCCCTGTCCGTAGCCGCCTTGTCCCGCGCGATAGTCGCTCTGGCCGTAGCCCCGACCGTAACCTTGGCGCGCGAGATCGTAGCCGCGGTAGCTGTAATCGCCGCCGCCTTGTCCATATTGACCTTGGCCGTACTGACTCTGGCCATACTGACTTTGGCGGTATTGACCTTGGCCGTACTGACCTTGTCCGTACTGACCTTGGCCGTAGCGCCCTTGATCGCGCCAATCGCTCTGGCTGTACTGAGTGCCCGCCTGGCCCCAGCGTCCCTGTCCGCCTTGATAGCTGCCGCCGCCTTGATAATCGCCACTACCTTGATAGCCCCAGCTGCGGCCGCCTTGAGATCCGCCGCCGTAGCCCTGCCCGCCTTGATAGCTGCCGCCGCTGCCGCCGTAACCACCATAGTTACCGGTGCCGCTGCTGCTGAAGCCGCCGTAGTTGCGTTCGCGGTCGTACTGACCGTGCACGTCGCGATTGCGCCATTGCTCGTCTTCGCGACCTTCCCAGCCGCCGCCTTCGTTGCCCCAGTGACGCTGACCTTCACGGCCTGAATATTCACGGCCGCGGCCATAACCGCTTTCGCTGAAGCGTCCGCCCTGGCGGCTGCCTTGACCGTAGTCGCCGTAATATTGGTCGTAATCTCCTTGACCGTAGCCGCGATTGAATTCACGGCCGTAGCGCGGCCCCAGGTCTTCTTGATCGCGCGAACCGTAACCGCCACGGCCGCGCCCCCCGCCTTCACTGCCGTAATAATCCCGCTCCATCGATTCACGAGAGCGGCGCGAATCTTCTTCATCATGATCGCGTTGTGAGAACTGTCGCTCACGCTCGTCGCGAGAGCCCGAGCGTCCACGCTCCTGGGCCTCGCGACCCCAGTCACTTCGGTAATTGCTGTAAGCCATTTCTTTATCTCCTAAGCATCGAAAACTGTTCACGCGTCAGCACGCGCGCTGCTTAAGAGGCGATGGCAATCGAGGGGAATGCAGCGAAATGCGCGCTGGCGTGCGAACTCAATTCGCGATGATGTGCGGAGTTCCGCAGGCAAAATACGTTCGCCTGCGTGCGCCGGTTCGCTTACATGGGATGGGCGCTGACTGACGTCAGCGCCCGCGAGACACTCAATCGAAGGGATGTTTCATCACGATGGTTTCGAGCCGGTCCGGGCCGGTCGAAATGATCGCGATCGGCGCACCGGCCAGCACTTCGAGCCGGCGCAGATATGACTGCGCATTTTTAGGCAGCTCGTCGAAGGTCTTCACGCCGGCTGTGCTTTCCTTCCAGCCTGGGTGCTCTTCGTAAATCGGCGCGCAGATCGACAGGGCTTCGGCGCCGACTGGCAGCAGATCGCGGCGCTCGCCACGGACTTTGTAACCCACGGCGACGCGCACAGTATCGAGACCGTCGAGCACGTCGAGCTTGGTGATGCACAAGCCGGAGATGCCGTTGATCTCGACGGCGCGACGCAGGCTCGCCGCATCGAACCAGCCGCAGCGACGCGGGCGACCGGTCACCGAACCGTATTCGTTGCCCTTCACACGCAAGTGCTCGCCGACTTCGTCGTCGAGCTCGGTCGGAAACGGACCGCTGCCGACGCGTGTCGCATAAGCCTTCGCCACGCCGAGCACGTAATGCAGCTGTTGCGGGCCGACGCCTACACCGGCGCATGCCTGACCGGCGATGCAATTGCTGGAGGTCACGAACGGGTACGTGCCGTGATCGATGTCGAGCAACGCAGCCTGCGCGCCTTCGAACAGCAGCCGTTTGCCGGCGCGAATCAGCGCGTTCACTTCGCCGGACACGTCGGCAACCATGGGCTGCAAGCGCTCGCCCAGCGCCAGCGCTTCGTCCAGCGTCTGCTGGAAATCGATGACCGGCGCCTTGAAGTAATTGCGCAACACGAAGTTGTGATAATCGAGCACTTCACCGAGCTTGGCGGCAAAGCGCTCGCGTGCGAACAGGTCCTGCACGCGGATCGCGCGACGCGCCACCTTGTCCTCATACGCCGGACCGATGCCGCGGCCAGTCGTGCCGATCTTCGCGGCGCCAGCAGCTTCCTCGCGCGCCTTATCGAGCGCAATGTGATGCGGCAGGATCAACGGACACGCTTCGGAAATGCGCAGGCGTTTCGGCACGTCGATGCCCGCCTGCTGCAGCTCGGCCATTTCGTCGAACAACGCCTTCGGCGACAGCACCACGCCGTTGCCGATGAAGCAAGTCACGCCGTCGTGCAGGATGCCGGACGGAATCAGACGCAGGATGGTCTTGCGACCGTTGATCACCAAGGTATGGCCGGCGTTATGACCGCCTTGGAAACGCACCACACCGGCGACGCGATTGGTGAGCAGATCGACGATCTTGCCCTTGCCCTCATCGCCCCACTGGGCGCCGATGACGACAACATTGCGATGGCTACTCATTACGAACTCGGCTTGAAAAGAAAGAATTCTAGGAGCGCACGAAGTACAGCAATCCCACGCCGATGCTCATGCTGATCAGGCCCCAGGCGCGCAGGTACCAGTCGGGGCTCGCGGCCAGCGCGGTCATCATGCGCTTGAGCCATTGCGGATTCAGGAAAGGCATGACGCCTTCCAGCACGAAATACAGCGCCACCGCCGCGAGCAGATCCGACCAGTTCACTTCATCAACGCCGGTTCGCGCGATTCAGGTACTTGAAGAACTCGCTGTCCGGCGAAATCACCAGCACGTCGTTGTCGGTGCCGATGGCTTCGCGATAGGCCTGCAGGCTGCGATGGAACGAATAGAACTCGGCGTTGCGGTTGTACGCGCGCGCATAGATCTCGGCCGACTTGGCGTCGCCTTCGCCGCGGATGATTTCCGACTCACGATAGGCTTCGGCGAGCAGCTCGGTGCGCTGACGATCGGCTTCCGAGCGCAGTTTTTCCGCGCTCTCTTCACCCTCGGCGCGCAGGCGCTTGGCCTGGCGATCGAAGTCCTGGCGCATGCGGCTGAACACCGATTCGCTCACTTCCTCGGGCAGATCGATCTTCTTGACGCGCACGTCCACCAGCTGCAGACCAAGCCCCTTCGTGCTGTCGTCCGCCAGCTTCAAGATTTCGCCGGTGAACTCGGCACGCTCGGCGGCCACCACCTGTTGAATGGTGCGACGGGCGATCACGCCCTTGATGCCGTCCTTGACGATACTGCCGAGGCGACCCGCCGCGATCTCGCGATCGCCGCCCGCCGCTTGGTAGTAGGTGCCGACATCGGAGATGCGCCACTTGATATAGAAGTCGATGCGCAGGATCTTGCCTTCGCTGGTCAGGAACTGCTCCGACGGATAGTTCTTGGTGTCGATGCGACGCTCGAACTTACGGATGTTGTTGACCATCGGGATCATGAAATGCAGACCCGGGGCGTAGTCGGCGCGCACGATCTCGCCAAAGCGGAACTTGATCGCCAGTTCCGTCTCACGCACCGTGAAGGTCGACATGGCGAGCGTGAACACCACGACCGCCGCCAGAATCAAAACCAGAAATCCGCGGTTGGCCATTAGCGGGTCCCTCGCGTACGACGATCGCCGGTGACGGTGGTCGCGTCAGTGGGTTCGGTGCTCTCGACGGTCATGCTCGGCTCGGTCGTCGCGACGCGCGGTACGCGCCGGCTCTGTTCGAGCAGCTTGTCGATGGGCAGATAAACCAGATTGCCGGCGCCGCCACCTTGCGTGTCGAGCACCACCTTCTTGCTGGACGCGAGCACACGCTCGACCGTTTCCAGATACAAACGTTCGCGGGTCACGCCAGGGGCCTGCTCGTATTCGTCGAGCAGCGCCAGGAAGCGACTCGCCTCACCTTCGGCGTTCGCGATCTTGCGAGCGCGATAGGCCTGGGCTTCCTGCACCTGACGAACCGCCGCGCCGCGGGCGCGAGGAATCAGGTCGTTGGAATAAGCCTGCGCGGCCAGCGACAAACGATCGCGGTCTTCACGAGCTTTGATCGCGTCCTGCTGGGCCGGCGCAACTTCGTTCGGCACCTTCACGTCCTGCAGGTTGACGGCCGTGACTTCCAGGCCGACCTTGTAGGCTTCCAGCGTGCGCTGGATCAGGTCCTTGGTCTTGGCCACGATTTCCTGACGGCCCGACTCGAGCACGGCATCCAGCTTGCTGCGGCCGATGATTTCGCGAATGGCGCTCTCGCTGACTTCCTTCAGCGTTTCCTCGGGACGGTTGACGTTGAACGCGTAGTCCAGCGCGTTGGCGCGCCGGAACTGCACTTCCAGGTTGATATCGACCATGTTCTCGTCCGAGGTCAGCATGCGCGTCTGCTCGCTGAAGCTCTCGATGCTCTGAATGTTGACGATCTGCTTGGTCTCGATGGGCCACGGCCAGTGGAAGCGCAGGCCGGGCTCGGTGGTGGCGACGTGCTTGCCGAACCGCAGGATGATGGCGCGCTCGGCGGCGTCCACCGTGTACAGGCCACTCGCCAGCCAGATCGCGGCCAGGACGATGACGATCGTGCCGATGCCGAAGCCGCGCCCCGAGCCGCCGCCGACCGTGCGATTGCCGCCGCTGCCGCCGCCGAACAGGCCAGCCAGGCGGCGCTGCAGGTTACGCAGGACTTCGTCCAGATCGGGCGGTCCCTGCTCGGGCTTGTTGCCGCCCCCCCAGGGGTTGCGTTTGCCGCCGGAATTACCGCCGGGTTCGTTCCACGCCATGTTGGATGACTTTTGTGTCTTGAGGCTAAGAAAGTTGGAAATGTGCGCCCCGTGAAATCAGCCGGGGCCTTGCCGAACTCCAAACGGCCGATTTTAGGAACCGCTCCGGGCCGGCACAAGCTTTACCCGTCCCATCACTCCTCGGCGATGGCCTCGGCCAGCCCTTCGGACCGGCATAGGTGCTCGAAAGCCCGCCGCGGCATGGAAACTTCCAGGTCCACGGCGCCGCTGGGCAGGGGCTGCTCGGCCAATACCGCGCCCGCCGCGAAGAACCGCGCCCGGGCCCGGCCGGCCTCGGGTTTGAGCACGACGTGACGGTGGACCAGCTCCGGCCCCAGGAATTCCCCGATGGCGGCGATCAACAGATCGGCGCCGTCGCCCGTCTGGGCGGACAGCCACACCCGCCGCACCGAGCCATCCTCGGCCCGTTCCACTTGCGCCGGCTCGCCGACCAGGTCGGCCTTGTTGAAAATCTCGATCTGCGGCAGGTCGCCTGCGCCCACTTCGCTCAACACCTGGTTGACCTGGGCGATGCGCTCGCCGCGATTCGGGTCGGCGGCGTCGATCACATGCAGCAACAGAGTGGATTCGCGCGCTTCCTGCAGGGTCGAGCGGAACGCCGCCACCAGCTCGTGCGGCAGGTCGCGAACGAACCCGACCGTATCGGCCAGCAATGCGAAGCGCGCGTCGGGCAATTGCAGCCGACGAACCGTGGGATCGAGCGTTGCGAACAACTGATCGGCGGCGTAAGCGCCCGCGCCCGTCAGCCTATTAAAGAGAGTGGACTTACCGGCGTTGGTGTAACCCACCAAGGCGACCGTCGGAATTTCGGCCCGCTTGCGTTCGCGACGAGTGGTCGCGCGTTGCGTGAGCACCTTGTCCAGGCGCGAATTCAATGTGCGAATGCGTGCCGCCAGCAATCGGCGGTCGGTTTCCAGCTGCGTTTCGCCGGGACCGCGCAGACCGATACCACCCTTCTGTCGCTCGAGGTGGGTCCAGCCTCGCACCAGTCGGGTGGCGAGATGCTTGAGCTGCGCCAGCTCGACCTGCAATTGGCCTTCGAAGCTGCGGGCTCGCTGCGCGAAAATGTCCAGAATCAAGCCGGTACGGTCCAGCACGCGACATTGCAGCAGCGCTTCCAGATTGCGCTCCTGACTGGGCGACAAGGGGTGATCGAAAACCACCAGGTCCGCGCCGAGCTCTTTGACTCGCGTGTGGATCTCTTCGGCCTTGCCGCTGCCAATGTACAGGCGTGGATCCGGCACCTTGCGGGTGCCGGTGATCACCGAGAGGACTTCGGCGCCGGCGGATCGCGCCAGCGCCTCGAACTCGCTCAGCTCATCTTCACCGGGAGGACCTCCCAGCCCGATCCGGACCAGGAGCGCACGTTCGCCGCTGCGGGGTCTTTCAAACAACAACGAGCTCCCACACGGACACGCGCATCACTCGCTGGCTGCGACCGTCTCCGCGCCTTCTTCTTCGCTCGTCGGCAATCGGATTGCCCGCGCCGGAACGACTGTGGAAATCGCGTGCTTGTAGACCATCTGGCTGACGCTGTTCTTCAGCAAGACGACGAACTGATCGAACGAGTCGATCTGACCTTGCAGTTTGATACCGTTCACCAGGTAAATGGAGACCGGGACGCGCTCCTTGCGCAATGTGTTCAGGAACGGATCCTGTAATGATTGCCCTCTGGCCATCATTTATCTCCTTGTTATGCCTTCGAATTCTTTGGTTGAGCTTTGCCGACTATGCCGCTTCCCTGCAGCTGCACGACAGCCGACGGGCACCATCCGGTAACCGCTGCGATGCCGCAGTTTAGCACAGCGATGTTCCCGTCGAAGCTGCCTTTGATTCAATACGCAGCTGCATCAGTGTCACGAGTGACCCACTGCGCCCGCCCGCAACGGATCCTCGATCACACCGACAGCTTCGAACAAAAGGTCGCAATGGCTTGCTCAATTTGGTCGGCCGCGGCGGAATCAAGAGCGTTGTACCACTGGACGTCATTTTCCGCGCGTAACCAGATTAGTTGTCGTCGCGCCAGCTGTCGGGTCGCGAAAATCGCTCGCTGTACCGAAGAAGCTAAAGAGTCTCTGCCACACAAATGTTCCCACAGTTGCCGATAGCCGACAGAACGAATCGCCGGCAGATCGGCATGCAGATCGCCGCGCTGCTGCAATCTGCGTACTTCATCCAGCAACCCTGCCTGCATCATCGACTCGAAGCGCCGCTCGATCGCCGCATACAGACGCTCGCGATCGCTCGGCGCCCAAGCGAATGCCGCGAAGCTCAACGAAGGATCTGCCGGTCGGGTCTGCGCGTGCAGCTCGCTTAGCGTTCTACCGGTGAGCCGATGTACTTCGAGCGCCCGCTGTATTCGTTGTCCGTCGTTCGGTTGGATTCGTTGTGCGGTGACAGGATCCAGCAAGGTCAACTGCGCATGCAATGCGGGCCAACCGACACGCGCCGCTTCCGCGTCAATTTCCTGTCGCACCTGCGGATCGGCGGTCGGCATCTCCGCCAGCCCACGCCGTAGAGCACGGAAATACAACATGGTGCCGCCGACCAGCACGGGTAGACGACCTCGAGCACGGATGTCCGCGATCGCCTGCGTTGCGTCGCGTACGAATTGACCCGCCGAGTACGCTTGTGCGGGATCGAGAATGTCGACGAGATGATGCGGCACGCGTTCGAGTTGCTCGCGCGACGGTTTGCCGGTGCCGATGTCCATGCCCCGATAAACTAGCGCCGAATCGACGCTCACGATTTCGATGGGATGACGCTCGGCGAGACGCAGCGCCAGATCCGTTTTGCCCGCGCCGGTGGGGCCCATGATCAGCGGCAAGGGCGCCGTCGCCGACTTGAATTCGCCGGCGCTCATCGTCCGCGAAGAAACATGCGATCCAGATCGCTCAGGCTCACATACGTCCAGGTGGGGCGACCGTGATTGCATTGATCGCTGCGCACGGTGCGTTCCATCTCACGCAGCAATGCATTCATTTCAGGCACGGCGAGATTACGATGCGCGCGCACGGCGCCATGACAGGCCATCGTGCCCAACACCTCGTTGAGCGCTTCTTCGATGCCACGCGTCGAACCGTCCGCGGAAAGATCGGCGCTGATCCGACGTAACAGCTCGTCGAGATCCTTCTGCGCGAGAAACGCCGGCACGGCGCGAATCTGTACGCTCGTCGGTCCCGAGCGCACCACGTCGAGCCCCAAGCGGTTTAAAGCCGGCGCATGTTCTTCCAGCACATCGGCCTCGCCTGCCGCGACTGAAACCGAGAGCGGCACGAGCAACGGCTGACTGGCCACTCCGCCATTCTCGAGCGCCGCTTTCATCCGTTCGTACGTCGTGCGTTCGTGCGCGGCATGCATGTCCACGAGAATCAAACCGTCAGGAGCCTGCGAAAGAATATAGATGCCGTGCAACTGTGCCAGCGCGAAACCCAGCGGCGGCGTTGCCGGTTGCGATTCCGGCGCGGCAGGCTGAGCCTCGCTGAGTGGTGCAACCGCCGATGACTGGTATGGCAACGGCGCCGTGTATGACGACATCGGCTGACGAAAGTACGCGGGTGGCGCGGACTCCGAGACGCGCAGCCCGAGCGTTGCCTGGTTCGGTCCGCGCATGGGCCACATCGAGACTGGGTCCGTTGCTGGCATCAGCGAGTTGGCGTCTGTCGGAGGAGCAGCAGCGCTGGCCGCGCCGGCATACGTTTCCTGCAAGACTCGCTCAACCGTCTTGAACAGAAAGTTATGCACGTGCCGGCCGTCACGGAAGCGCACTTCCAACTTCGCCGGATGCGCATTGACGTCGACTTGTCGCGGATCGATTTCCATGAACAGCACGAACGCCGGATGCCGGCCGTGAAACATCACGTCGCGATAACCGAGTCGAATGGCGCTACTGATCAAACGGTCGCGCAGCATGCGACCGTTCAAATAGAAATGTTGTAGATCGGGCTGCGCGCGAGCATACGTCGGCTGACACAACCAGCCGGTGAGACGACAGCCTGCCGACTCGTGCTCGACGTACAAAGCGTTCGCCATGAACTCGTCGCCGACGATCTGAGCGACGCGCCGCTCCCGCTCGATCTGCGTCTTCGCCGCTGGGAAGTCTCCCAGCGACCGACGCGCGGCGCTCAACGAGAATGCGGTTTCGAACTTGGAGAGCGCGAGGCGTTCGACCATGCGCGCGATGTGCTGAGTCTCGGTGCGCTCTGCGCGCAGGAATTTGCGACGCGCCGGCACATTGAAAAACAGATCGCGCACTTCCACCGTCGTGCCGATGCCATGCGGCGCGGGCTCGAGCTCGCTCAGTGTGCCGTTGTCGCTGCTGATGCTGTAGCCCACGGAGTGGTTGGCGCTACGAGAGGTGATCTTGGTGCGCGACACCGACGCGATACTCGGCAACGCTTCGCCACGAAAGCCGAGCGTGCCGACGCGCTCCAAGTCGTCGATGCTCGCGATCTTGCTGGTCGCATGACGAGACAACGCGAGCGCCAGCTCCTCCCGCTCGATGCCGCAACCGTCATCGCGAACACGGCACAATTTGGCGCCGCCCTCCTCGATTTCGATATCGATGCGTTTGGATCCCGCGTCGAGACTGTTCTCGATCAGCTCCTTGAGCACCGAGGCAGGCCGTTCGATCACCTCGCCGGCGGCGATCTGGTGAATGAGTTGCTCGGGGAGTACGCGAATCGGCATCAGGAGTAGGCGGCGCTGGGGAGGAAGCGCGTCATTATTGCGCGAAAGCTCGCGCTTCACTAACCGGCCGTTGCGGGCGTTGTCCGCCCGTCTCAGCGATAGCGCTTAATGCGCTGTGCCAGCGGCCTTTTCGCCTTCATCCGAGCTGGCCACCACGGTCGTGCCCGACTGCTTGGCGCGCAACTCGGCGACGACGGTGCCGGGCGGCGGATTCGCGTAGAAGTACGCCCGCACGCCCTGGTGAATGGCCTCGGCCAGCTTCTGCTGATGCTTGGCGTCCAGCAGTCGCGACTCTTCGGTGGGATTGGAGATGAAGCCGGTCTCCACCAGCAGCGACGGAATGTCGGGCGACTTCAGCACCAGGAAGCCGGCGTGTTTGACGCCGCGATTGGTGATGTTGCCGATCTGGTAGAGCTCGTGCATGACCTTCTCGGCCGCATCGACGCTGGCGCTCATGCTGGCGCCTTGCGACAGATCCAGCAGAACCGACGCCAACACACTGTCCTTGTCGTCCAGCGTCACGCCGCCGATGAGATCGGCCGCGTTCTCGCGATCGGCCAGCCAGCGCGCCGATTCATCGCTCGCGCCACGAGCGGACAGCACATACACCGACGATCCAGCCACCGAACGGTTGGTGTAAGAGTCGGCATGCACGGACACGAACATATCCGCCTGCTGACGGCGCGCTCGCCTGATGCGCTCGCGATGCTCGACGAACGTGTCGTCGTCGCGGGTCAGAATGGCGCGCATGCCCGGCTCGCGATCGATGCGCTCCTTCAAGCGACGGGCGATTGCAAGCGTCACATGTTTTTCATAGGTGCCGCGCTTACCGATCGAACCGGGATCGACGCCGCCGTGACCCGCGTCGATCGCGACGACGATATCCCGACCGTGCAGATCGGCGGCCGCCTTCACGACGGACAGCGGCGGCGGAGATGTTCCTTTTGCCGGCGTGAGATCCAGCACCAGCCGATGGCCGTAGGACTCCTGCGGACCGACGCTGAAAGCTTTCGGTTCAGCGGGCCCGGTGAGATCGACGACCACTCGCAAATCGCCGTTCGGTTGAGCGGCCGCACGCAGCTGCTTCACGAAGCCTTGGCCTTCGGGCAGCGCACGCTCGCTTTCCATGGTCCCGGCGGGAATGTCGACGACGACGCGATCAGGATTGTCGAGCTTCAGCACCGAGTGTTCGGCCGGCGCGCTCAAATCAAACACCAGGCGCGTGCCGTCGGGGCCGGCCCACAGGCGCACATCCTTGATGGTCACGGGCTTGGCGGCGAGCGCGCCAAACGCGGCCAGGAGCAGGCCCAGGCAGCCCGCCCACGTGACATAAATCAAACTTGGCCTGGAGCCTCGCATATGGCGGGTAATCTACCGCGCCATGATTCAAGTATTCAACGAAATTATGGAGATAGCTGACGCAATTCCGGTATTGCTGCAACGATACGTCGCACGACGTTAGCCCCGTTGAGGGAATGAGGGGTTAACCTGAGCCGCCGGCCGTCGGTTCCCGTAGCGGGATAAGAAATATCGACCCACAGGTCGGCGGCGGGAAGCGCACCCGCGGCCCGCGCCGGCCATTCGATCATTAACACCGCCAGGCCAGTCAGCAGATCGCGAACGCCCAGCGGCTCGGCCTCCCCGGGATCGGTCAGCCGATACAGATCGAGGTGGTAGAGCGGCCGTGACGCCGTCTCGTACGGCTCGATCAATGTGTAAGTTGGACTGCGAACCGGGCCAGTAATTCCATACGCGCGCAGGATCCCACCGACCAGCGTCGTCTTGCCCGCGCCGAGCTCGCCTTCGAGGGCAATGATGAACGGAGCGTCGACGGCCTCGATTGCCTGACCGATCGTTCGCCCCAGCACCTGCATCTGCTCGGCGGAGGGAACGTTCAGAATCTCTGTGCCGGGTTCACGCACGTGGGCAGGTATCCAAAAAGATCGGTCGCCAGGAGTCCACGCTCGCCGCGCCGTGCGGCCATGTCCCCTGCCATCGCATGTACGAGCACTCCAGCGCGAGCCGCACCTGGAAGATCGGCGGTTTGAGCCGCGATGCCGGCAATCACGCCGGTGAGGACGTCGCCCATGCCGGGGGAAGCCATGCCAGGATTGCCCTGGTCGCAGATGTACGGCAACGCATCGCCGCTGACGACGAGCGTTCCCGCTCCCTTCAACACGACAGTGCCGCCATACCGCGCGGCGATGTCACGAGCCGACTGCAGACGATTGCTTTGTACGTCGCCCGTGCCGATGCCGAGCAAGCGACCGGCTTCGCCAGGGTGCGGCGTCAGAATCCATTTCGCATTGGAGCAAGGCTCCTGGGCCAGCAGATTGAGCGCGTCGGCATCGATGACCGTCGGCTTGTCACTTTCCAGCGCGATGTTGAGCAGCGCCCTGCCCCACTCGCCCGTGCCGAGTCCCGGCCCGATGGCGAGTACATCCGCACGCTCGATCATGGACGCAAGATCGCTCGCGCCTTCGACGCCGCGACACATCAGCTCGGGACGACTCGCAGTGATGGAAGCAACATTCTCCGGCCAGGTAGCAACCGTCACCAGCCCGGCGCCGGCTCGCAAAGCAGCCTCGCCGGCCATGCGCGCGGCGCCCGCCATGCCGATGCCACCACCGATCACGAGCACGCTGCCTTGCTGACCTTTGTGAGTCGTGCGACGACGCCGCGGTAACAATTGAGCGACGGCATCTTCATCGATCCGTAACGCGGACGGCGGAACGAAGGCGGTGGCGCCCTCCGGCAAGTCGAGATCGTCGAACAGCACGATGCCGGTGTGATTCGGCCCTTCGCCTAGATAGAAGCCCAGCTTCAGCCCGATGAACGAAAGGGTTCGCTCCGCCGTGATGGCCGCGCCCCAGACCGCGCCCGTATCCGAATCGAGGCCGCTCGGAATATCGAGCGAAAGGATGGGCACGCCACAGTCGTTGATGGCGTTGATCTGCTCGACCGTGCCGGCATCCAGCGGGCGTGACAGACCAGTGCCGAAAATCGCATCGACGATGATCTCCGCATTCGCCAGACAGCCCTCGCTCCAGCGCTGCACCACGCCGCCCGCAGCCACGAAATCATCGTGCGCGCGTCGCGCATCGCCCTGCAGCTTGGCCGGATCGGTCAGTGAAATCACCGTGACATCGATGCGCATGGACTGCGCCAGGCGCGCCACGACGTAGCCGTCGCCGCCGTTATTGCCCGGCCCGCACACGACAGCGACGCGCTGCTTGGACGGCCAGCAACTGCGCAGCGCCACCACCGCAGCCTCGCCGGCCTGGGTCATCAGCGTGTAGGAAGGAATGTGCAGATCGTCGATCGCGTGACGATCGAGCGCGCGCACTTGTGCGGCGGTATGGACGGCCAAGGGCAGCGGCTTCATGGGACAAAGCCTATCAAAAACCCTACAGAAAACCTTATGAATAACCGCCCGGCATTCTGACAAAATTACGCGCATGCCCGCCGATGCCCCAAACGACTACGCCGAGCTCGCCAGCTCGATCCGCCAGTGGAGTCGCGAGCTCGGGTTCCAGCAGCTCGGCATCGCCGGCATCGACTTGCCCGAAGACGAAGCACGGCTGATGCAGTGGCTGGAACAAGGCCGTCATGGCGCTATGGACTATATGGAGCGTCACGGCCGTCGCCGCGCGCGACCTCACGAACTGGTGCCCGGCACGCTGCGCGTGATCTCGGTTCGCATGGACTACTTGCCGCCGAACGCGCAAGGCGCGGAGGAGATTCTGGAAGATCCCGAACGCGGTTATGTCTCGCGTTACGCACTCGGTCGCGACTATCACAAAGTGTTACGTCGGCGCCTGGCCAAGCTGGCGGAAAAAATTCAGGCGCACAGCGCGTCACAGTCACATCGTGTGTTCGTGGACAGCGGGCCGGTGCTGGAGAAGGCGTTCGCGCGCAATGCGGGGCTCGGCTGGATTGGCAAGCACACCAATCTCATCAATCGACGCGCCGGGTCATACTTTTTTCTCGGCGAGATCCTCACGGATCTGCCGTTGCCGGTGGATGAGCCGGAAACCAATCATTGCGGCACGTGTCGAGCGTGCATCGACGTGTGCCCGACACAGGCCATCGTCGGCCCCTATGAGCTGGATGCGACCCGCTGCATTTCCTATCTCACCATCGAGCTGCGCAGCGCCATCCCCGAGCAGTTCCGCAAGGCCATGGGCAATCGCATCTATGGCTGCGACGATTGTCAGCTGGTGTGCCCCTGGAACAAGTTCGCGCGCGTCACCAGCGAGGTGGATTTCGTGCCACGCCATGCGCTGGATGGCAGCAAGCTGGTCGAATTGTTCGCCTGGACCGAGCAGGAGTTTCTGGAGCGCACCGAAGGCAGCGCGATCCGGCGCATCGGTTATGAATGCTGGATAAGAAACATCGCGGTGGCGTTGGGGAACGCGCCCACGACCGACGAAGTCATTCGCGCCCTCGCCTCCCGCAAGGATGATCCCTCAGCGCTCGTGCGGGAGCATGTGGACTGGGCGCTGGCCCAGCATCAGCAGGCGGCCTGAAGACCCACCCCCTGGCCCCCTCCCGTGTACGGGAGGGGGAACTCAATTTTTATTTTTTTGTTTTTCTCCGGAAACCGAACCTGATTATCTGGTCGAGGTTCGCTTGGCGCGGACGTTGTCGATCAAGCGGGCGCGACCGATGCGGGCTGCGGTGAGAACAACCAGATCGTTCGATCCAGACTCCGGCAGCTGCAACGAATTCGCATCGCGAATCGCAAAGTAATCCGGCCGGAAACCCGCCTTCTGCAAGTCCTGGGTTCCCGCCTTTTCCAGACTCGCGTAATCGGTGGTGCCGGATTCGAGCGCAGCCCGCGCGCGCTCCAGGGCCGCAAATATTTGAGGCGCAACGGCCCGCTGCTCGGGCAGCAGATAACGATTGCGCGAGCTCATCGCCAGCCCATCCTTCTCGCGCGCGGTCTGCACACCGACGATGTCAATCGGCATGCACAAATCGACGATGGCGCGACGGATGATCATCAGCTGCTGGAAATCTTTTTCGCCGAACAGCGCCACATCGGGCTGCACCAGGTTCAGGAGCTTGGTCACCACCGTCGCGACACCCATGAAGTGGCCGGGACGGAACGCGCCACAGAGAATGTCTTCTAGTCCTGGCACATGCACGCGCGCCGTTGTTTCCTGGCCGCGGGGGTAAATGTCATCGACCTCGGGAGCGAACAGCACTTCCACGTTCAACGACTGAAGCAGTTGCTTGTCTTCGTCGGGTGTGCGCGGGTACGCGGCGAAATCCTCGTTCGGTCCGAACTGCAAGGGATTGACGAAGACGCTGACGATGACGTGCTCGGCGAGCTCCGACGCGCGGCTCACCAGAGTGCCGTGCCCAGCATGCAGATTGCCCATGGTGGGCACGAAAGCAATGCGCTCGCCCTTGCGGCGCCACTGCGACACGCGCTCGCGCAACTCGTGTGGACGAGCCACCACTTCTAAAGTTTTAGCCATCGCTTAGAAACAATGCTCGGGGCCAGGGTATTCCTTGGTCTTCACGGCCTGCGTGTACGCCTTGATTGCTTCCAGAGCGCTGTCGCGGCCGGCGAGGAAATTTTTCGAAAACTTCGGTTTGCGGCCCGACGTGATATCCAGCACGTCGTACAGCACGAGAATCTGGCCGTCGGTGTCCGGGCCCGCGCCGATGCCGATGACCGGCACGTGCAATTGTTCGGTGATGTGCTTGCCCAAGGCAGCCGGAATACATTCGAGCAGCACGATGTCGGCGCCGGCCCCTTCCAGCGCCTGCGCATCCCGAAGCATCTGCTCCGCCGCTGCTTCTTCGCGTCCCTGGACGCGGAAGCCACCGACCTTGTGCACCGACTGCGGCTTCAGCCCCAGGTGCGCGCAAACCGCGATGTCGTGGTTGGCGAGAAATTCGACGATCTCGACCTGCCCGGCGCCGCCTTCGAGCTTGACCATCTTCGCGCCGCCTTCCTGCATCAGGCGGACGGCGTTCTCCAACGCCTGCTCGCGCGAGGCATAGGTCATGAACGGCATGTCCGCGATCAGGAACGGCCGGTACAGCCCTTTGGCCACGGCACGGGTGTGATAAATGATGTCGTTGAGGGTCACCGGCACGGTGGTGTCGTGCCCCTGGATGACCATGCCGAGGGAGTCGCCGACCAGCACAACGTCCACGCCGGCGTCGTCAACCAGCGTGGCGAAGCTGGCGTCATAGGCGGTGATCGCGGCGATTTTCTCGCCCTCCGCCTTCATCTTGACGAGAGTGCCGACGTTGACCGGAGGTCGCGGCGCGTAACGCTCTTGAAGGTGCTTGTACATGGCGGTGAGCTACGGCGGGGCGGGAAGAATGCCCAGGGTGAACCCGACAGTCAAACTGGGGGTCATGACAGCCTTATCAAGCCGACCCCGCTGTCGCGCGCCCGGTCAACAAAGCGCCGCCCAGCCGGCTCAAACGGCGCTTTTCAGCGGATTGTAATAGTGCCGTCCGCGACGGGTGCGGACCACCTGTTCCAGGAGCTGGGCGTAGTCGTGGTCGTTATTGACGAAATCCGCCTGGGCCGCGTTCACGATCAGCAGCGGCGAGGCGCTGTATTCATGGAAGAAGCGCGCGTACGTTTCCTGTAAGCGCTCGAGGTAGTTCTTCTCGATGTTCTGTTCGTACTTGATCCCGCGCCGCTCGATACGTTCGCGCAGGACGTCGACGGGCGCCTGCAGATAAATCACGAGGTCGGGCACGGGCGCATCGACGGCGAGGCGCGCATACACCTGCTCGTACAGCGAGAACTCTTCTTCATCCAGCGTCAGCTGCGCGAACAGCTTGTCCTTGTCGAGCAGGTAGTCGGCGACGCGCACCGTATCGAACAGGTCGTGCTGGCGAATGTCCTCCAGCTGGCGCGTGCGCTGGAACAGAAAGAACAACTGGGTCTGCAACGCGGCCGAGCGCGGATTCTTGTAGAAGCGTTCCAGGAACGGATTCTCGTCGGCCTGCTCGAGGATCAGCTCGCTGCCGAAGCTGCGCGCGAGCCGCCGCGCGAGCGTGGTCTTGCCGACGCCGATCGGTCCTTCGACCACGATCAAGCGATGCGGCGCTGGAATGAGAGACTTCTCGGTCATGTCCACCGCTAGATTGTTCATTGGACGCCGGCGAGCGGCGCCAAGCCGGCGCCTCCGACGCGTGCCGCAAGCTGCCGGACGCGCCCGTGACCGGGAACGAGCAGCTCGGGGGCGATATCCCGCAAAGGATACAGGACGAAGTTGCGCTCAGGCAGACCACGATGCGGCACCGTCAGATCGCTTTCCGAAATCTGCGCATCGGCATAGACGAGCAAATCGAGATCGATCCGGCGCGGCCCCCAGCGCACGACGGGCAACTCGCGGCCCAGCTCGCGCTCCAGTCTCTTCAGCTCCACCAGCAGCTCGCGCGCCGTCAGCTGAGTCAGCAGGCCGGCCGCGGCATTGATGAATTCAGGTTGATCCTGGGGACCGAGCGGCTGCGTCTTATAAAGATTGGAACGCGCGACCAGCCGGCATTTCGCCAGACTGGCGAGCGCCGTGAACGCGAGCTCGATCTGCACCAGAGGCTGATCGAGATTACTGCCGAGCGCTACATACGCGGGGAACCACACTGCAGACGCCGTCGAAGTGCTGGCGTTCAAGCAGCGGGCGGCCGGGGCCGACGCCGACGACGGCGGCGACGACGCTGCCCGCCTTCGGGCGCGCCACCGCCACCTTGTTCGACCATGGACGTGCGCTGCTCGACAGACATCGTCTGAATGTCCGTCCACCACTGCGCGAGATCTGGATCGACTTCGCCGGCGGCCGCACGCAGCAGCAGAAAATCATAGGCCGCGCGGAATCGCGGGTGATCGAGCAAGCGTAACGCGCGACGTCCTTCGCGATACGCAAAGCGCGGCTGCAGACCGACGATCTCACGCAACGGCAAAGTAAACCGCTTGGGCACGGCCACTCGCGCCTGCTGACGCGCCGTCACTTGATCGCAAGCCGCGAGCAACGCATGAACATCGCCCTGCTCCGGCTGCAGTTTGGCGAACGCCTCCTGAATCGAAGGCCACAACAGCACCGCGAAGAGGAAGGTCGGCGTGACCGACTTGTCCGCTCGCACTCGCTCGTCGGTTCCTTCCAGACCCAATCGCAACACCCTCGCGGCCAGGCTGTTTGGGTCCGTGTTCATCGCCGCGGCGAGGTCGGGGAACAGATGCTCCAGCAACCCGAGGTCCCACAGCAGCTCGAATGAACGGATGGCGTAGCCGGCGAGGAACATCTTGTTCACTTCATCGAACAGCCGCGCGGGCGGCACGCCATCGAGCATCCACGCGAGTTTCGGAATCGGCGTGGCGGTATCGATGTGAATGCCGAAGTTGAGCTTCGCGGCGAAGCGGACCGCGCGCAACATGCGCACCGGATCCTCGCGATACCGCGTTTCTGGATCGCCGATCAGTCGCAGGACGCGCGCCTGCGCGTCTTCATAGCCACCGACGTAATCCCAAACCGAGAAGTCGCTGATGTTGTAGTAGAGCGCGTTGGCGGTGAAATCCCGCCGCCACACATCTTCTTCGATGGTGCCGTACAGGTTGTCGCGCAGGATGCGGCCACGCTCGTCGACCAGGCGATGCCCGGCTTCATCGACGCTGTTGTCCTCGTCAATGGGCGTATGCGCCGCGCGAAAGGTGGCGACCTCGATGATCTCGTAGCCGAAGCGCACGTGCGCCAGGTGAAAGCGCCGGCCGATCAGGCGGCAGTTGCGGAACAACTGCTTGACCTGATCCGGATGGGCGTTGGTGGCGACGTCGAAATCCTTCGGGTGCAGGCCCAGCAACAGATCGCGCACGGCGCCGCCCACCAGAAAAGCCTGATAGCCCGCCTCCTTGAGCCGGTACAGGACCTTCAGTGCGTTCGAGGAGATGTTGGCGCGCGAGATCGGGTGGTGTTCGCGCGCCACCACGCGCGGGGCGCTCGCCTCATCGATGATCTCGGCGGGAGAATTGTTATCGTTCAATATCGGCGGGTCCGTCGAAGCTTAAAAACTTGAGCCGCAAAAAACGGCCCGTATAATACCGCGTCTTCTCGGCACATCGTGCCAGCCTGCTAAAACGCTCCCATCGTCTAGAGGCCTAGGACGGGGCCCTCTCAAGGCCTAAACCGGGGTTCGAATCCCCGTGGGAGCGCCATCTCTGCCCGCGTCAGGGTTCCTGGCACGCAGTCCCCATCTGGCGACATAGCGGTAATAGCGCACAGAAACGCGCCGTATTGCCGGGCTTTCAGCCGTCCCCGGACACTCCTTGTGCATAATGCGCGCACCCTGACCCGGAGTGGACATGACGCCAGCGGACCGCCGCATCACGGAGCTGATCGATAAGTGGCTCACCAGCATCGACCTGCATTTGCAGTACGTCGAGCTGAGTGACGCCGCTTACGCGCGCGTGCAGCCCTGGCAGAAGCACGACCGGCCGACCCGCTGGGTGCTGGAAGTGGCGCGGCAGAAGGTGCTGGAGCTGAAACAGCAGTGCGAGACCCGCCAGGCCATGGGCGACGGCAAATTCTCCGAGTCGCTGGAGCTGATGGCGTTTCTGGCCAACCTGGTCGGCATTCAGCATATCCAGCGATTCATACCGCTGGCGGATCCGGCCAAGGCTGACGCGGTGGCCGGCACCAGCCAAACGGTGGAAGCGCCGACCGTGATTCGCGCGGCTCCGAAACCGGCGCGCGCACCGGCTGAAGAGCCCACCCGCGAGATGCCGCAGCTCAAGACCGTCAGGATCAAGCCGGAAGAAGCGCCCCTGCTCGATCCGAGCGAAGCACTGAGCAACGAAGACTTGCTGACGCCGATAGCGGTGCCAGCGCGATCGATTCCTTCGAACCGACCCGCGCCGAAGATCAATCCGGCTGCCGTTCAGCCAGCTAGACCTGCCGCGCGCCCAGCCGCGCAGCCGGAGGTCCCGAAACTGGCGCTGCCAAAGGACCTGAAAGGCAAGATCATCGCGGACGCCGTGCGCCTGCTGAAATGGGGTAAGCCCTGGCACGAGCTGGCCGAGCTGATCGAGCGTATCGCCGAACGCCCCCCGGCGGCGGACATCCGCAAGGTGTTGCGCGCTCACAAGGCCGAGATCGAAAAGGCCGCGCAGGCCTGAATCCCTACTTCCGCCCGGCGCTGAAAAATCGCGGGCAAAAAAAGAGGCCGGATACTAATGAAAGTGATCCGGCCAACAGGGGGATTCTATCAACCGCGCCATTGTCTCAGGCGTGGCTTACAAATTCGTTGCAACCTAACTGCGGGCTCTTTACCGACTTTCAAGGGCTGTCGCTTCGAGCCGACGATCCGGGGCGCGCTGCGCGCCGTGGATCATTTATCGCATTTATTTTGCGGTGCCAAAGATACCCTAGATCGCACTGCAACACAACACTGCGTTGCAAAAATTCCAATAAAACCGTCCCGTTCACACTGCGTGGAGCCTCGATTTGCCCCACAGGCCAAGTTGGACCGCGCCGCGGCGATTAGTTCAGCGGCCCATTCATTAAGAGATCGTCATGGCTTCTCGTCCGGCCGTGACTTGAAAATTCGCGCCCGTCCCGAAAAAATCGCCGCCCTCTTGCGTCGCGCCCTCGCGATAACACCAAGGCCGCTCCGCCGGTCCCCGCAGGAACCCGCGGAGTCCGACGCAGTCTGAAGGGAAAATTTTTAGTAGGCCGGTTGTCGAGCATGGACCATCCGACCTCTCTGACGACCACTGTCACTTCTTTGCAGAACAGGGCTCTCGCATGATTGAGATCAGAAACCTGTCGAAACGTTACGGCGCGTTGACCGCCGTCAACGACATCTCCTTCACGGTGCGGCCGGGCGAGGTGCTCGGCTTCCTCGGCCCCAACGGCGCCGGGAAGTCCACCACCATGAAAATGATCACCGGCTTTCTCACCCCGACCGCCGGCAGCATCAGCGTCTGCGGACACGACGTGGAGAACGATCCACTCGCGGCCAAGGCCGTCATGGGGTATCTGCCCGAAGGCGCGCCGAGCTACGGCGAAATGACGGTGCGCGGGTTCCTCGAGTTCATCGCCGATGTGCGAGGCCTGACCGGCGACCGTCGCCGCGCCCGCCTCGACGACGTGGTCAGCCGGCTGCAGCTCGCCAGCGTGCTCGAACAAATGATCGAAACGCTCTCCAAAGGCTTCAAGCGTCGCGTCGGCCTGGCGCAGGCGCTGCTGCACGATCCGCAGGTGCTGATCCTCGACGAGCCCACCGACGGTCTCGACCCGAACCAGAAGCATCACGTGCGCACCCTCATCAACGACATGGCGAAGGACAAGATCATCGTGATCTCCACGCACATTCTCGAAGAGGTGGATGCGGTCTGTAACCGCGCCATCATCATCGCCGGCGGCAAACTGCTCGCCGACGCCACGCCGAAGGAACTGGCCGCCCGCGCGCCGAGCGGCCGCCTCGACGACGTGTTCCGGCAGATCACCACCGGCCAGAAAGCAGCGTGAGGTGAGCCATGCATAACGTCACAACCATCTTCCGCCGCGAGTTCAGCAGCTACTTCGCCACCCCGCTGGCGCTGGTGTTCATCGTGTTCTTCCTGGTGCTGGCGGCGGCCTTCGCGTTCCAGTTCGGCAATTTCTACGATCGCGGCCAGTCGGATCTGGCGCCGTTCTTCAGCTATCACCCCTGGCTGTATCTGTTCCTGATCCCCGCGATCTCGATGCGGCTGTGGGCCGAAGAGCGCAAGTCCGGCAGCATCGAGCTGCTCATGACGCTGCCGATCACGACCTGGCAGGCGGTCATCGGCAAGTTCCTCGCGGCCTGGGCGTTCGCCGGCGTGGCGCTGGCGCTGACCTTCCCGATGTGGATCACGGTCAACTATCTCGGCGACCCGGATAACGGCGCGATCTTCGCCGGCTACGTCGGCAGCCTGCTGATGGCGGGCGGTTTCCTCGCGATCGGCGCGTGCCTGTCGGCGGCGACCCGCAATCAGGTGATCGCCTTCATTTTCACCATCGGTATCTGCTTCGCGTTCCTGCTGTCGGGTTTCCCGGTGGTGCTCGCGCTGTTCGAAGGCTGGGCGCCGCAACCGGTGGTCGATGCGATCGCCTCGCTGTCGTTCCTCACGCACTTCCAGTCGATCTCCAAGGGCGTGATCGACCTGCGCGACTTGTTGTATTTCGCGACCGTGATCGGCGTCTGGCTCGCCGCCAACTCGATCGTGCTCGACATGAAGAAGGCCGACTGACATGACTACAGCAACACGAAAGACTTATGGCGCGACCGCGCTCGTGGCGCTCGCCCTGTTATTCATCGGCGTGACCATCCTCATCACGTTCGTCCTGCGCGGCGCGCGCATCGATCTCACCGAGAGCAAGCTCTACTCGCTCGCGCCCGGTACGGAGCGGATCGTCAGCTCGCTGGCCGAACCGGTGAACCTGTATTTCTTCTTCTCTCAGGAAGCGAGCCAGCAGTCGCCGCAACTGCGCGCGTACGCGCAGCGCGTGCGGGAGCTGCTGGAAGAAATGACTCAGCACTCCGACGGCAAGCTGCGCCTCACCGTGATCGATCCGAAGCCGTTCTCGGAAGATGAAGATCGCGCCGGCGAATTCGGCCTGTCGCCCGTGCCCCTGACCCAGGGCGGCGAGCCGGTGTACTTCGGCCTGGCCGGCACCAACTCCACCGACGGTCGCGAGATCATCGGCCTGTTCCAGCCGGATAAGGAAGAATTCCTGGAGTACGACGTCGCCAGCCTCATCTATCGGCTGAGCAACGCCAAGCGCGCCACCGTCGGCTTGATTTCGAGCCTGCCGGTGGATGCTCGCTTCGATCAGATGAGCGGCCAGATGGCGCCGGGCTGGGCAAGCATTCAACAACTGCGTGAAACGCTCGAGGTGCGCACGCTGCAAGCTGACGGCAATCCCATCCCCGCCGACATCGGCGTGCTGATGCTGGTTCATCCGAAGGAGCTGAGCCCGCAGGCGCAGTATGCGATCGACCAGTTCGTCATGCGCGGCGGCAAGCTGATCGCCTTCATGGATCCGCAGTCCGAGAACGACAACGCCGGCGCGCAACCGGGCATGCCGCCGATGGGCGACCGCTCGTCGACGCTCGGCCCGCTGCTCGATGCGTGGGGCGTGAAGTTCGATACCACTCAGATCGTCGGCGATCGCGAGCTCGGCCTGACAGTGTCGCTGCGCCAGGGCACGCCGCCCTCTCAGCACATCGCCATCATCGGCTTGAATCGCGGCAGCATGAATCCGAAGGACGTGACGGTGTCGGCGCTCGACACCATCAACGTCATGACCGCCGGCGCGCTGTCGAAGAAAGAAGGCGCGACCATCGAGTTCGAGCCGCTGATTCAGTCGAGCACCAACGCCGCGCTGCTGCCGGCGTCGAAGCTGATGTTCCTGCCGGACAGTGAAGGGCTGCTCGATGGCTTCAAGGCCACCGGCGAGCGCTACACCATCGCGGCCCGCATTCACGGCAAGCTGAAGTCGGCCTTCCCGAACGGCAAGCCGAACGCCGAAGGCGCCGCCGGCGAGCACCTCACCGAGTCGAAGGAAGACGGCAACGTCATCCTGGTGGCGGATGCCGACATGCTCGCGGATCCTCTGTGGGTGCGCACGCAGAACGTGTTCGGTCAGCGCTTCGCCGTCGCCTGGGCAAACAACGGCGACTTCCTCGCCAACTCGGTCGACAACCTCGCAGGCAGCGCCGATCTGATCAGCGTGCGCGGTCGTCAGAGCTTCTTCCGTCCGTTCACCAAGGTCGAAGAGCTGCGTCGCCAGGCCGGCGATCAGCTGCGCGCCAAGGAGAAGGAGCTGGATCAGGAGCTCAAGGACACCGAACAGAAACTCACCGCGCTCGAATCGGCGCGCGGCGGCGAACAGGGCTCGTTGTCCTTGTCGCCCGAGCAGTCAGCGGAGCTCGAACGCTTCCAGCAGCAGCGCGTGCGCATTCGTAAGGAACTGCGTGAAACGCGCCGCAGCCTCGATGAAGAGATCGAAGCGCTCGGCACGCGGCTCAAAGCGATCAACATCGCGTTGGTGCCGTCACTGCTCGCGCTCGGCGCGATCTTCCTCGAAATCATGCGTCGTCGCCGGCTCCGTGCCGGCCGCGCCGCGGCTCACACGGGTTGAGGTGAGGTTAGCTCATGACTTCGCGAAATCTTTCCATTCTGGGACTGGTTGCGGTCATCGCCGTGGTCGCCGGCATCTGGCTGGCGGGCCGGCAAACGTCCACGCCTGCGCAAGAATCCGCGGTTCTGTATCCCGATCTCGGCAAAGAGCTCGATGCAGTGACCACGGTGCGCATCGTGAAAGCCGGCGGCGCGCCGGCGGTCGAGATGAAACGCGGCGAATCCGGCTGGACGGTCACCGAGCGTAACAACTATCCCGCTGACGACGCCAAGCTGCGCAAGCTCATCTCCAGCGTGGCCGAGGCCAAGCTGGTCGAAGAGAAAACCTCCAACCCGGAAAGTTATAAGACGCTGGGCGTGGAGGATGTCAGTGACGCCGCCGCTGGCAGCATGCAGATCGAGATCGAAGGCCCCAAACAGCCGGTGAAGCTCATCGTCGGCAAGCAGGGCTCCGGCGGTCAGTCACATTACGTGCGTCGCGCCGGCGAGCCGAAGAGCTGGCTGATCAACAAGAGCATCGACACCTCGTCGTCGGCCGATCAGTGGCTGCGCAAGGACATCATCGATGTGTCTGCGGATCGCGTGCAGTCTGCTGAAGTGCGCGTGGGCGCTGCGAAGCCCTACTCCGTCGTGAAGAAGACGCGCGCCGATGCGGACTTCACGGTCGAAGGTCTGCCCAAGGGCAAGGAGCTGAGCTCGCCCTCCGCCGCCGACGGATTCGCCACTGCGCTCGCGACTCTGCAGTTGGCCGACGTGCAGCCGGCCACCGCCATGACCGACAAGCCCAGCGCGACGACCACGATCCGGACCTTCGATGGACTGGTGACTGAAGCGACCGGCTGGAAGAAGGACGACAAACATTACCTCGCGCTGAAGACCTCTTACGACGCCGCGCTTGCCGAGAAATTCAAAGTCGCGACCGCGGACACCGAGAAGAAGGACGCAGTGGCGGAAGGTGACAAAGCCGCCAGCGACGCCAAGGACGCTGCCGACAAGGGCACCGAAGGCGCACCTCCGGCCGCGGAGACCGCGAAGCCAGCGACTCGCAACGTCGAAGAGGAAGCGACCAAGGCGAACGCGCAGCACAGCGCCTGGGTTTATGAGATCCCCGCGTACAAGTACGAGGCGATCTTCAAACCGGTCGACGAGCTGATCAAGAAATAAACGTCACCCGACTCGGCCGCGTCACGCGACGCGGCCGAGTCAGCTCAGCTCTTCTTCGGCAGCACCACCACCCGCGTGCGAGTCCAGCGATCCGGCCAGGCCAGGCGATCGCGATCGATCCAGATCCACAGGTAGCCGGCGAACGCCAGCGTCAGCGATACCGTCGCGGCGGCGAGGCGCTTGAACACATCGCCCCAGTTCAACAGGCTTCCGTCCTCTCTCTCCACCCTGAGCCGCCACGCGAGCATTCCAAGCGTCTGGCCGCGACGCGTCCAGAACAAGCCGAAGAACGCGACGACGATCCCGAGCAGCAGTCCGCGGTAGGCGTATTCCCATGCGCCATAGCGCTCGCTGGTGATCGCCTCGCCGCCCGTTAGTGGTAGCAGCGCCGCCGTGATGACCATCATCAGCGCAAGAATCGCCAGCAGGTCATAGAACATCGCGCCCAGCCGGCGCAGCACGCCAGCGCTTGGCAAGCGATCGGGAGAAACAACTTCGGTCATGATTTATCGAACGCGAGACACGGCGACGGTGGTAATAACCGCCAGCAAGAACGTGGGCAGCCAGGCGACCATGAGCGGCGGCATGTTGAAGACTTCTCCGCCGCTTTCCAACATCTTGGCCAGAAGGAAGAACACCACACCGATCATGATGCCGACGACCGTGCGCGCACCCGTGCCCGTCGAGCGCATGGGTCCAAATGCAAACGGCACCGCGAGCACGACGATGATGGCAACGGCCGCGGTACGAGCGATGCGCGCCCAGAACGCGGTCTCATAGGTGCGCGAGTCGAGCCCGTTGGCCCGCAAGTGCTGAATGTAAGTGTACAGCCCACGCCCCGGCAGCGAGTCCGCTTCGAGCACGGCGAGCCCGAGGAACTCCGGCGACAGCCGCGTCTGCAGTTCCGTCTCCGGTTCCTTGCGCGTATCGACAAATTCGTCGTTGATGCTCGACTCGACGTAATTCTCCAAGCGCCATTTGTTGTTCTCATCGATGCTGGCGTTGTTCGCGTGCCCCACGCTCCGCAAGCGGCGCTGCGCATCGAAGTTGAACACGTACACGCCGCCATAACGATTGTCCGCCGACTGCTGTCGCACGGAGATCATCATGTCCCCGTCCTTGGCCCAGGCGCTGTTGTTGCCGGCCATGCTGTAGTCGTTGAACTTGGCGAATGTTTTCAACTTGCGGCCGTACTGCTCCATCGGCGGCGCGACCCACTCGCCGATGACGCCGGTGAATACCATCAGGATGACGCCCGCCATCGCAGTCCAGAGCGCGATACGCATCGTCGACACACCCGCTGCTCGCACGACGACCAGTTCCAGCGTGCGCGCCAGATTGCCCAGCGCCAGCAATGAGCCGATCAGCGCGGCAATCGGCAACAGATCGAAGGCGTACTTCGGCAGATTCAGCCCGACGAACATGAACGCGTCCTCGACCGAGAACGTGCCCACGCCGATGTCGTCCTGCTGAGTGATGAACAGATACAAGCCGCTCAACGCCATCAGCACGAGCATCACCAGCGCGGTGTTGCCCAGCACCGCCTTGATCACGTAGCGGGAGAGGATCGAAGTCATGCCGGCACCGTCACAGCCCGCGCCCGAAACAACGGAGTTTCACGCGACAACAGCCAGAGTCCGAGCGCGATCGCAATCGCGTGCACCCACCAGACGCCGACCCACTCGGGGACCACGCCGCCCTCCACCCAGGTGCGCGCCGCTTGCAACAGCAGCGAGTACACGAAATAGAACAGGATGGCGATGCCGATCCGTCCGAAGCGCCCCTGACGAGGCCGCACGCGTGCGAGCGGCACAGCGACCAGCAACAGGATCAGGACCATGACCGGCGTGGAGATGCGCCGCTGCAGCTCGGCGCGATCGCGCGGGTCCGAGGATTGCAAAAGTTCGCTGGTCGGCTTCATGGCCACCTTGCCGGCGCGGCCGTTGATCTCGCCGAGCCGGATCGGATAGCCGCCTTCGGCGAACTGAGTGATCTGCCATTCGCCCTTGCCCGGCACGCCCTTGTAATGTTCGCCGTCGTACAACACGAACATCTGATCGGCCTGCCCCGCGCCACGCTGCTCGGCGCGAGTCGCGACCCAGATCTCCAGCTCGCCGTTGCTGCCCTCTTCGTGAGTCCGGTCGACGAACACATTCACGTTGTGAAGGATGCCGTTGTCATCGACGCGTTCGGCATAAAACACCACGTTGCCGCCGCCGAAGGTGCGAAACCGGCCAGGCTCCAGCAATCCGAACTGCGCGTCTTGCAACGCCTGCACCTTAATTTCCTGCGCCCGCGCCGCCGCCTGTGGCAGGGCCCAGAACGACAGCCAGAACAGCAGGCCGACGATGACCACCCCCAGATAACTGATCGGCCGATACAGACCCGAAGGACCGACACCGCCCGACTGGATCGCCGCCATCTCGCTTTCGTGATACAGCCGGCCCAGCGTGAGCATGATGGCCAGAAAGAATCCGATCGGCACGACCACGGTCAGATAGCCCGCCGACGTCAGGCCGATCAATTGCAGCACCACCGTGCGCGGAAAATCGTTGGCCGCGGCCTGCGACAGCACCCGCGCCAGCTGATTCGACAGCAGGATGACCAGCAGTACGCCGGTGACCGCCAGCCAGGTTTCCGTAACCTCCCGCAGGAGGTATCGATCCAAGGTCCGCAATGCTCGTTCCGCGTCTGTTTACGGCAGTAATTTTTTCCCGCAGCGGGAGGTCGGCTTCCGCGGCGGCCCCGCGCCGCGAATGGAGTAGACTACCGCCTTTTTGGCGCCCTTGTGCGAGGAAGGTTCATGGAATTTTTTGTCAGCACTGCCTCCCCCTCTCGTCAGCGCACCGATTGCGCCATCGTCGGCGTGTACGACAAGGGCGTTCTGTCCGCGGCGGCCGAAGAACTCGATGCCCGCATCGGCGGCCGCATCGCCAAGCTGGTCAAGCGGGGCGACCTGCGCGGCAAGACCGGTGACGCGGTGCTGTTGTCCGATCTGAGCGGCGCGCCGGTCGAGCGCGTCATCGTGCTCGGCCTCGGCGCGCGCAGCGCCTTCAAGCGCAGGCAGTACCGCAAGGCCCTCGCCAGCGCGCTGGCCATGCTGTCCAAGACCGGTGCTCACGACGCAATCAGCTATCTGGGTCTGGACGAAATGGCGGATGCCGATGCGTACTCCCAGGCTCGCGTCGTGGTCGAGGTCGTCGCGGCCTCGCAGTATCGGATCCCAGATCACAAGACAGCGAACAAGCGCCCGAAACCGACGCTGACCAAATTCGGCGTGGCAGTCGCCAATCGCGGCGACAAGGGTCACGCCGAGCGCGGCCTCACGCACGGTCAGGCCATCGTCAGCGGCATGGCCTTGATGCGAGATCTGGCCAATCAGCCGGCCAATGTTTGCACGCCCAGCTATCTGGCCCGCGCGGCCAAGAATCTGGCCAAGGATTACAAAAAGCTCAATGTGCGCGTGCTGAACGAAGCCGAATGCAAGCGGCTCGGCATGGGATCGTTCCTGTCCGTGACCAACGGCACCGAAGAGCCGGCGGCCTTCATCGTGTTCGAATATTACGGTGCGCCCCGCAGCGAAGCTCCGACGGTGCTGGTCGGCAAGGCGGTGACCTTCGACACGGGCGGCATTTCTCTCAAGCCGCCGGCGGCCATGGATGAGATGAAGTTCGACATGAGCGGCGGTGCGAGCGTGTTCGGCACCATGAAAGCGGTGCTCGAGCTCGAGTTGCCCATCAACGTGGTCGGCATCGTGCCGGCATGCGAGAACATGCCGAGCGGTCGCGCCACCAAGCCGGGCGACATCGTGAAGAGCATGTCGGGTCAGACCATCGAAGTGCTCAACACGGACGCGGAAGGCCGCCTGATTCTGTGCGACGCCATCACCTACTCGCGCCGCTTCAAACCCGACGTGGTCATCGATCTCGCCACGCTCACCGGCGCTTGCGTGATCGCACTGGGCAATCATCTGTCCGGCCTGTTCAGCAACGACGACGATCTGGCTGCCGAGCTCAAGGCGGCGGGCGACCGTGCGGACGATCGCGCGTGGCACATGCCGATTGGCGAGGAGTACGGCGAACAGCTGAAGAGCAACTTCGCGGACTTCGCCAACGTCGCCGGTCGCGAAGGCGGCGCCATCACGGCGGCGTGCTTCCTGGCGAAGTTCACCGATGGCTTGCGCTGGGCGCACCTGGACATCGCTGGCACGGCCTACCAGGCCGGCGCGAACAAGGGCAGCACCGGCCGGCCCGTCCCGTTGCTGGTCGACTATCTCCTCAACAAGAAATAATCGCAGCCATGAGTCGAGTGGACTTCTACGTCCTCTCCGCGGAAGCGCCCGACGCCCGCCTGCGCTATGCGTGCAGGCTGGCGGAGCGCGCCGTCGAGCAAGGTTGTTACGTGTACATCCAGACGCCGGATGTGCAACGGCTCGACGACATGTTGTGGACGTTCAGCGATGGCAGCTTCCTGCCTCACGAAATCTATCGTGGCCAGCCTGCCTCGCACGCGCGAGTGATGGTGATGCTCGGCTCGGACGACGGGCCGGCGTCACATCGCTCGCTGCTGATCAACCTCGTGGATGCCATGCCGCCGGACGTGAATGCATACGAGCGCATTGCCGAGATCGTCGACGTCGACCCGGAACGGAAACGCACTGCTCGCGAACGTTACAAACTCTATCGCGAGCAAGGCTGCACGATGGAGTCGCACAACCTTTAGGCTAAATACGCGGCGTGATCGATGGTCACATTCGACGCGCCACGTTCCATCGCAGAACGTAACGCCGGCGGCAGCGGCGACTTCGTCAGGGTGTGATGATCGACGTGCACGTACACCGTCTCCACGTTGACGATCACCCGCTCATCGCCCGCGATCCGAAACTCCGTCGCCAAAGTGAACGAGGTGTTGCCGAGATGCTTCGTGGACACCGAAATCTCCAGCACCTGGTCATAGCGAGTCGGCGCGCGCCACTCCGTCGTCTGCTTGACCAGCTGAAAGTCCAGCTCGCCCGTCTGCATTTCTTTTTCATAGCCCAACGCGCGAAAGTATTCCGCCGTGGCCAGGTCGGTGTAATCGGCGTAGCGCGAGTTGAACACCACTTTCTGCGCGTCGCATTCGTTGTAGCGCGTGCGCAGGTAATAACGAAACCGGCTCATCGTGGTCGCTCCTCGACTCTCGATCGCGAAATCATAACGCACCCAAGCTCATGCGCCAGGCAACGGTATCAGCAGCGGCTTCATCAGTTCCGCAGTCCAGGACATGAACACTTGCACGCGTCGTGACAAATTGCGCCGCTGCGCATACAGCAGCCACACAGGCATCGGCTCTGACCGCAGCTCAGGCGCGACTTCCACCAGCCGCCCCTGCTCGATCAGGTGACGCACACCGGACGTGGGCGCCTGAATGATGCCGAGCCCGGCGATGCAACTTTCCTGATAGGCCTCGGCGCTGTTGACGGTGATCACGCCAGGCATATCGACGGTGCGATAAGCGACGCCGTCGTGATATTCGAACCCCATCGACCTCGCCCCCAGCGTGCCCACATAGTGGATCAGCTGATGATGCGCGAGATCCTCGACAGATCGTGGCATGCCATGCGTGCGCACGTACTCGGGGCTGGCGTAATTCCCGATGGCGTAGGCACCGAGCGGACGCGCGATCAAGCTCGAGTCATCCACCGAACCGACCCGCATCACGCAATCGAACCCCTCGCGCACGAGATCGACTTTGCGATCCGTGCAACTCAGCTCGATTTGTAACAGAGGGTGCTGACGTAGAAACGCCGGCAGCTGAGGAATGACAGTGGACCTAGCGACGAGGGTCGGCATATCGACGCGCAGGCGCCCGCGCAACGACTGCGGGCCGTGCTGAAACATCGAGCGCAGCTCGTCCATGTCCGCCAGCAGATCCTTGCAGCGTTCGTAACAAGCGCGCCCGTCGAGGGTGAGCTGCACCTTGCGCGTCGTCCGGTGCAGCAGCTGAGCGCCGAACTCGCTTTCGAGCTGTTGCACGGCCGTGGACATGCTGGCCTTGGGCATGCCGAGGCTCTCCGCCGCCCGCGTAAAGCTGGCCAACTCGGCGACCCGGACGAAGATCTGCATGGCTTCGAATTGGTTCATGGCGGCCAGTATGCGTGACTATTGTTCATATTATACGAACACTACGCTCAGAATTAGCCGGTTTATCCTCCTTATCACGACCAATAAGCTGCCCCTCGACGGTTATCCCCCACCCATACAAGGAGTCAGCAATGAGCACCTCGACCACCCCCATCGTCCTGATCACCGGCGGCAGCCGCGGCCTCGGCAAGAACATGGCCCTCCAAGCGGCCCGCCGCGGCATCGATGTCGTACTGACTTATCGAAGCAACCGGAAAGAAGCCGAAGCCGTGGTCGCCGAAATCGAGAAGTCCGGCCGACGGGCGGCAGCGCTGCAGCTCGATGTGGGCGTCGCCTCTTCCTTCGATCCTTTCGTCGAGCAGGTGCGGGCGGTGCTGAAGAACCATTGGCAGCGCGAACGCTTCGACTTCCTGGTGAACAACGCCGGCGTCGGCGCTCATGCCGGCTTTGCCGAAACCACCGAGGCGCAGTTCGACGAGCTGATGAACATCCACCTGAAAGGGCCGTTTTTCCTGACCCAGAAGCTGTTGCCGCTGCTGGCCGACGGCGGCCGCATCGTGAACATTTCTTCCGGGCTGGCCCGGTTCGCGCTGCCTGGCTATGCGGCCTATGCCGCCATGAAGGGCGCCATTGAAGTGCTGACGCGCTACCAGGCCAAGGAATTGGGTCGTCGCGGCATCGCCGTGAATGTGGTCGCCCCCGGCGCGATCGAGACCGACTTCGGCGGCGGCGCGGTCCGCGACAACAAGGAGCTGAACGCCTTCGTCGCCTCCCAGACCGCCCTCGGCCGGGTCGGCCTGCCGGACGACATCGGCGGCGTGGTCGCCTCGCTGCTGTCGCCGGAAAACCGCTGGATCAATGCTCAGCGCATTGAAGCCTCCGGTGGCATGTTCCTGTAAGCCCCTCGCCGGGCAGGCAGGAAGCGTGGCAGCTATACTAACCAGCTGTTTTCCACGCTTCCGCCCCTGCCGGCCATGCAAAAAACCTACGACCCCAAGGACCTAGAGCAGCGCATCTACCAGCGGTGGGAGGCGCACGGCTGGTTCAAGCCGTCGGGCGAGGGCAGCCCCTACTCCATCGTCATTCCGCCGCCGAACGTCACTGGCACCCTGCACATGGGCCATGCCTTTCAGCACACGCTGATGGACGTGCTCACCCGCCAGCACCGCATGCAGGGCGAGAACACCTTGTGGCAGCCGGGCACGGACCACGCCGGCATCGCGACCCAGATGGTCGTCGAACGCCAGTTGAACGCCGAAGGCGTGCATCGTCGTGACATCGGTCGCGACGCCTTCGTCAAACGCGTGTGGGAATGGAAAGCGCAGTCCGGCGACACGATCTCTCGTCAGGAGCGTCGCATCGGCAACTCGGTGGACTGGTCGCGGGACCGCTTCACCATGGATGAAGGGCTGTCCGAGGCCGTCGCCGAAGTGTTCGTGCGTCTTCACGAGGAAGGCCTGATCTATCGCGGCAAGCGCCTGGTGAACTGGGATCCGGTGCTGCACACCGCACTGTCGGATCTCGAAGTGCTGCCAGTCGACGAGCAGGGCTCGCTGTGGCATTTCCGTTATCCCATCGACGGGACCAACGAACATATCGTCGTCGCCACCACGCGTCCGGAAACGATGCTCGGCGACACCGCAGTGGCCGTGCATCCCGAGGACGAGCGTTACAAACATCTCATCGGCAAGCAGATCCGCCTGCCGCTGACCGACCGCTTGATTCCCATCGTCGGCGACGACTATGTCGATCCGGCGTTCGGCTCGGGCTGCGTCAAGATCACTCCGGGCCACGACTTCAACGACTACGAGATCGGCCGTCGCCACTCGCTGCCGCTGATCAACATCTTCGACGCCAATGCCGCCCTCAACGACGAGGTGCCCGAGAAATATCGCGGGCTCGATCGTTTCGTCGCGCGCAAGCAAGTCGTCGCGGATCTCGAAGCGTTAGGGCTGGTCGAGAAAATCGAACCGCACGCGCTGAAAGTGCCGCGCGGCGATCGCAGCAACGCTGTGCTCGAGCCGTGGCTCACCGATCAATGGTACGTGCGCATCGCACCGCTCGCTGAGCCTGCCATCGAGTGCGTCAAAGACGGTCGCATTCGTTTCGTGCCCGAGAACTGGGCCAAGACGTATTTCCAATGGATGGAAAACATCCAGGACTGGTGCATCAGCCGCCAGTTGTGGTGGGGCCATCGCATTCCGGCGTGGTATGACGATCAAGGCAACTGCTACGTCGCTCGCAGCGAGGAACTTGCTTATCAGCAGGCGCGCCTGACGCTCGGGCGCGACGTCAAACTCACACGCGACGAAGACGTGCTCGACACGTGGTTCTCCTCCGCGCTGTGGCCGTTCTCGACCCTGGGCTGGCCGGAGCAGACGAAGGAGCTGAAGTCGCTCTATCCCACCAGCGTGCTGGTGACCGGCTTCGACATCATTTTCTTCTGGGTGGCCCGCATGATCATGATGGGCCTGAAGTTCGCCGGCGACGTGCCGTTCCGGGAGGTGTACATCACCGGCCTGATCCGCGACGAGAACGGCGACAAGATGTCCAAATCCAAGGGCAACATCATCGATCCGCTCGACCTGATCGACGGCATCGACCTGGAGTCGCTGGTGGCCAAGCGCACCACCGGCCTGATGCAGCCGCAGATGAAGGACAAGATCGAGAAGGCGACGCGGAAGCAGTTTCCAACCGGCATGCCTTCCTATGGCGCCGACGCGCTGCGCTTCACGTTCTGCGCGCTCGCGACCATGGGGCGGGACATTCGTTTCGACCTCGGACGCATCGAGGGCTACCGCAACTTTTGTAACAAGCTGTGGAATGCCGCGCGCTACGTGATGATGAATCTGGAGAGCGCGCCGCCTTCTTCCGCCACCGGTCCGGTGGAATATTCAGCGGCCGATTCGTGGATCCGCTCGCGCCTGGGCGCGACCATCGAAGAAGTGCGCGCGCGCCTCGCCGAGTATCGCTTCGATCTCGCCGCGCAGGCGTTGTACGAGTTCGCGTGGTACGAGTACTGCGATTGGTATCTCGAGTTGTCGAAGCCGACGTTGCAATCCGAGCAGTCGAGCGATGCGCAGAAGCGTGGCACGCGTGAGACGCTGGCAACTGTGCTGGAGGCGTATCTGCGGTTGTTACATCCGCTGATGCCCTTCATCACCGAAGAGATCTGGCAGTCAGTGGCGCCGCTCGCCGGACGCAAGGGCGAGACGATCATGTTGCAGTCCTATCCGACTGCGGCGGAGTTCCCGCGTGATTTCGCGGCTGAAGCGGCGATTGCGCCGATCAAGGCCGTGATTCTCGGCGCGCGCCAGATTCGTGGTCAGCTGGATATCC
Organism: Steroidobacter sp.; assembly: GCF_036402275.1. Lineage (NCBI taxonomy): Bacteria > Pseudomonadati > Pseudomonadota > Gammaproteobacteria > Steroidobacterales > Steroidobacteraceae > Steroidobacter > Steroidobacter sp. The sequence goes on along the minus strand of NZ_DASWTF010000013.1, from coordinate 128,707 downwards.
CGCAGGCGCGCGAGATCGCGGTTGCATATCAGTCGCCCGAAGCGGCGGACGAAGCGTCGCTCCTGGCCAGCCTCGACGTGGTCCGCGGCGTCGGCAAGATCAGCGAGCTGAAGATCCTGCCCACTGACGCCCAGCTGCCCCCGTCCGCGACAGCGATAGTGGACCGTCGCACCACGTCCTCGCCGCTGGCTGGCCTGATCTCCGACCCGCAAGCGGAGCTTGCCCGCTTGCGCAAGCGCAAGGCGAAAGTCGAGCAGGACCTCAAGCGCGAAGAGAGCAAGCTGGCGAACCCGAACTTCGTCGCCAACGCCAACCCCGAGGTGGTCGCCCTAGCTCACGAGCGCATCGCCGAATTCAAACGGCAGATCGCGCAGCTCGAGGAGCAGGAAACGATGGTGAGTCGTTTGTAAGAGCGTCGCGGTGGCGCTTGGTCGAAAGCGCCACCGTTTCCGCGTCGCCAATTGGCGAATCTGTCATGCGCGTTGACGCGAATGCGAACTACCTACTTGCATTTCGCGCCGTACTAAACACACTGGCCGGCGACCGCAGCCGGAGAGCGCATGAATTCCGCCATCCCTACTCTGATCACGCAGGCCGACCCCATCGAGCTGATCGCCAATACGACGGCGCAGCTCAATCGGGTGATCCTGGGCAAGGAGCACCAGATCCGGTTGTGCATTTCGTGCCTGCTCGCGCGCGGCCATCTGCTGATCGAGGACATTCCGGGCGTCGGCAAGACCACCCTCGCGCATGCGCTCGCCGAATCGCTGGGTCTCTCCTATCAACGCATCCAGTTCACCAGCGACCTCTTGCCCGCCGACATCATCGGCGTGTCCGTGTTCGATCGTGACACCAGCACGTTCCAGTTCCACAAAGGCCCGGTGTTCTCGCAGCTGGTGCTGGCGGACGAAGTGAATCGCGCCACGCCCAAGGCGCAGAGCGCGTTGCTCGAAGCCATGGAAGAACATCAGGTCACCGCCGACGGCGCGACTTATCCATTGGCCGCCCCCTTCTTCGTGATCGCCACGCAGAATCCGGTGTATCAGATCGGCACCTATCCGCTGCCCGAATCGCAGCTCGATCGATTCCTGATGCGCATCGAGCTCGGCTATCCCGATCCGGCATTGGAGCGTCAGCTGCTGCTCGGCCAGGATCGTCGCGATCTGGTGGCCACACTCGCGCCGACGGTGTCGCCGCAACAATTGCTACTCATGCAAACCATGGTGCCCAAGGTTCACGTGTCCGATGCGTTGCTCGACTACGTGCAGGCCATCGTTCGCTACACGCGCGAGTCTCCTCTGTTCGAAGCGGGCATCTCGCCTCGCGCCGCCATCGGTTTGCTTCGCGCCGCGCAGGCTTGGGCACTGATTCACGGTCATCAGGGCGTGGTCCCCGAAGACGTGCAAGCCGTGCTCGCCGCCGTCGTGGGCCATCGCCTCAAACCGCGTGATGAGTCCGCGCCCAAAACGGCGACCGAAGTGGGCGCGTTCGTGCTCAAGGAAGTCCCGGTACCGTAACGGTCACTGCGCCGAAATGGTGGCCCTGAAATTCAATTTCGGCGTCGTCCGCCGGCTGCGCCAAGTCTCGCGGCGCTGGGCTTTCAAGAAGCACGGCGTGGATCCCGATCCTTTGACGCTGCCGGGCCGACGCATCTATATCATCCCGAGCGGCCTCGGCATCGCGTTCGCAGCGATGCTGTTCGCAATGTTCATCGGCGCGATGAACTACGCCAACAATCTCGCGCTCGGACTGACGTTCCTGCTCGGCTCGCTGGCGCTCACCGCCATGCATCACGCCCACCGCAACCTGTCCGGATTGATCGTGCGCTCGGCCATCAGCGACCCGGTGTTCGCCGGCGACGTAGCGAAGTTTCATATCGCGTTGGAGAACACCGCGCCCCTCGCCCGCCATGAGCTCACCGTCGCCAACGATCATGGCGAGGCTCCGCCCCTGCGCGTGCCGGCCAACGGACGCGGTGTGTTCGAACTGCAAATGCCCGCGCCTCGCCGCGGCCTGCTGGCGCTCGATCATTTCGAGATCGTCACCAAACATCCGTTCGGCTTGTTCCGGGCGTGGTCTCACCTGCACATGAAACTGACGTGCGTGGTGTATCCGAAACCCAGCCCTCGCGGACTGTCGGCGCCGCCCGTGGAAACAGATACCGGCGGCGCGCAGGACTCGACGCGAGGCGACGAAGAATTCGCTGGCACGCGCCCGTTCCATCCTGGCGACTCACCACGCCGCATCGCATGGAAGGCCTATGCGCGTGAGCAAGGCCTGCACGTGAAGCTCTACGCCGGCACTGCTGTCACGTCACACGTTTTCGATTGGGAGGTGCTGAGCGGAATGAGCACGGAAGCGCGCCTGTCACAACTGGCCCGCTGGATCGAAGACGCCTACGCCGAGGGCCGCGCCTTCGCATTGAAGCTGCCGGATCTGGAAATCCCAGCGAACATCGGGCCGGCGCACCGGCAACGCTGCCTCACCGCGTTGGCATTGTTCGAGCCATGAGCGTGGCGCTGACAATCCGACTGCAACAACTTACGCCGCTCGGGCAACGGCTGCCGTGGGTCATCGCCGGCCTGACGTTGTCGGTCCTGCCGCATGTAGATCACATCGCGATCTGGACCTTGTTGATCGCAGGCGTCGCGACCGCCGCCCGCATGGTCATCGAAGTCAAACGCTGGCCGCTGCCACCGAGGTGGGCACGCACCGCCCTCGCGTTTGCCTCGCTGATCGGCGTGCTCGTGAGTTTCCGCACGATCAACGGCATCGACGCCGGCACGTCGCTGCTCATCATCATGGCGGGCATGAAACTGCTGGAGACACAGTCCGTTCGCGACCTCACGGTCGTGGTGTTCCTGGCCTACTTCGCGCTGTTCGCCGCATTCCTCTACAACCAGAACATGCTGTTGCTGCCGTACATGATCTTTACGGCATGGCTGCTCACAGCGACGCTGATGCGCATCCACCAGACAGAAGCGATGTCCGTCCGGGAAGCCGCCGGCGCCACCGCGAAGATGTGTCTGCAGGCGCTGCCGCTCGCAGTGCTGATGTTCCTATTCTTTCCGCGCCTGCCGGGCCAGTTCTGGGCCGTGCCGCCGCGCGAAAAAGCGCTCACCGGGTTGAGCGAGGAAATGACTCCCGGCGACGTGTCGGAGCTGAGCCTGTCCAGCGCCACCGCGTTTCGGGTGAAGTTCCAGGGCGATCCACCGCCAGCGCGGGAACGGTACTGGCGCGGCCCGGTGTTGCATCACTTCGACGGTCGCACGTGGCGTCGCGTCGCCACGCCGTACTCGCCTCAAGAGATCGTGTCGTCGGGCGCCACCTATCGATATCGCATCACGCTCGAGCCGCAGGAACGAAACTGGATTTTCCCGCTCGACATGGCAACAGACTGGAGCCGGGAGCGCGCGTTTCGAACTGGCGACTTTCAGCTGTACGCACGGCAGCCGCAGATCACCGTGCCCACGTCGTTCGATCTCGAGTCGAACCCGACCTACATCACGGCGACGCCCTTGCGTAGCGATCTGCGGCATTTCGACACCATGCTTCCCTCCAATCGCAACGTGCGCACCGTTCAGCTCGCAAAGCAGATGCGTGAGCGCGCCGGCAGCGATGAAGCGTTCATCCAGTCGGTGCTCACCAAGTTTGGCAGCGAAGAGTTCTATTACACGCTGCAGCCGCCCGCGCTCGATATGAACGCGGTCGATGACTTTCTGTTCAACACCCGGCGCGGTTTTTGCGAGCACTTCGCTTCGGCCTTCACCGTGATGGCGCGCGCCGCCGGCATTCCGGCTCGCATCGTCACGGGTTATCAAGGCGGCGAGTTCAACCCGATGGGCGGCTACTTCCAAGTGCGTCAGTCCGACGCGCATGCCTGGTCGGAAGTTTGGTTGGAAGGCCGAGGCTGGCAACGCATCGACCCCACCGCGGCGATCGCGCCCGAGCGCATCGAGCGCGGGCTGGACGCAGCCATCGCCGAGTCGGAAGAGGTTCCGGGTCGAACGCTGCGTCAGAGCGCGCTGCTTTCCAAAATGCGCATGGCGTGGGACGCGGCCAATACCTTTTGGAACGACCAGGTCGTGCAGTTCGGCACGTCTCAGCAAGCCTGGCTGCTGGAGAAGCTCAACATCAAGGATCCGCGTTGGGAATATCTCGGCGTGGCGATGATCCTCGCGCTGCTCGGCTTCTTCGGCGTGCTTTCGGCGTACCTGGCGTGGAAGTTCAAGCCACGAGCGCGCGATCCCGTGGCGCACGTGTATGAGCAGCTCTGCCGCAAACTCGCGAAACTCGGGGTGCCGCGCTTACCGCACGAAGGACCGAACGACTATGTGACGCGCGCCGCGCGGGCGCGCCCTGAGCTGGCCGTCCAACTCGCCGAAGTCCGCTCGGTGTACGTGGGATTGCGCTACGGCCCGACGCCGCTGCCGACGCAACTCAGCCGGCTGAAGTTTCTGGTAAACCAGTTGCAGGCGTGACGTCGCGCGCGGCGCGGGCAGCGACGACGAGCACGATGGCCCCACCTGCGAACAGCAACGCGACCGATAGAATCGCCATCCGCGAATTGCCGGTGAGCAACGCCGTGGTGCCCATGAGCAGCGGCCCCAGCACGGCGGCGAACTTGCCCATCATGTTGTAGAAGCCGAAGAACTCGCCGGCGCGGTCGGCGGGAATCAACCGTCCGTAATACGAACGGCTCATGGCCTGAGTCGCGCCCTGCACGCAACCGATGGCGGCGGCCATGAAATAAAACTCCGTCTCCTGAGTCATGAACACCGCATAGAAAGTCACCGCGGCGTACACACCGATGCCCACGAAAATGCCCACCAGCGGGCTGATGCGGTCGCCGAGCGCGCCGAACAGCAGCGTCGCGGGAAACCCGATGAACTGGATCATGAGGATGCCCGAGATCAGGGTGTCCGCCGAAAAGCCCAGCGCCAGGCCGTAGTCCACCGACATTTTCATGATGGTGTTCACGCCGTCGATGTACATCCAATACGCGAGCAGGAACAGAATCACCGCACGGTACTTGCGGACTTCCTTGAAAGTGCGCGCCAGTTCTTGAAAGCCTTCACGCAAAGCACGTCCGGCGCCCACGGTCGTACTGTCCTGTGTGCGAGGAAACGAACGAAAGATCGGGATCGCGAACAGCATCCACCACACCGCGACGGAAACAAAGGACGCGCGAATCGCCGCCTCCGGGCTGGCCAGACCGAACAGCGCCGGCTTGGAGAACATCAGTACGTTGACGGTGAGCAGCAGCGCGCCGCCCAGATAGCCGAGTGCATAACCGAAGCCCGACACCGAATCGATACGCTTTGGCGGCGCGACCTTGATCAGCATTGAATCGTAGAAAATCAAACCGCCCCAGAAGCCGAGCGATGCGACCGCGAACAACAGCGCCGCGGCCTGCCATTCACCGGCGCCCACGAAAGCGAGCATCGCCGTCGGAATGACGCCGATGGCCGTGAACGCGGCCAGGAAGCGCAGATGCGCGCTGCCCCGGTCGGCCATCGCGCCGAGCCATGGCGCCATGACGGCCAGCACGAAGCTGGACACGCCGTTGGCGATGCCGAGCCAGAAGGTGCTGGTGGTCGCGTCCTGATCCGCCGTGAGGTACTGCTTGAAGAACAGCGGAAAGAACACGACCATCACCGTGGTCGCGAACGACGAGTTCGCCCAGTCGTACAACGCCCAGGCGAAGACCTTCTTGGTGATCAGCGGCGACTTCATGTCTGTTTAGTTCGTTACGCCGCGGCGGCCAGATGTTCACGCGTTTCGCGGAAATCCAGGTCGGGCCAGCGCTCCAGGGTGAGTTGCAGATTGACGCGGGTGGGTGCGAGATACACCAGCGCGCCGGAATGATCCAACGCCAGGTTCTCGTAGGCTTTAGTGCGAAACTCGTCCAGCTTCTTGGCGTCCTTGCCGTACACCCAGCGGGCGGTAAACACGTTCACGTTGTCGAACGACGCCTGCACCGAATATTCGTCCTGGAGGCGGAACGCCACCACGTCGAACTGCAGCTGGCCGACCGCGCCGAGGATGAGATCGTTGTTACGTAGCGGCCGGAACACCTGAGTCGCACCCTCTTCGCACAACTGATCCAGGCCCTTCTGCAGCGCCTTCATGCGCAGCGGATCGCGCAACACCACGCGACGGAACATTTCCGGCGCGAAGTTCGGGATGCCCGTGAACATCAACGACTCGCCTTCGGTGAAGGTGTCGCCGATGTTGATGGTGCCGTGGTTGTGCAGACCGAGAATGTCGCCCGCGAACGCCTCGTCGGTGTGCTGACGATCGGCGGCCAGGAACGTGAGCGCGTCGTTGATGCGCATTTCCTTGCCGAGCCGCACATGAAACAACCGCATGCCGCGCGAGTACTTGCCCGAGCAGATGCGCATGAAGGCGATGCGGTCGCGATGGCCCGGATCCATGTTCGCCTGAATCTTGAACACGAAGCCGCTGAGCTTTTCTTCCATCGGCTCCACCACGCGGCCGGTGGTCTCGCGCGCTTGCGGCCCCGGCGCATGTTTGACGAACGAGGACAACAACTCGGTCACGCCGAAGTTGTTGATGGCCGAACCGAAGAACACCGGAGTCTGCTTCGCGGCCAGATACTGCTCGATGTCGAACTCGGGCGCAGCGCCTCGCACCAGTTCCACTTCGTCGCGAAACGCCTGCGCGCGTGCGCCGAGAAACTCCGTCGCCGCGTCGCTGTCGAGCTTGTCGATGGTCGCGTGCGTGCCCGCCCGGCCCTTCTCGCCCGCCTGATAGATGTAGATGCGATCTTCGATCAGGTGATAAATGCCCTGCAGATCGCGGCCCATGCCGATCGGCCAGGTGATGGGCGCGCAGGAGATCTTCAGCACCTTTTCGATTTCATCCAGCAGCTCCATGGGCTCGCGGCCCTCGCGATCGAGCTTGTTGATGAACGTCATGATGGGCGTGTCGCGCAGGCGGGTCACTTCCATCAGCTTGATGGTGCGCTCCTCGACGCCCTTGGCGCAGTCGATGACCATCAGCGCCGAGTCCACCGCGGTCAGCGTGCGGTAGGTGTCTTCGGAAAAGTCCTCGTGGCCCGGCGTGTCCAGCAGGTTGACCATGTGGCCGTCGTAAGGGAACTGCATGACCGAGGAGGTGACCGAGATACCGCGCTGCTGTTCCAGCGCCATCCAGTCCGAGGTCGCATGCCGGGCCGCCTTGCGGCCCTTGACGGTGCCGGCCAGCTGAATGGCGCCGCCGAACAACAGCAGCTTTTCCGTCAGCGTGGTCTTGCCGGCGTCCGGATGGCTGATGATGGCAAAAGTTCGTCTTTTGCTTATCTCTCGGGCAGTTAGATCTTCTGACATGAGCGATTTGGGGCGATTCCGCTCCCCGCGGGCCGCCCGATGGGATCGGGCTCAGGCGCGAGAAGCCAAGCGTTGGCTGGCAAAGTCGCGAATGATAGCCCACAAGGCCACGGGCGCACGTCCTTCGTGGATCAGGACGTTGAAGATGTAGGCGGCAATGCCGCTGACCACCAGCATTTCGCCGCCATCTTCGAGAATCAGCAGCAACTGACCCAGCATGGGCGCCTTGAAGTAGGTGATCGCATGCAGGATGTCGACACCGACGCCCAGCGCGGCGAGAACCACGACGAGAAGCGCCATATCGCGTGTGACGGTGCGTGCATCGGCATCGGCGCGCCAGAAACCGAACCCGATGAGCAGGACGGTCACGCCGCCGACGGCCGATGCAAACAACAGCTCGCCGATGTCGTCGGGGCGCAGGCCGAAAGCGACCGGCAGCGCATAGTGCTCGCCCAGCCATCGGCCGAATCGCTCATGAATCTGGACCGCGTCATCCAGCAACAGGAACGTGAACACGATCGCCCAGCCGAGATACACCAGTCCGCGACTGCGACGAAACAAAGCCAGCATGCACAGCGCGATCCAGAACTGTTTGACGTATTGGAAGGCCTCGGGCAGTCCGTTATCGGCTTCCAGGGAAAAAGGCCGACCACGCAGCAGCGAGGTCTCGACGTACACCACGTGGAGCACGATGAACGCCAGATCCGCCGCGATCAGCAGCAGCAGCAGGGTTCGAACGGTGGCAAGCAGGCCTGGGCGTTGTTCTTCGGTGGCGACCGCGAGCTGCATCGAGCCGATCCCCGGTGATGGTGTCGGCTTTTGACCATACCGGGGCCCCGCCTGCAAGGGCATGGGTCACACGGGCGAGGGGGACCGGGCCTGCGGCCCAGCTCAAGTCGTTGTCAGCACTCGCTTGTAGACCAGCGCGTCCTCGCGGCCGCCGGCGGCCTGGTAATAGGCCTTGCGCACACCGACTTTGACGAAGCCCAGCGATTCGTACAGCTTGATGGCCACCGGATTGGACGGGCGGACTTCCAGAAATACATCCTGCATTTCCGCCTCGCGCGCCCGGCTGAGCAGGAAATCCATGAGGCGGCGGCCGACGCCCACGCCACGCAGATCGTTGCGAATACAAATATTGAGGATGTGCGCTTCGCCGGCGCCGTAGGACATGATGCCGTAGCCGGCCACCTGGCTTTCGAACTCGACCACGCGGCACAGATAGCCGACGCGGACGCAGTCGCGAAACACTCCTTCGCTCCATGGGAACAGGTACGAGGCACGCTCCACCGTGACGACGGCGGGGACGTCGACGAGCGTCATCGGCCGGAAGCGAACCGCTTGATACAGCGCGCTCCGGTCGAGCTCGGCGCTCACGCCGTTGCCCCACTTTGCAATGTCTCGAAGGTACGCATGGCCAATAACAGATCGGCCCATGATTTGCGCTTCTCCACCGGACTGCGTAACAGATAAGCCGGATGGTAGGTCACCACCATCGGGCGGTTGGCCGCGATTCTATGCACCGTGCCGCGCAGCTTGCCGATCGGGGTGTCCACCTCGAGCAGGGTCTGCGCGGCGATCCGCCCCACGCACAGGATCAGGGCCGGGTTCACCAGCTCGATCTGCCGATACAGATAGGGAATGCAGGCGCGCACTTCTTCGGGTTTCGGATCGCGATTGTTGGGCGGTCGCGATTTCAAAATGTTTGCGATGAAAACCTGTTCCCTCGCCAGGCCGACGGATTTCAACATGGCGTTGAGCAACTGGCCGGCGCGGCCCACGAAGGGCTCGCCTTGCTTGTCCTCGTCGGCTCCGGGCGCCTCGCCGACGATCATCCAGCGGGCGCGACGGTCGCCGACGCCAAACACCCCGTTGGTGCGGGTGGCATGCAAGGGACACTTCGTGCAGGAACGCACCGCGGTTGCAAGCTCGTCCCAGCCGAGGGCAGCGACGCTGGGGTCGCCTTCGATGCTCGGCGGCGTCGGCACGGCGCGAGCCTGAATGACGGGCTCGGGCGTCGCGCGAATGGGAATCACTGGAGCCACCGGCGCCGGAGCCGCTTCGGCCTGGGGCGCCGACACGCGCGCGCTCCCGTCTCGACGTTCCCAGACGTCGATTTCGAGTGCCTTGAGGTAGGCCAGGCGGCGGGAATCCATGCGAGACGGTGCTAGTGAATGGTTATGCCGGAGAGCTTACCGGCACGCGGTCCACTAGACCATCGGCAAACGTCAGGGGGCAGTCTCCACGGGACGCTTCTTGCGCGTCACCTTGCGCCAGACCCAATGCAACGGGGCGGAGGCCGCATACAGGCCGAACAAGGTGAACAGGGAGACCGGGGCAAGCGACACGATCACGTAGATCAACGGGATCAGGGCTGCATACACCCAGGGGATACGCCCCCGCATGTTCAGCTCCTTACCGCTCCAATAGGAGAACTTGCTGACCATCAAGGCGCCGATGCAGATGGTGATGGCGAACGCCAGCGCCAGGGCGGGCAGCCCGGTGACCGGAAATTCGCTCACCAGCCAGATGAAGCTGGCGACCGTGGCAGCCGCCGAGGGGCTGGGCAAGCCTTCGAAGTAGCGCTTGTCCGCGGTCGCGGCGCGCGAGTTGAACCGTGCCAGGCGCAGGGCCGCGGCCACGGCATAGAAAAAGCAAGCCAGCCAGCCAAACCTGCCCCAGAAGGTGCCATAGCCGTAGATGCGCTCGATGCCCCATTGGTACACGACGATGGCCGGCGCGACGCCGAACGCGACCATGTCGCACAGGCTGTCGTACTCCTTGCCGAAGTCGCTCTGGGTATTGGTCCAGCGGGCCACGCGCCCGTCCAGGCCGTCGGCCAGCATGGCGACGAAGATGGCGATGCCGGCATTGGAGAAATTGCCGTCGATGGCGGCGACGATGGCGTAGAAGCCGCCGAACAGCGTGCCCGTGGTGAACAGGTTGGGCAGCCAATACACGCCGCGGCTCGGCCGCCGGGTTTCCGCCGGCTCAACATCGCTGCTGTGATATTCGGCGCTCATGGGGTCCATTGGGTCGCGGTCAGTCGGTCCAGGGATTCAGATTGAATGTGTCGGCACGCGTCATGTTCCGGCCAGGGCACCCCTGCTGTGACGCGCTCTGAAGTATGTGTGTTTATGCCCATGATATTGTGCGGCCCGCAACGCGCACAACATACACGGTCAGCCAACCCGCTCATGGCTCGTCGAACAAGGACTGCACTGCGTTCCATGCTCCTGGTGGCGCTGATCGCCACGGTGACACCCGCTTGGGCCGATCGCCAGCAGGATCCCGCGCTCGGCCGCTTCCTGCAAAAGACCCTCAAGGAGGCCCCCTGCTTCGAAGATGAGTTCGAGGAGAAGGTCTGGCTTGCGACCATGGAGCCGAAGCTGCTCAAGCTGGTGAAGAACGAGCAGGAGCGCGCCGAGATTCTGCACCACGTGTTCTGCGAGGCGCGCCGCCTGCAGCTGCCGCCCGGGCTGGTGATGGCGGTCATCGACGTGGAAAGCCGGTTCGATCGCTGGGCCGTGTCATCGGCCGGTGCGGTGGGCCTGATGCAGGTGATGCCGTTCTGGCCGAATCAGCTGGGCATGACCAATTCCGAGCTGGTGCGCATTCCGCAGAACGTGCGCATGGGCGCTACCATTCTCAAGTTCTACCTGGATCGGGAAAAGGGCGACTACACCAAGGCGCTGGCCCGCTACAACGGCAGCGTCGGGCGTCGTAACTACGCCGACCTGGTGCTGGTGCGGCTCGCGAATCGCTGGCAATACCGTTAACGCTGGGCGAAGCCCACCGGCACGTCATCCAGATCGTTCAGCGACAATTCCTGCACGTCGACCAGCTTCACGTCCGCCGCCGGCGGACCGCGCCACAACCAATCGAGCAGCGACTGCACCGATTGCGGCTCGCCGACCGCGAGCACTTCCACGCGCCCGTCAGGCAGATTGCGCGCATAACCGGCGCAGCCCAGCTCGGTGGCTTTCTGACGAGTCGAGGCGCGATAGAACACGCCTTGCACCCGGCCGGAGATATAGCAGCGGCGTGCTATGAGGTTCGACATTAGAGATGAATGCGCGCTCAGCCGGCGCCGTTCCGATCGTCCGCGGTCCGTGTGGAGCTGAGGGCTTCGGCGGCCTTGCCGCGAGCGGCGATGGCGTCACGTCGGGCTTGTTTGTAGGCGCGCTTCTGCAGGCTGTCTTCGGCGCGATTCAACAATGCTTCAGCTTCGATCAGCGAAGCGGGGGCTGCCACCGACTCTCCGGCCGCTTCACGCGCAGCCTTGATGGCCTGTCGGGCGTTGCTCATTTCCTGCACGGGAGCGCCGGCGCACGCAGCCAGTCCCATGCTCGTTCCAAGCATGAGTAGCGCCAAACAACGGAGGGATGACTGGCTTACCATGGCGATTTTTTCAATCGACCGTAGCAATCGCAATCTACACCGTCAAGGAGCGTCTGAATACAATGCACGCGCCTCGACTGCGAGCCTCGCGTTGCATTCATCCCACATGACGCGCGCAGCGACGGTTTTTCGGAGCATCCGCGCGCATGGCTGAAATTCTGGTTTTGTTTTATTCACGCAAAGGCAGCACCGCCGAGCTGGCGCGACAGGTGTGCCGCGGCATCGAGTCTGTGACCGGCGCGAAGGCCAGATTGCGCACGGTTCCGCAAGTCACCACGGTGATAGAGCAACCGGAGCCGCCGGTGCCGAGCGAAGGTCCGCCGTTCGCGACCCACGACGACCTGCGCGAATGTGACGGTCTCGTGATGGGCAGCCCGACCCGCTTCGGCAACATGGCCGCGCCCCTGAAGTATTTTCTGGATGGGACCAGCGCGTTGTGGGCCACTGGCGAGTTGGCCGGCAAACCCGCGGGTGTGTTTACTTCCACGCAGACCATGCACGGCGGCCAGGAGACGACGCTCATCAGCATGATGCTGCCGCTGATCCATCACGGCATGTATATCGTCGGCGTGCCTTACACCGAACCCGCGCTCACCCACACTCGCTCCGGCGGCTCTCCATACGGCGCCAGTCACGTGGCCGGCCTGAGCCCGCAGGGCAAACTCACCGAAGACGAACGTTTGCTGGCGGCGCTGCTCGGCAAGCGCGTCGCCGAGCTCGCGGTCCGTCTCGGCAATGCCAAGTGATCGACGTATGTTGAACACCGACGCCGTGACCGTGCAGCGGACCCGCTTCGCGGTGATCGCAACCATGGTCACGTTGATGGCCGGCCTGATCGTCTGGCGCACCCGATCTGGCGTGTCCGCAGGTGACATTGTGGTCCTCGCCGTGCTGACCGCCCCGCTGTTGTTCGCTCTGCCGCGACTGCTGGCGGGCCATCGACGCACCTACGCGTGGATGACTCTGGCGGTCACGCCTTTTCTGATCGTCGGGATCACCGAAGCCGTCGCCAATCCATCGGAGCGCGCCTGGGCGGGCCTGTGTCTGATCAACGCGTTCGTGTTGTTTGTATTGCTGATCGCTTATCTGCGCGTGACGCGGGCACAGCGTTAAGGCGTCAGTCGACGTTCCAGCACTTCTTTGACGAACGGCACGGTCAAACGACGCTGCGCCACCAGCGACGCCGCATCCAGCTCGTCGAGCACGGCATACAGATGAGTCATGTCACGCGGTAATCGACGCAACATGTATTGAGCGGCTTCGTCCGGCAATTCCAGGCCGCGCAGCTGCGCTCGCAACTGCAAAGCCGCGATCTGTTCGGCCTCGTTCAGAGGTTGCAGCGTCAATACCAGGCCGCCGTTCAGGCGCGAGCCCAGATCGCGCAGTTTGAAAGGCAACGCGGCCGGCGGCATGGCGCCAGCCACCAACAATCGTCCGCCGCGCTCATCGAGCTCTTGATGTAAACGAAACAAGGCGCGTTCCCAAGGTTCGCGACCGGCCACGACCTGCGCATCGTCCAGACAGACGATGGCGAGCTCGCCGAATCCCGCCAGCAGCTCTTCACCGAGATCGATCACATCCGGCAGTGGCAGATAAGCAGCCGTGCGCCCTTCGCGGCTGGCCCGCGCGCAAACGGCCTGCAGAAGATGTGTCTTGCCCACGCCGTGCGCGCCATGAATCCAGATGCAAGTGGGCGCACGGGCTCTGTCCGACGCGTGCAAGGCGAGCAAGGCATCGACCACCGGCTGATTGCGACCGGCGAAATAGCTTTCGAACACCGAGCTGTCGAGCAAGCGGATGCCGAGCGGCAGCTGCCCATGCGATGGAATCATCACGCCAGCCCGCGTTGTCGCCGGCTGGCATCGACCGCCTTACGTGTGTAAGTCACGACGTAATCGATGCCGCTCACGACGGTCGTCACAAACACCAGCGCGCCCAGCACCATCAGCGCGGTGTCCGGCGTCCATTGGCCTGCTTTGGCCGCTACTGCGAGCAGGAGGTACAGAATCTGGCACAGCGTGTTTATCTTGCTGATGACGGTCGGGTTGCCGTGGGGATAGCCATAGAGCGCGTTGTAAGTGATGGCGCCGGCGGTGATTGTCACATCGCGCAGCACTGCGGTTGCCGCCAGCCACACCGGCACGATGTCGAGCACCGCCAGAGTGATGAACACGCTCACCAGCAGGATCTTGTCGGCGAGCGGATCGAGAATCTTTCCCAGCTCCGACATCCAGCCACAGCGTTTGGCCAGAAAGCCGTCCAGCCCGTCGGTGAAGCCTGCGAACGCGAACACCCACAGCGTGAGTTTGTATTCGCCCGCGTTCAGCAGCCAGGCGATGGGCACGACCAGCAGCATGCGCAAAATGCACAGTGCATTGGGAATGTGCCGCATAGGCGCGTTGAGGCGACGCTCAGGGACGATAACGGAACGTGAGACGCTCGCCGACGGGAGCCGCACCGTCGTCCTGCGACACCAGTCGGCTGTCGAGCGCGATCGCGCGACGCAGAGTCGACGCATCGCCGCGCACCGCGAGCTTGAAGCGCATGGTGTCGCCCGACACCTGCTCCAAGGAGACCGCGCGAACCAGGGTCATGCCTTCCAGATAATTCAGCGTGCTCGCGTAGGCGTCGAGATCGCCGATGCCGGACACCTCGACCACGACGTTGCCCAGCGAGGAGCCCGAGGCAGCGAACACTCGAGCGAACGTATCGGCCGCCAGATGAACGCCCTCTTCCAGGCCGCCGCCGACTTGCGAGGAGCCTTCGCTCGAGATCAGCGTCCAGCGCACCGACCCGCCCTGCGCGCGGCCGACCAACGCCGCGTTCGCGCCGTAGCGCTCGGCTTCCTCGAGTGCGGTGGTTTCGTTCATGCCCTGCGGATCCACGGCCGGCCACTTGAGCGGCAGACCGCGCTCACGCGCGGCTTTTTCGAGGATGTCCTTCTGCGCATTCGGCTGATCGCCGCTGATCCAGTGCGTATAGCCATTGGACTCAGTCACGTTCAGCAACACCAGCGTCGCGGGCCGCTCCCGACCCCAGATCGGCAGACCCGCCTCCTGCAGCAGCCGATCCACCGACACGCTGTCGAAACCCACTTGCAGCACGTTGTCGGCGGTGAAGCCGAAGCGTTGGACATATTTACGGGGATCGTTCAACGCCGAGCCGAGACGCGCCGGCGCGTCGCGCTGACCGCTGACTCGCACGACCACGGTCTTCAAGGCGTCCACGAACGCCGCCTCCCGCGCGTTGTTCAGCACCGGCTGATCGGTTTCATAGAGATTCCCGAGCGTCACCGCGCCCACGGGCAGCGCTGCCGTGGCCAGCAGCCACGCCAGGCACAACGACAGACTCATCGACCACCTGGGGATCAACGCCTTTGTCCGGATCATCTCTCGCAACCCATCCTTTAACATTCAGGCCCAAGGCAGCGTCCCACCGCCGGCCGACGGCGTGTAAAATAACACAGCCTACCCTAGACCCCGCCGAGCCCGCGCCCTTAACTTATGCAACCCTCCGAGCCGATCACCTACAAGGACGCTGGCGTCGATATCGAAGCCGGCGACGAACTCGTCGAACGCATCAAACCTGCGGTCAAACGCTCGATGCGCCCGGAGGTGCTGGGCGGCCTGGGCGGCTTCGGCGCGCTGTTCGAGATTCCGCTGGACCGCTACAAGAGACCGGTCCTGGTGTCCGGAACGGACGGCGTCGGCACCAAGCTGCGTCTGGCCATCGAAACCGGCCGGCACGCCACCATCGGCATCGATCTGGTCGCCATGTGCGCCAACGACGTCGTCGTTCAGGGCGCCGAGCCGCTGTTCTTCCTCGATTACTACGCCACCGGCAAGTTGAGCGTCGACGTGGCCGAGACCGTGATCAAAGGCATCGTCGAGGGCTGCGTTCAGGCAGGCGCGGCCCTGATCGGCGGCGAGACCGCCGAGATGCCCGGCATGTATGCCGAGGGCGATTACGACCTCGCCGGCTTCTGCGTCGGCATCGTCGAGAAAGACGCCGTCATCGACGGCCGTAACACGCGTCCCGGCGACGTGATCATCGGCCTGCCCTCCTCGGGCCCGCACTCCAACGGCTACTCGCTGATCCGCAAGTTGATCAAGACCAGCAAGGCGACGACGGCGACCAAGATCGAAGGCGGCCTGCTGTACGACGCGCTGCTCGCGCCGACGCGCATCTACGTGAAGCCGTTGCTCGCGTTGGCCAAGACCGTGCCGGTGCGCAGCTTCGCGCACATCACTGGCGGCGGCCTGACTGAAAACATTCCGCGCGTGATTCCGCATGGGCTCGAAGTGATGCTGAGCTCGCAGACGTGGAAGCAACCTGCGGTGTTCGACTGGTTGCAAAAGGCTGGCAGCATTCCGGCGGCGGAAATGTATAAAACGTTCAACTGCGGCATCGGCATGACGGTGTGCGTGGCCGCCGAACATTGCGACAAGGCGATGCGCACGCTCACCGAGCATGGCGAGAAGCCCGTGGTCATCGGCGAAGTGCGCCGTGGCGACGCCGGCGTCGTCATTCGCAGCTAACGCGGGATGACGTCCGTCACCAGCGGCTCACCGCAGACCAAACTGCCCATCGTCATCCTGATCTCCGGTCGCGGCAGTAACATGCACGCGATCGCGGAGCGGGCTGCGAGCGGCGATCTTCCTGTCGAGATCCGAGCGGTCGTCAGCGACAAAGCGGAGGCGGCGGGACTCGCCACGGCCGCTTCGATGAATATTCCTACCCGCTCGCTGTCGGCGCGCGAGTTTCCCGATCGAGCGAGTTATGACCAGGCGCTCGCCGCGCTGATCGAAAGCTTTCAGCCGCGGCTGGTCGTGCTGGCCGGCTTCATGCGCATCCTGAGCCCGGGGTTCATCGCGGCGTTCTCCGACCGGATTCTGAACATACATCCGTCGCTGCTGCCTTTGTATCGAGGGCTGCATACGCACCGCCGCGCGCTGGAGGCTGGCGACAGCATGCACGGTTGCAGCGTGCACTTCGTCACCGAGGAACTTGACGGTGGGCCGCTCGTTATTCAAGCGCAGGTGAAAGTACGGCCCGGTGACAGTGAAAGCAGCCTTTCAGCGCGAGTTCAGCAGCAGGAACACAGGATCTATTCACAGGCGATCGACTGGTTTGCGCGAGGGCGCTTGCAACTGCGCGAGCAGCGCGCGTGGCTCGATGGCCGCCCGCTGCAGACCCCGGTGATCGAACTGCCTTTGGAAGATTGACGAGGTACTGGATGCGGCGGCTGACACAGTTGATCACGTGCTTGCTCGCGACGCTGTTGTTCGGAACCGCCGCGGGGGCCGACAGCATCTTCCCCAAACCTTTTACTGCCACCTACGAAGTCACATATCGCGGCATGCGCGCCGGACAGCTCACATTCAAGCTGTCGCGCGACGATGCGACTGGCCGCTACACGTACGAGACGACGGCCGATCCCTCGATGCTCGCGCGCTTCGTCATCAGCAGCGCCGCGGTGGAACGCAGCGTGATGGAAATCGGCCCCGACGGCGTGCGCCCCATCGACTGGTCACTCGACGACGGCAAGTCCGGCACGTCCAAGGACGGCAAGCTGCACTTCGACTGGAATAGAAACCTCGCGACCGGCGTCATCGAAGGCGAGAACATCGAGCTGCCTCTGGAAGCCGGCCTGCAGGATCGCCTGTCGATTCAAATCGACGTCGTCACCTCTCTGCTCCGCGGCGAAGAACCCGGCGACATCCCCCTCATCGACGACAACCGGGTCAAACGCTACAGCTACGTGAAAAAAGAAACGGCGTCGATCGACACCAAACTCGGCAAACTCGACACCGTCCTCTACGAAAGCACCCGCCAGGGCTCCAACCGCCAATCCCGCTTCTGGCTCATCCCAGGCCGGGAATACCTCGCCGCCCGCGCCGAACAAGTGCGCAAAGGCAAGGTCGAAACGGTGATGGTGCTGCAGTCGGTTCAATAGCGCGGTTACGCGCGCCACCGCGCGCGAGATGCGCGGAACCCACATGGGACGTGGTCGTAGCCACGACTGGCGCTTCATGCCGACTTGTCTATACTCGGCCCATGGCTATCGCTATGAACGAGCTGACGAACATGCTGATGAGGTTGCCCGATGAGCAACGCGCGCAGCTCGTTGCCAATCTGCTGGCTTCACTGCCCAGCGTGCTGACCGACGAGGATGAAGGTACGGCTGAAGCGCTGCGGCGCGATGCCGAATTGGAAAGCGGCACGGCACGGGCTATTTCGCTCGAAGAACTGGACGCCGCGATCAAAAACCGCCGCCGTGACTAATGCGGCTGACGTTTCATCCAAACGTCGCCTCGGACACCCTTCGGATCATCAGCCACTACGAGGGCCTCGGCGGCCCTAATCTCGCAGAAGAATTTCATGCCGAGCTTCGCGCGACATTTCTAAAAGCGCTCGAAGCACCTCTCACGTACCGGAATCAGGGACGCGAGCTACGCCGCGTCAACCTGCCACGCTTTCCCTATCACTTCCTGTTCCGGATCGTTGGCGATGGCGTGAGAGTCCTCGTCGTTCGTCATCATAGACGTCACCCTTCCTTGGGGACGTCTCGACGGTGAATCAGGCGCGCGGGAGGGTGACGCCTTTTTGGCCTTGGTATTTGCCGCCGCGGTCTTTGTATGAGGTTTCGCAGACTTCGTCGGACTCGAGGAACAGCATCTGCGCGACGCCTTCGTTGGCGTAGATCTTCGCGGGCAGCGTGGTGGTGTTGGAGAACTCGAGGGTGACGTGGCCTTCCCACTCGGGCTCGAGCGGCGTGACGTTCACGATGATGCCGCAGCGGGCATAAGTGGACTTGCCGAGGCAGATCGTGAGCACGTTGCGCGGGATGCGGAAGTACTCGACGGTGCGGGCGAGCGCGAAGGAATTCGGCGGGATGATACAAATATCCGACGTCACGTCGACGAAGCTCTTCGAGTCGAAGTCCTTCGGATCCACGATGGTGGAATTGATGTTGGTGAAGATCTTGAATTCGTTCGCGCAGCGCACGTCGTAGCCGTAGCTCGAGGTGCCGTACGAAATGATTTTCCCGTGGCTGGCGGTGCGCACCTGGCCTGCTTCGAACGGCTCGATCATGCCCTGAGCGGCCATGCGACGGATCCAGCGATCGGACTTGATGCTCATGTTTTATGCAGTGACTGACAAATAAAGGAACGAATAAAGGGGACCGAACGGTGCTCAGGTGTCTTCAACCGAGATGTTCGGGAACGCCGCCGCGGGCTGCAAGCCAGCCACCACCAGACGAGCCGCCGTCCGCCGGGCAAAATCGATATACGCACGACCGAGCTTGCTGTCCGGCTCCGTGACCACGGTGGGCCGGCCGCCATCGGCCTGCTCGCGAATACGAATATCCAGCGGCAGCTCGCCCAGCAGCTCGACACCATACTGTTCGGCCATGCGCCGGCCGCCGCCCGCGCCGAAGATGTGCTCCTCGAAGCCGCAGTTCGAGCACACGTGCGTGCTCATGTTCTCGACCACGCCGAGCACCGGCACCGCGACCTTCTGAAACATTCGCAAACCCTTGCGAGCATCCAGCAGCGCGATGTCCTGCGGCGTCGTCACGATCACCGCGCCGCTGACCGGCACGCGCTGTGACAAGGTGAGCTGAGTGTCGCCCGTGCCAGGCGGCATATCGACGATCAGATAGTCCAGCTCGCCCCAGCGGGTGGTCTCCAGTAATTGCACCAGCGCCTGCGTGACCATCGGCCCGCGCCAGACCATGGGCTGCTCCACATCGACCAGGAAGCCGATGGACATGACCTTGATGCCATAAGCTTCGGGGGCGAACATGGTCCGCTGATCGGGGCTGGTCGGTTTCTCCTGACTGAGCCCCATCATCTGCGGCTGGCTGGGGCCGTAGATATCGGCGTCGAGCAGGCCGACGGCGGCGCCGTCGTGCGCCAGGGCCAGGGCCAGATTGGCCGCGGTGGTGCTCTTTCCCACACCACCCTTGCCCGAGGCGACCGCGATGATGTTACGAATTCCCTGGATGGGCTTGAGATTGTTCTGAACGGTATGCGAGGCGACGCGCCAGCTCACATCGATCTTCACCTGCTTCAGCCAGCCCAGCGACCGCGCCCGGCGCTCCAGCTCGGCAGCGAGCTCGCTCGCGTACTGGCCGGCCGGAAAGCCCAGCTCGACACTCACGGCCGCATCGCCATTGCCGATCTGCACGGCTTTGAGGGTTCCGGCGCGCTCGAGCGTCAGACCGAGGTAAGGATCCACGTAGCTGCCCAGCAGCTCACGCAGCTCAGTTTCATGCACAGTGGTATCGGAACTCATCGAATTGCCGTTCAGGGACCGGCGAAAAACACGGCAACCGCCGCTCGGGGCGCGGATTGTAGCGGATTAAGGCTGCCTCAAATGACCTTCCGACCGATCATTGACAGGGGCGCATCGGCGAGGGCAAATGCCCGACCTGAAGTAGCTGCACGCCAGCCGTGGCATAATGCGCGGCAATATTCGACGCGCACGGCAGCTGCGCCACTAAGAAACGGATACCGGAATACTCGATGAGTTTTTTTTCCGATCTCAGAGCCGAGCGCCTGATCGCCGAGATCCGCGGGATTGGGGACCCGCTGCATCCGGACTCACAGAAAGCGCTTCAGAAGCTCGTCAAGGTCGGCCCGGGCGCCATTCCCAAGATTCTCGACGCGCTGGCGGTGGCGGACCGTAAGGAAACCGCGTCTTATGTGGACATCCTCACCCAGCTGATCGACAACAAGAGCTTTCCCATCCTGGTGCAGGGCATGGCCGACGGCAGTCCCCGCACCATCGCGGCCATCGGCCAGGCGCTCACCGCCAGCCGCAACTACAGCGCCAACCTGCTGATCGAGCTGCTCGGCCGGGACGACATGCCCAAGCCGACCATCCTGGAGGTGATCGCCGCCCAGAAAGGCCGCTTCACGGTGCGCGATCTGCTCCAGCACGCCTACAGCCAGGACGCCAACGAAAAGGCCGCTCTGTTCCGCCTGATCGGCGAGCTGGCGGACGAATCCGCGCTGCCCGAGCTGATCAGCCGGATCGAGGGCAAGGACGCGACCGCGCGCATTCACATCATCAACATCCTGGCTCGCTACAACCGCCCCGAGGTGTCGCAGGCCATCCAAACGCAGCTGCGCGATCCGAATAAGATGATTCGGCAGGCGGCGCTGAATGCGCTGTCGAAAATGGACGGCCCGCTGAACATCGGCCCGATCTGTCAGCTGCTGCGCGATCCGGACCTGGAAGTGGCCAACCGCGCCATCGACGTGGTGGTGCGCGCCAAGGATCCGGACACGATGACTCACCTCATCGACGTGCTCAAGGACGAGAACGAGTACGCACGTCGCGCCGGCGTGGAAGTGCTGAACCATCTCGGCACCGCCAACGACATCAAACATTTGCTCCAGGTCATCAAGGACGACGACTGGTGGGTGCGCACTCGCGCCGCCGACGCGCTCGGCAAGATCGGCGGTCCACGCGTCGTCGACGCGGTGATCGAGCTGATCCGCGACGAGGACGAAGACGTGCGCCGCGCCGCCATCGAAATCCTCAATCAGACCAAGGACGAGCGCGCCGTCAACTTCCTGATCGAAGCCACCAAGGACAAGGACTGGTGGGTCAGCGAGCGCGCCGTCGACGCGCTGGCGGAAATCGGCAGCAAAAAAGCCGTGCCCGCGCTGATCGATCTGCTGAAGACCGATAACACGCGTTCACTGCCAACGGTGGCGCGCGCGCTCGGGAAGTTGGGCGACACGCGTGTCATCGAATCCTTGGTGACTCTGCTCGATCGGCCCGAGAAAGAGATCAAAGTCGAGGTCATCAACGCCCTCGCCCGCCTCGCCGACGACAAACGCGCCGACGCCGTGCGCAGCTACATTCAAGCGGCGGGATCCGGCACCAACGATCCCACCATAGAGCACGCCGCGGTTCGCGCCATCGAAGATATCGACCTGCGCTACTCGAGCACGGCTGTTGCCGCGGCCATCAAGGCCGGCCGCACTCACATTGAACCGGCTCGCACCGGCAAGACCGGCGCCGCCGAACCGGCGCGCACGCTGCTCATCGATCGCGGCGATGTCGATCAGGTGATCAAAAAGGCCGAAGAGGCTGCCGCCGCCACGGCCAAGCTCGACATCGGCACGCTCAAGCCGGGCGACGTGGTGGAAGGCCGTTACAAGTTCATCGAGAAGATCGGCAAGGGCGCGTTCGGCACCGTGCTGCTGATGGAAGACACGGTGGTCGAGGAGCGGCTGATCCTGAAGTTCCTGAACCCGAACGTGGCGCAGGACGAAGAAATGATGAAACGTTTCGTGCACGAGCTGCGCTACTCGCGGAAGATCACGCACCGGAACGTCATCCGCATTTATGACTTCCTGTACATGCGCGGCAACTACGCCATCTCCATGGAGTACTTCCCGTCGCACACCCTGGGCAGCGAAATCGTCAACGAAAAGCCGCTGCCCCTGCCGCGCGCCATCAAGTACGGCATCGATATCTGCACCGGCATGGCCATCGCGCACCAGGCCGGCATCGTGCATCGTGACTTGAAGCCCGCGAACATCCTCATCAACAACGAGGGACTGCTCAAGATCGTGGACTTCGGCGTGGCCGCCGCCCAGAAGGAAGGCGATACGCAGCTCACCAAGACCGGCTATGTCATCGGCTCGCCGAAATACATGGCCCCCGAGCAGATCCTGGGCAAGAAGGTCGACGACCGCGCCGACATCTACAGCGTCGGCGTGATCCTCTATGAAATGGTCACTGGCGTGCCGCCCTACAGCCGCGGCGACCACATGTCGGTCATGTATCAGCACGTCCAGGGCAAGGCGAAGTCGGCCATCGAGGTCAACCCACAGCTGCCCAGGCCATTGTCAGAGCTGGTCAGCAAGGCCATGGCGGTGGACAAGGCCAAGCGCTACCAGAGCATGGACGAGCTGCGCCAGGCGCTGGAACAGGCGCTGGCCTGAGTCTTCGTCGGCGCTCGGCGACGCCCCTAACGTAGTTTAGGGGTTTGACTCACCGTAACCACTGATCGTCGCTCATGCCCCGCTAGTCCGAATCCGAGTGGCGGCCACCCAGCTTTACACGGTAGGCTGCAGCCCGCCACGGATTTCAAAGACCTGCATGTCGTTCGCATGGCCCGAATAGACGCCTTCCTCAAGCTCGGCACCGACCAAGGCTGCTCCGACATCCACTTCGCCGTCGGGCTGCCGCCCATGCTCCGGATGCATGGCGACCTGTTGCCCATCAAGTTCCGCGATCTGAGTCAGTCGGAGCTCGAGGGCTACATCGTCGAGATCATGAGCCGCGGCAATCAGGACCAGCTGCGGCGGGGCCACGATGTCGACTTCTCCTATGTCTCGTCCACGGGCGGCCGTTTCCGCGTCAACGTGTTTCGCAAGGAAACGGGCGTCGGCGCGACCTTCCGGGCGATTCCTTCGAATGTGCCGACCATCGACCGGCTGGCGCTGCCGCCCATCGTCAAAAAGCTGTGCGACAACCATCAGGGCATGATCCTGGTGACCGGCTCCACCGGCACCGGCAAGTCCACCACCCTGGCGGCGATGATCGATTACCTCAACTCGACGCGGCGGCTGAACATCATCAGCCTGGAAGATCCGATCGAGTTCGTGCACAAGAGCAAACAAAGTCAGGTCATCCAGCGCGAATTGAACACGCACCTGCCCTCCTTCTCCGAGGGCGTGCGCGCGGCCATGCGTGAGGATCCCGACGTGATTCTGGTCGGCGAATTGCGAGACGCCGACACGATTCGCTGGGCGATGACCGCCGCGGAGACCGGACACCTGGTGCTGGGCACGTTGCATACGACCGGCGCGGTGAAGACCATCGACCGTATCGTCGACGCGCTGCCGGCCGACGAGCGCGAGCAGACCAAGGCGTTCCTGGCGAACAGCCTGATCGCCGTGATCACGCAGGTGCTGGTGAAGACCGCCGACCAACGCGGCCGCAAGGCCATCTGCGAAATCATGGTGGTGACGCGCGCCATCGGCAAACTGATCATGACCGATCAGACCCACCAGATTCCCTCGCAGCTGCAGATGGGCAAGGACCTGGGCATGCAGATGCTCGACCAGTCGCTGCTCGCCAACGTGCAGGCCAAGGAAATCGATCCCGACGACGCCTACGTGTACGCGAACGACAAGAAACTGTTCGCGCGCTTCGTCACCGACACCAGCGTGTTGCCCAAGCTCGACCTGGCGCCCGGCTAATCATGAGCACTGAACCCAGCCAAGCCGTAGCCGCGACGCAAAGCACGTATGTGCCGCGTCGTATCGACGAATTCCTCAAGGAAGTGCTGAGCAAGAACGGCTCGGACCTGCATTTCATCGCGGGCGATCCGCCGCGCATTCGTTTGTATGGCGAGTTGCACAACCTGCGGCCGGAGCCGCTGACTGCGCAGTTCGTCGAAGAAACATTGCGCGAAATCATGCCTCGCGCGGCCCAGATTCGCCTCGAAGAGAAACATGGTGCCGACTTCGCCTACATCATTCCGGGCGTCTCGCGCTTCCGCGTCAACGTGATGCGGCATTTGTACGGCCTGGGCTGCGTGTGCCGCGCCATTCCGTCCAAGGCGCTGACGCTGGATCAGCTCAACGCGCCCGATGCGATCCGCAACCTCTGTAAGGTGAACAACGGGCTGATCCTGGTCACCGGCAAGACCGGCTCGGGCAAGTCGACCACGCTCGCGGCGATGATCGACGACATGAACATGCGGCTGAAGGGCCACATCCTCACCATCGAAGACCCCATCGAATTCGTCCATCAGCGCAAGAACTGCCTGGTGAGCCAGCGCGAGATCGGCACGCATAGCCCGTCGTTCGCCGAAGCGTTGCACTCCGCTCTGCGTGAGGATCCGGACGTGATTCTGGTCGGCGAGTTGCGCGACTACGAGACCATGAGCATTGCCGTTACGGCAGCCGAGATGGGCATCCTGGTGATGGGCACGTTGCACACCAACGGCGCCGCGCCGACGGTGGACCGCATCGTGAACGCGTTCCCCGCGGATAAGCAGTCGCACGTACGCGCGATGCTCTCGACCTCGCTGCGAGGCGTGATCTCGCAGCAGCTGATCCCCAAAGCCGGCAAGGCCGGCCGTGTCGCGGCCCATGAGATCCTGGTGAACACCCCGGCGGTGGCGAACCTGATCCGCCAGGGCAAGCTCGACCAGCTCGAGAACGCCATGCAGAGCGGCGCGGCCCACGGCATGCGCCTGATGGACAGCGCCATCCAGGAATTGCTCGACAAGGGCGTCATCAGCGGCAAGTCGGCCTACCTGAAGGCCATCAACAAGGCCAAGTTCGAGCAGTTCAAGGACATGGGCTGAATCACTTCGTTGCCGAAGTGACTTCGATACCGGAGCCGTTTGGCGCATAATTCGGCTCCTTTGCCGCCGCCTTCCCGCGCCTAAATGACTGCCGCACCTCGTAATTATTTCGTCACGACGGCCCTGCCGTACGCCAATGGCCCATTCCACATCGGCCACATCATGGAGTACATCCAGGCCGACATCTGGGTGCGGTTCCAGCGCCTGCAGGGCCACAAGGTCCACTGGATGGGCGCGGACGACGCGCACGGCGCGCCCATCATGCTCAAGGCCGAAGCCGAAGGCATCCCTCCCGAGGAACTGGTCGGGCGCATCGCCGCCGGCCGGCCGCGCTCGCTCAACGGCTTCCTGCTGAGCTTCGATCACTGGCACTCGACCCACTCGGCCGAGAACACCGAGCTGTCGCAGGAGATCTATCGCGCCCTGAAGGCCAGCGATCTGATCTATCGCAAGCCGGTGGAGCAGTTCTTCGACCCGGTGAAGAACATGTTCCTGGCGGACCGTTACATCAAGGGCGAATGCCCGAACTGTCACTCCAAGGATCAGTACGGGGACGCTTGCGAGGTCTGCAGCTCGGTGTACGCGCCGACCGATCTGATCAACCCGTACTCGACGCTGTCCGGCGCCAAGCCGGTGCGCAAGAGCTCGGATCATTTCTTTTTCAAACTGTCCGACCCGCGCTGCGTGGAGTTCCTCAACGAGTGGACCAAACGTTTGCAGCCGTCGGTGGCGAACAAAGCCAGCGAATGGCTCAGCGGCAAGGGCGATCAGGAACTGGGCGACTGGGACATCTCCCGCGACGCGCCCTACTTCGGCATTCCCATTCCGGACGCGCCGGGCAAATATTTCTATGTGTGGCTGGACGCGCCGGTCGGCTATCTCGCCTCGCTCAAGAACTATTTCACCAGCGGTAAAGCCAAAGCGAACGGCGAGCTGCGCAGTTTCGACGAGTTCCTGAAAGCGGACGACGTCCAGCAGATCCATTTCATCGGCAAGGACATCATCTATTTCCACACGCTGTTCTGGCCCGCGATGCTGAAGTTCGCCGGTCGTAAGACTCCGGACAACGTTTACGTGCACGGCTTCATCCAGGTGGGCGGCGCGAAGATGTCCAAGTCGCGGGGCACCGGCCTGAGCCCCGTCCGCTATCTCGACCTCGGCATGAATCCCGAGTGGCTGCGTTACTATCTCGCGGCCAAGCTCAATGCGTACGTCGAGGACATTGATTTCAATCCGGACGACTTCGTCG
Organism: Steroidobacter sp.; assembly: GCF_036402275.1. Taxonomy (NCBI): domain Bacteria; kingdom Pseudomonadati; phylum Pseudomonadota; class Gammaproteobacteria; order Steroidobacterales; family Steroidobacteraceae; genus Steroidobacter; species Steroidobacter sp. The sequence continues at coordinate 102,357 of NZ_DASWTF010000013.1, read as the reverse complement.
CCCGCGTGAACTCGGACCTCGTCGGCAAGTACGTGAACATCGCCAGTCGCTGCGCAGGTTTCATCACCAAACGTTTCGGCGGGAAGCTCGGCGCGCTCGATCCGGCCGCGCGACAGCTGCAGCAGGATTTCACGAGCGCCAGCGAATGCTGGGACCGCATCGGCGAGTTGTACGAAGGCCGCGAGTTTGGCAAGGCGATGCGCGAGATCGGCACGCTGCTCGACCGCGTGAATCAATACATCGATTCGGCCAAGCCTTGGGAACTGGCGAAAGTCGCCGGCGAAGAGCAGCGGCTGCATCAGGTGTGCTCGACCAGCCTGAACTTCTTCTGGTATCTCACGGTGCTGTTGGCGCCCGTGCTGCCTGAAACCGCCCGCAAGGTGCAGGGTTTCCTGCGTTTGAGCGATGCGCAGATGCGCTGGGGCCAGCACAGCTGGCTGCCGGCAGGTCATGAGATCGGTGCGTACGAGCATCTGCTCCAGCGCGTCGATCCCAAGCAGCTCCTCGCCCTGTTCGACACGGGCGAGCCCGAAGTGAAGCCGACCGCCAAGGCGACGACCGTTGCGTCGACGACGCCGGCGAAGCCGGAAGCTAAAGCCGATGCCGACGCTCCGGCGGCGGAAATCGCGATCGAAGATTTCACCAAGCTCGACCTGCGCATCGCCAAGGTGCTCGCGGCCGAAGCGGTGGAAGGCTCGGACAAGCTGCTCAAGCTCACGCTCGACGTGGGCGACAGTCAGCGCACGATTTTCTCCGGCATCCGTTCGGCCTACGCACCCGAGCAACTGGTCGGGCGCTTCACGCTCGTGCTGGCGAACCTCAAGCCGCGGAAGATGCGCTTCGGCACTTCCGAAGGCATGGTGTTGTCCGCCGGCCCCGGGGGCAAAGAGATCTTCCTGCTGTCGCCCGACTCCGGCGCGACCGCAGGCATGAAGGTGAAATAGCAACGCGGCGGCACCGCCAAAACCATGTCCGCGCTCCTGCTCATCCTGCTCAGTGCCGTGCTCGTAAACGTGACGGCATTGACGCGCATGCCGTCATGGCGGCCTTTCGAGGCGGTCACCGGGACGTATCGAGGAGCGCAAGCGTTGGCGGTCGCCTCGCTGATCGCCGTGCCCGCTGTCGCGGCAATCACATGGACGCTCTCGAAGCTGCTGCTGGAGCCGAACGATCTGGGCTATCTGCGAACATTGGCTTTTGTCGTCGTGGCGCTGATCGTCGTGCCTTTGGTGGAACTGGTGCTGCGCCGTGACGGTCGCTTGCGCCCCCAGCGCCCGGGATTCACATTGCTGCTGACAGCGAACTCCGCGGTGCTCGGCGTGGCCCTGATGGTGAATTCACGCATGCAAAACGTCTTCGACGCCGTGGGATTCTCCATCCTGGCCGCCGCTGCTCTGGGGTTTCTCTTGCTGGCGTTCGCAGCCATGCATGAACGGTTGCAACAAGCCGATGTGCCGAGTGTGTTCCGGGACGCGCCGCTGGCGCTGGTGAGCACCGGCATCATGGCGCTGGCGTTCATGGGCTTTACTGGACTGATCCAGGAATAGACGCGTTCGCGATGATCACCGCGCTCGTCACCATCATCCTACTAGCCACATTGGCGGGTCTCGCCACCGTGGCGACGGCGAAGCACGTCGAAGAAATATCGCTGGTGGACCGTATCGACGCGCTATTGCCGCAGACCCAATGTCGCCGTTGCACCTTCGAAGGCTGTCGCCCCTACGCCGAAGCCATCGCGCATGGCACAGCGGATATCAATCAGTGCCCGCCCGGCGGCGAGCGCACCGCCAAGGCGCTCGCACGGCTCATGGGAGTGGAGCCCAAGCCGGTCGGGAAGGAATTCGGCACCGTGCCGGACTATCCCGCCGTGGCCGTCATCGACGAAAGCACGTGCATCGGCTGCACCAAGTGCATTCAAGCCTGCCCGGTCGACGCCATCGTCGGCGCTTCACGTCACATGCACACGGTCATCGCCGCCGATTGCACGGGATGTGAGTTGTGCATTCCGCCCTGCCCCGTCGATTGCATCGTGATGCGTCCCGCACCGGGCGTCATGCAATGACCAGCAGCCAGGCACTCCGCGGCGGCCTGCGGATCGAAGCTCACAAGCAGCGATCCACCAAACATCACATTCGCACGGCAAGCCACAGCGAGCATTACGTCATCCCGCTCGATCAGCATTCAGGGCGGCCCGCCCTGCCGCTGGTGAAGGTGGGTGAGCACGTTCGCATGTATCAACCGATCGCACAGCCCGCGCCGGGGATCAGCGCGTGGCTACATGCACCCGCCTCGGGCGAAGTCGTTGCGATCGAGCCTCGTCCAGCGCCTCATCGTCTTGGCGCACCCACCTTGAGCATCGTGATCGCGAACGACTGGTGCGACGAACCGTTCGACAATGCCGCCGCCATCGTGTCATTCGAACAAATCTCACCCAAGGAAGCCTGCGAGCACATCGCCCGCGGGGGCATCGTCGGCCTTGGTGGGGCCGCCTTTCCTACAGCAAACAAACTCGAAAGCTCGCTGTGCGAGAACGGTCCGCAGTTGTTGCTCAATGGCGCCGAGTGCGAGCCGTACATCAGCTGCGATGAAGTGTTGATGCGCGAACGCGCCGAGGACATCGTGTTTGGCGCGCGGGCTCTGTTACATGCGCTTTGTGCTCCGAACTGCACGATCGCCATCGAAGACGACGTCCCAGAGGCGCAAGCTGCGCTAGTCAAGGCCATCGACAAAGCCGGCGACTCTCGAATCCGCATCAGGGTCGTGCCGGCGATCTATCCTGCCGGCGGCGAACGGCAATTGATCGCGACCGTGTTCGACGCCGAGGTGCCGCACGATGGCTTGCCCGCCGACATCGGCGTCGTATGCCAGAACGTCGGCACAGCCGCTGCCATCGCACGCTGGCTTCGCGATCGTCAGCCATTGGTCAGCCGCATCGTTACCGTCACCGGCGACGGGGTGCGTGATGCGACCAATCTGGAAACGCGCATCGGCACTCCCTTCGCGAGCCTGATCGCCGATTGCGGCGGCTACACCGAGCGGATGTCACGTCTCATTATGGGCGGTTCGATGATGGGCACACCCCTGCCCCACGACGATCTGCCCGTCATCAAAGCGACCAACTGCATCGTCGCGGCTTCCGCCCTCGATCTGCAGCCGCGCGGGCCGGAGATGCCCTGCATTCGTTGTGGCGCCTGCTCTCAAGTGTGCCCCGCGTTTCTGCTTCCCCAACAGCTGTATTGGTACCTGCAGCCGTTCAATGGCGAGCAACTCGAACGCCACGGCCTGCTCGATTGCATCGAATGCGGCTGCTGCGATTACGTCTGCCCGAGTCAGATCCCGCTCGCCGAGCGCTTCCGTGAATCCAAACCTCTGCTGATCCGCGAGCTCGACAGCCGCCACAACGCCGACGCTGCCCGCGCGCGCTTCTACGCCCGCAACGAGCGACTCGAACGTCTCGAAGCCGAGCACCGTGCGAAACTCGCCGAAAAACGACGACCCAAAAGCGAGCCGTCCTCCTCATGATCTTCCCAACCGCACCGGCACCGCACGTAGTTGCGCCTGACAGTGTCGGTCGGGTCATGCGGATCGTTTTATATGCGTTGCTGCCGACGGTCGTCCTGCATGTGGCATTCTTTGGCGTGGGATTGTTGCTGCAGATCGCGCTGGGCTCGGCAACCGCGCTGGTCACCGAAGCGGTGGCGTTGCGGCTGAGACGGAAGCCGCTCGAGCCCTTCTTGAAAGACGGCAGCGCCATCGTGACAGCCACGCTGCTTGCGCTGTGCCTGCCGCCACTCGCGCCCTGGTGGTTGATCGTCAGCGGCACGGCGTTCGCCATCCTGCTTGCGAAACATCTGTACGGCGGGCTCGGAGCCAATCCGTTCAATCCGGCGATGGTGGGCTACGCGGTGTTGCTCGTTTCGTTTCCGGTGCAGCTGCTGCAATGGTTGCCGCCCGCCGGCATGGACATCGAGCACGTCAAGCTCACGGTCGGCGAAACCATCGGCGCCATACTCACTGGCTCGTTGCCATCGCGGCTGACGTGGGATGCCGTGACATCGCCGACGCCGCTCGATGCGTTACGCACGAATCTGAAAATGGGCATGACCATGGCCGAGGCGCAGGCAGCGCCCATCTTCGGCACGTTGGGCGGCCGCGGCTGGGAATGGATCAATCTGGCGACGCTTGCTGGCGGCATCGCGTTGCTCGCGCTACGGATCATCCGTTGGCACATTCCGGTCGCCATGCTCAGCGCCATCGTCGTGTGCGCGTCCTTGATGTATGTCGTCGATCCCGGCGCCTACGCGGGGCCGATCTTCCATCTCACCTCGGGGGCGAGTCTGCTCGGGGCGTTCTTCATCGCCACCGATCCCATTTCGGCGGCGACCAGCGATCGGGGCCGGCTGATTTACGGCGCCGGCATCGGCGTGCTGACATACGTCATCCGCACGTGGGGCGGCTATCCGGACGGCGTCGCCTTCGCCGTGCTGCTGATGAATCTTTCCGTGCCGCTGATCGATCGTTATACGATTCCACGCATCTATGGCCACGCCCGCTGACAAGCGATCCATCGCTATTCCTATAGCGACCCTGGCCATCGTCGCGGCCTTTTTCACGGTGGGTCTGGTGGTCATCGCGAATGTCACACGCGAGCGGATCGCCCGCAACCAGCAGGCGTGGATCAAAGAGCACCTGGACGCGCTGGTCTCGCCACAGAGCTACGACAACGATCCTCTCCTCGATATCACGGAGGTCACTGCGCCCGATCTGCTCGGGACGGCAGCTCCGGTGACGGCCTATCGCATGCGCAAGGCAGGCCTGCCGGTCGCGGTGGCGATCCGCTCCATCGCACCAGACGGTTATCGCGGGCCGCTCGAACTGTTGGTGGCGATCGCGCCGGGCGGACAGCTGCTGGGGGTGCGGGTCATCCGCCACAATGAAACACCGGGACTCGGCGACGCGTTCGAGAACCGCGATGCCGACTGGCTGGAAAAGTTTCGCGGTCTGTCACTGACCAAGCCGCCACAACAGCGCTGGAGCGTGCGACGTGACGGCGGCGAGTTCGACGCCTTCACCGGCGCGACCATCACGCCTCGCGCCATCGTAAAAGCAGTGCGCCGCACGCTGGAGTTCTATCAGGGCAACGAAGATCGCTTGTATCAGGATGGCAAGCCGCAATGAGTACGCCAGCTCCCGATACGATCGACACGCTCGCGATCGCGCCGTCAGCGAGCCGGCAAGCACCGACGCGCGCTGCGTTCGGTAGCACCGTGCAATTGCTCGCGCTGTGCCCGCTGCTCGCTGTGAGCGACACCGTCGTGAAGGCCGTCGGATTCAGCGTCATCGTTTTGTTATTGCTGCCGCTAGCGACGGTGTTGCTCGGCGGCATGCGTCGATGGCTGGATGAGACCATCGTCCTGCCAGCCAGCCTGCTCGGCACCGCCGGGCTCGTGACCGCGGCCGAGTTGCTGATGCGCGCCTGGTTCCATGATCTGGGCCAGTCCTTCGGCGTATTTCTGCCGCTGCTGGCAGTAAACATCGTCGTGGTCGATCACATCCGGGCGCCTGATCGCGGCCGCGTGGAGGCCGTCACCCGCAGCTTACGTATCGCCGTCGGTATCGCCCTGACGCTACTCGTTCTCGGCTTCGCCCGCGAACTGGTCGGCCGCGGCTCGCTCCTGAACGGCGCGGCCGCGTTAGGAAGTTGGGCGGAACGATTGGAGATCAATGTGTTCAGCGTCGACATGGGCTTTCTGCTCGCGATGCTGCCGCCCGGCGCGTTCATTTCGCTCGGCCTGCTGATCGCCGCGCGTAACTGGCTGGCTCGCCGCAATGCTGACCGACCATGAATAGAAAAAAGATTGCCGCCATTTTCGAGCGCCTCAAAGCAGCCAACCCGAAGCCGACCACCGAACTGGAATATTCCACGCCGTTCGAGCTGCTGATCGCCGTGATCCTGTCCGCTCAGGCCACCGACAAGAGCGTCAACCTCGCCACGCGTGAGCTGTACAAGCATGCGAACACGCCTCAGGCCATCCTGGATCTCGGCGTGGAGGGACTGTCCCGCTACATCAAGACCATCGGCCTGTTCAACACCAAGGCGAAGAACGTGATCGCCACCTGCAAGATTCTGGTCGAACAGCACGGCGGCACGGTGCCCGAGTCACGCGAAGCGTTGGAAGCCCTGCCTGGCGTCGGCCGCAAGACCGCGAACGTGATCTTGAACACCGCCTTCGGCCACCCGACCATCGCCGTCGACACCCACATCTTTCGCGTCTCGAACCGCACCGGCCTCGCGCCCGGCGACAATGTACGGATGGTCGAGGATCACTTGCTGAAAGTGGTGCCGCCGGAGTACGCGCACGACGCCCACCACTGGCTGATCCTGCACGGTCGTTACACTTGCATCGCTCGCAAGCCAAAGTGCCCGGAGTGCGTCATCCTCGATCTCTGCGAATACAAACAAAAGACACAGCCCGAGCAGCCACGCGAAAAGCGCAGCATCTTCGCCAAGCCGCCCGTCAAGGCTGCGGCTCGGTCACGCAAGAAGTCCCGTCCACGATCAACCGTCAAAACGCGAGGGACCGCATGAAACACAACTATCGACTCGCGCTATCGATCACTGTCGCCGCGCCGCTCGCGCTCGCCGCGACTACCGCGCCGCCGCTTCCGGACAGCGCCGGCGTCTATCGATTGCCCTACGCCGACGGCACTCACATCAAGATCTTCGACGACGCGAGCACGCACCGGCCCTACGGCCGCATCGATATGACCGGCGCCGAAGGCAAGGCGCCGTATCGGATCGTCGCGGCGGCCGACGGCCAGGTCATGGCGATTCAGGACAATTACGGCGAGCAGCAAAGCGGCCGCGCCGCCGCCGACTGCCGCAATAATTTCATCTGGATCGCGCATGACAACGGCGAGTGGACCAACTATTCGCATCTGCGCCAGGGCTCGATCAGCCAGGGCGCCAAGCTGCGCGTGGGCGACCGCGTCAAGGCCGGGACCTATCTGGGCGACGAAGGCACGGTCGGCTGCTCCATGCTCGAGCACCTGCATTTCGAAGTGGCCGTGCCCGATGCAAACAAACCCATCGACGCCGGCGGTTTTTTGCTGGACAACGACAACAGCAAACGAGAACGCAACGCGCGCTTTTGCAACGTCACCGGCGCCGTGATCAAGAATCAGACTTACATCGCCGCAGCGTGCCCGGTGTCATGAAGCGACGTGCCTTTCTTCAACAAGCCTCCCTTGCGGCCGTCGCAAGCTACGCCTCCATACCCTCGTGGGCTAAGACGCCATCATCCTCATTCACTCGCTCATCGACCGCCGAGCAAGTCACAGCAGGATTGAACCTGACCGGCAAGACTGCGGTGGTGACCGGCTGCAACTCCGGCATCGGCTTCGAAACCATGCGCGTGCTGGCACTGCGTGGCGCGCATGTCATCGGCACCGCGCGCACGATGGAAAAGGGCAAAGCGGCCTGCGGCCAGGTCAAGGGCAAAGCGACCCCCGTCGCCCTGGAGCTGACGGATTTCGCTTCTGTCGTCGCCTGCGCGAACGCGATCCGGGCCATGAATGTGAACATCGACATGCTGATTCTCAACGCCGGCATCACCCTCGCCGACTGGCAGCAGGTGAATGGCATCGAGAAACAATTCGTCGTGCATCATCTCGGACATTTCATTCTCACCAATCGAGTGCTCGATCGTGTCATCGCCGCGGAACAAGGTCGCGTCGTGACGGTCGGTAGCGGCAATCATCGCGACGCGCCTGAAGGTGGCATCCAGTTCGACGATCTGTCCGGTCGCGGCTGGCACAAAAAAGCCTACGCTCACTCGAAATTGGCCAACGGCCTGTTCTCGTTGGAACTGTCACAGCGCCTACGGAACACGCGCGCGACCTCGAACTGCCTCAGTCCGGGCCCGGTGGACACGAACATCCGTCGCGATCTGCCCGCCAGCGCCTTCCCTCCCAATCTGAAAACGCCGGCGCAGGGCGCAGCCACTGTTTGTTACGTCGCCGCCCATCCGAACCTGAAGCATGTCACTGGCGAATACTTCGCGGACTGCAATCCGGCCCAGCAAAGCGCGTATCAAACAGACCGGGCAATGGCGGCAAAGCTGTGGGAAGTATCGGCGCGCCTGACGCGCCCGTACCTGATCTGACGCTGCCCTGAGGATCCCGCAGAGGCTAGAATCCGCCGCATGCCGATCTTCGACACCCAGTCCCGCGACCAGCTCCGCAAGATGTACCTCGACGCCTGGCGCAAGCACCGCGAAGGCGTGCCCATGGAGCCGCTCGAGGCGCAGATCGCCGACGTGGTGGCGCTTCACCCTGAATATCAGGCGGCGCTGGAGCGCTCGGACGACGTGCTCGACCGCGACTACACCCCGGAAAGCGGCCAGTCCAACCCGTTTCTGCACATGGGCCTGCACCTGGCGGTCCGCGACCAGATCGCCACCGATCGGCCGCCCGGCATGCGGGCCGCGTTTGAGGCATTGGCGGCGCGTACGGGCACGCCGCACGACGCTGAACATCAGATCATCGAGTGCCTCGCAGAAGCCTTATGGGAAGCGCAGCGCGCCGGCCGGCCGCCGGACGAGCAAGCCTATTTGCGACGGGTCCAGGGCCTGGCAGGCCTTCGCATCCGGTGATACCTGCATTCGTGGACCACGTGGTGGCCCGGCCAGGACCTGGATGGTAGATTCCGCCCCGTCTCGCCAGCCACCGCCACCACCATGCCGACCATCAAGCAAGACGATGTGATCCAGAGCGTCGCCGACGCCCTGCAGTACATTTCTTATTACCACTCGCCCGATTTCATCCAGGCCATGGCGGCCGCCTACGAGCGCGAGGAAAGCGCGGCGGCGAGGGACGCGATCAAACAGATTCTGGTGAACTCGCGCATGTGCGCCGAAGGCCACCGGCCCATCTGCCAGGACACCGGTATCGTCACCGTGTTCGTGAAAGTGGGCATGAACGTGCAGTGGGCCGACGCCACCATGTCGTTGAGCGACATGATCAACGAAGGCGTGCGCCGTGCTTACAACCATCCGGACAATACGCTGCGCGCCTCGATCGTCGGCGATCCCTTGTTCGATAGAAAGAACACCAAGGACAACACGCCCGCGGTCATTCACATGGAAGTAGTGCCCGGCGACAAGCTGGATATCGCGCTTGCCGCCAAGGGCGGCGGCTCGGAGAACAAAGCCAAGCTCACGATGTTGAATCCGTCCGACTCGCTCGTCGACTGGCTGGTGAAGACCGTGCCGCAGATGGGCGCGGGCTGGTGTCCGCCGGGCATGCTCGGCATCGGCATCGGCGGCACCGCCGAGAAGGCAATGGTGCTTGCGAAGGAAGCGTTGTTCGAAGAGATCGACATCCACGAGGTCCGCGAGCACGGCCCGAAGGACAAGTTCGAAGCGCTGCGCCTGGAGATCATGGACAAGATCAACGCGCTCGGCATCGGCGCGCAAGGTCTGGGCGGCCTCACCACCGTGCTGGATGTGAAGATCAAACATTATCCGACGCATGCCGCTTCGCTGCCGGTCGCGGTGATTCCGAACTGCGCCGCCACTCGCCACGCGCATTTCGTCCTCGACGGCTCGGGCCCCGCGAAACTCGATCCGCCGGATCTGGAGTTGTGGCCGAAGCTGACGTACCAAGCGTCTGCTGACTCGCGCCGCGTGAACCTGGACGCGTTGACACGCGAAGACGTGGCCTCGTGGCAGCCGGGCGAACGTTTGCTGCTCTCGGGCAAGATGCTGACCGGTCGCGACGCGGCCCACAAACGTCTGAGCCAGCTGATCGAGTCCGGTCAGCCGCTGCCCGCCGGCCTGGATTTCAAGAATCGCGTGATCTATTACGTCGGCCCCGTCGATCCTGTGAAGGGCGAAGCCGTGGGTCCCGCGGGCCCGACGACGGCCACGCGCATGGACAAGTTCACGGAGATGATGCTCGGCAAGACCGGCTTGATCGCGATGGTCGGCAAGGCAGAGCGCGGCCCCGAAGCCATCGCTTCCATTCGCAAGCACAAAGCGGCCTATCTGATGGCGGTCGGCGGCTCGGCTTATCTCGTGTCCAAAGCGATTCGCTCCAGCCGCGTGGTGGCGTTCGGCGATCTGGGCATGGAAGCGATTTATGAATTCGAAGTTCGCGACATGCCGGTGACGGTTGCTGTCGATGCGCGCGGCGAATCGGTGCACGAGACCGGCCCCGCCGAGTGGCGCAAGCGCATCGCTGGCATTCCAGTGAAAGTCATGTGAGGAGGCTGGCGGTGGACGGACCGATGCAGATCAAGTACGCGATCCTGTTACCTCCCACCGCCCTCGCTTTCCTCACCGGCTTTGTGTTCGTGCGGTTGTACATCGACCGCATCGCCGAGATTCGCGCGCGGCGCATTCATCCGCAGCAGATGGCCTCCGCCAAGCAGGCGCAGGAAACGTTACAGAACGTCGCGGCCTCCGACCACTTCCGCAACTTGTTCGAAGTGCCGGTGCTGTTCTATGCGCTGTGCGCCTTTCTGGCGATCACGCAACTCACGAATCTATTGCTGTTGGCCTGCGCGTGGGGCTACGTCGCGCTGCGCGCCGCTCACACCTACGTGCATCTGACATCCAACGTGGTGATTCGACGCTTTCAGCTTTTCCTGGCGAGCAGCATCGTGCTCGCCGTCATGTGGCTGATATTCGCGGCGCGCCTGCTCACTGCATGAAACCGACTTTGACATCCTCCTGAGACAGTAGACGCACGGGCACCGAGGGCGCGTGCCAGATGTCCCTGCAGTACTCCTGGATCGTCCGGTCGGATGAGAACTTGCCGCTGCGCGCCGTGTTCAGGATCGACATGCGGCTCCAGTGCTCGACATCACGATACGCCGTGCTGACACGCAGCTGGCACTCCGAGTACGACTCGAAGTCCGCCAACACCAGATAGGGATCGTGCCAGAGCAGCCCGTCCGTCAGCCCACGAAACATCTCCGTGTCGCCGCGTGAAAAGAAACCGCTGCCGATCAGATCGATGACTTCCTTCAATTCGGCCGTGAGGTGATCTTGCGGGCGATACCCCCGCGCCTTGGTCTGCGCGACCTCCTCGGCAGTCAAGCCGAACAGGAAAAAGTTCTCCGCCCCGACCTCCTGACGGATTTCGATGTTGGCGCCGTCCATGGTGCCGATGGTGAGGGCGCCGTTCATGGAGAACTTCATGTTGCCGGTGCCGGAAGCCTCTTTGCCCGCGGTCGAGATCTGCTCCGACAGCTCAGTGGCCGGATAGACGCGCTGGCCGTTGCTCACATTGAAGTTCGGCAGGAACACCACCTTCAGCTGACCTCGGATCGCAGAGTCACGATTGATCACGTCGCCCACGGAATTGATCAGTTTGATGATCAGCTTGGCGATGTGATACGCCGGCGCGGCCTTGCCGCCGAAAATGAAGGTGCGCGGCTGGATGTCAACGTTGGGATTCGAGCGCAGCCGATGGTACAGCGCGATCACGTGCAGAATGTTCAGATGCTGCCGCTTGTACTCGTGAATGCGCTTCACCTGCACGTCGAACAGCGACTGCGGATCGATGGCGAGACCGGTGCGCTCCTTCACGAACGCAGCGAAATCGACCTTGTTCGCGTGCTTGATCGCGCGCCATCGTTCGCGAAAGGCCGCGTCCTCCGCCAGTGGCTGCAGGCGTGACAGCTCATCGAGATTCTTCACCCACGAGTCGCCGATGGCTTCGTGGATCAGGCCGGAAAGCCGTGGGTTGCTCAGCGCCATCCAGCGCCGCGGCGTCACTCCATTCGTCTTGTTGCTGAAGCGCTGCGGCCACAGGTCGTAGAAGTCCTTGAGCACGTCGTGCTTCAACAACTCCGAGTGCAACTCGGCGACGCCGTTGATGGTGTGACTGCCCACGCACGCCAGATGCGCCATCCGCACGTAACGCTCGCCATGCTCGTCGATCAACGACAGCCGCGCGAGCCGCGACTCGTCGCCATAGAAGCGGATGCGCACCTCGTCGAGAAAGCGCGCATTGATCTCGTAGATGATGTCCAGGTGCCGCGGCAACAAGCGCTTGAACAATTCCAGCGGCCAGCATTCGAGGGCTTCGGGCAACAACGTATGGTTGGTGTACGCAAACGTTTTGCACGTGATCGACCATGCCTGATCCCACGGCATGACGTGCTCGTCCACCAGCAAGCGCATCAGCTCGGCCACCGCGATCGCCGGATGCGTATCGTTGAGCTGCACGGCGAACTTCTCGTGGAAGCGCTCGAGCGGCAGCTTCTGCACGCGCATGATCCGCATCATGTCCTGCAGCGAGCAGGATACGAAAAAGTACTGCTGCTCCAGTCGCAGCGTCTTGCCCTGGATCTGCTCGTCGTTGGGATAGAGCACTTTGCTCAACGTTTCCGACCACACCTTCTGGCGGACTGCCCCGCCATAGTCGCCGCGATTGAACGTGGAGAAGTCGAACGACTCGGGCGCCTCGGCCTTCCAGAGCCGTAGAGTGTTCGCCGTATTGTTGCAATAACCGAGAATGGGTGTGTCGTAAGGCACGCCGACCACGACTTTGTCGGGCACCCAGCGAATGCGCAGGCGCTCGTGCTCGTCGCGGTATTGTTCGGTGTGACCGCCAAGCCGCACTTCCACGGCCCATTCCGGACGCAGCACTTCCCATGGATTGCCGAAGCGCAACCACTTGTCGGTGCGCTCCATCTGCCAGCCGTCGACGATCTCCTGATGAAAAATACCGAACTCGTAGCGGATGCCGTAGCCCAGCGAGGGAATTTCCAGCGTCGCCATCGAATCGATGAAACAAGCCGCGAGCCTGCCCAGACCGCCGTTACCCAGGCCCGGCTCGTCCTCCTGGCGTAGCAAGGTATCGAAATCCAGTCCCAGCTCGGCGATGGCCTCGCGCACCTGTTCGTAGATACCGAGGTTGATGAGATTGTTGCCCAGATGCGGCCCCATCAGGAACTCGGCCGAAAAGTACGCGACGGTGCGCGAGCCCTGTTTGGTATAGGCCGCCGCCGTGCTGATCCAGCGTTGTAACAACCGATCGCGGACCGCATAGGCCAGCGCCTGGTAGTAGTCGTTGTGAGTCGCCAGCGCGGGGAATTTCCCCTGCACGTAAAACAGGTTGTCCAGGAAGGCATGCTTGAACGCCTCCTTGGTCAGACCCGTGCGCTCGTCCTCGTACGGCTGCTCGCCGTCGGTCATCTCTTTTATGGATGTAGCCATGCGAGACATGGTGCAAATATCGTGCGGGCCTGACCAAGTGTCGGCATCCGCAGCCAGTGAGCCAATGGCACGCGAACGCGCACCGGCTTAATCCACCGGCGGCAAATTTCGCCTCTTTTGAGTGCACCGCGCGTGCAGACTCCGGGTCCTTCCGACAAAACAAAAAATTTAAAATTTTCATTCCCCCTCCCGTGCACGGGAGGGGCCAGGGGGTGGGTCTTCCGGCTTGGACAGACCGCTTCAGATCACGCCGCGGCCTTGGCTCGATACGCGGAAAACATCGAGAACACCCACGGCCGGCAGGCCAGCAGCAGCGCGACGCTGCTCTTGTCTCGCGTCGGCACTTGCACGTCGAGCGCCGCGAGGTCGGCGAAGTCCGCCGCCAGCTTATCGATCTTCTTCAGCAGGATGCGTACCGAGGCCGCCGACAGCTCGGCCGAATGAAACGACAATGCCTCGTTGCTGCCGGTAAACGGTCCCTGCAGAAATTCCGCCCGCACCTGGCGCTCATATAACTTACGCACCGGCCCATCCGGCCGCCACGCGATGGGCAGCCGCGCATGCAGATGCACTCTGCGCTTGCCGTCGATGTCGATGAGCTGCGCTTCCATCAGTCTCGTCAACAGAGAGCGCATGGCGCGCGCGTTGAGCCCGAGGCGGCGCTCCGCCGCCTCGACGGAGCGGCCGTTCAATAGCAAATAAAACAACGCCAGCAACGATGCATCGCTTGCCAAAGTTCGTTCCTGCTCCAGCGACAGACTGAACGTCTGCGCCTCGCGCGGCCCGGCCGACATGCGTACGAGATCGGCGACACTCATGTCGATGGCGGCACAGACCCGCTCGAGTCGCACCAATGTAAAAGATTCATCCGAGAACAAGCGCTTCACCGAGGACTCGCTCAGGCCCAGCGCGCGGCCGAGTTTTTGATAAGTCATGCCACGGGCGCGCAAGCAACGCTTCAAAGTTTCCAGCAGATTTTTCGTCTCATTCACTGCAACAAATTCCGACAGGACGTGGTGGGTGATGCCAAGAGTACCGTATTCCGGTACTTCGGTTTTCAAAGCTTGTTCGGCGGATTTCTGACGCTAAGGTGTCGCCCTGCCGGAACACTGGCACTGCGGTGTCACGGCAACGTTCGAATAAACAAGAGGAATCGATATGAAGGTGTTTCATGCGTCGTTACGTGCTCGAGTGAGGTCCGCTCTGCGCTGGGCCGCGCCCGCGCTCGTCATCGCCGCACCGGGAGTCGCTGGGGCTGACGATGTCGGCCACTGGTACATCACTCCGCAGATCGGCGGCATTTCCGTGGACAACGATCGCCCGGTGCAAGACAAGGATTGGCTGTACGGTGTCGCCATTGGCAAACACCTCAGCGACGCAATCAATCTGGAGTTGAATCTCAACGGCTCGCAGATCGGCGGCGGCGTCGGCCGCAGCGACCTGAGCCTGTACGGCGCTTCGCTCGATCTGTTGACCGTGATGAATCGCGGCGGCCGGGTCGAACCGTTTCTGAGCTTCGGCGCGGGCGCGTTGCAAGCCGAACGCAGCCCCGGCTCGAATGCCACCAATCTGATGGGACAAGTCGGCGCCGGCATGTTCATCAAAGCGTGGGAGAGCGCGGACGGCTCCAGCAGCTTCGCGCTGCGTCCCGAGCTGAAGGTTCGCTGGGACGAAGATGGCGTTCCGGATAACAACCGCGATTACCTCGGCCTGCTCGGCTTCCAGTTCTCCTTCGGCTCGCCGCCGGCGAAGCCCGTGGAAGCTCCGCCTCCGGCTCCGGAACCGCCGCCAGCTCCGCCTCCGCCGCCCCCGCCGCCTCCGCCTCCGGGAGATCAGGACAAGGACGGCGTGCTCGACAACGTCGACAAGTGCCCGGACACGCCTGCCGGCGTCGCCGTGGACGCTTTCGGCTGCACGCGCAAGGGCTCGATCACGCTGGAAGGCGTGACGTTCGAGTTGAACTCGGCGCGCCTGGAGCCGGAGTCGCGCACAGTGCTCGACACCGTGGCCGCGGATCTGAAGAAATATCCGCGACTGAAGATCGAGCTGCAGGGTCACACCGACAGCTCGGGCTCGGATGCGTACAACCTGAAGTTGTCGCAACAGCGCGCCGACTCGGTGCGCACGTACCTGCTCGATCAGGGCGTGCCCGCGACTCAGCTGACTGCGAAAGGCTACGGCGAAACGCAGCCGATCGAAGACAACAAGACCGAAGCCGGTCGCTCACTGAATCGCCGCGTGGTGATGTTCGTGGTCGACAACCCGAGCGACGTGCAAGTCCAGGGTGAAGGCAAGGTCGAGGAGCGCTAACGCGCAGAGCCTGGCTCCTCTTCGCAAGGGGAGGAGCCCTTGAAACCAATCAGGGCTTCCTCCCCGTAGGGGAGGAAGCCTTTCTCATGTTTGTGGAAACCGATAGTCCGCGAACTGCTCCCGCAGCCGCAACTTGCTGATCTTGCCCGTCGCGGTCAACGGCAGCTTCTCGACGAACACCACATCATCCGGTATCCACCACTTCGCCACTTTGCCCGCGAAGAACTGCAGCAGTTCCTCGGGCGTCGCCGAAGCGCCCGGCTTCAATACCAGGACGAGCAGCGGCCGCTCCTGCCATTTCGGATGCGGAATGGCGATAGCCGCAGCCTGCGCCACCGCCGGATGCGCGACGGCCAGGTTTTCCAACTCGATGGAGCTGATCCACTCGCCGCCCGACTTGATGACATCCTTGGTGCGATCCGTGATCTGCATGTATCCGAGCGGACAGATGGTCGCGACGTCGCCGGTGTTGAACCAGCCGTCCTCCTCGAACACATCGTCACCGCTGCGCTTGTAGTAACTCGCGGCGACCCAGGGACCACGGACTTTCAACGCGCCGAACGTCTTGCCATCGCGCGGCACTTCCGAACCGCCCTCGCCCGCCACTTTCAACTCGATGCCGAACACCGTGCGACCCTGACGGGCTCGCAACGCTTCGCGCCGTTCTTCCGGCAACGCTCGCGCCTCGGGCGACTGCGAGCGAATCGTGCCGATCGGGCTCGTCTCCGTCATTCCCCACGCATGCACGACTTCGACGTTGTGACGTTCGCGCAGTTGGTCCATCAGCGCGACCGGCACCGCCGAGCCGCCGCTCAGCACGTGCGACAGGCTCTCGACGCGCTTGCCGGTTTTCTCGAGATACGCGACCAGGCCCTGCCACACTGTGGGCACGCCGGCCGAGAAAGTGACCTGCTCTTCTTCGATGAGCGCCTGTAACGTTTCCGCATCGCCCATTTTCGAGCCCGGAAACACCAGCTTCGCGCCCACCATGGGACACGCATACGGCAGGCCCCAGGCATTGACATGAAACATCGGCACCACGGGCATCACGACCTCGTGCGACGACAACGCCATGGCGTCGGGTAAAGCGGCGGCATAGCAATGCAGGATGGTGGAGCGATGACTGTACAGCACGCCCTTGGGATCGCCGGTCGTGCCGGACGTGTAACACAGGGAGCTCGCGGTACGCTCATCGAACTCGGGCCATTCGAAATCGTCGCTCTCGTCGGCAATCAAAGATTCATAGCTGCGAGCGCGCGGCAGCTGTGTGTTCGGCATGTGAGCATCGTCGGTCATGACGATGCAGCCCTCGAGCTTCGGCAGGCGCGTTTGCAACTTCTCCAACAGCGGCACGAACACCGGATCGAGAAACAACCAGCGATCCTCGGCGTGATTGACAATGAAAACGATCTGGTCTTCGAACAACCGGGGATTGATGGTGTGACAGACGAATCCCGAGCCGGACACACCATAGTAGGTTTCGAAGTGCCGATAGTCGTTCCAGGCCAGCGTGGCGATACGGTCGCCCTGCTGCACGCCTAGACGCTTCAATGCATTGGCCAGCTTGCGCGAGCGAGCGAATGCCTCGCGATACGTGTAACGATGTCTGGGATTGTCGGCGACGATCGATACGATCTCCCGCCGTGGGTGCTGCAGTTCTGCGTGGCGCGCGATGCTGCTGATCAGCAGCGGCCGGTCCATCATCTGTCCGAACATGGCCGTCCCCCTGGATCCTTGTAGTATCTAAATTGATACCACAATTACCGCGGGAAGGCTGTTTCGTTAGGGCGAAGTGGCGGGACCGGTGAATGAGGCCGTCGTGTGCAGCGACTCAGCGGCAATAACGGCGGGCACCTGCGCGGGTGGCAACTGCTGGATGGGCGGAGTCGCCATCGGCGTCGGCTGATCCGCGGCTGGCGTCGGATCGGTGTCGAAACCGAACTGCACGACGATGCGCGCGATATGCGGATGCTCGCTGCTCCATTGCATGAAGTTCACGCATACCGCTTTCAGATCGGCGCCCTGCGCATATTCAAAAGAATTTCCGGTGAAACGCGCGCCGCCGAGATCCTGCTCGAAGCTGACCTGATGTTTGTCCCAAGGGTGTTGCATGGCGTCCGGCTGCGCGAACAGTTGAATGCCATCGACGCGAGCATACGATGGGATCGTCCCGCACAGCGCGATTCGTTGCGCATCCTGCTCGCCGCACATAGCGGTCGGGCCGCTGGCGCGGCAAGCCGGCACGTACACGACCGACTCGACACTGTCGGCCATGCCTTCGAGCGCAGCCGCCATGGTGAGCGGGCTCTTCGGTTCCGGCGCGGGCTCGGCCACCTTCACGGCCTCGGCGCGCGCCGCTTCTTTTTCACTGGCGATCAGCGAGCGCAGCTCCTTCAGCTCCGTACGCATCGCGAGCATGTCCTCGGCCGCGCGCTGCTTGATGAATTCGGAATAGAGAAAGCCGCCAGCCGCCGACGCGATCATCAGCGCCAGCACGGCCAGGACCGAGCGCACGGCGGAGCCTTTTTTGGGACGCACCTCGACCTTGCTGCTGCGCTGATTCTTGATCGAGCCGAACAGCTGGAACAAAGCGGTGCCCACGGTCGCCAGCGCACCGATCATCGCCGCCAGAATGGTTTCGGAAATCCCCATCGAAGTCCCTTGAGGTGCCGATTGACGTACTTGGGCCGCCTGCCCTGCCTTATGTCCTGTCTGCCTCGGGACTGTACTGCGTCACATTTTGATCCTCTGCCAAACAGTTGGCAGTTTCGGACCGGGACACCGCGATGGATGCAAATTCACGGGGGCCGTTCAGCGGCGCGTTCAGCTTTGCGCCTCCGGAGTGCGACCGGCCCCTCATTCCGGGAACCCCCTACTCAACTCCCCGCAGCAGCCGCCGTTAAGGCGGGAAACGACGGCGTCGCCGCCCTCCCATGGGTTCGACTGGAAGATTCTGTGCAATTGGAGCGCTTGTAAATGTCTGGAGCCTCGAAGTCAGTTCTCGCCGTGGACGATTCCGCGTCCATGCGCCAGATGGTTCGTTACACCCTGGAAGGTGCCGGCTATGAGGTGATACAGGCAGCCGACGGCGTCGAGGCGCTCGATCTGGCCAAGACTCGCGGCGTGGATCTGGTGCTCACCGACGTGAACATGCCCCGCATGGACGGCATCACGCTGGTCAAGGAGCTGCGCGGCCTCGACAGCTACAAGTTCACGCCGATGCTGGTGCTGACCACCGAGTCGGGCCAGGAAACCAAGATGCGCGGCAAGCAGGCGGGCGCGACCGGCTGGATCGTCAAGCCGTTCAATCCGGACCAGCTGCTGGCCACCATCGCCCGCGTGCTCTAACGCATAAGGTCCAGTCGCGTGCATCCGTCCATGCTGCCGAACTCAATAGAAATCTCCAACGCCGAAGCAGCGCCGCTCGCCGATTGGACGCCCGAACAGCAGATCGCGCACATGCTGGAGCTGTGCGAGGCGCAGATGGAATCGGCCATGTGCGAATCCGACCTCGCGGTGGACTCGCTGGTCAAGGCATTCTCCGGCCTCGCGGAAACCGCCCGATCCATGAAGACCGCCGCCGCGAAGCTCACGCCGGAACAGCGTGCGGTGCTCGGCGATCTGGATCTGAAGAAACAAATGGAGTCGATCGAACGGCAGATGACCTCCGCCGTGGTCGCCTTCCAGTTCTACGACAAGCTCACCCAGCGGCTCGGCCATGTGCGCTACAGCCTGTCGACCCTCGCCCTGTTCGTTTGCGATCGCGCGCAGGCGAGCCAGCGCGATCAGTGGCGTCGTTTGTTTACTACGCTGAAACGTTTGTACCGGACGGAAGAAGAGAAGCAGATCTTTCAGATGATGGTGGAAGGTGCGTCCGCGGACGAAGCGCGCGACCATATCCATCAAAGCACGCAGACCCTGCGCGTCGCGGCAGCGGGCGACATCGAACTGTTCTGACAACAGTCGGCGGCCCGCCCCGGCGTCGCCGACGCGCCCGTTATGTTTCGCGCTTGTGACATTCGCTGCACTGCCAGCTGAGAAGCGCGTCTCACTCCCTATTTTTTTGCGCCGCATTTTCCCTGGCGGTGTGATCTGTCGCACGGTTAAGAATCATCAAGAAGCTATCGTTGCGACCGTCGATGAGCTGTAGCGAGCGGGTCCGGAATTGACCTCGCCTAAGCGTCCCCAGGATCAAGACCAGGATGCGGAAATAGGGAGTCAGTCATGTCGATCAAGTCTCAACAAATCGTCGGAATCGCCGGCGCGTTCGCGCTGGTGGGCGCGGCCGTGTGGCTATCGGCGGCGTTTTTAGATCAACCCGAGCCAGGCAGCGTGGAAATCAGCCAGGTGCCGGAGCGCTCCTGGGCCGTCGAGATCACCGATCTCGGACCGGTCGAGCCCACGCCTGAAAAGCGCACCGCGAGCCGATAGAACTCGCGGTTTCGGCTCACTGCGCCGGGGTGATTTCCCCTTCGCCGACCTTTTCGATCATGGTCTTGATGCCGTTCTCGAAGCCCGGCCCCGAGCCGTTGTAGAACAAGTACACAGGCTTCTCGTTACGTAACAGATCGATGGCGTTGTGATAGTGATCCAGGTGGTAGTACAGCACCACTTGCCCCTTGGTCACCGTGTCCGCCGGCAGCGTCGCGCCATTCGGCAGGAAAACCAGCATGCCGATGTAGTTGCCCGCCCCCTTCAGCGCAATGCGCGGCGAGAACGCGTTTGCGGAGTAGAAGACCTCGTAGGCATCGATGCGGGTCAGGGACATTCCAATCGGCTCCTGCCAATAGCGATAGGGGTAACAATATACGACCGTGCGGCCTCGCCAGCTACACTGCGTGCATGAGCACGATCTATCTGGTCCGCCACGGACAGGCTTCCTTCGGCACCGACAACTACGATCAGCTTTCGGCCACCGGTCGCGCGCAGGTGCGACACCTGGGCGCGTACTTTGCCGCGCTCGGCGAGCGCATCGATCGCATCTACTCCGGCTCGCTGCGCAGGCAGACTGAAACGGCTGAGATCATCGCAGCGGCGTTCGACAGTCCGGGCCCGCCTATCACGCTCGAGCCTGCATTCGACGAATACGACAGCGACGTGATCCTGCACACGTTCGCGAAATCGCTGACGCCGGAACAGTTGGCCCAGGCGGGCTGGCCGGAGCTGCGCACCGATCGGCGCAAGTTTCAGTTCTTCCTGGAACGCGCCGCCCGCGCCTGGGTGGAAGCGCAGATCGAAGCCGAAGAGATGACGCCGTGGCGCGGCTTTCACGGCCGCATCGCCGCGGCGCTCGAAACCATCATGCGGAACGAAGGCCGCTCGAAGACGTTGATCGTCAGCACTTCGGGCGGCGTCATCGGCACCATTGTGGCGCATGTGATGGGCCTGTCGAATCACACCGGCATCGAGCTGAATTGGGCCGTCCACAATGCGTCCATCACGCGGCTGATTTACAGCGCCGACAAAGTATCTCTCTCCATGTTCAACGCCCTGCCGCACCTGGATCGTGCAGAGCTGAGGGAACTCATTACTTACCGCTGAGCGCTGCACCGAATTGGACGCGAAAATCCGCGAACCAACGCGCATTTTGTTTTTCAAGCGCAACGCCTCGAGAGCCGTTACATAAGAAACAAAAGTCCGGCGGCAGGGACGGCGATTCATGGTCAAGGCAGCGGTGGTACGGCACATGTCCTCGGTCGAGGACTACCGCGCGCGCCTGGCCGGTTTGCAAGGTTCCTGGGATACGCTCTCGTTGTTGTCACATTTGCGGGGTGACGGCGCGGATATGAGCGGCACCCGCCAGGCGTTCGAAGCGCTGGCGAATGACCTGGTCCACAGCCTCAGCGAAGAAACATACCGCAAGGCGATGCTGGCCATGCAGGCCAAGAGCCAGATCGCCATCGACGTGATGGTGCGCAACTTGTTCGAGCGCACCGCAGATATCGGCTTTCTTGCCATCGACGACGATATTCGCGACTACCTGCGTCAACGCCGTTCCGACGACGCGCAGGTGAAGAAGTTGAACGAGCGCCTGCGCGGCCGCTTCCGTGAGTACGTCGGCAAATATTCCGTTTATCACGACGTGATCCTGCTGGACGTCGATGGCGAAGTGCTCGTGCGTCTCGACGAGGCGCACGATGTCGCCCGAACCTCGCATGAGCTGTTGAGAAACACGCTCTCGACACGTCAAGGCTACGTCGAAACCTTCGGTCGCATCGATCTGCTGCCGAACAGCGATCGCAATCTCGTGTATTCATTCCGAGTCGGCGATGGCGCGCGCCCGGAAGGCGTGTTGTGCCTCTGCTTCCGCTTCGAAGACGAAGTAGCCGGCATCTTCGCAAAGCTGCGCGCCGAGGAAGACTGGACCGTGCTCTGCTTCCTGGATGAGCGCGGCTCGGTGATCGCGAGCAGCGATGCATGGCAGATTCCAGTCAACGCAGCGCTGCCGGTGGTTCTCGAAGAAGGCGGCCGCATCGTTCGCTTCGCCGGCCGCGAGTATCTCGCCATCACTTGCCGGACGCAGGGGTATCAGGGCTACACGGGTCCCGGCTGGTTCGGCCATGCCATGCTGCCCATCGAGCATGCGTTCGACAGGCCGATGGACGAAGGCGCCAAAACCATTTCGCACGACCTGCTGACGGCGCTGCGCGAAAGCCAGACGATCTTCTCCCCTGCCCTGCGCAAGATTCCGATGCAAGCCGACGCCATTCAGCGCGAGTTGAATCGCACGGTATGGAACGGCAACGTACGGCTCGCGACCAGCGCGGATACGAGCAGCAGCGACTTCAGTAAAGTCCTGCTGCGAGAGATCGGCAACGCCGGACGCCGCACACAGGAAACATTCGAGCGTTCGATCAGCGAGCTGCAGGAAACGGTGGTCTCATCCATTCTCGACGACGCGCAGCTGCTCGCCTCGCTCGCGGTCGATGTGCTGGATCGTAACCTGTACGAGCGCGCCAACGACTGTCGCTGGTGGGCGCTGAACGGTGCGTTGAGCCGCCATCTTTCAGAGGGCAACGGTGACGCGAGCGAGATTCTCCGGCACATCAACAGCCTCTACACCGTCTATCACGACATCGTCTTGTTCGACAGCACCGGACGCGCCGTCGCCGTGTCCAATCGGGCGCATGCGAGCAGCGTCGGCAGCACGCTCGCTGAGCCTTGGGTCGCCGCGACGCTGGAACTGCGTGACTCGCAGCAGTACGCCGTATCTGCGTTCGCACCGAGCGCTCTGTATGAAGGCCAACACACGTTGATTTACGGCGCCGCCATTCGAAACGAGTCTCGACGCGTGGTCGGCGGCATTGGCATCGTGTTCGACTCGGCGCCACAGCTCAAAGCCATGCTGCGAGATGCGCTGCCTCGCACTGAGTCAGGCGAGGTCGTGAGCGGCAGCATTGGTATGTTCGTGGATGCGCGCATGACTGTCGTGGCCGCGACTTCCGATTACGAACCCGGCCAGACCATCGAACTGCCGCCCGAGTTGCTCGGCGCGCAGAACAATGCGCCGCAGACCCTCTGTATGAACGGCGTGCACTACGCGATCGGCGTGCGGAAGAGCTCGGGCTACCGCGAGTACTGCGGCATGGGCGTGTTCAGCGTGATCCTCATCCCGCTTGGAAAAGCGATCGAGCGAGTTGTTTTTCGTCGCGCCGAGGCGCAAGGCCATCGACGCGGTGTCGCGCAGGAAAAGATGATCGATGTCGCGACGTTCTATTGCGGACAACAGCGGCTCGGTCTGATGCGCGATGACATCGTGGAAGCTCTGGACGGCGCGCAGATCCGTCCGATCCCCAATGCGCCCGCCTGGCACGCCGGGCTGTTGATGTATCGGGAGATGCCGCTGCCGGTGATCGACTTGCGCCAACTGCTCAACGCCGGCCAGGGCATCGATGCACGCAATGTGATCGTCGTCCGGGCGGCGGAAACGGGGCAGCTCTTCGGATTGCTCGTCGATGAACTGGCGGACATTCCGGAGATCGCGGTGAGCCGCATCTTGCCAATGAGCGAATTGAATACTCGCGGGGCGGCGATTCTCGACCGCGCGGTTCGGCCCGAGCATGCCGAAGAGCCGATGCTCATGCTCATGAACATCGAGCAGTTGCTCATGTACGCGGGTGCTGCTGGGTTCAAGCTGTCCTCACCGACCGCTTCGGTGACGAAGCTCAGAACTGCAAGCTGAATTCAGCGCGCGAAGCGCGCCTGGTTCAACTGACGAATCAAGCCAGCGTAGTACGCATCCTTGCTGGCGTTGCGACGCTCTTCCAGCTGAGCGTCGGCTTCGCGTTGAAGCGCCAATCGCGTTGCTTCTTCTGCCTTCGGCGATGACAGGAAGGCCTGGGCCCGACGCAGCGCCTGGCCCATATCGCACTTGTAGTAGGTCTGCGTCGCCAGGACGTGGCGCGTCTCTTCGCTGGTGCCGCGATTCCAGATCCGCAGCGAATTCACGGTGAGACGTCCGCTATGGACGCTGAACATTTCGTCGCCGTTGAACGCACGACGCACGAAGACATTTGGCCCTGCCGCCGTCACGTGCATCGAGGACTGGCTGCCAATCTGGCGCGGGTCTGCTTCGGAGAGCACAGTGAACGCGGTGATATCCGATCCGGCGGCCGAGTACTGCACGATGGTCTCGCCCCTGCTCGCGTCCTCACTACACCACATGCCCTCGAGCGCCTTTGCTCCCGAAGTCGCGTGCGCCGTGCCCGCCGCGATCAACAACACTGGAACGAAGACCCGAGCGATGGCTCGACCAAGGATGCGTACGGAGCTCGAAGCGTTTTTCATGGAGCGAATCGCGGCTCGACCTGGACCGGATCAGCAGGAGCAATTTGCATGCCGGCCGGCGCAGGACCCATGAAACGCCGGTGAATTGGCGGACCGGCAAAGTCTTGCCGCCGGCGACCTGGCAAGAAGACCGACACTCGCGGCCGAGGTTTGCCTCGCGATCTAACTCGCGTTCAACGCGAACCGACTGCTGACGCCTGTGGTCGAGGACGGCGCGATCCACACGTCGAACTCGCCGGGCTCGGCCACGAACTGCATTTCCTGGTTGTAAAAAGCGAGATCCTGGCGGGTCAGCGTGAACTGCACGTCGGTGGACGCGCCGGGCGGCAATCTCACCTTGCGGAATCCTTTGAGCTCACGTATCGGGCGCGTCATGCTGGCCGCGCGGTCGCGGATATACAGCTGCGCAATCTCCTCCGCTTCGCGCTCACCCGTGTTGGCGATCTTCGCAGTGACCGTCAAAGTTCCGTCCCAGGCAAGCGCCTTGGTGCTGAGTTGCGGCCGCGAATAAGTGAAGCGCGAATAGGTGAGACCGTGACCGAACGAATACAGCGCTTCGTTCGACACTTCTCGATAGCGCGCCTTGAACGCCGGCCCGTCGTCGCCTTCGGGTCGACCCGTGGTGCGACGGTTGTAGAAATACGGCTGCTGCCCCGAGTCTTGCGGGAAGCTCACAGGCAATCGCCCGCTCGGGCTGTAATCGCCAAACAGCACGTCTGCGACGGCGCTGCCCGTCTCCGTCCCGAGGAACCACGTCACCACGATGGCCTGCGCGTCGCGCACAGCGCCTTCGAGCGCCAGCGCGCGTCCATTCCGAAGCAATACGACCATCGGCTTGCCGACCTTCGCGACCGCTTCGGCGAGTTGCTGCTGAGGCTCGGGCACGACGATTTGTGTTCGCGATTGAGCCTCGCCGGACATGTCTTGTCCTTCGCCAATCGCGAGCACCACGACATCGGCCGCGCGAGCCGCTGCAACGGCCGCTTCGATGCCACCGTCCAGTGGTTTCTCGACGAGCGAGCCGGGCGTCACCGTGAGCAACGACTTGTCCGCGAGCACTGCACGCATACCCTGCTCGATGCTCACGACGTGATCCATCTTGGCGAACGGCGCCCAGGGGCCTGCGAAATTCTTGATGTCCGGACCGAACGGCCCGATCAAGGCGATCTTCTGACCTGACTTGGACAGCGGCAGCACGTTGCCTTGGTTTTTCAAGAGCACGATGGACGCCCGCGCGCTCTCCCGAGCCACGGCGCGCAACTGCGGCGTCATGGTGTTCCGCTTTTCGACTTCAGGATCGAGCGAGCGATACGGATTGTCGAACAGGCCGACCAGATACTTCGTTCGCAACACTCGCCGCACGGATTCGTCGACGACCGCCATGGGCAGCTCACCGCTCGCGACCAGCTTCGGCAGATAGACATTGTAGAGATCGCTCTGCATGCTGATGTCCACGCCGGCGAGAATGGCGAGCCTGGTGGCTTCGCGATCGTCCTTGGCGACGCCGTGCATGACGAGCTCTTTGTCGGCGGTGTAGTCGGATACCACCATGCCCCGAAACTTCCACTGCTCGCGCAGCAGGCCGGTCATGAGCCTGCGATTGGCGGACATGGGCACGCCGTTGATGTCGTTGAACGAGCTCATCGTGGAGAGCGCGCCAGCATCGAATGCGGCTTTGAAAGGCGCCAGATACACTTCGTGCAGAGTCTGATCGGACATCTCCACCGTGTTGTAGTCCATGCCGCCGGAGGCCGCGCCGTAAGCGACGAAATGTTTGGGACAGGCGAGCAGGCTGTCCTCGTCGGTGAGACTCTTGCCCTGAAAGCCTTGCACGCGCGCGACGGCGAGCATCGAACCCAGATACGGATCTTCGCCCGATCCTTCGGCTACGCGCCCCCAGCGCTGATCGCGCCCGATGTCGACCATGGGTGCGAACGTCCAATGCAGCCCGTTCGCCGTCGATTCGATCGCCGCCGCCCGCGCGGTGCGCTCGGCCAACTGCGGATCGAAGCTCGCCGCTTCACCCAACGGAATGGGAAATATCGTGTACAGACCGTGCAGCACATCCGCCCCGAAGATGAGCGGAATCTTGAGCCGCGACTCCTCCACAGCAACTCTCTGAATCGCGCGTGCGCCAGCGGCGCCGAAGCCGTTGAAGACGCCGACCAAGCGTCCTTCCCGCACTCGCTGCGCAAGGTTTTTGTCGACCGGGGGACCGGCTTCAGGATTGATCAGAGTCTGCGGCGTCAGGCGCGTCATGTCGGAAAAGATACTGAGCTGCCCGGCCTTCTCTTCGATAGTCATCCGGGCAATCAGCGATTCAATATGCGCCTCTGCGCTCGCACTCAACGTACTCGCCCGCGCCCTCCGCTGCGCCAAAGCCAGCAGCGTGAGAGAGGACGCACCGAGTAGAAAATTCCGACGAGAGATGGGATTGGAGGCTGGAGTCATCCGGGCATCCTGCCATGACGCTCGTACCCACCGCAAAGAGAGACGTCGGTGGCTCGCACCGCTCTCCGGTTCTTACCTATCAAGCGCGCCTTACAATTCGGCGTCGTCGGGAGGGGGATGTGTTCTCCCGGCAATTGGGATCAACATGGACGTTGACCCAATAGCGCTACATGGACGTACAAGCTACGCGCGAGCGACAGCGACGCGCGGCGGGTGCAGCGGTGCCGGGAGGACACATCCCCCTCCCGGCGACGCGAGCCACCGCCGCATCAAAGCTCAACTCTCCGAAACTACGCCAGCTTCACACCCTGGGTCGAAAGAGGCAGCGAGCGCACCGGCTTCCCATCGATCTGCGCCAGCGCATTCGCCAGAGCCGGCGCGATCACCGGTGTGCCCGGCTCGCCGACGCCCGTGGGCTTGTTCTTCGACGGCACGATGTGAGTTTCGATGGCCGGCATTTCGTTGATACGCAACACCGGATAGGTATCGAAATTGTCCTGCTCGACCCGGCCTTCCTTGAAGGTCACAGCGCCAGTGAGCGCCGCGGACAAGCCGTAGCCGATGCCGGACTCCATCTGCATGGCGATGATGTTGGGATTCACGGCGATACCGCAGTCCACGGCGCACACCACGCTGACCAGCTTCGGTCCGTTCGGGGTCTTCTTGAGCTTGGCCACTTCACCGACCACGCTGTTGAACGACTCGTGCAACGCCAGGCCATACACCTCATCGGCGGCGCGCTGTTTCTTCCAGCCCGACTTCTCCGCGACCAGATCGAGCACCGCCAGATGCCGCGGATGTTTTTCGAGCAGCGAACGCCGCAAGGCGTAAGGATCCTGCCTGGTCTCGCGAGCGATGTCGTCGAGGAAACATTCCGTCGCGTACGCGGTGTGCGTCGAGCCCACCGAGCGCCACCACAACACCGGCACTTGCGGCTTGGTCGTGTGCAACTCCACCTGCAGGTTGGGAATGTGATACGGCAGGTTCTTCGCTCCTTCCACGGAAGTGAAGTCGATTGGATCGTTGCTGGCGAAGACGGTGCCGGCAATGATCGACTGACCGACGATGCGATGCTGCCAGGCAACGATCTTGCCCTGTGCGTCGACGCCGGCCTTCATCCAGTGCACATACATCGGGCGGTAATACCCCGCTCGCATGTCGTCCTCGCGCGTCCAGACGAGCTTCACCGGATCCGTCGTGCCCATCGCCTTGGCAATGGCCGCCGTTTCGACGACGTAGTCCGACAGCGGATTGGCGCGACGACCGAAGCTGCCGCCCGCATAGAGCTGGTTGATCTTCACATCCTTCGGCGCGAGGCCGAGCAGCTTCGCCACCGCCGTCTGGTCGGCGGTCTGGAACTGCTCGCCATTCCAGATCTCGCACGAGCCCTGGCCGATCTTCACGACGCAGTTCATCGGCTCCATGGTGGCGTGCGCGAGGTACGGGAACTCATAAGTCGCCTCGAGCGTGCGCGCGGCTTTGGCGAACGCCTGCTCGACGTCACCTTCTTTCCTGGCCACAGCGCCCGGCTTCTTGGTCAGCTCGCGATATTCCTTCAGCAAATCATCGGAGCTTTGCTTGAACGCGTTGGACTCGTCCCACTCGACGGTCAATGCGTCGCGGCCTTTTTTGGCCGCCCAGAAATCGGTCGCGACCACGGCCACGCCCGAGCGCGCCGCCGTATCGAACTGCACGACCGCCTTCACGCCCTTGACCTGTTTCGCCTTGGTGGCGTCGAAGCTCTTGACCTTCGCGCCGAAACGCGGCGGATGAGCCACGACGGCCGTGACCATGCCGGGCAGTTTGAAATCCTGAGTGAAGATCGCCTTGCCGGTCGACTTGGCTTTGCTGTCGACGCGTGGCGCGCTCTTGCCGATGCGGTTGTAAGTCGACGGATCCTTCGCTTTCACGTCCGTCGGCACGGGCAGCTTCGCGGCATCCGCCACCAGCTCGCCGAAGCGCGCCGATTTGCCGGACTTGTGCTGTACGACGCCCGAGGCAATCGTGATCTCGCTCGCGGGCACCTTCCACCGATTCGCAGCCGCCGTCACCAGCATTGCGCGCGCAGTCGCGCCCGCCTGCTTCAACTGGTCGTACGAATTCGCGATCGCGGTGCTGCCGCCGGTGCCTTGGAAGGCGCCGCCCCAGGCGAGATTGCCATAGAGCTTCACGTCGGCGGGCGCGCCCTCCACTCGGATCTGATTCCAATCGGCATCGAGCTCTTCGGCGACGATGGTCGCGAGGCCCGTATATGAACCCTGGCCCATCTCCGTGTGCTTGGACAACACCGTCACCGTGCTGTCCTTGTCGATGCGCACGAAAGCGTTGGGCGCCCACGTACCGGACTTTGTCACATCCGCGTCGTTCGCCTGCGCGCCGCCGGTCGGCAACCACATGGCCACGGTCAATGCACCGCCGCCTTTCAGGATGTCGCGACGGGAAGCTTGAATCACTGCATCTTGTTCTGCTGCGCTCATGTTCGTCTCCTTCTCGCTCAGGCCAGCGTGCCCGCGGCGCGCTTGATCGCCGCACGGATGCGCACATAAGTGGCGCAACGACACACGTTGCCCGACATGGCCGCATCGATGTCGGCATCGGTGGGCTTGCTGTTGGTGGTGAGCAAAGCAGTCGCGCTCATGATCTGGCCCGACTGGCAGTACCCACACTGCGGCACGTCTTCGGCGATCCAGGCGTCCTGAATGGCCTTGCCGACCTTCGAAGCGCCGACGGCTTCGATGGTCGTGATCTTGCTCGACGCGACGGCTTCCACCGGCAGCACGCAGCTGCGCGTGGCGTTGCCATCGACGTGCACGGTGCAGGCTCCGCACAGCGCCTTACCGCAGCCATATTTGCTACCGGTCATGCCCAGGTGATCGCGCAACACCCACAGCAGCGGCGTATCGGGCTCGGCGTCGGTCTGGACCTTCTGGCCGTTGATATCAAGCGTAATCATGGAAGACACCTCGGAATTGGCAATGAGCTACCGGGGAAGTGGCGCGAATCTTACTCCGCCGCCACTGCGGCCGGGTTGCCCAATCCTGCTGTGTTCCGCAGAGCGCGGTGGCGAAGGTCTAGATTCATCAAGATGTCATGCCCCGGGGCGTTGGCCGATTGCTCCACTGCATCGATGTGCGTAGGCTCGCCTGCCGCTACCGATACTCTTCAGCCTCAGGGGAAACTGCATCGTGACACTGGAAGTACGCGCGGCCGTCGTGCATGGCCCCAACCAGCCGTTCGTCATCGAGACCTTGCAACTGGAAGGTCCGCGCGAAGGCGAAGTCCTGGTGCACATCAAGAGCACCGGCTTGTGTCACTCCGACCTGCACGTGTACGAAGGCAAGCTGCCGTGGCAATTCCCTGCGCTGTTGGGCCATGAAGCCGCGGGTGTGGTGGTCGAATGCGGTCCGGGCGTCACCAAGTTCAAGCCGGGCGATCACGTCATTCCGTTCCTGATTCCTCATTGCGAGAAGTGCGGCTACTGCCACTCGCCCAAGACCAATCTCTGCGTCGAAGCGTTCACGCGCCTGAAGCCGGGCGAGTCGCGCTTCTCGCTGAACGGTAAGCCGGTCACGCAATTGTGGGGACTGGGCACATTCGCCGACTACTCGGTGCTGCCCGTCAACATGCTCGCCAAGGTGCGCGATGACGCACCCTTCGATCCGATCTGTTACATCGGCTGTGGCGCGACCACCGGCCTGGGCGCGGCCTTGTTCGCGGCCAAGGTCGAAGCCGGCAGCTCGGTGGTCGTATTCGGTCTGGGAGGCATCGGACTGAACGTCGTGCAAGGCGCGCGGCTCGCCGGCGCCAAGAAGATCATCGGCGTCGACACCAATCCCGCCAAGGAAGCGGTCGCGCGCCAGTTCGGCGCCACCGAGTTCGTCAATCCCAAGACGGTCGAGAAGATGACCAGCCACTTGATGAAGCTAACCGGCGGCGGCGCCGACTACACCTTCGAATGCATCGGCAATCCGCAAGTCATGCGACAGGCGTTCGAATGCACCAATCCGGCGTGGGGCACGAGCTATGTGGTCGGCGTGGCCCCGCAGGGCGCGGAGGTCACCTCGTACCCCGGCCATCTGATGATGGGCCGTCACTGGACCGGCTGCTACATGGGCGGCGCGCGCGTCACCAAGCTGCCGGAGATCGTGGATTGGTACGTCGAGAAGAAAATCGACCTCGATTCCCTGGTCACGCACCGCTTGAAGCTGGAGCAGATCAACGAAGGCTTCGAGCTGATGCGCACGGGCGAATCGATCCGTTCGGTGATCGTGCTCTGACTCATTCGAGCCACGCGCGCGAGAAATAGAGCTCGCTCGCGCGCGGCGGCTTGCCGATCTGAAACAGGATCATGCCGGCAACCTGACGCAGATCGAGCTCACGCCCCTGCGGGCTCGCAGCGACGTCGCGCAATGGAATGCGAATGACCTGACGAGTTGCGGGCGGCAAGTCGAACACGCGATTGAACCGATCGTTCAGCTCGTTGTTGTGGGCGGCGTCGTGAACCCGCACCACGACGCGCAAATCCAGCGACGTGGGATTGGTGAGATCCAACGCCAGCGTCTCGTACGCGCTCCAGTCCGGCGGCATCTCGATGAAATGCAGTCCCGGATACGGCCCCTCGAGCAAGCGCACGTGCATGGCCTGCTCGCCATTCCTGCTGGCCCATCGGGCCGGCATTCGGGACGGCGACAATTCCGCCCACTGTTGCAGAATGAAGTAGCGATCGAAGCGCTCGGTGAAATCCGCCAGCACCGGAAAGCGGTGATCGCGTTGCTGATATTTGATGGCGGCGCGCGTGACTGGGGTGGCCGCTATTGCCAGCGCCAGCACACCTATTATCGCCGCAATCCATCGCACCGTAGGCGCGCGTGCCGAGCTCCGAAGGCGAACATCGAACACGGCGAAGATGCCAAGCACGGCCACTGCGCCGATGGTGTCATGAAGCGCGTCTTCGAAGCTTGCATCGCGTCCTGTGAGGATTTGCACCAGCTCCGTCAGGATCCCCAGCAGCAGCGCGACGGCCAAGGCCAGGCCGTACTGCTTTGCCGGGCCGAGCGCCGCTAAACGCGGACGCGCGCGAATGAGGATCAACGACAGCAGAGCGATGCCGCCGAAAATGGGCGCATGAGCGGAGTTGTGCAGAGTCCTGATCCAGCGCGTGTCGCCAGGGACTGGCGCAAACACCACGGCCCACAGCAGAATCCCCATCGCCAGCAGCGCAATCCAGGAGGCGCGCTTCACAGGAGCGACCCAGCATCTTGAGCAGCACATCCAGCGAGACCGGTCCCGCCACTGCGACAGCGCCTGTCGTCCCTCGTCATGCCGCCAGCGTGCTCCTGCTGCGCGAACAGGATGGCGCCGTCGAGGTCTTGTTGACCCGTCGACACGAAAACATGTCGTTCATGGGCGGCATGTGGGTCTTTCCCGGCGGCACGCTGTGCCCTGCAGACCTCGCGTCGGCGTCGATCGCGACGATCCCTGAACCGGCGCAGCTGAAGTGTCATCGCCTGCTCGACCTGGACGGCGTCGCGCTGCCCGCCACTACGTGTTTGGGGCTGGCTGTCGCTGCGATTCGGGAAACGTTCGAGGAAACCGGCGTCCTGCTGGCGACGACCGCGGACGGCGAGCATTGTGGCGTTGAGGAGTTGGCGCGATTGCATGAGCGACGGCGTGCAATCGTCTCACAACCCGAGCTGTTTGCCACCTCGCTGCAGGAGGAACGCCTGCACCTGGACGTGCGCCGGCTGCTGTACTGGTCGCACTGGATCACGCCGTCCACAGTGCCCAAACGCTTCGATACCCGCTTCTTTCTAGCCTCTTTACCGCCTGAGCAGATCGCCTCGGTGGACGCAATCGAAGCCACTGAAATGACCTGGATGACACCGGCCGCGCTCATCGCGGCCGCGCATGACGGCACGATGACGGTTTCGCGGCCAACGCTTTACAACGTGATGGAGCTTGACGCGAGCGTGCGACAACACGTTTCTCTCGACGCAATCATGCGCGCCGAAGCACAGCGCGAGGCGCCGCCGGTGCTACCCAAAGTAGTGAAGGGCGAGCAACGTATGATCGTCATGCCGTGGGACGCCGATTATCCGATGTTTGCCGGCAGCGGCGTCTCACAGGGAATGTCTTATCCGCAGCGCCTGCGCACGCTGCCTTCGCGCACCAGCGAGCGTTGACACAACAAAATATATGAATGCATGTCCTTCGGGCCCGGACTACAGTCCTCCGGCACGGACATGACAGAGCGCGAATCGCAACGGTCGCGCCACGTAGTCAGGGAAGGCACACCAGGAGGTTCTCAGGATGTCTCGACGGCAACGGCTCCATGTTGCGGGCGGCACTTACTACGTCGTTCAACATGGCAACACTCATCATCCCATCTTCTCGCAACCCGAGGACTACACCCTCTTCGAAAGGCTGCTCGCGACCGGTCTGCGTCGCACCAACGCTCGCGTGCATGGCTATTGCTGGACGCCTCAAGCCATCCATCTGATCCTGCAGATCGACGAGATCTCCGTCGGCCGCATCATGCAAGGCCTCACCAGTCGCTATGCGCGCAGCATGCATCGACGCATCGGCGAGTCCGGACATTTCTTCCGCCAGCGCTACAAGGCGGTCTTGATCGATCCGAAACATTATCTGCTGAAGCTGCTGCATTACCTGCATCACGTTCCGGTATTGGGCGGGCTGGCGGAGCATCCCGGCGCGGCTGAGCACACCAGCCATGGCGCCTACTCGCGCCAGTCCGCCACCCAATGGCTGACGACACGCACGGCGCAGCGCCTGCTCGAGCTCAAGGACGGCGGCACCGAATACGAAGCGTTCATGGCGCGCTGTCCGGAGCCCGAAGACGTCGTTCAGTTCGAGCGCGTCGGCTCCAACGATCTGCGCGTCATCGGCAGCACCGAGTTCCTGGAGAATCTGCCGCGCAACTCGCGCACCTATCGCAGCAAGGCGTCGCTGGATCAGATCATTCACACCGTGACTTGTCGCATGGGTGTGGAGCGCGATCTGGTGCTGTCCAATTCGCGTCAGCGCGAGTTCACGTTGGTGCGTGCGTTGATCGCCTGGTACGCCACCGAGCGCGGTGTCGCGACGCTGAGCGAGGTCGCTCGCTGCCTGCGCCGCGATCCTTCGACACTGTCGATGGCGATCAGTCGCTATCGCGCACGCCGGCCGGAGCTGTTCAAGATCACGGCCATGCACGACATCTCGCCGCTGGTGCCGATCGGCGGCAGCATCAAAGTGCATTATTGGGATGGCGCCGCCGATGCCCGTGACGGCGACGACGAGGACCGGCAACAGCAGAGCTTGTGAGCCGAAAGGGCCCAGGGAGATGGGGCGGTGGTGGGGCGTTGCTGGGCTCGGCAACGCCCCGGCGGCGGGCGGGAGGAACGGCCTCTACCCTTGAACTGGCGATATCGGCAGTTCCTCCCGCTGTGAGATTCCACCTTGTTGTGCCTGCCATAGCGCCGCGTATGCGCCATTGCGCGCGCATAACTCGTCGTGCGTGCCGCGTTCGAGTAACGCACCACGATCCAGCACGACGATTTCGTCGGCATGCACGACGGTGGACAACCGGTGTGCGATGACCAGTGTCGTGCTGTGCGCCGATACTTCGATGAGGTTGCGTAGGATTTCGCGTTCGGTCTGGGTATCCAGAGAGGATGTCGCCTCGTCGAACACGAAGATCTTCGGCTTTTTCAGCGCCGCGCGCGCAATCGCGACGCGCTGGCGTTCGCCACCGGAAAGCTTGAGGCCACGCTCGCCGACCATGGTGTCGTAGCCGTCGGGCAGAGTCAGGATGAACTCGTGCAAGTTGGCGATGCGCGCGGCCTCTTGAATGTCCGCCTGCGTGGCGCCGGCGCGGCCGAAGCCGATGTTGTTGGCGATGGTGTCGTGAAACAGCACCGTGTCCTGCGGCACGACTGCAATCGCCTGGCGCAGCGCCGACAGCGACAGATCGCGAATCGGCGTGCCGTCCAGCAAGATGCTGCCGGCGTCCGGCTCGTAAAGCCGAAACAGCAGCCGGATCAGCGAGGACTTGCCCGAGCCACTGACGCCCACCACAGCGACTGTCTTTCCCGCGGGCACGGTGAAGCTCACGTTCTGCAACACTGCTCGTGCTTCATGATAGGAGAAACAGACGCTGTCGAATTGCAGCTCGCCGCAGGATGCGCCGGGATGCCGCGAGCGGGTCCCTTCGACCTCGGTCTTTTCGCGAAACATGTCGAGCAGGCTTTCCAGGAACGCCAGCGCCTGCGCCAAATCGCGCACCGCCAGTCCGATCAATTCCAATGGCTGCACCAGGCGGATGATGTACGCATTCAACAGCACGAAATCGCCCACCGTCATTGCGCCCCGGACCACGTCCGTCAGTGCGAAATACGAGGTCACCGCCAGCGACACACCGAAGATCGAGTGCACCAGCAGGCCGTTCTTCACCCGGATCGCGAGAAAGCGCGCCGTCGACTTCTCGGTGCGCGCGAGCGCCACGTCGTAGCGTTCGCACACGACGGGTTCGGCATCGAAGTACTTCACCGTCTCATGATTGATGAGACTGTCGGTGAGCACCGCGTTGGCATCGATATGCGCCCGGGACGCCGCGCGCGATGGCTCCTGAATGGCTCTACCGCCGCGTTGGAACGCATAGAAATAGGCGATCGACGCGATCGCGAGGATGCCGATGTACTCCGCGTGGCCGAAGTGCGCCAACACCAGCGCCACTGCGATGAACTCGATGACGACCGGCAGGAAGGTGTAGATCAAGTGTTGCAGCAGCAGCTGGTAGCCCCGCAGACCCTGGGTCACCGTCTCGCCGATGGCGCCGGTCTTTTTCTCCAGATGAAAGCGCAGCGGCAGGCGCACCAGATGCTCGAACAGACGCCTGGCCACATGCCTCTGCACGCGCTGCTCGGCTTGCAAGTGCAACCAGGTGCGTGCTTCGGCGAATGCGCGGCCGAGATACATGCCGAACACGTACAGACTCAGGAAGCCCAGCGACGTGACCGCTGTCACGCCGCCGGGTCCCGGGGTCCCCTGAGCCAGCGAATCTACGACCAGCTTGAGCGCGATCGGCGTGCCGGCCGCCAGCAGGGAGCCGCCCGCAACAAGGGCAAGCGCCACCAGCAATCGTCGCTTCGTAAAGCCATCGGCGAGCGCCCAGAAAAGCTGCGCAGCCTCGCGCAGGGTTTGCCGAGGCTGGCGGTCAGCCGCCGATGTGCGGATGGATCCGGCCGCTGCATGTGCCTGACTCACCGCGACGATGCCCCGGACAGTAGCGTGCTACTGCGCAGAGTCGTGATCTGGCTTCGCGGATGCGCTCGTCGCACACCATGCGCGAGCGCGAATTGCACGGATAAATGGAACGTTTCACCGTCGCTCGACGAATGACGCTTCAGCTCTTCCACGAGGCCGTCGTCCAGGATCTGTTCCAGCTCCAGGCGACCGAACCGCGCGGCGGTGCGTCCTTTGGACAAGGTCATGCCCAACCTCCCTGTCTCGACCATGCCACAGCGGGTGCGACAATAGCGGGGCCGGCGGCGCTTGGGCCACGCCCGGTGCGCCGCTGTTCAAATATATGGCGAGTTATTTCCAGTAGTTTTCAGGCGATGGGACGTATGCGCTGCGTCCTCACGACACGCAATGCCGACGGTGACAGAGCTTGTTCTATTTGCTTGCCGAGCAACTCACCCGGGTCACCGAGGGGTTCTGCTTAATACTAAACGGCAGAAAGGAGACGCGCCGTGCTGCCTGAGAAGAAATATCGGACTGTTTCCGACAAAGTATATTGACGCCGGATCGCAAACCTAGCAGCGTTGGCAATGCAGGAGGACTGTTGCTTCATCGAGGGAAAGAACATGACCGAAGTTCAGGACGAAATGGAGATCGAGCTGCTCGATCTCGGCGACGCGACGATTGAGACCAAGCAGTGGGGCGTACTGCCCATCACATACGACTCGGTGTATCTGCTAGGGGAGAAACAACCCTGACAGGACGTCACCCAACATCAATGAACGATTGATGGCGGAGCCCGGCACACGCCGGGCTCCGTTATGTATAAGAATCGTGGCTGGCCATGCACACCGAAAAAGCGTACTGGCTGCCGTCGCACGTGCGGGCGTGCTCGACAGCGACTGGGACCGTGTTGCTCGACCTGCGGCGCAATCGATACTTTGGCGTCGGCCGCAAGGAAACCACGGCGCTGCGCTCGCTCGCCGGCAACTGGCGCCACCTTGGCAGCCCTTCGACCACCTTTGCCGCGGACGCCGAGCCCTTGCCGATCGAAGATGCGGTGCGCATCGCCGACAAGCTCGTCGACGCCGGGCTACTCAGTAACAGCGCGCCCGAGCCGGCCGCCTTCACGCCGATGGAGGTGGATCTCGATAGCCTGCTGACCAGCGTCGGGCACGAGATCGAGCGCAAAACCTCGATCCGCTGGCGCCACATCGTCGATTTCCTTCGCGCTTGCAGATGGGCGCGCCACTCGGTGCGTTCGCGCACCTTATTCGTGGTAGCCGAAGACATCGGCCGGCAGAAAAACGCCGCGGGCGCGCCCTTCGACGCCGATCGCGCCGTCGAGCTGGTCGGCGTGTTTCGACGTTTGCGACCCCATACGTTCGCGGCGCGCGATCAATGTTTATTCCATGCACTGGCGCTGACCCGATTTCTGGCCAGCAATAGCGTGTACCCCACCTGGGTGATTGGCGTGCGCACCAAGCCATGGGCGGCGCACAGCTGGGTACAGCAAGGAACGCTGTTGCTCGACGCCAATCCCGAACAGGTTTGCGAGTACACCCCGATCCTGGCGATCTGAACCGCGCGGAGGAGCGTGGGATGTTGCGATACCTGGGGATGGTGTGGGACTCGACGAGTCCACAACAACAAGAAACGGCACAACTGATCGCCGCGCGAATGTCCCAACTGCCAGCGGCATGGCGACAGGAATTCCACGCGCCGGGCATGCAAGTCTTCTGCGCGGGTGCTCGCGTCGACTCATCGCAGATCCATCGAGTTTCTGACGATGGTGGCGTGGTCATTGGAAGCTTGTTCGCGCGCAATCGGGATCTGCATTCGCAGGCGCAGAATGAGCAACTGAACTTCGGCCCGACCCAGAGCAAAGCCTTCGTGCAGAGCCGCGGTCAGTGGCTGATCGATCATGCCTGGGGCAATTACGTCGCTTTCGGTCGTGACGGCCTCGATGAAACGAAGTGGGTGCTCAAGGACCCCACCGGCTCTTTGCCCTGCCTGCACAGCCGTTTCCGTGGGGTGAGTCTCTTCTTCTCACGCATTGGCGATTGTCTCGATCTCAAGCTGCTGCGCTTCACGATCAACGACGCATTCCTCCACGCGCATCTGATGGCCAGCAGCAACTTGCACGAACTCTCCTCGCTCAAAGAAGTATCGCCGGTGCGCGGCGGCGAGTGCGTCGAGTTCCAGCGCAATGGGAGCAGCTCGAGCAAGTACTACTGGAATCCGCTTAGCTTCCATGGCGCGGACGATCTGATCGAAGATCCGGAGTTGGCGGCCCGCGCCATGCGAGGGACGCTGAAAGCCACTGTCAGTACTCTGGCCAGCAGTCATCGTTCGCTATTGCTGCGCCTCTCGGGCGGATTGGATTCTTCCATCATCGCGGGTTGTCTGAAGGACGCACCCATCGGGCGATTCAACGCGTACACGTATTACGCCCCGAGCGGTCGTTCGGACGAACGCCCCTGGGCCCGGCTGGCGGCACAGCATGCCGGCTGCGAGCACATCGAATATCCGCTGACGCCGCTCGATATGGATCTGAGCCTCGGATTGCGGATGGCTCCGTCCGCCGAACCCCTGCCGCTGCTGGGGTTCATTCAACGAAGCACGGTCGAACAGGAATTGGCGGCACGCACTGGCGCCACTGGAATCTTCGGCGGCGATGGGGGGGACTCGGGCTTTTGCGCCGACTCGTTGTCGCATGCCGTTCCGGAGTATCTGAGGAATCACGGCCCCTCGCCGCGCCTGTTCCGCCTCGCCTCGCAAGTCGCCTTGGTCATCCAGAAATCCAGCTGGAACGTGCTGACCACCGCGGTCCGTCGCACCGTCACGGGTGAAGGCGCCATACCACGCGAACGCATTCTCGAAGCGTGTCAGCTGGTCAGCCCGCATATCAAACAAGACTACCGCGGCCAGACCGTGTCGCATCCATGGTTTCAAGGCCAGCGGCGCGTGCCGTGGGACAAGATCCGACGGCTCGGCACGTTGACTGCTGCGTCCGACTATTACAACGTGGCCGCGCGCGCAGACGAAGAAGTGCCGGAAATCGTTTCACCGCTCTACACGCAGCCGGTGATCGAGCTGCTGCTGCGGATTCCTATCTACGTGCATTTTCATCAGGGGCGGGACCGCGGTCTGGCACGGCATGCCTTCGCGGCGGAGGTCCCCGAGCCTATCCTGCGACGCTTGTGGAAGGATCGCGCCCCGGGCTTTCACGATCAGGTATTCGAGCGTCAGCGCACCTTTTTCACCGAAACCTTGCTGGAAGGCGTGTTGGTGAGCAACGGTCTGCTGAATCGCCCGCTGTTGGAAGAAGTGCTGGCATCCAGACCCACCAAGAACACGGTTTATCCCGGCGAAGTATTTCGCCACCTGGATACCGAGCTGTGGGCGCGCCACTGGTTGCAACGCTCGCAGCAGCAAGCCGCTGCTTGAAGGCTCAGAAGCCTTTGGTGAATCGCAGGTAACCGAAGCGGCCGGTCAGATCGCCCTGCGAGGAATCGTAGCCATAAGCGAACCCGATCTCGGAGAACGGCGGCAGCTCGTCGAAGATGTTTCTGACGCCCACTTGCAGCTTCAGGTCGTCCCACATCGCGCCCGCGCCGAACCGGCCATTCATGTCCAAGCTTGCCTGCACATCCACGAGCGTACGAGACGGCAACCTGCGGCCGGTCAGGCCATCGGCGTCTGCATCCATGTAGCCCGGCAACCAGTCGAACGTCGTCGACACGCCCACGCCGTTGCGCGTCCAGCTCAGCCCGCCCACCACACGCCAGCGGGGAATCGTCCCGGACAAGCTGGCGACGCCGACGTGATTCACCGCGTTCGCGAGCGGCTCGTCGACCGAATTGAACTCGCTCACCCACGTGGCCGACAAGCGTGGCATGAAATCACCCCAACGCGTGGCAATCTCATAATTGGCCTCGACGTCGATGCCGCTGGTGGTGAGGCGGCCGAAATTCATTCGCGAGACATCCAGCTGCAGAAGTCTGCCGGGAATGCCGGCAGCGATATCCGCGGGCGTCGGCTCCTCCCGCAGCACTCGATCGGAAAATGCTGCTTCGTTGGCCAGCAGCGAGCTGTAATGCAGGTAGGTGACGCGATTGTGGCTGCTGATATTCCAATAGCTGGCCAACAGCCGCAGCGATGGCAGCGCGCGAGGCGTCAGCACGAAGCCTGCCGTCATCGATTCGGCTTCGATGGGCTGCAGATGAGGATTGCCGCCACCCACCACGCTTACGCTGCTGACTTCGTTGCGAGCAGGGTCCTGGACCGGAACGTTCGTCACCGTGGCTCGTGGGGCATGCAGCTCGAATAGCGAGGGCGGACGGAAGCTCGTTCCATAGGAGCCACGAAACAGAAGGTCCGGCGCCGGTCGCCACATCACTCCAAGTTGCGGGTTCACGGTACTGCCGAAGTCGCTGTAGTCATCCAGCCGCGCGGCCAACGTCATCGCTAACACGTCTTGGCGCGGGTCAGCCGAGGGCCCAATCAGCGGAACGCGCAGCTCGGTGAACAGCGCTCGCACATCGCGTCCGTCATCGACGGGTAGCGTCCTGTCTTCATACATCATTTCTTCGTCGCGCCACTCGCCGCCCACGACGGCTTGCAGCGACCCGGCCGGCAGTTCGAACAGATCGCCGCGCACGAATCCGGAAAGCTGCCGGCCGCGTGAGAAGTGATGTTGTATGTAGGGCTCAATGAGCGAAGCCAGCAGCTCCGGGCTGCCGGCGGGGCCGTCGACAAATGGATTGAGCGCGTGAGCGGGGTCGGTGGCCGCGAGCGCCGCATTCACGCGCGCCGTGCTGACTTTGTTCACATGAGCAGTATCATGCGTTTCAACACTGGCCAGCGCCGCGATCTCCCATTGCCAGGTGGAGCCCAAGGATCCCCGCATGCCAGCGACGCCGCGCGCGGTCTCCGAACGGTGCGACAGCCGTGGCGGCTCGATGCCATCGAGCAGGAAGTCCACCAGCACCGCCTCCCCGAATGGATTGAAAGGGTTGGTCGCCGGCACCAGCGCGCCTTGCATCATATCGCGCTCTTCCTGCGCGGCGATGTCGCGCTCGGTGTATAGCAGTTCCGTGAAGGCGACGAGCTCGTGCGTCAGATCATATTCGGCAAACAGCGCCAGGCTGCGCTGATGAGATTCAGGCACGATGGCGAGCGTGCTCAGCGTGCTGGTGTAGTTACTCATGCCTGCGGTCGCCGAAAAATCAGCCGGCGTGAGGCCGATGCCGCTGCTGCCGTCAGGCACCACTGCGAACGACGAGGGCAAGCCGGGCAGATTGTCACCTGTCGCGGAGCGCACGGTCGCTGCTGTTCCGCCTGGCGCCCGATAGTCGGCGCCGCCGTAGCGCCTGTAATCCTGGTCGAGCCAGCGGTCACGTTCGGCGCCCAGCAGAGATTCACGCTCGTAATAGTCGAAGATCAGAGAAGCTCTGAGGCGCTCGGCCGATAAGCCGGCACTGAACGAGCCACGCAACAGATCCGCCCCACCGCTCGCGCCGCCGTACTGAACGTCGATGACGGGTTGTGGAATCTCTTTCCTCAACACGACGTTGACCACGCCGCCCATGGCGTCCGCGCCGTAGATGGCGGAAGCCGAGTCGGACAACACTTCGATCTTCTCCACGGCCGCGAGCGGAATGGTGTTCAGATCGAAGGAGTTCAGGGTCAGGCTGTTGGCCGTCGGGACCACTCGACGTCCGTTGATGAGGATCAGCGTAGTGTCGACGCCGATACCTCGCATCTGCGAGTACTGTGCAGGATTTTGATAATAAAACTCGGGACGAGTG
The DNA here is from genome assembly GCF_036402275.1 of Steroidobacter sp. Classification (NCBI taxonomy): domain Bacteria; kingdom Pseudomonadati; phylum Pseudomonadota; class Gammaproteobacteria; order Steroidobacterales; family Steroidobacteraceae; genus Steroidobacter; species Steroidobacter sp. The sequence continues at coordinate 60,527 of NZ_DASWTF010000013.1, read as the reverse complement.
AACGGCTGCTGAGGCGTATAGCGCAATACATCGGGAATCGAAGCCGCACCGAGCTCTTCGATGTGCCGTCGCGTGAAGACCTGCACCGGCGCCGGACCTTCTCCACTGCGTTCCATTCGCGTGCCGGTCACGATGATCTCATCGATCGACTCACGCGAGGGCGGCCCGACATTGGCCGTTGCGCCAGCACGTCCCGTCTCGGGCAGCGATTGCAGGGGCGGCCGATTCAATGAACGGAAATGCGGCTGTCCTTCCGCCAACCGGCTCCGCTCTGGCTCCGAAACGGTCACGCCGTTGCGAGGCAGTCCCAACAGCGATGGCGCCATCACCACCAGCGAGCGATCGTTGGTGCGCCGGAATGCCAGGCCGCTGGATGCCAGCAGCCGGGTCAACGCCACTTCCGCAGTGAACTTCCCACGTAGCGGTCCGACCAGCATCGCCTGGTCCGTCTGCGCATCCGGCCAGAAACTGATCTGCAGACCAGTCTGCGTGGTGAATTCCTTCAACGCCTCGATGATGCTCAGGCGCGGAATGTCAAGGGTGTAGTAGTGCGCGCCCGGCAGCTCTTCCTGGGCCTTACTGGCGCTCACGCCTTTGGGGGGCGCACTCGGGGTTTGTGCAGCCGAGGGCAACGAGCAGCCCATGATGGCGGCCGCCACGACTCCGGCGATGACCTGTTTCGCGACCATCTCCCCAACAAGATCCCTTTGAAAGTCGGGGACCGCCGCCCCGCCGCTGATGACGCGAATCTAGCGTATGACGCCGCGGTGCGCTGCGACTTTGTTACTTAGGGCGAGCTCCGACTCACAATATATTTCAACGCGCCTCCGGCCGTGTCCGATCGAACGGACCCGCAGGCAGAAGTCAATTACGGAATCGGGGCGGGTTCGGATTCATCTCCGCCGGTGCACTACTTAAGTCTGTGGACTGAGTTCAATCCGCAGCTCATTCGGCCCGCCGCGCACGACAGTGATATCCGAGCTGCGGGAGATCGCCGCCACGAACGATTCAGGATCGGTGGCGATGCCCCGGAAGAACGCCAGGTGGCGCTCGGCGATGGACGGCGCCGCCACCACGATCTTGGTCCGGTTGCGCCGATTGAACTCGCTCGCCACTTCGGCGATGGTCTTGCCCTCGTAGACCAGCCAGCCGTCGGCCCAGGCCTGTTCGTAGTCGACATTGACCTTTTGTTTGGCGACCGACTGCGAGCGCGTGACCGAGACTTGCTCCCCTGCTGTTAGTGACAGCGCCGCGGTAGCTTCGGCTTTTTGAACGGGCGCGGCGGCGACCGCAGCTGACATAGTGTCGCGACCATCGCGATAGACCGCGACACTGCCTTCAGTCACAGCGACGATATCTTCGCCCCCTCGACGCGATACACGGAATTCCGTGCCCGCCGCCAGCACACCCACCATTTCGGATTCGACGAAGAACGGACGCGAACCGTCTTCAGCGACGTCGAACATCGCTTCCCCTCGAATCAGACGAACGGTGCGGCGATCGTCACCAAACGCAATCTCCAGCAGCGAGCCCGGCCCCACGCGCACCTGCGTGCCATCCGTCAGCTGGGCCGTGCGCCATTGGCCCAGATCAGTCTCGATGGTCCGATCCAGCCAGGCGCCTTTCACCACATAAGCCAACAAAAGAGACAACGTGATGCAGGCCGCGACCGCCGCGATTTTCCACGACTCGAATCGCGTCCGCGACCGAGTCGGCTGTGGCAGCGGCAGCGGCGGCGGCACTCGGGGTACGAGCTCGATCACATTGGATTCGGGTTCGCCTTCGCCAGGCGGCGAGCGGTCCTGCAGCTTGGCCGCGCGCAGCACCTTGTACACCTGCTGAATTCGCAGCAATTCCGCGATGTGATCCGGTGACTGCTTCAGCCAGCGTACGTTGCGCTCACGGTGTTGCAGGCCGAGCCGGTCGTCGCGCAGCCGGACGAACCACTCGGCGGCTTCGTTACTCAACGCGTGCTTGATGGCCCGTTCATGGGCGCCCTCGTGTAGAAATCCATTCATGTCGTCATCCTCATCCGTGGGAATGGTCACAGGTCCTCCAGGCGCAATTGCATGCGCAACGCGCTGTAGGCACGTGTGAGATCTCGCAAAACGATCCGATACGTCAGCCCCCGCAGCTGAGCGATTTGCTTATAAGTCAGCCCCTCGTTCACGTGTAACAACAAAACCTCTCGCTGCCGTGGCGGCAACCGGTCGACGGCGGCCTGCACATATTCGTTGGCCCGCGTCTTGGCAAAGGCGTTTTCCGGTTCGTCGCCCGACTCGATCTGCAGCTCTTCCAGCCAGCTGTCGTCGTGCGGCTTGCGCACCCTGGAGCGCTCGCGCCACTCGTTGGCGACGTTGGCCGCGATCCTGAACAAATAACCTTGCGGATTATCGACCGCGATGTCGTCGCTGTAGCGCAGCAGGCGCAGGAAAACTTCCTGGGCCAAGTCGTCGATATCGCCCGGCGGCACCGACGCGCGATTGCGCAGCCAGCTGCGGATCGGCTTGCGCCACTTCCCGAACCACTCGATCAGGCGGCCGTCCCGATTCGGCCGGGGCGCGGGCGCCGCCGTTTCCTGAGAACCATGGACTCCCGGCTCGCCCGGTTCATCCGGCCTGGACGAACGCCAACGATGCGGACCTGGCGACTGCGACTGCTTCTGCCGATCGATCAAGCGGGGTGACTCAGCGCTAACTTTAGCAAGGCTTGGAGCGGGGCTAACTGTCTGAGACAGAAAACTTTCCCCTCGTCTAGAAGACTGGCTCAGGGCCACGGGTAATCCCTCCGGCATTGCATCGAACGCGCGGCCACGGGATTAAGTCGCATCGTTATGAACCGGGAATCAACGAAGCTGAACGCGAACCTAGGGCCGCTGCAGATGCAGAACGCCGTTGCGGCCTGCGCCGCCGGCCTTGTGCGGGTAGCCGGCGTACCAGCGATTGATCTCGTTGACGAAATCCTCCGGCTGGCTCGGCTTGAACGCGAGGGAATTCATGCGCAACCGGATCACCTGCGGATCGTCCACCACGATCTTGGCGTCGTGCCGCTGGTTCAGCTGAGCGATGATCTCCCCCACCGGCTCGCCATCGTATTCGTACCAGTTGCGAATCCATTTGAGCTCGCGCTCCGCGTTCACCGTGACTGGCTGGCTGACGCTTCCCTGCGAGAGCACTACTTGCTGATTCGCGCCGAGCGGCGCGATCGGTTGCGCTCCGTCGGTGGCAGTGACTGCGACCTTACCCTCGAGCACCGTGACGACGATGTCGGCGCCCGCTTCCGCCATCGCGAATTTCGTGCCTAATGCCTGCACGCGGCCCGCGTAAGTCGACACCGTGAATGGCCGCTCCGGCTGCTTAGCCACTTCGAACAACGCTTCGCCGCGCAGCAGTTCGACTGAACGAACCTGCTCGTCGAAGTGAATGCGCAATTTTGTGCGCGGTCCGGCATGAATCACCGTGCCATCGTCCAGCAGTTGTTTGTCCCAGCGGCCCTCGCTGGTCACGATCTCTTGATCGGCCGTCCCGAAAGTCGCGACGACTCCGATGACGACGGCGAGCAGCACGCTCGCGGCTATGGCGATCTTTGCAGTGAGGCGCGATCGTTTTGGCTCGGCAACCTGCGCCGCGCGCGGCCGTATCACTGGCGCATAAGATTGGAAATCGACGACGTTCTTGGGCAAGCCGCGCTCCGCCCCCTTCAGCGAGCCGAGCGAAGCGTCGATCAAACAAATGTGTGCGAGCTCTTTGACGTTGGCGGGCGATCGCATCCAGGCGCGAAATTCGGTGCGCTCCGCCGTATCCAGTTCGCCCTGCTTCAGGCGCTGGTGCCATTCGATGGCTTGCGTCGTCACCGTTCCCGGAGGTGTCGGGTTCATGTTCCTGGCCCGCTGAATTGCACGATGGAGACCACGTGCAATTGAGTTTGATCGGGCGCTTCCCTCCCACCATCCTTGTGGGATTCACTTACCGGCGACTCACTCCGGCAGGAGCCGGATCACGTTGGCGTTTTCGTACGCGACTTGCACATCTGGCCGAGCGGCAAGCATCACCACGAAGGTTTCGGGGTCGTCGAGTTTCACGGTAGTAAATGGCATGGCGATCTCGCCGATGGCCGGGTCGGCCATCACCACCTGCAGTCGATTGCGACGATTGAACTGCTCGACCGCCTGACTCACCGTCTCGCCGCGAAACTCATAATAGCCAGTGGCCCATTGCAACTCGCGCGAAGCATCGACCTGCTTCACCGGCTGCGCGCCCGCGAGCGACATCACGATCTGCTGATCCGCAACCAACTCCGCAAGCGCGTCCGCCTTGTGTTCGATGGCAAAACGGCCTTCGTGCGGTTTGCTGATGGCAACTTTGCCGTGCGCCACTGTCACGATGGCGGTCAATCCGTTCATCAGCGACACGCCGAACTCCGTACCGACCGCGCGCACGTCGCCAATGTGCGTCGTCACGATGAACGGCCGCAGCGGATCTTTAGCGACTTCGAACACGGCCTCGCCGTGACTCAGCACGATCGTGCGCTGAGTGTCGTCGAACGACCAGCGCAGCTGGGTATTCGGCCCGATGCGCAGCACGCTGCCATCGGCCAGCAACTCCCGATCCCATTCGCCCGGACCGGTGGTGATGCGATTGTCGAAGTAGGCCGCTTTCACGATCCAGCCCGCCACCACCGTGAAAGCAACGCCGGCAATCGCCGCGGCGATTTTCACGAAGCGCGCACGACGCCGCTGCTTGCCGCGATTGTGATGAACCATCGTCACGCCACGCGGCGCGAACGGAATCACATTGGTCTCGCGTTCCGGATCCGGCGAGGTCCGCATCTGCAGCTTGGCCTTGCGGCCATAGCCATGATAGCGATAGATGTCGAGCAAGGCCTCGACGTGGCGGCCGGAAGCTTTCAACCACGCGAGATACTCGCGGCGCTCACGCGCCGACAGATCGTTCGCGACCAGCCGAACGAACCAGGCAGCCGCCTGCTCGCTCAGTATCGCGTCGATCTCGGTGTCGCTGCTTTGTTTCATACCCCTTGCCCTCACTGGCTCCCCTTCCCTAGAGGTCTTCGGCCTTCAACTGCATGCGCAATGAGGCATACGCACGCGTCAGGTCCCTCAAGACAATCCGGTAAGTGACACCGAGCCGGTCGGCGATCTGCTTGTAGGTCAGACCCTCGTTCACGTGCAGCAACAGCACTTCGCGTTGCCGCTTCGGCAATTGATCCACCGCCGTTTGCAAATGATTGCTGACGCGGCTTTGAAACATCGCATTGTCGGGCTGGTCGGACGGGTCGATTTGCAACTCATCGAGCCAGCCGCGATCGTGCGGTTGACGGACGCGCGAGCGGTCGCGCCACTCGTTGGCGACGTTGGCCGCGATCTTGAACAGATAGCCCTGCGGGTTCTCGACGGCGACATCGTCGCTATAACGCAGCAGCCGGAGAAACACTTCCTGAGCCAGATCGTCGACTTCGGCGCGCGGCACCGACGCTCTGCTCGAGAACCAGCTGCGAATGGGTTTGCGCCAACGGCCGAACCACAATGTGACGCGGCCGTTACGGGCGTGCGTATCGGAGGTCGAGGCGGACGCGTCGTCCTGCCCGACGTCCTCGGCCTGCGACGCTGTCGCGGTCGCGCGCCCAGGATCCCCTCTGCCCAGGTGCTTGTGGCGATCGATCACAAAATATGTCCCTATGTGTCAACAGCGCGGCCCAACTTCCGCGCCGGTGCGACCGGCGACGCAGCCACGCAACTCCCGTGCAAGGGGGCCAGCCTCGTGAAATCTAACCCGAACCCGCAATTAGTCTAATCGGGGCGAACCCGCTTTTCTCACCCGCTGCACACGAGTGTGCATCCAGGCAGCGGCGTCCGTCATTAGGTACTGACCGGGAGCACGCCCCAGGCAAGCCCTCCGGAGGCGAAGAATGCCTCCGGAGCGCGCATTTCTTTATTTATTTTCGGCAAGAAAGGGGCGAAACAGCAGCTCTTTGCAAATCGAAGACACCATTTCGCGACGGCGCTGATGATATTTCTGTAACGCCAGCTGCAACTGCTCCTTGTTGTTGTCGCCGTAGAGTTGACGTAACCGGGACAGCTCCTCGACCGCATCCTCGATGATCTCGCCTTCGATCATGCGCGCGTGATGCAGGCGATCGTTGAAGTTGCGAACGATGTCGGCCAGCTCGCCGATACCTGAACGCGTGGCGATCCGCACGAACAGATCGTCCGTCGTGCGCGTCAGCTGCTCGGGCTTGTCTGACAACGGCATGGACGCGAAGATCTTCGAAGGCGCCTTCGCCTCCTCCTCCGCCTGCGCAGCCGCGTTCCACTCGCGGATCGCGGAATCGAGCAATGTTTGATTGAGCGTGTACAGCCCACGCAGTTCGTCCTCCGACGCGGTCTTGGCAAAGAAGCCGCGCTTGGGTGCGAATACGATCAGACGTTCCGCCGCGAGCCGCGTCAGCGCTTCGCGCACCGGCGTGGTGCTCACGCCGAGCTCCTCCGCCAGCGTACCGATCTGCAGCAGCTGTCCGGGCGCGAGCGTATGCGCCAGCAACAGTGTTTTGATCCGATCGTAAATCCCTTCCACAGCGTGATCGCTGCTGGGTTTGCGACTGCTGGTTTCGTCACGTTTCAACACAAAGATTCGCTTGCTTGGATCCGCTGAGAGCATGGTGCGCCCTCCATAGTTAACCTGAAGATGAAACCCTTCGAGACGCCGTCGTCTCACCCTGATGTCCCGCCGTTCCTCCCCCAGCAGCACGCTTCTGATAATGAGCCTGTAATTCCGCAGCCACCGCCGGCGGAATCGCATCCACCGCCGCCAGCGTGTGTGACTGCGTCTCGAACAGCACCGCGGGGTCCTGCCCCTCGTAGCCGCCGAGATTCGGTCTGTGAATGCGATAGCCGAGCAGGTCGCGAATCGGCTTGGAGAACTCGCGCGCGACCTGCGGTGGATAAGTTAGAAACGCGTTCTCATACTGCTTCAGCCATCCCAGGCTGTAGCTGAAAATGAGACCGGTGCGTGGCGCGTCGCTGCGATTCGCGCCACCACAATGCGTCACCGAGCCGAGATACACCAGCGCCGAACCGCGCGGCATCGCTGCGATCACGGCGCTCTCTTCGCTCAGCTCACGCGACAGCGGCTCGAACTGACTGCGCGGCCACAGCAGCGTCGCGCCGTTGTCAGCCGTGTAATCGGAGAGCGCCCACATCACGTTCACCAGATACTCCGCTCGTCCCTTCGCGCAGGGCCACATCTCCTCGTCCCGGTGCGGCGCCTGTCGCCGCTCGCCCGGATGAATGCGAATGCCCTGAGAGAGATTGAGCTGATACCAGTCACAATGCGGTCCCAGCACATCGTCCATGATTGCAAGAATCAGCTCGTTCAAGACCAGCGAATGACTCGCGCGTGACTTTAACAGGACCGCGCCGAAGCGCGTGGTATTCCATCCATAGAAGTCGCCGCGACAATTGGGCGTGTCGCGAAACCACGGCTCCAGCTCCTGCGACACACGATCGACCAGCGCCGTCGGCGCGAGTCGCTCGACGATGAAATATCCTTTGGATCGCAACCGATCCAGATACATTTCTTTCGCGTCGAGCAATGGAGTCGCTGCCTGCAACATACGTTAAGCCGCGATCTTTACAGTTGATAGAGCGAAACGCGTGACCGGCGCATCGACGCCGAGGCGACGGCGCACGGCGCGCAACCCGTTCGGCGTGATCGATGCGGCAACGGCCGTAATCTCGTCGTCGCCGTCCGGCAACGTCGGCCCGAGCCGCGCACATTTCCAACCGCAATCGAGCGCCAGAGGCAACAGCGCGGCATTGGCGACGAATGTGACTTTCTCGACACCATGGAGCAGCGCCGTTTCGATCACGCCGCAGGCTGTTTCCCACAGCAGCTCCAGACGCTTGCGACGGTTGGCCACGGCGGGATTCACGCAGAACCGTGACACCTCCCAAATCCTCGGCCCACGCGGCGCGCGACCCTCGCAAGCGTTTGCAAATAAATCGGTCATGAGATGCGGCCGCACTGTCGGCAGCAGCCGCGCCGATGCCAGCACGTCGGCGCTGGCGGAATCCGCCTTGGCGATGAGATACGTCGTGTCGTCGGCATCGTAGTCATCCACTTCCATGTCGCCGATCACCGGCACGTTCCATCCCTGCCTGTCGACGAAGACCACCTTGCGTTGGCGATGCATTTCGATCAGCTCCGGAACGAACAGCGACCGGTTCTCCGCGTTGACGATCAGGATCATCGGCTCTCTCCAAAACAAACATTGAAGAGAAGATGACCGAATTCTCCACCCTCGGGAACTGAGCCAATCGGCTCAAGCAAGCTCGTGAGGGTCGAACATCGTGCTACTAATTCGCAGTTTTGCTCCGCCCTCTGCCGGCGACGCGCGACAGCCGCGCCTGCTCGAAGCATGGCGGCGCTGTCTCGCTACGAACCACGTCGCCCAACGAAATCTGCTGCCCGGCGAGCGCATGCACTACAGCCTGGACGCGCGTGGCGACCTGCAATCTTCGTTTCGCGTTCTCGACATGGTTGTGGACCGTGCGCTCGCTCAGGCCAAGAATCTTCGACGACACCCAATCGCTCTTGCCTTGCGCGGCCAGCTCCAGACACTGACGCTCCCGCTTGCTCAATGGCTTCTGGATCGGCGGCGGATCTTTCTCCGCGGCGTCCTTGCTCGCGGCCTCGTACATATAGAAAGCCATCAACTGAACGGCGAGATACGCAGCACTCGGCAGGCGGTCGGAATCGGGGACGACGGAGCACGAGGCGCGAAAATCTCGAGGTGCATTCACCGAATGAATCGGCACGGTGTAGCCGCGCGTCAGCCCATAGCGACGGGCTTCGTGGAATATCTCCTGCTGAGGCGGACTGAGCTCTTCGTCGAAATCCGCGGTATTCCAGGAAAACGGCACCAGCGAGCGACTGGCCCGCAGCAGCACCGGATCGACTTCGAAGAATTCGAGCTCGCTGAACAGCTCGGCCCATTCCCTCGGATAGTTGTGCAACATCACCGCGCGGCGCGGCGGCCGTAACGGATCCACATGCGAGCAACATGCGAAATGACGAAAGCCAAGCGCCTCCATGCCCTGCTGGAAGGCCTGCGCCAGCGCCTGGGCGGAATGGCCCGCCTGACACTGTTCTATGAAACCCTGCGCCACCTCGAACTGATGCATGGCCGATTCCCTCAACCATTACCGCGAGCGGGCGCCGAAAAGTCCTTTTGAGATCAGACCCGCGATAACTCTCTGTGCTATGCGGGGCTGATCTTTCGGCGCCGTGCTGATTTCCCTGAAACGCCGGTGCCGCGGATGCAAATGCGCAGTGCGGCATCCCGACGAATACACAGCGATACAGGGCTGGCAAAAACTACCAGAGCCCGCCGTCGTGCATCGGCGAAAGAACGGCAAATTCGGAAAATGCCTAGGGATGATTTTTTGAGATGGGCGGTCTAGAAGGTCCCGAGAGGCTGGATGGGAATTGGGCCGGTCCAGAGTGACCCAATGGAACCGAGCGCCCGATCATCCCCTGTCGGGCGCTGTGCGCCATATACGCATGGCCCCTCATTGAGGGGAGTTATTGATTTGTAACGCCTTCCGCTCGCAGATCGGCCAGTCCGTCCAGGTCCAGCTCCTCCGCTGCCTCACGCAGCTCGCCGACACTGCCGGCCGCGCCTTCGACTTTCACCGTGAAACGGTCGCCCAGGACCACGGTGTACTGGCCTGTGGAGACATTGCTATCCCATTCTTCGTGCACCAGCCGACCGTCCTCGCGGAAGGTCTTTTCGTAACGACCGTCGGCTTCCTTCTCCCCTTCCACCCCGGCCCAGCTGGCCAGGCCCAGCAATCCTTTGGCCGAGCCCGCATCGGTGATCTCGAGCCTGACCTCGCGACCGGAGTCGTTCGTGTACGTGGCGCTGGCCGAGGAGACCTGCAGGCCCATCGCGCCGTTACGCTCCGCCGAGAGGCTGGAGCGCTTCAGCCCAGCAAGCTCTTCGGGCACGAATCCTTTCAGCCGATCGGGCGTCAGCGACTCGACCTGGCCACCGCCGCCGCTCATGGCGGCCCCGAACACCGCCTTCAGGGCTGCATCCTGCGCGGCTTGATCGCCTGACTGCTGCGCCTCTTCGAGCTTTTTGTTGGCAGCCTCCATTTCCTTGCTCCACTGCTCCATCTTGCCCAGCGGACTGTCTTTGTCGAATTGCACATCCTCGTCGCTCGTGGAGTAGCTCCCTCCCGCCATCATGTTCCCCACGCCGGCGATGCTGCCGACGACCGCAGCGGTCACGAAGCCGAGCACGATGGCGATGATGATGGCCACCGCCGTATAACCGGCCGCCTTCTCTGGCGGACACTTCATCGTCTGGGGCAAGCCGAGATACAGCAGATAGATGCTGTAGATGGCGCCGGTCAGGATGATCAACATGCCCAAGCCAGGGACGATCTGCGCGATGCCCGCGAGCCAGCTCGCCGTGTAGGCGTACGCGACGACCTTGAGCGCTTGAATGTTATTTTTCTGGCCGCCGAAGCTGGGCGCGAGCGCATCGACGATCAACGCCATCACATAGGCCATGACCAGCGCCAACAGATAACCCACGATCATCGTGGTCAGGCCGGCGCCGACGCCGATGCGCACCGTTCCGGCGAAGGGCACCGACATGCCGATCACGCTCATCTGCAGGAATCCGAAGATCGCCGGGATCGCGGCCAACGGAATGATGTAGCCCTTGTAAAGGTCGGCGACGGTGGTCGGCTCGCCTGCGATCACCGGCCATTCGTTCTTGGGAGACAGCAGAATGGCTTTGGCGCGAGCCATGAGTTTGTTGAGATCCAAGGGGATTCTCCTGGTACGTGGAATTGCCTATGTATGCCAGAAGCCGGGCTCTCACATCACTGACCGAAAGGCTTAACTCCTGAGAAATCGAGCGGGCCTGCCAGCTCGCGATAACGACAATAAGCGTTGGCCAACTCCATCTGGCGCGGCGTCGTGCATGCAGGCTCGAAGATGGCTGGCGCCCCGACCAACACGCAGACACATTTCGCACGAGACACGGCCACGTTCAGCCGATTCAGGCTGTAAAGAAACTCCATGCCGCGCGGAGCATCCGTATGCGACGAGGTCGTCACCGAATACATGACGATCGCCGCTTCCTGTCCCTGAAACTTGTCAACGGTGCCGACGCGGGCCTGCGGCAGTCGGCGCTGAATCTCAAATACCTGCGCGTTGTACGGCGCGATGATCAGGATGTCATTCAGCGTCACGGGCCGGAGATGTCCGTCCCGATCGATCCACGACGCGTTCGCCGCCAATGTTTGTTCGACCAGCGCCAGGATCGCTTCGGCCTCTTCGGTGGAGGAGTTCTGATTGCCTTCGTGAGGCACTGGCAGGAATCGCAGCCCTGATCCGCGGATAAGACCCTCCGATCTCACTCCCTGTCGCTCGAGACCCGGATGGCATCGCAACCTGCCTTCGTAGAACAGCTCCGAAGTGAACGAGCAGATGTCGGGATGCAATCGCCAGGTCTCTTCCAGAAACAAACCCTGCGTCTCGCCAATGGTCGCCGCGCCGTCGAGCACGTGCTGGAGCGCTGAGACTTCCGTGCCTTCAGGGTGACTGCCCTGAATCGGCTGCTCCAACTGCTGTGGATCGCCTAACAACACGAGCGTCCGACACGCTTGCGATACTGCAAGCACATTGGCCAAGGACATTTGCGCCGCTTCATCGACGAACAGCGTATCGACGACTGCGAAGGCATCCGGACGCGACCAGAGCCATGCCGTGCCGGCGACCACCTGACACTCACCGATGGCGGCCAGCGTCTTCTCGTTGTCCGTTTCGAAGCGGATGCCGGGCACCTCATCGGCTTTGTCCGAAAGCTTCTGCAAACATTGGACGGCGAGACCCGAGCGCCCGGCAAGCTCGACCACCTTGTCGAGCAGATTGCGAATGACCTTGTGGCTGTTGGCCGTGACGCCGACCGCTTTTCCAGCTTTGACCAGGGCGCAGATCATTTGCGCGGCAGTGAATGTCTTGCCGGCTCCCGGCGGCCCTTGGATGGGCAACACGCCGCTCGCGAGCTTCGTCGCCACTCGCACGGCGGCCGTGCTTGCTGTTTCATCTTGCAATTGCAGCGGCTCGCCGCCGAGCCGCGGCGGCAGCTTGAGCAAAAGATCTCGCGCCGCCTGGTACGGACCTGCACCGGTGATGCCGTTGTCTTCGACGTGGCTGCCGAGCCGCAACAGAGCGTCCGCAATCACATCGGTGCGGACGAGATCATGAGCAAAGGCTGCCTTCGGATGAATAGCGGCAGTATCGCCGCGCTTCTTGATATCGATGCTTCCGCCATCGGGGGAAACGGCCTCGACCGTTCCCAGCTTCTGCTCCCGACTGAGATGCAAACTTTCGCCACCGCGCAGTTCCAACTCTTGCGGCGGAAACCGATAGCGATGCACGGGCGCTCTCGCCGTGCCGCCCACGACACCCACGAACTCCAAGCCAGCAACGGCGCAGCGCTCATCCAGCAAGTCGTCTGCCGTGAGATCGGCCAGCCGGAAGAACTCCCACCATGCCGACTTCAGCTCGCGCCGATGCCAATCGAGCGAGTACGCAAGAATCCAGCGGGCTTGTTGTTCGCGCGATCGCTCAGAAGCTTCCACGGGCACATCGGTCGTCAGTGACGCGACGAGCGCCGCCACTTGCCGCTGCCGCTCATCCAGCTCCGGCGTGGGTTCGGGATCGTCTGCCGTCGGACGCGAAATCGCTGCGCCGTCGACGATCAGCTGTTTGCGAATCTTCTCCAACCAGTCACGCAGCCGCTGTGCGGAGAGGCAATCGTCACGGTTGTAGCGAAGCACGATTTCCTTGCTCTCTTCCGTGATCGCCGAGACATCGTTCAATTCGAGGCGCGCCTGCAGTTTGGATAGCGCACTTCTGACCTCGACCAATGGCACACTGCGCTGAAAATCGTAGAAGGGTTCGAGATTCTTGATGGAGTAGCTTTCGATGCTCGCTCGAATGCTCTGCCTCGCGATTGCATACAGATCGACGAACAGCGATGCGCGCAACATGCGATCGATCTCGTTCTCGCGAGTCGCGTAACGACCCATCAGACGTTTCAGAGCGCTCGGCTCATACGGCGCGTAATGATAAATGTGCAGCCCCGGGTAGTGCGCCCAGCGCGCCATCACGAAATCGACGAAACGCTCGAACGCCCCGCGCTCCTCCGCGCGAGAGAATGCCCACTCGCAGACATAGCGCCCCGCGCCGGCCGAGTGCGCGGTGACATACCCAAACAAGAACTCCAGTCCGTCCTCGCCCACGAACGGGTCTGCCTCGAGATCGAGGAAGACGTCTCCCGGCGAGGGCTCCGGCAGGCGATGCAGGCCGGTGTTGGGCGTCAACGGCAATGTGTCATAGAGTGGCTTTCCCGCTTGCCTTCCTTCCCACTGAATGCGCGCCTGCTCTCGACTTCGCTCGTACGATTGCGGCAAGCCCCGCTCTGGTTTCCAAGGCAATGGCACCGGCAGGCGCGCAAGACCCGCGAGCGTCGTCACACCGTGCCGGGAAAGCTCGTTTATTTGCGACGCCGAGATGCCCGCGACCAAACACAAGTGATCGTCGCGCCGTCGCTTCGCGTCACATTCCGTTCGCCACCGGCAAATGTCGCAGTGTTCTGTGGGATGTGGGTACGTCGGTTGAGGCGGCTCGGCTTTGAGCGAACATTCCAGCGCGTTTCGCACATGCCGATAGTAGGCAGCGAAGGCTGCGGTCCGGTAGGTCACCGGCTTGAAGCCGCAGCCAGGAATAACCACGTGCATGTGCTCAGGCTGACGCCCCTGTGCGCTCCCGAGCAGATCCGAGTACAAGCACAGTTGCAGCACCGTGCCGCCCTTGGTCTCTCGCGCAAGCTTGGTATCGACGACTTCATACGACCAGTCGCCAAGCGCGCTGGGCAGCGGAACACGAACGAGCACGTCCGTGCGACCGCTCCATACGCCCTGCAGAAACGCCCCCTGGACGATGACTTCGACGCCGGCGCGCATGGCGGCCATTGTCTGCTCAACCTGCGAAGGCGACACGCCGATGCCTTCGATCTCGACGATCTCCAGACCTCGATCGCGCAGATGCTCGACAAAGGCGCGCTCGTGCGCCGCACCTCTCTCCCAAAGCACTTCCAACGAGGGGTCCCAGACCTGGGGCTTCGCCAGGGTTCCAGTGGCGACCAGCGTGTCGAGATGCGTCAGGTGATGGCAATTGAGATAGCCGACCAGATCCGACGCGCTGAGCTGAATCGCGTGGCCGAGATTGAGCAAGTGACTCTCTGTAAGCGGGCACGGATGAACCGGGGCTGACTCTACACTGCGCGCGCGCGCAGAAAAATCACGGGGATCGAAACACCCGCGAGGCAGTCTTAGTATCGAATGACCTCACCGTTGATCGTGCATCGTCACGATCACCTTGCCCCGCGCGCGCCCCTGCTCCAGATATTCGATGGCCTCGGCCGCTCTATCGAGGGGGTAGCGCCGATCGATCGCCGCCGTCAGCTTGCCCTCGCGCGCAAGGCTCGCCAGCACCTCGAGCTCGCTTTGGTTCAACTCGGCCAGAAAACCCACGATCTCCTGGCTCATGAACGGCGACAGCGCCATGCCCTTGACCGTCTGAATCAACGGCCCGATCCAGACGTTCTCACTGGGCCCGCCGACGACCACGATGACGCCATCGGGCTCGAGCACTCGCCCATAGTCGCGGAAGGAATGACTGCCGACGTTGTCGAGAATGAGGTCGTAGCGCTGATCGCCCTTCGTGAAGTTCTGCTGGGTGTAGTCGATGACGTGATCGGCCCCGAGCGAACGCACGAGCTCGACATTTCGAGTGCTGCAAACACCCGTGACCTCCGCACCCATCGACTTTGCGATCTGCACTGCGAATGTGCCGACACCGCCGGACGCGCCATTGATCAGCACCTTCTGGCCCGCCTTGAGCTTGCCGTGATCCCGCAGCCCCTGTATCGCGGTGACCGCGGCGATCGGCATGGCCGCGGCCTGCTCGAATGAGAGATTCTCGGGCTTGTGCGCTACAGCCCGACTTTCGCGAACGACGACGTATTCGGCCAGCGCCCCACCGCGACCGCCGAAGACCGCATCGCCGACTTTGAACTTTCGTACGTCAGCACCAACGGCTTCGACGACACCAGCGAAGTCGACGCCCATGGCCGTGTCGGTCGGCGCGCCGATGCCGGATGACAAGCGCATGATGTACGGCTCGCCACGCATGTAATGCCAATCGAGCGGATTGACCGCTGCCGCGTGGACCTTGACGAGAACTTGATCGGCCTCTGGAACCGGCTTGGCGGCCTCTTCCAGCCGGAGCACCGAGGGCGGACCGTAACAGCGCTGAACGACAGCCTTCATTCGCTCCGCACCTTCCGGCGGGGCCGCCGGTGGCGGGCAAGGCGACGTGTAGCTCAATGCCACTGCCAGTGATGTGACTGCAACGGCAACCACCGCCAGGGCGATGACCAAAACTTTGCGTCTCAGCGTCATGTCTCGGACTCCATGTACTTCTGGGCCCTACTATGACGAGTCGGCTCATGCACGCCCCGAGCTTGCGACGAACCGCGGCAGAACGCCACTCAAGCACGCTCCAGGCGGACGGATGACGGCCGCGCCGGTCAGTCGGGCGAGCGCAGCGCAGGCGGCGTCGATCCATTCGTCTATAGTCCACTCATGACCGCTGCCGCATTGCCCTCGAAGCCGCACGGCCTGGCGTTGATGCTGGGCTGGCGACGCGTGCGCTTCACGCTCACCGTGTCGGGGCTGTTCGGATTGTTTCTCGGCCTGCTCAGTGAGACGGCCACTGTCATCGTCGTTTCGCGCGCGTTACTCGTGGGCTTCTCCGCCATGCTGGCCTTCGGCTTGTTCGAGCAGTGGCCGCGGCGTCTCGCGTCTCGGCTCGCCCGCTCGGCACTCCAAGTCATCGGCGTCGCTGTCGTGATTCCGTTCAGCGCCCTGTTCGCGTACTGGCTCACCACCGGCGGCGATCCGCAGATCGCCACGGACGAAAAGCGCACGATGGGTTACGCGATGCTGACCGTCACCGGTTTGCTGTTCGCGCCCTGGATCGCAGTCGGCGCGATGCTCAAGCAACGCGATGCATTCGCACGCGAGCAGGCGCTGGCGTTCGAGCTGGAGAAAAGCGAGCTCGAACGTCAGGCGCTGGACGCACGCATGCGATTACTGCAAGCGCAGGTGGAGCCACACTTCCTGTTCAACACGCTTGCCAACATTCAAGCCCTCGTCGATGCCGGCTCACCGCAAGCCTCCAAGGTGCTTGCGAGCTTGGTTGCCTATCTGCGCGCCGCCGTGCCTCGCCTGCATGAGTCGACCACGACTCTTGGCGACGAACTGCAACTGGTCCATGCCTATCTGGAGCTCATGCAGATGCGCATGCCGGATCGACTTCAGTTCGCAGTAAACGTCGATTCGGCAGCGCGCAGCTTGCAGTGTCCACCTATGACATTGCTGACTCTGGTCGAGAACGCGGTCCGGCATGGCATCGATCCGAGCGAGGAAGGTGGACGAATTGACATCGAAGTGGTCCGTCGCGATGGTCGCTGCTTGATTCGCGTTAGAGACACCGGCGTTGGCCTGCACGCGACCAGTCAGGGCCTGGGAACAGGTTTATCGACGCTGCGCGAACGCCTTCAACTCAGCTTCGGTGGCGACGCGCAGTTGCGGCTGCTGGCAGTCGAGCCGCACGGTGTCTGCGCCGAGGTGGAGTTTCCGGCGCGGGAGCGGCGGTCATGAGTTTTGAGCGTCCCACGGCCCTGATTGCCGACGACGAGCCGCTGCTCCGAGATGCTCTCGAGCGCATGCTCGCCCAGGCGTGGCCGGAACTCACTGTCGTCGCCCAAGCCCGCAACGGTCGCGAAGCAATCGACAAGTTCGAGGCGCTGCATCCATCGATTTGCTTCCTCGACGTTCACATGCCTGGCATCACCGGTATCGAAGTCGCCCAGCACATCGGCCGCCGCGCGCATCTCGTGTTCGTCACTGCGTTCGATCAGTACGCCGTCCAGGCCTTCTCACAAGGCGTTCTCGACTATCTCGTAAAACCCGTCGAGCCCTCACGCCTGGCCGACACCGTCGCCCGCCTTCAAGAACGCCTTCGCGCCGCTCAACCGGCGCTCAACACGGAAGAATTGCTGGAACAACTTGCCGCTCGACTTCGGCCCACGGAATCTTCCGCTCCCTTACGGTGGGTTCGCGCGTCCATCGGGCAGACGGTGCGTCTGATCCCGGTCGAGGACATCGACTTCCTCCGCTCCGAAGAGAAATACACCCTCGTCGCCTGGCGCGACGACGCGAAGCAGCCTCGCGAGGCTGTGATCCGCACGCCGCTCAAGGAGATTGCTTCGCAGCTGGATTCCTCGCGCTTCGCTCAGGTGCATCGATCCGTGGTGGTGAACCTCAGCGCGATTAGTCATGTGACTCGCGGAGCGAATGAGACGGCCGAGCTTCACATGAAAGGCCGCAGCGAGGTGCTGCCGGTGAGCCGGAGTTATTTGCACTTGTTTCGGCAGATGTAAAGCCCCAGAGGGCTCCGCCTGCTAGGCTGGAGCCCACATCGTCGCCGAATGTTCCTGAACCGCCACCATCCGCGCGCCCAAACCCTATTTCGACGCGACTACGGGCCGTGCCGGCCGGGGCAGCTCATTACTTCAGCCACTAGGGATTTCGCCCGCGACGCCAGCGGTGCAACAGCGCTTCGATCGCCCATGCGTGGTCGTAGGACTCGCCGTCCCAACGAGTCGCTGCCGTTCGGCGGTCGATATGCAGCCCCTGTTCTTCATGAGTGGCGACCAATTCATGCCAATCGCCGAGCGGCCGCGTGTGGTCTGGTAGCGTGCTATCGAACGATTTACCGGTCGGCGTAACAAAACGAATCGCGCCATCGTCGAGCACGAGGACCACGACGTTGCCTTCGTGCACTTGCCGGTGGTGCCATTTGCACAGGCTGACGAGATTAGAAAGTTTCGTCTCGCCGCCGTGAGCCCAGTGCTGAATGTGATGGCCATCCAGGTACCGCGTGTTGGGGCATCCCGGGAATCGGCAACAGCCGCGATCTCGCGACTTCATTGCGCGGTATAGCGCCGGCGGTATGCTCCTAGACTTCCGCCCGATATTGAGCGGCTCACCCTCTTCGTTCTCAACAATAGGAACGACGCTGCAATCACAGGACAACCGCCGCGCCGTTTCCGCAGCAACGCTCGGCCCGTGTTCGAACTGACAAAGGCCCGCGGCGCTGTCTCGCAGAGTCTCGGCATTGACATGCACTACGATCTGATGACGATCACCACCCTTGACTGCGGCGGGACCGTGAGCGAGGAACGATTCCGCCACAATGGTAAGGGCGTCGACTTTCCGAGCCGATGGATGCGGCATCAATTTTACATTCGGCGTTTCTGCAGAAACTTCCGGCGGCGGAATCTCTTCGCAAGCAGCCTCGATCGCCTTGATAAACATTTGACCTGCCTCGGCCGGCAGCCTCGCCTTGATCACGAGCATGCCATCCGCGTCATGGAACCATGTTAGCTTCCGATCCGCCTGCTGCTGGGCGTCACGCCCCAGCTCCTCCGCCTCCTTGCAGCGGCGAAAGTCGCGCACGATCCTCTCCACGTGCGTCGCCGTCCCGTGCAGCGCGTAATCCAATAGCGTCTGTTCCGTATTTGGGCACGCCACGCGCGTGAGCGCTCGCACCTTCGCATAGCTCAACTCGCCGCGCTCCATCGCCGCGGCGATCTTCGGCAAGTTCCCCAGCGCATTCGCCGTGCGCACCTTCTCACGCGCCGCTCCCATGTCGATGCCGCACTTCCAGCTCAGCCAGTGCGCGCACGACGCGGTGGCGCCATCGCCCCATCCCTTGCGGCGATCAAATTCAGCGATGAGCATCAGGAAGCGGTAATTGGCCGCGTTCAAGTGTCCGGCGAGTTCGATGATCTGATGACCGAGATCTTCGAGTGACTGTCGCTTGGCAGCCCGCTCTTGGTACCCCTCAGACTGGCGGTAGTCTTCCTGGATCATGGCGCACTCCCAAACAGGCCCTATATTTCTGCTCGACTGCGCGGTCGCTCGAGAATTTAGGAGAGGTTTCGAGCGGTGGTCTCGAATTCAAGCACGGCTAGATTTTAGCTCAGAACCTGCCGTGCCTGTATATAAAAACAGCCTCGACCCCACTTTTTCCCTGCGTCGCTCCGCGCGGTGCGGAGGACATTCGGTAATTCCGGGAGCATGGCGTCGACGTAAGAATTGATAGCAATCGCGTTGACCACGCAAACGCTCGAAGGCGCGATCTTCATTGTGAGCCCGGTTGCGCAGTTCTCAATCGAGCTGCATTTGTTCTCAAGTTGAGTCGGAGATAGCCGGCGACTTGCGGAAGTCACTATAGGCGCCTACCGGCGCCACACATTCTTTCATCGTCGATGGCCGAAGCCTTTACGAGCAAAGCCATCACAGACGGGCGCGTTTTCTAAGGGACGCAATAGTGGAAATGCACGACGGTGCAGACGGGCTTAACGGAGCTTGCAGCCCCGTCCTCCGTGAGAGGCTGCAATTTCGACTCCATTTGTTCTGGCACCTGGTTCGAAGATACGCAGCGGACCTCTTCCATGAGGCCCGCTACGGACCACCAAGGGCGAACCAAGCACCAAGGTTCTTGTGATCTTTGGGTCTCTTGTTCACTTTGACCGGGCAACGTTGCCAGGTTAACCCCCCTTTTTTTGAAAGGCGCAAACAAATTCTCGCCGGACCGCAAATCACCGCTTCGTACACGGGCGGTCCGCGCAGTGCCGCGATCGATGGCTGTCAGTTCTGTTGCAACGTGCGGGGGCCAACTGGTTAACCCCTATGTTTCATCCCTGTGACAAATCGCATTGCTGTTAACCATTAGGAAGCGCAGGTTACCGCCGGCCGGGAGGACTGACTGAACCACTCTAAGGAAATACTTATGAAAGAGAATATTGCGGCGAGAGAGGTTGAGGTCGAAGGGATGGAGATGATCGATTTGGGGGATGCGATGGTGGAGACTCGGCAGCCCGCAAGCGTTCCTGAGATCAAAGACAACCCCATCACGTGGACTTGGCTTGGAGCGGAATGAAATAAGCGTAAGCGAGGGCCCGCGCGGGCCCTCTGCCGATATCTGCTGAACTAAAAGGACTTCGTTATCCGCAAGTACGCGAATCGCTGCCTGAGATCGCCTTGCGACATATCGTGGCCCAAATTCCTACCCACATTGGCGAAATCCACGTTTTCGTCCAGCAGATTCAGCGCCCCGGCCGTCAGCTTCAATCCATCGAGATAATCTGTTTCGAACAGTCGGCCCAGTTCCAGCCACGCCTGCATGTCGACGACGGTACGGGAGGGCACATGCCGATCCAGAATGCGGCCAGTCAAATCTGTATCCCAATAGCGTGGCGTAACCGTCGCTGTAGTAGACACGCCGCAGACCGTTCCTTCCCAGGTCACGGACCCAACCAGACGCCATTCGGGAATCGTGCCTTCCACATGCGCAATGCCAACCCGATCTGATCGCTGCACTGGGCTCAGATCTCGAGGGACATACTGATCTACCCACGTGGCAGATAGCGCAGCCTGCAGCTTGCCCCATTTACCCACCACAGGATACGACAGATCGAAATCGACGCCGCTGGTCTCGAGTCGCCCATAGTTGACGAGCGAGCCGTCAACAGACTGGATCGCCCCGGGCCAGCCCGCCAACCTATCGGCGTCAGTCGGCGCAGAGCGCGTCACGCGGCCCATTTCTTCGAGTTGCTCAAGGCCAGCGGCCCTGGGAGTGGCGACGCGATCGTTCATGACCACTCGCCAGTAGTGTGCGCCCACCTGCAACCCTGGCCAATAACCAGGCCGATACACGACGCCACCGGTGAAAGAACGAGCTGATACATTCCCGAGGTCCGGATTGCCTCCCACGCCCCAGCTGACGAGGGAGACGGAGCCCCCGCGCCGCGGGTCAACAACGGGTCGCACGAAAAACTCTGTTCCTGGTGCAAATAGCTCGAACACTGATGGCGGCCGAAAGCTCGTGCCGTACGCGGCTCGCACCAGCCAATCCGGGGCCGGGCGCCAAACCAACCCATACTGCGGGTTCACCGAATCATTTAAGTTCTCGTAGTAGTCTCCTCGCAGGGCCGCTTTGATCGATACCCCTTTCAGCAGTGGCAGCTTGACCTCGGCAAATCCCGAGGCGATTTCACGCCTTTGCTTCACAAAATAAATACTGTTATCGAACCTTACTACTTCTCGCCGCCACTCTCCTCCAACGACGAATTCGCTCATGCCGCCGAGCGCCCGGAACAACTCCCGCCGTAAGAATCCCCCTGCCTGCAGCCCACGCGAGTCAGAATCGACGCCTTGAGGATCGCCCACTAGGGAGGACAATAAGGCTTCGCTTCCCGCGGGACCGTCGCTGAAAGGATTCAGTGCCGACTGCGGCTCGGTCGAGTCCAGGGCAGCTTGAACACGCGCGGCATCCACATCGTTGACCGTCGCCGTGGCAACACGCTCATCGCTGTTTGCAAGAACCAACTCCCAATCCCAATCTCGCAACCGACCGCGCGCTCCGAGCACTAACCGGGCGAGATCCGATTCCGTTACATACGAGATGGGCTTCATGCCAACGAGGCTGTAGTCCACTGCGACAGGCTGGCCAAACGGATTGTATGGATTCTCCTCCGGCACGATCAGCTGCGTCACGGATGGCAAAAAGCCCTGCATAACAACGTCACTCCTGGCTATCAACAATTCCGCAAAAACGGCCGAGCTGTCGCTCAGCGAGAATTCGGCGGAACCGAACGCTGACAGGCGATTCACGTCCGGCAGAATAGACACGGTTGCTTGAGAGCTATCGAGACTGATCTCCCCATCCGTTGCCAGGAAGTCTTCCGGCCTAAGGCCGACCCCAGTGCTGCCGACGGGCACCGACGCCTGCGGATGACTCAGCCCAGGAAGCGGCTCGCCCGTAAGCGAGTAAACGTTCCCTGGATTTGCCGTGGGCACGCGCCAGTCCCTGCCGCGCCACCCCCTACCGCTAAATCGCGTGAAGTCCTGATTTCTCCACAGATCCCGCTCAGCGCCTACGAGCGTGCCTCGTTCAAAATAGTCGACCGTAAGCGCTGACTTGAAACGTTCGCCGGAAATACCAAAGGAGGTTGCTGCCCGTCGCTCCCGCGCCCCTCCCTCGGCATCGCCGTAATGAAGATAGACATCAGGCGACTTGATGTCCTCTCTCATAACGATATTCACAACACCGCCGATCGCGTCGGCTCCATAAATCGCCGAGGCAGAATCGGACATGATCTCGATGCGCTCGACGGCCGTGAGCGGAATCGTATTCAGGTCAAAAGCGTTCAGAGTAGCGCTGGTCGCGCTCGGCGGCACCCTACGACCGTTGACGAGCACGAGCGTTGTGTCCACGCCCAATCCGCGCATCTGAAGATGTTGGGCGCCCGTGTTGTGGGCCCATTCGCCAAAGGAATAAGGTTGCTGGGTGAAGTACCTCGCGAGCGCCGGCAGGCTGGAGACACCATAGCGTTCGATGTCGTCACGACCGTAAGTCCGAACCGGCTCCGGCCCGTCGCTTCCCCATCCAAGCCGACTGCTAACGACTGTAACTCCGTCCGCCCCATCCCACGAACGAGGCAGGTCCCGTGGGTAAATGTGCACCGTACCGTCGTCGCTCTCCCAACTGGCTTCCAGCTTAGTGCCCGCAAGCAGGCGGTTCAGCGCATCGCGGGCTTCGAACTCGCCCTGTAGCTCAGTGGCCGGCTGGATCTCTACTTCGGTAGTCCCGAAACTCGCGGTGACCTGAATACCGGTCTGTCCCGTGAATTGCATGATCGCGGCCCGGAGAGGGCCGCGAGGAATGTTGAGGGAATACAACCGCGGTGGCGCACTTTGGTCGGCAAACGAAGAGCTCCACGCGCAGAGCAGCGCGACCAGCAACGTCGCTGCCATTCGCCACATCCTGTAAGTCACGACCAATTATTCCGACCGGTGCTGCTGTGTCAGCGTAATCACCGAACCATTGTTGGTCACACGCATATTGGGCTGGCTCTTCAGCACGTCCTCAAAGCTCTCGACGGAGGTCACCTTGATACGCGCGAAGTCGATGCGCCGTGCGGCCAGGGATGCGTCGTCGATCCTCACCTGGACCTTATGGCGCCGATTGAATTCGTTAGCCATTTCGCCGATGGTAGTGCCCTGCAACGTAATCCAGCCGGTGGTCCACTCCAGCTCACGCTTCACATCGACGGGCTCCTTGCGCTGCTCCGAGAACTGCTGCACTCGCGTCTTCGGAATGTGCAACTGCTCGCCTGGATACAGCCGGACGGCTTGGCCGTCGCCCCGATCGCGCGGGGTCACCTCGACGACACCTTCCTGCACAGTGGCGGTCACACCGATTTCATCGACCTTCACCGCGAATCTCGTACCCACAGCGGTCACATCGACCAGGCTCGTCCGCACGATGAACGGCCGCCGGCGGTTGCTGATGACGTCGAACACCGCCTGCCCGGTGTAAAGATGGATGATCCTCTCCTCGGGCTTCATCTCGACCTTCAATCGAGTGCGAGCATCCATCTGGATGCCGCTGCCGTCCTCGATATTCAACTGCTGCAAGTGGCTGGCCGCGGTTTCGACCACGCCCTCCGGCGTTCGATCGGCCAACGTGAACACGAGCGAAGCGCCCATGACGAGCATTGCCGCGCGCGCCACCCACTTCCGAACGGTCGCAGGCTTGCGCTTCCGCGGAACCTCATCGCTCACGGACGCGCAAGGCTGATAGTCGTACTGAAAGACGCCGTTCCCAAAGTCACCATGTATGACATTCGAGTCGACTTTGGTGATCTGATCCCGGAGCTTCTTGCCCGAGAACGCGCTGTTCATCTCCAACGCGCGTAGGAACTCGGCGATATTCTCTGGCGACTGCCTGATCCAGAGATTGAACTCTTGCTGGTCTTCAGGCGGCATTTTGCCGGCGTCGTCGGTCCAGCGAATCAACCAGTAAGCGGCTTCCTGACTCACGATACGTATCCTGTCAGATCCTGTTGTCATGAGGGGTCCTCGTGCGGATCCATTCACTTGAGGTCTTCCGGGTCGAGCCGCATGCGCAGCTGACTGTAAGCGCGAGATAGATCCCGCAGCACTACGCGGGGCGACAGCTCGAGGCGCTCGGCGATCTGCTTGTAGGTCAGACCTTCATTCACTCTCAAAAGCAGCACCTGGCGCTGGCGGAACGGCAGCCGGTCGACCTCGTTCTGCACGTTCGCGTCGGTGCGGGTCTTGCATAAGGAGTTTTCGGGTTCCTGGTCGGGCTCGATCAGCAGTTCGTCGAGCCACTCCTGCTCGTGCGGCTTGGAAACACGCGCGCGTTCGCGCCATTCGCTGGCCACGTTACTTGCGATCCGCAACAAGTAACCCAACGGATTCTCGACGGGTGTTTTACCGCTGTAGCGAAGCAGCCTCACGAATACTTCCTGAGCCAGATCGTCGAGCTCGGCGGCGGGGACGGAAGCGCGGCGGGACAGCCAATGCCTCACCGGTTTTCGCCAATCTTTGAACCACTGCGCGATCCGACTATCGTGACGATCGTCAGACCCGCTCTTCTCGTTGACGCCTCCACCCTCCGTTTCGGAGGACGCACGATCCAACTGCGCCTCTACGACAGGCGTACTCGAGAGAGACTTGATATCCCCATAACCCCGGCGATCGATCACGAGCGTTCCTAAAGCAACGGACAGTGCGACCACCCTTGCCCGTGCGCGATGTTTTATCTGCCAGTGCGACGATGCAAGGGGCTACGAAGAGGATGACCGGTGAAGGCGGCGAGGTCACCCCTGATTTTCTCTTATGTGCCCGGTACTTAGTAGTAAACGGCAATATGACGCTCAGGCGGTGGATGAAACATCAGTTGATCTCACATCAATCGCGAAGTGCGTTCGACATGCGCTCCACGAATTGCATTGACGTTCCATCGCCGTGAGCAAGGATCGCGACGCCGAGTTTCGTTACATATAAATGTCGATTACGACAGCGAGCGAATGACAGAAAATATTTTTTGCTGCATCGCGATCTATCGCCGATCACGGCGCGCGGCCGATCAAGATCGATCGTCAACGACTTCCGCTGTCGTCGTCGCCGGCTTCGACATCACCGCGACGGTGTTCGCGTTGACGCGAACGAATGTGAGATGGCTGTCCTGGAGGAGCAGTTGGAGAGCCCGATCGGCGGTGAACTCGCCGCGCAGCGGCCCGACCAGCACGCCGCCCTCGCTGGGCTCG
The DNA here is from genome assembly GCF_036402275.1 of Steroidobacter sp. NCBI lineage: Bacteria > Pseudomonadati > Pseudomonadota > Gammaproteobacteria > Steroidobacterales > Steroidobacteraceae > Steroidobacter > Steroidobacter sp. The sequence goes on along the minus strand of NZ_DASWTF010000013.1, from coordinate 35,150 downwards.
CTTGGGAAGATACCGACGATCTGCAGGTGCGTTTGTTTGGATAATTCGAGCAGTACCCGGACGACCGGCTGACGATCGATTTGCAGCGGGTACCGATCGGCGGCGGGCACCGCCTGCGGAGCAAGCACTCCACTGAACGCCACGGCCAGCACACTCCTCGCGGCCATTGTCATGTCCCTACCTCGCCTTGACTCATACACGACCCGCGAAATGCGATATCGAGGCGGGTCGCAAATAAGGACTGCCCTACGACGGACGGTCAGCCCTGGACGCAGGCGCAAATCGGGTTGAACTTTTTATGACGTCACGGCCTTGACGTCGCAAGAAGGAGTCAGCTGGAGCGGATCGCCGCACGACAGGTGCGCGGCGATCGCTTTGTTCTTATTTCGCGCGGGCCGCGGTTTTCTTCGGCACGTACAGATCAGTCAGCGTGCCTTCGAACGCCTCGGCCGAGAACATCACCGTCTCCGACAAGGTCGGGTGCGGATGGATGGTCATGCCCAGGTCGCCGGCGTCGCTATTCATCTCGATGGCCAGCGCAATCTCGGAAATCAGATCGCCGGCGTTCGGACCGACGATGCCGCCGCCGATCACGCGATGCGTGGTGGGATCGAACAGCACCTTGGTCATACCATCATCTCGTCCGAGCGTGAGCGAACGAGCATTGGCCGACCACGGGAAGCTGCCCTTCTCGAACGCAATGCCTTTGGCCTTGGCTTCGGTTTCAGTCACGCCGACCCACGCGATTTCCGGATCGGTGTACGCAACAGACGGAATCACGCGAGCGTCGAAGTATCGCTTCTCGCCGTGCGCGACTTCCGCCGCGAGCTTGCCTTCATGCGATGCCTTGTGAGCAAGCATGGGCTGGCCGACGACGTCGCCGATGGCGAAGATGTGCGAAACATTCGTGCGCATCTGCTTGTCGACCGGAATGAAGCCGCGCTCGTTGACCACGACACCGGCCGCTTCCGCGCCGATCTTCTTGCCGTTCGGGCTGCGACCGACCGCGACCAGCACCTTGTCGTAGATCTGCGGCTCGATCGCCTGCTCGCCTTCGAAAGTCACGCGAATGCCTTCCTTCAGAGCTTCGAGCTTGGTGACCTTGGTCTTCACCATGATCTTTTCATAGCGCTTGGCGATCCGCTTTTCGAGCGGCCGCACCAGATCGCGATCGCAACCGGGGATCAGTCCATCGGTGAGCTCGACGACGCTCACTTTGACGCCGAGCGCGTCGTACACGCAGGCCATTTCCAGGCCGATGATGCCGCCGCCGATGACGAGCATGCGCTTGGGCAGATCGATCTCGAGCGCGCCGGTCGAATCGATGATGCGCGGATCGTCCGGCAGCCCCGGCAAGCGAACCGACTCGGAGCCGGCTGCGATGATGCAATGTTTGAAAGAGATCTTGCGCGCGCCTTCGCCCGGCGCGTTCTCGCCCTTCGACAACACCGTGGACTGCGGAGTCATGTCGGTGTTGGCGATCTGCATCTCATGCGGCGAGACGAACTTGCCGATGCCGCGAATGACTTCGACCTTGCGCTGTTTGGCGAGGATGCCGAGACCGCCGGTCAACTTGCTGACGACCTTTTCTTTCCAGCCGCGCAGCTTCGCGGTATCGATCTGCGGCTTGCCGAAGGTGACGCCGGCAACTTCCATCTCGTGCGCTTCTTCGATCACCTTGGCGGCGTGAAGCAGCGCCTTGGAAGGAATGCAGCCGACGTTGAGACAGACGCCGCCGAGTTGCGGCCAACGCTCGACCAACGCGACCTTCATGCCGAGATCGGCGGCGCGGAACGCGGCCGTGTAACCACCGGGCCCGGCGCCGAGCACGACCATGTCGAAATCGTAAGGACCGCCCGATGGCTCTGCGCTCGGCGCAGGAGTCAACTTCTCTCGGACCATCGTGTCCGCGGCGGAAGCCTCAGCTTTGACAGCGGTGGCGGCTGCAGCCGCCTTGGTCTCTTTCGGAGCGGCTGTTTCTTTCGGAGCGGCAGGCGCCGGCGACGAAGCTGCGGCGCCCGCGGCTTCGACTTCGAGGATCAGGCTGCCCTTGGAAACACGATCGCCCTTCTTCAACGAGACCGCCTTCACCACGCCAGCTGCCGACGACGGCACATCCATCGTCGCCTTCTCGGTCTCCAAGGTGACCAGCGGTGTTTCCAATTCGACTTTGTCGCCGGGCTTCACCAGCACATCGATGACTTCGACGTCCTTGAAGTCGCCGATATCGGGGACGATAACTTTGGTCACGGAACAGCCTCGATGAGTCCACGAACGTCGGCGAGCTTTTCCGCCAGGAAGGTGGTGAAGCGCACGCCGGCGGCGCCGTCGATCACGCGGTGGTCGTAAGCGAGCGTGAACGGCAACATCAGCCGTGGCACGAACTGACCGTCCTTGAAGACGGGCTTGATGCTCGACTTGGCCACGCCCAGGATCGCCACTTCCGGCGCATTGATGATGGGCGTGAAGCCCACGCCACCGATGCCGCCGAGGCTCGACACAGTGAAGGTCGCGCCCTGCATCTCGGTGACTTTCAGCTTGCCATCGCGGGCCTTCGCAGAAAGCTCAGCGAGCTCGCGAGCGATCTCGTAAACATCTTTCTTGTCCGCGTCCTTGATCACCGGCACGACCAGGCCGCCCGGCGTGTCGGCCGCGAAGCCCAGATTGATGAACTTTTTCAGGATCAGGTTCTTGCCCGAGGACTCCAGCGAGCTGTTGACGTTCGGGAATTCCTGCAACGCCTTCACGCAAGCACGCAGCACGAACGCGAGCGGCGTGAGCTTGATGCCCTGCTTCTCGGCCTGGCCCTTGAGCTTCTTGCGCGTTTCTTCCAGCTCGGTGATATCCGCTTCGTCCATCTGCCAGACGTGCGGAATGTTCAACCAGCTGGCTTGCAGATGCGGACCGGAGATCTTCTGAATCCGGCTGAGCGGCTTGACCTCGATCTCGCCGAACTTGGAGAAGTCGACTTCTGGAATCTTCGGCAGCGCGCCGCCACCGCCAGCAGCAGCCGCTGCGGGCGCGCCCGACGACAGCGCTTGTTTGACGAACGCCTTCACGTCATCCGGCGTGATGCGAGCTTTCGGGCCCGTTCCCTTGATGCGGCCCAGATCGACACCGAGCTCGCGAGCAAACTTACGAACCGACGGGCTCGCATACGCACGCGCAAAGCCGGCCTCATCGATAGGAGGCAAATCTGCGGGAGCCTTCGCCACTGACGGTGCGGGAGCGGGAGCCGGCGCTGCGCTCTTCGCAGGAGTCGGAGCCGCTTTGGCTGCGGCTGGCTCGGCCTTGCTCACCGAAGGCGTGGACACGGGCTCTTCAGGCGCGCCTTTGCTGGCTGCGCCAGCCGCGCCTTCCAGCATGCCGATCAAGCTGCCCTTGGAAACACGATCGCCCTTCTTCAAGGCGAGCGACTTCACGACGCCGGCGGCCGTGGACGGAACATCCATCGTCGCCTTCTCTGTTTCGAGCGTCAGCAGCGGCGTGTCGACTTCGATGCGATCGCCGGGCTTGACCAGCACGTCGATGACTTCCACATCTTTGAAGTCGCCGAGATCGGGAACGCGAACTTCGCCGCCACCGGTGGCAGCGCCACTCGAAGCAGGCTTGCTGGGCGCAGCGGCCGGCGCGCTCGCCGTGCCGGCATTGCGCTCCGACTGCTCTTTACTGAGCGAAGAGCTCGACACCGGCTCTTCCGGGGCGCCACTCTTCTTGCCGACGGCGGCGGGAGCGGCGACACCGCTCTTGGCTTCGAGCTGTCCGATCACGCTGCCTTTGGAAACGCGATCGCCCTTCTTCACGGCGAGCGCGGTGATCACACCGGCGTCCGTGGACGGCACGTCCATGGTCGCCTTTTCGGTTTCCAGCGTGAGCAGCGGCGTATCGATGTCGATCTGATCGCCAGGCTTGACCAGCACGTCGATGACTTCGACGTCCTTGAAGTCACCCAGGTCCGGGACTTTGATATCTGTAGGCATGCTTCAATGACCCGGCTTATTGCGTGACCGGATTCGGCTTGTCCGGATCGATGTTGAACTTCTTGATCGCGCCCTTGACGGTCGCCATGTCGAGCTTGCCTTCATCGGCCAGCGCGCGCAGCGAAGCCACCACGATGTGGGGTGCGTCCACTTCGAAATGCCGGCGCAGCTCGGCGCGCGAGTCGCTGCGGCCGTAACCGTCGGTGCCGAGCACGACGAAACGTCCGGGGACCCACTGACGGATCTGATCGGCCACGATGCGCATGTTGTCGGTCGCCGCGATGAACGGGCCGGTGCGATCGCCGAACACCTGGCGCAGATACGGCACCTTCTGTGGCGCATCCGGATGCAGCATGTTGGTGCGCTCGATATCGAGTGCTTCACGACGCGCCTCGGAGAAGCTGGTCGCGCTGAACACGTCGGCGGGCACGCCGTAATCCTTCTCGAGAATCTCGGCGGCCTTGAGTACTTCGCGCAGGATCGTGCCCGAACCCATCAGATTGACGCGCACCTTGCCCTTGCCGCCGGCCTGCAGCAGGTACATGCCTTTGAGGATGCCCTGCTCCGCGCCCTTCGGCATGGCCGGGTGCTCGTAGTTCTCGTTCATCACCGAGAGGTAATAGAAGACATCTTCCTGCTCGGCGAACATGCGGCGCATGCCGTCCTGGATGATGACCGCGAGCTCGTACGCGAACGTCGGATCGTAGGCGATGCAGTTCGGGATCGTGCTGGCCGCCAGATGGCTGTGGCCGTCCTGGTGCTGCAGGCCTTCGCCCGCGAGCGTCGTGCGGCCCGAAGTGCCGCCGAGCAGGAAGCCGCGAGCCTGGCTGTCGCCCGCCGCCCAGATGAAATCGCCAACGCGCTGGAATCCGAACATGGAGTAATAGATGTAGAACGGGATCATGTTGACCCCATGGTTGGCATACGCGGTACCCGCCGCGATGAACGAGGCGAGCGCGCCGCCTTCGTTGATGCCTTCCTCGAGAATCTGTCCCTTCTTGTCTTCCTTGTAGAACATCAGCTGGTCCGCATCCTGCGGCGTGTACAGCTGACCCGCCGAGGAATAGATGCCGACCTGACGGAACATGCCTTCCATGCCGAAGGTGCGGGCTTCGTCGGGAACGATCGGCACGATGTTCTTACCGATGTTCTTGTCCTTCACCAGCATCTGCAGGATGCGCACGAACGCCATCGTGGTGGAGAACTCGCGATCGCCCGAGGACTGCAGCAGCGAGTCGAAGGCTTCGAGCGGCGGCACGACCAGCGAGGGCGCATTCGCGCGACGCTGCGGCAGTGAGCCGCCGAGGCGCTCGCGCTTCTCGCGCAGATATTTCATCTCTTCGCTGTCTTCCGGCAGGCGCTGGAACGGCGACTTCGCGAGTTGCTCTTCCGGAATGTTGATGTGGACGCGCTTGCGGAATTCCTTCAGCGCCTCGTCGTCCAGCTTCTTCTGCTGGTGGGTGATGTTCTGGCTCTCACCCCACTTGCCCATCATGAAGCCCTTGACCGTCTTGCACAGGATGACGGTGGGCGCGCCCTTGTGATTCACGGCCGCGTTGTAGGCGTTCCAGACTTTCTTGTAGTCGTGGCCGCCCCGGTTCAAGCGCCAGATGTCGTCGTCGGACATGTTGGCGACCATTTCCTTCAGCTCGGGATACTTGCCGAAGAAATTCTCGCGCGTGTACGCGCCGCCCTTGGCCTTGAAATTCTGGTACTCGCCGTCGACGCACTCTTCCATCACACGGCGCAGCAGGCCGTTGGTGTCCTTCGCCAGCAGCGGATCCCAGCGCGAGCCCCAGATGACCTTGATGACGTTCCAGCCCGCGCCGAGGAAAGCGGCTTCGAGCTCTTGAATGATCTTGCCGTTGCCGCGCACCGGACCGTCGAGGCGCTGCAGATTACAGTTGATGACGAACACCAGGTTGTCGAGCTTCTCGCGCACCGGCATGGTGATCGCGCCCATCGATTCGGGCTCGTCCATTTCGCCGTCGCCGAGGAACGCCCACACCTTGCGGTCGGTCTCCGGCACGATGCCACGATGCTCGAGGTAGCGCTGAAAGCGCGCCTGATAGATGGCCATCATCGGGCCGAGGCCCATGGACACGGTCGGGAACTGCCAGAAGTCCGGCATCAGCCACGGATGCGGGTAGGAGCTCAAACCTTTCTCGGGGCTCGCCACTTCCTGGCGGAAGTAACGCAGGTTCTCTTCGGTCAAACGACCTTCGAGATACGCACGCGCGTAGATGCCCGGCGCGACGTGACCCTGAATGTAGATCATGTCGCCGGGATGCTTTTCCGACGGCGCGCGCCAGAAGTGGTTGAAGCCCACTTCGTACATGGTCGCCGACGAGGCATAGCTTGCGATGTGTCCGCCGTACTCGGAGCTCTGGCGATTGGTGTGCACCACCATGGCCAGCGCGTTCCAGCGGATGAACGCCTCGATACGCCGCTCGATGCTGCGATCGCCTGGGTATTCCTGCTCCTGCCCAGGTGAAATTGTATTTACATAGGCCGTATTGGGCTTGAACGGCAGGTAGCCGCCGCTGCGGCGGGTGAAGTCGATCAGCCGTTCGAGCAGAAAGTGAGCCCGGCCGGCGCCTTGCGCCTTGATCACCGAGTCGATCGATTCAAGCCATTCCCGGGTTTCTTCGGGATCGAGATCATCAAACCTGGAGGGTTCGGACATGTCGGGTGTGCTGCAAAAGGAGGCCGCGTATCATCGGAGTTTGAGATTTTTCGGTCAAGGAACCTGCTGTGGTGGAATTGCTTCCCGCAGAGCGCGACATACGCATTTTTCAGGGGCGCGCCGCGTTGAGCGAAAGCTCAATGAAAAAACACGATGCCTCCATCGTCATTTGCGATCACCCGCAGGCCGAAGGCCGGCTCGCCAAACTCCCGTTTGGCGCGATCTGGCAGCGGCTGTATCGCGAAGCCAAGGCGCGAGGACCTGTATCTATCCTCAGTGCCCGAGTCACTGCCGACGCACTACCGATGGTGGTGGCGCTTGCAAAAGCTTCAAGCTCGGCGTTCGAGCGGCTTTCCCTTGCCGCGCGCATCTGGAAAGAGCTGTCGCCCGCGCCCGGCGCAAAAGTGCTGGTATCCACTCAAGGGCTCGAAGAAACGCACAGCGCCGCGATGCTGGAGGCGTTGACGGCCGCCGCTCTGGCAGCGACTGCGCCCATGCCCGTCATCAAATCGAAGCCTGCCAAGCTTCCTGAGCCGCCTCAGCTGACTTTGAACGGCGACGGTCCGGATATCGATTCGGAGCTGTCGATTGCGATCGATCGCGGCAATCACCTCGCGCGCTGGCTCACGACTCTGCCGCCCAACGTGCTGCACACGGCGAGTTACCGAAAAGCGTTGCGTGACCTCGCGAAACGCGAAGGCTGGGCCTTCTCCTTTCTAGACGAGCGTGCCTTGAAGCGCTTGAACGCGGGTGCTTTTCTCGCCGTCACACGCGCGAACGAGCATCGCGATGCCGGCATCGTGCGGCTTCGCTATCGCGCGGGCGGTTCGGATCGCAAAAAGCTGGCCCTAGTCGGCAAGGGCATTTGTTTCGATACCGGCGGCATCAATCTGAAGCCGCACAAGAGCATGTATCAGATGCACGAGGACATGCAGGGCAGCGCCGTCGCCGTCGGCACGCTGCTCGCGCTGACTCGATTGAAAGTGCCCTATGACATCGATTGCTGGCTCGCCATCACGGAAAATCAGATCGGCCCGAACGCGTTTCGTCCCCAGGAAGTCGTGCGCGCTGCCAACGGCGTCACAATTCAGGTAGCACACAGTGACGCGGAAGGTCGCATGGTGCTAGCCGATACGCTCGCGATCGCGTCTCGCGAGAAGCCGGATCTGATCGTCGACTTCGCGACGCTCACTGGCTCGTGCGTCACTGCGCTCACTGAACGCTACGCCGGCGCGTTCACCAATCGGCCGGAGTTTCATTCGGCCATCGAGACGGCGGGCCGCGAGAGCGGTGAGCGCGTGTGGCCCTTCCCCATGGATGAGGACTTCGACAGCGATCTTGAATCCTCCATCGCCGACATTCTCCACTGCACGCCGGATAGCAAGGGCGATCACATCCTGGCCGCGCGGTTCCTGAACCGGTTCGTGCCTGCAGAGATTCCGTGGATCCATTTGGATTTGGCCACCAGCAATCGGAGCGGTGGCCTTGCGCACGTGCCCACCGATTTCACGGGGTTCGGCGTGAGGTACATGGCGCAGTTGCTATTAGAGCAGGATTTATTGGGCGCCGGTCGGGTCAAGCGTTCGCGCAAGGAGTGAGCTCCTCGTCACGCGCACGCTGGAGATCTTCATACCAGTCGCCGAGGGCATTGATCAGCGGCACCAGCTTGCGGCCGCCTTCGGTCAGCTCGTATTCGACGTGCGCGATCTTTCCAGGAATTACGGTGCGCGTGATCACGCCCGCAGATTCGAGCGCCCGTAACTCATGGGTCAGGATGCGATGTGAAATCTTCGGATTATCACGGCGCAGCTGCGCGAAGCGCTTCTTGCCGTCGATCAAGTAATACACGAGCAGCGTGCGCCAGCGCCCACTCAACAAGCGCATCGCGTCTTCGATGGGGCAACCGGAAATCGTGGTCTTCATGACAGTAAGGGCAGTAACAAAAATGTTCCCACTCGGGGCAGTCACATAATTGTTCGTAATTTACAGCCCGGACGTGCTCAATAACATAGGGCTCCCCTTACATCAGACCGGAGCCATCATGGAACCCGTATTGCTTTATGGCGTCCCGCAGGGATGCTCGTTCGGATCGATCGTCGCGCTGGAATGGCTGGGCGAGCCTTACCGGCTCTGCCGGATCAACATGCTGAAGGACATGGAGTCGGACCTGTATGCCCGCATCAACCCAGTTCGCGAAACACCCGTCTTGCTGCTCGAAGACGGCACTGTGCTCACACAAAGCGCCGCGATTCTGCAGAACATCGCCACGCGCGGCATCAGCCGTGGCCTCGGCTTCGCTCAAGGCACGCGCGAATTCGATCTTCTCAACCAGCGCATCGCTTTGTTGACCACCAAGTACTTCTCGGCGTTCGGACCGCTGTGGCACGCGTACAAGATGCCGGGGGACGGACCGGTGCAAAGCATGCTCCGCGACGTAGGCCGCCAATCCGTTGCCAAAGCGCATGCGCAGCTCGAAGCAATGCTTGCTCACGGTGATTGGATCGCGGGCTCGAAAAGAACACTGGCGGATGCGTACTTCATCGGGCTCGCACGCTGGGCAAAATACCATCGCATCGAAGAACCAGGCGCCTATCCCAGATTGCAGCGACTGATCGAGCGACTCGAAGCGGATCCTGCCGTGATCTTCGCCCACGCCATCGAGGATGAGCGTCCCGCAATCAGCAGCGGCGGCTTTCGCGGGCACATCTCGCTGGAGGAGTTGCACCCGCGATTGGCAGCGTGACGTTTCTGCAGAAACGTCATCTGTTAAATTCGAAAAAAACGATCTATTTCGGCGGCAGCATCTGCGGGTTCCATGCGACCTCCCAAAGATGCTGATCCGGATCCTGGAAATAGCCGGCGTAGCCGCCGTAGAACGTGTCATGCGCGGCTTTGACGATGGTTGCGCCGGCGTTCCTTGCCTGATCCATCACTGCGTCGACTTCGGCTTTCGATCTCACATTGTGAGCAAGGCAAAAATCAGTCGCGCTGGGCGCTGCTACCGTCAAGCCGCTATCGTGAGCGAGGCTCTTGCGTGGCCACAACGCGAGACGCAGTCCGCCTTCGAGCTGAAAGAACGCGACCGCGCCGTGTTCGAATTCTTTGCCAACGATACCGTCGGTCGGCAGGCCGAGCCCATCTCGATAGAACTGGAGGGCGCGTTCGAGATCGTCTACACCGAGGGTAATCAGCGTGATGCGAGGTTTCATCGTTCCTCCTCCAAGTTCGTCCTGCTGAACCCACGAAGCATAGAAGCAAAAACCGTCCGCGGCTGTCAGCTTTAACCGCTCCCGCATCAAGTTGGCGAGTGGGTTCAAAGCCGCCATACTCACCTGATGAAGCCTGCTCCTCTCAGCATCGAAGTCAAACCGAACATCCGCGTGTCGGCACTGCTGCAGATGCCGGCATCTGCAAAGTCATGCTTCATCTTCGGGCATGGAGCCGGCGCGGGCATGAACCATTCCTTCATGGCCGACCTTGCGAACGCGCTGGAATCCCGAGCCATCGGCACACTCCGATATCAGTTTCCGTATATGGAGAACGGCTCGAAGCGCCCCGATCCGCCGGCGCTTTGTCATGCGACAGTGCGAGCGGCCGTGGAAGAAGCGCATAAGCAGGCGCCCGGTGTCGCGCTGATTGCTGGTGGCAAATCGTTCGGCGGCCGAATGACCTCGCAAGCTCAGGCCGCTAAATCGCTACCCGACGTGCGCGGGCTCGCGTTCGTGGGATTTCCGTTGCATCCGGCCAAGAAGCCGTCGGTCGAGCGGGCTGCGCATCTGGCGGAGGTAAACATTCCCATGCTGTTTCTGCAGGGAACGCGAGATGACCTGGCGGACCTGACGCTGCTCGAACCGATCGTGGACAAGCTGGGCACACGCGCGACGCTGAAGCGCATCGAGGGCGCGGACCATTCGTTCCACGTGCTTGCCCGATCAGGGCGCAACGATCGTGAGGTGATGGAAGAGCTCGCGGACACGATCGCGAGCTGGGCGGCGAAGCTTTAGCCCACCGCCGCCTTCATCGTGTTACAGATCTTGCAGAACAACTCTGCCGTCTTCTGCGCATCGTACGCAGCGGAGTGCGCCGCGCCCGAATCCCACTCAATGCCCGCTGCCTGCAGCGCCTTCCCCAGCACCGTCTGCCCATAAGCCACGCCAGCGAGCGTGGCAGTATCAAAGCTGGAGAACGGATGAAACGGATTCCGCTTGATATCCGTGCGCGCAATGGCGGCATTGATGAAGTTCAGATCGAAATAAGCGTTGTGCCCGACGAGAATTGCACGCGTGCAATCGTTGTCTTTCATCGCACGCCGGATCTCTTTGAACAGCCGAGTCAGCGCTTCCTTCTCCGGAATCGCCGGCCGAAGCGGATGAAACGGATCGATGCCCGTCACCGCGAGTGACGCAGGTTCGAGATTCGCGCCCGGGAAAGGTTGAACGTGATACCGCCAGCTCTCCCCCGGCAGCAACGTCCCATCGCCCTGAATCTCGAGCAGCACCGCCGCGATTTCCAGCAGCGCATCGGTGTTCGGATTGAACCCGCCGCACTCCACGTCGATGACCACAGGCAGGAAGCCGCGAAAGCGGCGAGCCATGGGCAGCTTGCCTTCGACTTCTACACTCGCTGCTTCACTCAAGACGGAGTTTCCTCGGACAGCTGCCAGGCGATGCTCTCGCCGGCGCGGAAGGGCGTGAGCTCATCGTTACCGAAACGATACAGGGCGGGCGGCGTCCACGCGGTTCGGTTCAAAGTAATTTTGGTTGTATTTCGCGGCAGGCGGTAGAAGTCAGGACCGCGCTCCGAAGCGAACGCCTGCAGCCGATCCAGGCGGCCGACTGTTTCGAAAGCTTCCGCATACAGCTCGATAGCAGCGTGCGCCGAGAACACACCGGCGCAACCACAAGCGTTCTCCTTGGTATGCCGCGCATGGGGCGCACTGTCCGTGCCCAAGAAGAATCGAGCATCGTCGCTGGTAGCCGCATCGACCAGCGCCTGACGATCGTGCTCGCGCTTGAGGACGGGCAGGCAATAGTTGTGAGGACGAATGCCGCCTTGGAAGATCGCGTTCCGGTTCAACAGCAGGTGTTGCGGCGTGATCGTCGCGCCAACGCCGGCGCGAGCGCTCTTCACGAACTGGACGCCTTCGCGAGTGGTCACATGTTCGAACACCACGCGCAGCTTCGGAAACTTCTCGACGATGCGCGACATGATGCGATCGATGAAAACCTTCTCGCGATCGAAGACGTCCACCGAATGCTCCGTCACCTCACCGTGCACTTGAAAGACCAGATCCGCTTCCTGCATGGCCTCGAGCACCGGGAAGATTTTCTCGATGGCGGTCACGCCGGCATCGGAGTTGGTGGTCGCGCCCGACGGATACAGTTTCGCGCCGACGATGAAGCCGCTCGCTTTCGCGGCGTGGATCTCCTGAGGAGACGTCGTATCGGTGAGATACAACGTCATCAACGGCTCGAATCGCAGCCCCGCCGGCACGGCCTGCAGGATGCGCTCACGATAAGAAGCCGCGGCAGCGACAGTCGTCACCGGTGGCTTGAGATTGGGCATGATGACCGCGCGAGCGAACTGCCGGGCGGTGAAAGGAACGACGCTCGCCAGATGGGCGCCGTCTCGCACGTGCAAGTGCCAGTCGTCGGGACGAAGCAGAGTCAGCTGAGTCATGCGAACAGTCTACGGGACGGCGACGCAGAAGGCTCGTCCCGACGCACCCTCTCCCGCCGTGGGAGAGGGTGAAGCAAAGGCCGGGGAAGCTAAGACGAATCAGCCAGCCGCGCGAGCTGCCTCGCCGATCAGCTTCTGCAGCTCACCGGTCTTGTACATCTCGATGATGATGTCGGAGCCACCGATAAGCTCGCCGTTGACGTACAGCTGAGGATACGTCGGCCAGTTGGAGTACTGCTTCAGCGCCTCGCGCAGCTCCGGATCCTCGAAAATGTTGACGTGCTGGAACTCTGCGCCGACGGCGCCGAGCGCGCGCACTGCCGCCGCCGAGAATCCGCACTGGGGAAAGTCGGGCGTGCCCTTCATGTACAGCACGACCGGGCTGGAGGACAGCTGCGACTTGATGCGTTCGATGACGTCCATCGGAAACCTCGAAAGTGAAAGCTCAAACTGTTCAAGATGCGGCTACACGCCGCAATGTTCAAGACGCGGCTTCGCGCCGCTGCCGCGCCCGGTCCACGACCAGGCGCTGCTGCTCCTCCGTCAGACGCGACCATTGCGTGATTTCGTCAATAGTGCGGCCGCAGCCGACACAGACGTTCCGTGCATCGAGCACGCAGACCTTGATACAGGGCGACGCAACGGGCGGACGTAAGTGTGGTGGGAACGTCATGACGGACGGGGCTGACAATTGAATTATGGGGATGCCTACCCTATTCTTCAAACGCTTTTTGCTGACATAAGCCGTAGTCCGGGTACTGCACGGAAGCCCTGGGGCGGCGAGAAAGAACAACGGTTTAGCGAGGAGTACGGTCATGCATCCACTGACTACGGTGCGCGGAGCCATCATTTCCGCCTTCGTGCTCGCCATTGTGCTGTCCGTCATCATCACCGCCACGGTGGTCGGATCGGACGGGATCGGCTTCCACCATGCCCAGCTGGACCGCTGGCTGCATATCGTCTCGGGCGTGATGTGGATCGGCCTGCTGTACTACTTCAATGTCGTTCAGGTGCCCGCCCTGGCGGACGCTACGGCCGATAAAGGCGGCCCGGGTGGCGGGGGCATCACGAAATATGTCGCCCCCAGAGCCCTTTGGTGGTTTCGCTGGGCGGCGGTGCTGACCTGGCTCACGGGCGCGTATTTCCTGCTGTTCGGCTATGGGACGCCCGATGCCCTCGGCAAGGCGTTCATGCTGCAAGAGGGCTTCGTCACCATCGGCGTCGGCGCCTGGCTGGGCACCATCATGCTGTTGAACGTCTGGGGCCTGATCTGGCCGAACCAGAAAAAAGTGCTCGGCATCAAACCCGCCACCGACGAGGAAAAGGCCAAGGCCCGCAAAGTGGCGCTATACGCGTCACGGGTGAACTTCATCCTGTCCGTGCCCATGCTGATGTGCATGGGTGGTCAGAGCCACGGCCTGCCGTTCTAACCGACTTTTCGGCTCGCAACACCTGTGGAACCCGGCTCCGGCCGGGTTCTGCCGTTTTGGCGTCCGGGCAATCCAGCGTATCTTTCGCATCTCGCGTTCGAGGACGAATCATGTCGATTGCCCTGCCCAGTTCCGAGTACATCACCCGTTCCGTGGCTACTGCGTTGGAAGAGGACGTCGCGACCGGCGATCTCACGGCGCAACTGATTCCCGCGGATCGGACCTCGAAGGCCACAGTCATCACGCGCGAGGACGCGACGCTGTGCGGGCGCGCCTGGTTCGACGAGGTGTTTCGTCAGATCGACACCCGAGTGCAGATCGTTTGGAAAGCGCAGGACGGCGATCGTGTTCGCGCCAATCAGCTGCTGTGCGAGCTCACCGGCCCATCGAGGTCTCTGCTGACCGGTGAACGCTCGGCGCTGAACTTTCTGCAGTTGCTGTCGGGAACGGCGACGGAGACCAGCCGTTATGCCGAAGCTCTGAAGGGCACGAGCTGCCGTGTGCTCGACACGCGTAAAACAATTCCTGGCCTGCGACTCGCGCAGAAGTATGCCGTGCGTTGTGGCGGCGGCACGAATCACCGCATCGGGTTATTCGACGCCATCCTGGTCAAGGAAAATCACATCGCCGCAGCCGGGTCGATTGCGGCTGCGGTGGCGGAGGCTCGGCTCGTCAACAGCAAGGTGATGCTGGAAGTCGAGGTGGAGAATCTAGACGAGTTGCAGCAGGCGCTCGCGGCCAAGGTGGATCGCATCCTGCTGGATAACTTTTCCAACGACGACATGAAGACCGCGGTGAGCATCACCCGATCGCATCAGAACAAAGGGATCGAGCTCGAGGCGTCAGGAAATATGTCGCTGGAGACGCTGCGTGAGGTGGCCGAGACGGGTGTCGATTTCATTTCTGTCGGCGGGCTCACGAAGCACGTGAGGGCGTTGGATTTGTCGATGCGCTTCGCGTAGTCGACCGGAAGACCCACCCCCTGCCCCCTCCCGTGCACGGGAGGGGAAAACTATTTTTTATTTTTGGCCTGCGGCCGGCAACAAGAGAGAAATAGCGCGTTCGGACAGCGAAGGCGAGGCCGGCTCGTCAGAACGCTTCGTTGCCCGAGGCGAGCTTCATCACTCGTTGCGGCGTCGCTATGCCGTAGCCCTGGGCATAGTCCACGCCCAGGCTGCGTAGCATCTCGATGATCTCCACGTTCTCGGCGAACTCGGCGATGGTCTGCTTGCCGGTGAGGTGACCGATTTCGTTGATCGAGCGCACCATCTCGCGGTCGATCGGATCGTGCAGGATTTCTTTGACGAAGCTGCCGTCGATCTTCAGGAAGTCCACCGGGAAGTGCTTCAGGTAACCGAACGAGGACAGGCCGGTGCCGAAGTCGTCGAGCGCGAAGCGGCAGCCCAGCTCCTTCAGCGCATGGATGAACCGGTTCGCCTGCGAGAAGCTCGCGATGGCGGCGGTCTCGGTGATCTCGAAACAGATTTTGGAAGCGTCGATGCCGCTGCGATGGAAATGATCGATCACGAACGGCAGGAATTTGTCGTCGCCCAGGCTCTGGCCGGACAAGTTGATGGAGCACAGCTCGAGCTTCTCCCGCTCGTCCGCCTCGGACACGAGCCAGCGCAGCGCGTGCTCGATCATCCAGCGATCGATGTTCGGCGTCAGGCCGTAGCGCTCGGCCGCGACGATGAACTGATCCGGCGCGACGATCTTGCCCGCCTCATCGCGGATGCGTAGCAGCAGCTCGTAATGCAGGCCGTGGGCGGCGTCCTTGTGCTGCAGCGGCTGAATGACCTGGCGGAAGATCTCAAACCGATTGTCTTCCAGCGCGTTGTTGATGCGTGCGGCCCACTGCATCTCGCGCCGACGGCGCATCAGGTCGATGTCGTTTTCCTGGAAGCTGTAGATGCGATTGCGGCCGCTTTCCTTGGCGGCGGCGCAAGCACTGTCCGCGGCCGAGATCAGCGAAGCCACATCCTCGTTCTCAGGTGACAACGGCACCACGCCGATGCTCGCGCCGAGACGGAACGTGCGCTCTTCCCACACGAACTTGTAGTTGCGGATCGCTTCGCGAAGCATTTCGGCGTTGCGCACAGCTTCTTCGAGCGAGCAGCTCTCGAGCAGCACGCCGAACTCATCGCCGCCCAGACGTGACACGGTATCGCGCCAGCGAATCTTCGACTTGAGCAACGCGCCGACCTGACCGAGCAGCGCATCGCCCGCGCTGTGACCGCAGTTGTCGTTGATGATCTTGAATTGATCGAGATCGATGTGACAAAGCGCGTACGACGCCTCGCGCGCCTTCGCGCTCTTCAACGCCCGCTCCAGTCGCGACTCGAATTCGCGGCGGTTGACGAGGCCCGTGAGAATATCGTGGCTCGCGTGATACGAAAGCTTGCGATTCAGCTCGCGGCTCTCGCTCACGTCATGGAACACCAGCACGCCTCCGGACACATTGCCCGCGCCATCGCGAATCGGCGAGGCGCAGCTCTCGATGTAGAGCTCGTTGCCATCGCGGCGGATCAGCAGCGTCGGGCGCACAGACTTGATGGCGCGCGTGCGACGAATCGCAACCGCCAGCGGATTCTCCAACGGCTCGCACGTTTCTTCGTGGAAGCTGCGGAAGATCTCGTCGATCACACGGCCTTGCGCGTGCTCCAGCCGCCACCCCGTCAGCTGCTCGGCGACCGGATTGAGATATTCGATGCGGCACTTCGAATCGGTGGTGATCACGCCGTCGCCGATGGACTGCAGCGTGATCTGCGCGCTCTCCTTCTCTTTGAACAGCGCTTCTTCGTACAGCTTGCGCTCGGTGACATCGAGATCGACGCCGACGATGCGACGTGCGCGCCCATGCTCATCGACGCGCGCCTTGGCCCGGCTCTCGACCCACAGCCACACGCCATCGCGGTGACGCAGGCGATGCACGCTCTCGAACAACGGTTCCTTGCCAGAGAGGTGATCGCGCAGCGCCGTGCTGACGCGAACCGTGTCATCGGGATGTAACAATTGTTGCCAGTCGGTCAGCGGCTCGGCGTCTTCGTCGCTGTATCCGAGCATGGCTTTCCAGCGCGGGGAGAACCAGGTTCTCTGGCTGTCGACTTCGAAGTCCCACAAACCGTCGTTCGCGCCGTGCAGCGCCAGCTCGTTGCGCTCTTCGAGCTGATGAAAATGTTTTTGGTAGCGCAACCTTTCCACGCCGCTCGAATAACTCGAACCGAGCAGCTTGAGCATCAAGTGCAGGTTGGCGTCCCACGAGTCGCGCGGCAGGGTCGAGCACAGCGCGATGAAGGCCTGAACGCGCCCCTGAATGGCCACGCCCACCACCAGCGCGGCGCCGATGTGCAAGGACGCGAATCGGACGCCTTCGGCGGTCAGCTCACGGCGCGGATGCGCGGTGTCGCGGATCTCGACGATACGCAGATGACCGAGCTTGCTACGAAGATACGGCAAGCGCTCGAGCGGCTCGCCATGAAATACGATCGGGTTGAAGGTGGCGAACAGGCCGCTGGCCGCGACCACGTGCTCGATGCTCTTGTGCGCTTCATCGAAAGTCGCGATGACGATGGCGTCGAGCCCGGCCGCTTCGCGCAGCGCCTCCAGATTATGTTTGAGCAGCGGATCGTCGCGCTCGCTGGTCAGATTCTGGAAATCGATGGAGGCCTTGGTGAGCAACACGTCCAGGCCCGCGTTGGACTTGCGGCGCGGACGCGCCGTGAACAAGGTGTCACCGCTCGGCGCGCTCAGCGTCGCATGTTCTGTCGGGTTGCTTGCCACTTGCGGGACGCGTCAGTGAGCGGTTGTCGCCGAGCCGCGCGCATGCGGACTCAACGAAGGGCAGCGATCCTTGTCCGCTGCGCCTGAATTGTTCTTGCAGTTCTTATCGCGGAGCCGGGAATCCTTGCGAATCCCGGGCGCCGCTGACTGGTTCGCCAAAATGGCTGAGACAGTCATTCAGGGCACCCTCCCGAATCGAAACTCTCACGCCTGCCCTGCTTGACTGGTCGAGACGGGCCCAAGCCCTCTCGACTCCCGCGAATATGAATAGCAAGGCGGCGATCGACCGATTGTGGCACAGCAAAATATGCGATGAAAAGCGCGGTGCCAAGTCTCTCATTCGACCCTAGACGCCAAACAGCGACATTTCTCTATGCAGGCCGTACGCGAACCGACGGATCCCCCGTCAGACGCTTGACTCATTCGCGCGGCAGGGTTTCCCGGATGCGAACAAGCGGCGGATTGCGCAGGATCAACCAGCGCACCCCGAACAGATCGACGATGCCGACCCAGAGGCGATTGCTGAGCCCGTATTTGGACACGCCGCGCGTGCGAGGCCGATGATGAACGGGAACGGACACCACGCGCGCGCCGGCCCGTTGGTACAAGGCCGGCAGAAAGCGGTGCATGTGGTTGAACCAGGGCAGCCGCATGAAGGTGGCCCGGTGCATGAGCTTGATGCCGCAGCCCGTGTCGGGCGTGCCGTCGCGAAGCAGCCCACCGCGTACGCGATTCGCCACACGTGAAGAGATCCGGCGCAGCCAGGTGTCTTTTCGTGTGGTGCGGTTGCCCATCACGAGCTTCAGCGACTCGTCGCCCGCGGTGACGGCCTTGATCAACTCCGGGATGTCGGCGGGATCGTTCTGACCGTCACCGTCGAGAGTCGCGACCCATTCGGCGCGAGCTGCCTCGACACCCGTGCACACGGCTCGGCTTTGCCCGCAGCGCTGGGAATGCTCCAGCAACCGGATCTCAGGGATACCGCCATCGCGCGCAGCCTGAACGGCCGCGACGGTGCCGTCCGTACTGCCGTCGTCGACGAAAATGATCTCGAAGGGCTGATGGTTGACCAGTGCGGCCTGGATTTCGCGGGCCAGCGGCCCGACATTGTCAGCCTCATTGCAGACGGGAATGACGACGGAGAGTTTCATGCGCGCGCGGATTATAGGGTCAGGTGGGTTGATAGTCCGGCAAAAGTCACGCCTTTTGCCGGGCGTGTCGAAAGGGCCTCGGCCACTTTCGACCAGATGAAGACGTCTGGCCCGGGAAAACCAATCGCCTTATCCTGGCAATATGAACGACCACCGGCACCCGCCCGGCGGACACCACCACGGCGAGCACCGGCATGGAGCCGGCGGCGCCGGTGACCACTCTGCCCACGATCACGCAGCCTGCGGCGGCCATGACCATGGCGGCCACGAGCACGCTGGTCACAACCACGACAGTCACGACCACACCGCCGGCGCCAGCGGCCGGGTGCTGGGCGTGGCGTTTGCGCTGACCGCGCTGTTCATGTTGGTCGAGTTCGCTGGCGGTGTCCTGGCGAAGTCGTTGGCACTGGTCGCGGACGCGGGCCACATGCTGACCGATGCCGCCGCCCTGGCGCTCGCCTGGGCCGCGGTTCACATCGCCTCCCGTCCGGCCGACGCCAAGCGCTCCTTCGGCTATCAACGCCTGCGGGTGCTGGCCACGTTCGTCAATGGCTGCGCCTTGTTGTTCATCGTCGCGTGGATCTCGTACGAAGCCATCGAACGGCTGATCAACCCAGTGCCAGTGAACGCGCGCGTCATCCTGTGGATCGGCAGCATCGGCCTGGCGGTCAATCTCATCGTGTTCGGCATGCTCACCCGCAGCCACTCTCACGACGACATGAACGTCTCGGCCGCCGCCCTGCACGTGTTCGGCGATTTATTGGGATCGGCAGCCGCGATCGTCGCGGCGCTGGTCATTCTCTGGACCGGCTGGCTGCCCATCGATCCCTTGCTGTCGCTGCTGGTGTGCGCCTTGATCGTGAAGAGCGCCATCACGCTGGTGCGCCGGTCGGCGCACATTCTCATGGAGGGATCGCCGGAATGGCTGGATCAAGGCGAGCTGCGCCGGACCCTGGAGCAGAAGATTCCGGCCATCCGCGACGTGCATCATGTGCACACCTGGTCGGTCGGCCCGCACGAAACCCTTCTAACGATGCACGCGCTCGTCAACGGCGCGGCGGATCAGGCGCTCGTGCTGAAAGACACCAAAGCGCTGTTGGCCGAGCGTTTCGGCATCACGCACGCGACGATTCAGATCGAAGTGGAAGATTGCATCGACAAGGACTGCGGCGAAATACCACCGGTCAAAGCGCGCGCTGGGCGATCTTGAACGTCTCGTGCAGCCGGCGCTCGAGCTCCTTCTGAGCCGCGGCCATTTCCTCATCAGTCATCCGCTTCGGCGGAAAGTACGGCTCGCCGATGGCGATGCGCAGGCGCGCGAAGGGTGAGGGAATGACGAACTTGTCCCAGGTTCTCAGCAGCTTCGCGGGACTCGCGGCATAGGCAATCGGCACGACGGCCTTACCGCTGATCTGCGCAGTGAAGATCGCGCCGGGTTTCATTTCAAAACGCGGGCCTCGTGGGCCATCAGGCGTGATGGTGGGCGAAATGCCCTCCTTCACGATGGCGTTATAAACGCCGCGCACCGCGCGCACGCCGGTGTAGGAACCAGAGCCACGCACCACGTGAGCGCCATACAACTCCGCCAACATGGTCGGCGCCTGCCCGTCCACCGACGGGGAGATCATGAAGCCCGGCTTCATGCCCCGGATCTTGTTCGAGCACATGAAGCGCGCGGCCATCAGCAGATGCTGATGCCAGAACACGGGCACGACCGCGCCTTGCTCTTTCAACAATGTTTCCAGACGCTCCAGCCCGATGATCTGCAGCCGGCTGGTGCGCCAGAGCACCTCCAGAATGAACGCGCCCAGATACACCGCGAGCCGGTAAACGAACATGCGCGCAGGCGTGAGCTTGCGCTGCGATTTGGTACGCGCGGGCTGCGTTGGCTGCGCACTTTCTCCTGACACTCTCGCTCCTGATGGCAATAACGCGAACGCCGCGCGAGGCGCGGCGTTGGCTTGGAAGTTTACCGCGACTAGTCGCCCTGCTGCAGCTCGGCGGTCAGCTCGATCTCTTTGCCTTCGCGCCAGACCTTCAGGCGTACCGTATCGCCCGGCTTGTAGTCATCCAGACGCGCGGCCAGCAGCGCACCGCTGTCGACATCCTCGCCGTCGATCCCGACGATCACGTCGCCCGGAATGATGGAATTCCGACGGCCCATGCGAGCGCCGCGCAACCCCGCGCGATCGCCGGTGCCGCCTTGCTGCACGCGAAGAATCGCGGCGCCACTGATGCCGAGCTGGCGAGCGACGGCGCGGCTCAGCACTTCATCGACCTCGACGCCCAGACTCGGCGGCGCGTAGCGGCCGGTTGCAATCAACTCTGGCGCGACTCGATTGATCGTGTCCACCGGCACCGCGAAGCCGATGCCCGCGCTCGCGCCGGACGGACTGAAGATGGCGGTGTTCATGCCGATCAACCGTCCGGAGCTGTCGAGCAGCGGCCCACCCGAGTTGCCGGGATTGATCGCGGCGTCGGTCTGGATGAGATGTTGAATGACGCGGCCGTCCTCGCCGTCCAGCGACCGATCGAGCGCCGACACGATGCCGGTCGTCAACGTCCAGTCGAGGCCGAATGGGTTGCCGATGGCGAACACTTTCTGGCCCACCTGCACGTCCGCGCTGGTGCCGACAGGAATGGGCGCGGGCGCATTGTCCGGCGCTTGAATTCGCAACACGGCGATATCGTGCGCGGCGCTGCCGCCGACGAACGTGGCCTCGAAATCGCGACCGTCGGCGAGCTTCACGATCGCCTGGCTGCTGCCCTGGACCACGTGCAGATTGGTGATCACGTGCCCTTGCTCGTCCCAAATGAATCCCGAGCCGGTGCCGCGCGGGACCGTCATCACGTTGCGTGTCCAATAGTCCAGCACGCGCTCTTGTGTCGAAATGTAAACGACCGAGCCTTTAGCGGCTTCGAACAGTCCGATGACGGCCTGCTCATCCTGCATCAATTCCCGACGAGGCACGACCGGCCGGGGCGCGGCATCGACCGCGACTTTGCGCCAGGTGTCGGTACTTAAGTACCACGCGCCGTAGGCGGCCAGCGCCAACACGATCAGTCGCGACAAGTTCCGCCAGCGATTGCGTCCGAGGGAAGTCATTGCTCTTGAAAACAGCGGTTTAAAGCGGACTCCAACGAGCCCAGGCGCGGCAGATTAGCACGGCTCGGCGCGCAACGCCCTGCCTCGCTCGGTCCCTTCGGCCAATGTGCGCCAGGGATTTCCATCTGTATCAATCGCAGCATCCGCGTGATTAGAAACATTGCTGCCTGGTCGTGAAAAACACCGAACAAACAATCGAAGGATATATTCCGCAACTGGACGGTGTGCGGGCTCTGGCGATTGCACTGGTGCTGTTGACTCACTTCTGGGGCGGCGGGTACTCATCGGGACATTGGTTCAACGACTTCGCGGCGCTCGGCTGGGTCGGCGTCGATTTGTTTTTCGTGCTCAGCGGATTCCTGATCACGGGCATCCTGCGCGACACGCGCGATGACCCGCATCACTTCCGCAATTTTTACATGCGCCGCGCGCTGCGCATATTTCCGCTTTATTACTTACTGTTGACGCTCGTGCTCATCGTGCTGCCGCTGGTCAAGGAAATGCCCGGCGAGGCGATCGAGGACGCGTGGTTCTACTGGCTCTATCTGGGCAACGTGGCGCTGACCGACGGCTGGCAGTTGTTTCTGCTCGATATCACCTGGAGTCTGTCGCTCGAAGAACAGTTTTATTTGATCTGGCCGGCGCTGATCTACCGGATGTCCAATCGTCAAGTGATGGCCGTGTGTCTCGCGTTGATCATGGCGATGCCGCTGGTCCGCATCGTCCTGTGGGAGCCGCTCGGATGGATGTGGCTGCACATGGTGTTTCGCGCCGACTCGTTCGCCGTCGGTGCGCTGCTCGCGATCCTGATGCGCGAGGGCTTGCCGGTCCGACATTTCAGGTGGCTCGTGGTGCTGTGGGCGCCAGTGCTGTACCTCGCGGGGACTGGCAACTTCGCGCGCAATTCGCTGCTGGTCGGCACGATCGGTTACAGCATGACGGCGCTCGCGTGCGGCGGACTGCTGCTGATCGCGAAGGACGCCCGCGTGTTTGCGCTCGCTCCGCTGCGTCAGGTTGGTAAGGTCAGTTACGGGGTGTACATCTATCACCCGCTTTGCCTGGTCGCCGCGTCGCTGGCGCTGGGTGAGATGACGCCGTGGGTGCGGTTGATTGGCGTCTCAGCCCTGACGATCGCCGTGGCCACGGCTTCGTTCTATTTGTTCGAGCAGCCTTTGCTTCGGCTCAAGCGCCACTTCGCCCGGGCGGCGGCATCGGGCCAGGCGGTATCTCCTCCGTCACTGGAATCGTCGCGCGCTTGATCGGAATCTTCAGGCAGGCGGGGTGCTGATATCCACCAACCTTTTGACAGTTTCATAAATCACCGGCTGTACCTGCAGGTCGAACACGAACTCTTCGTCAGCCGACCTACTGATCCATCGATGGTCATCCACCCTCATGGAGGTCAGTTCGAACTTCCTCCATGGGCATTGTTTCACCAAAAAATAACGACCGGCTTCGCTGAAGATGCGCAAAGAATCCAGCAGATTGCAGCGTTCGTCGTTTTTATAGATCTGTATGGAGTCGAGCCCGCCTTTCTCGAAATGGAGCTCTAAGTGATCTGCTTCGTCGTCCTGGGTCCTGAAGCCATTCGCATTCAACCGGGCAAAAAATTCGAACATGATTTTTTGCTGCTCATTGGCGGCTGTTATTACGAATTGCCGGTGCTTCCGCTGATATCTGGCGTCAAATGTGAGTTGTGAAAAATCCTCGCTGAACGCGACATTGTTCATTGTGACCAGGTTGGGATCGCCGAACGGGTTTTGATCCAGCTCGAATCGTTGTGGAATCTGACTGAAACAGAACGCATGACCGATGCCGAGCGTCAGATCTCTGATCCACGGGTTGTATTTGAAAGCGAAGTCGTCGGTTTTTGTTTCCGTGACCCGCATCTTGCTCCCCGCATTCCCAGCACAGCGTCCTCGCGTCATCTTCCATTTACCCCAAAGGGACACCCTGTAGCGGCACTCGCCGGAATCGATTACCGACGAATCGATTTCCTGGAATCGTCGTGAACGACCACCCAGCGACCATACTGAAGCTGCGTCACGACCACCCCGGAGCGAAGCCGTTCTTCCAACCGATCCACAATGGAAAACCCTTCCAACCGCGAACCGTCGACTCGCAACTCCATGCCAAATCCATCTTTCACGTCGAACGCATGAAATGTGAATTCGAACTGGATGTACTGCTCCCGCAACGGTTGCACGATGCTGTACATGACGTGGTCTTCCAGCGTTTCCTCGTAACAACCTTCGCCTTGGAATCCGTAAACGGTGGTCTCGGGAATCTGGATTCGGAAGGTGGTCTCGTTGGGAATGAATTGTTTTTTCATTGCTTCATCCCACTCAGCGCCAACCTGACAGCAGCGTAAGTGGATGTTTTGGCTCGGGAAATGGTGCCGACTCGCGGAATCGAACCGCGGACCCACGCATTACGAATGCGTTGCTCTACCAGCTGAGCTAAGTCGGCACCGAAGAACCGATGCGGCACCGGAGGCCCGGTGCGGCGGGGGGCGAAGTATAGGGGAAGAAGTGGCGGGGGAACAGGCCGCCCGCAAACCGACTCAGCCGCCGTCCGCGGTCCGTTTCCGGCGCAGGCGGATCACGACCTCCACGGCCTCCGCCTCCATGCCCTCCGGCAATGTCGGGAAACGGCTGAACGCGATGTCGTTCGGGTCGATGTCCTTGAGCTCGCCGGTTTCCAGGTCGTGGAAGTGGTGGTGAGGCGCGATGGTCGAGTCGTACACCGAGCGCTCCGGATCCAGGTGGATCTGGCGCACCAGGCCGCGCTGGGCCAGCACTTTGAGCGTGTTGTAGACCGTGGCCTTGGACACCCGCTCGCCGCCCCGGCGGATCTCCGCCAGGATCTGCTCCGCGGTCATGTGGGTGGGGGCCGCCATCAGGATCTCGGCCACCCGCACCCGCTGGTGCGTCGGCTTCAGGCCGTGCAGATGCAGCTGCTGGGCAATCCGATCGCGGGTCGGGGTGGCCTCGGCTGGGACGGAGCCCAGGTCGGCGTTATGGCTGTACTCGGAAGTCACGTAAGAACCCGCCACTAAAAAATCCGGGCAAATACTCTATGGCCGAGCATACCTCGGCATTCGGCTGGAGGCGAGAAATCAGGCAAAAAAGCCGCTAAATCGACGTTTCGGGGCGCATCGACACCGTTATGTTGGCCGGCAACAAGCGAGGGAACGCGTCATGTCTCGAGCCCATTGCCCCCGGCCGGGTGGCTTCAGCCTGTTGGAGCTGATGATCGGTGTCTGCATCCTGGCCGCCTTGCTGGGACTCGCCGCCCCATCCTTCGACACACTGTGGCGGGATTCGCAGCGGACGGTTGCGGTGAACGGCTTCCTCCACGCCATTTTTCTGGCGCGAAGCACGGCCATCAGCCGGAACAGGATGGTGAGCATTTGCCGCTCGTCCGACGGTCAGACCTGCGGCAATCAGACGGCGAACTGGCAGCAGGGCTGGATGGTGTTCGTGAACTCGGATCACGATCAGCCTCCGGTGCGGGATGCGGACGAAACCGTGCTCGCGGTCCAGCCCGAGTGGCCTGGCGGCACGATCACATCGAATCGGCGCAGCTACTCGTTCAGGTCGGATCACCACGGAGTGGTCAACGGCACGGTCGTGTTCTGCGATCGTCGCGGGCCTGCGCAGGCGCGCGCCGTCATCATCAACACCGTCGGCCGTCCGCGTGTCTCAAAACGCGACAGTGACAATCGCCCTTTACGCTGTCCCACCGGATAGCCATCATGCCTTCCGTATGGGAGGACCAATGCCGACTCTGCGCAGCCCTCATCGCGCGCGCGGGTTCAACATCGTCGAAGTGCTTGCCGCCTTGTTGGTGATGGCCGTGGCCATCATCGGCATCGCCGCGCTCTACTCGGATCAGACTCACATTCCCGCCGACGCCCGTCTGCCCCTGCGCGCCGCCGAGCTCGCGGAGGAGATGGCTGAACGCATCCGCTCCACCAGCGAAGGCCGCGACGGCTTCGCCACGACGGTCGGCGTGATCTGCGATGAAAGCGCCAAGACACCCTCGCCTCAAGACAAGACAGCGCAGATCGCAGCGTGCTGGGAAGATGAAGTAGAGAACGCGCTGCCCAGCGGCCTCGGGTCAATCTCACGGGACACGTCGATGACGCCCGCCAGCTACATCGTCGCCGTCAGCTGGTCCGCGCCGGGATCGGGCGCGGCCTCGTATGTGACGAGAGTGGAGATCAGGTAGTTAGTTTGGTTTTTCTGTCGAAGCGGTGCGCGCCTCAGCGCGCACGAGCGGTACGCGAAGCTCTCGCGGCAAGCTGAACACGACGTTTTCAACCTGGCCCTGAAGATTCTCCGGCGCCTGCCCACCCCACTCCTTCAGCTTCGCGACGACGCGCTCGACGAGCACCTCCGGCGCCGATGCGCCCGCGGTCACGCCGACGACGCGCTTGCCGTCGAACCACTCGCGCTTCATATCCTCGGGACCGTCGATCAAATAGCCCGGGATCCCAGCCTTCTCCGCAATCTCACGCAAGCGATTCGAGTTCGAGCTGCTCGGCGAGCCGACCACCAGAATGATGTCGCAGCGTTCGACGAGCCGCTTCACCGCATCCTGCCGGTTCTGAGTCGCGTAACAGATGTCTTCCTTGCGCGGCGTCGTCAACGTCGGGAACCGGCAGCGCAAGGCGTCGACCACCTTCTGCGTATCGTCGACGGACAAAGTCGTCTGCGTCACGAACGCCAGGCGCTCGGGATTCTCGATATGCAGCTTCTCCACGTCTTCCGGCGTCTCGACCAGCACGATGCGACCGCCGTACTGAGTGTCGAACTGGCCCATCGTGCCTTCGACTTCGGGGTGACCTTCGTGGCCGATCAGGATCACCTCGCGCGCCTCGATCGCATAACGCGACACTTCCATGTGGACTTTGGTCACCAGCGGACAGGTCGCATCGAACACCTTGAGATCGCGGCGACGCGCTTCTTCCTGAACCGAGCGCGCCACACCGTGGGCGCTGAAGATCACCGTCGCATCGTCCGGCACTTCGTCCAGCTCTTCGACGAACACCGCCCCGAGGCTGCGCAAGCGCTCCACCACGTAACGATTGTGAACGACCTCGTGCCGCACGTAGATGGGCGCGCCAAACAACTCCACCGCGCGCTCGACGATGTCGATGGCACGGTCGACGCCAGCACAGAAACCGCGAGGATTGGCGAGAAGAATCTGCATCGTCACTTACTCGGCGGGGTCTGCGGTGTGCTGTCGGCGGGACGGCGATCGTGGCCGCTCTCAAGGAAAGCATCGATGAGCAGGCAGGCCGCGCCAATAGAGATTGCCGTGTCGGCAATGTTGAACGCCGGGAAATCCCAGGTGCGCCAGTTGAAATAGATGAAGTCGACCACGTAGCCATGCATGACGCGATCGATCACGTTGCCGAGCGCACCGCCCAGCACCAGCGACAGGCCGATCGCGAGGATGGTTTGATCCGACCGAATGCGTCGCAGCCAGATCATCAAGGTCAGGCTCACCACCACGGCCAGCGTGATGAAAAACCATCGCTGCCAGCCCGACGCCTGCGCCAGGATGCTGAACGCCGCGCCAGTGTTTTCCAGATAGACGATATCGAGAATGGGCAGCAGCGAGATGCTGTCCTGGAACTTCACGGTGCTGATTACAAGCGCCTTGGTGGCCTGGTCCAGGATCACCACGAAGAACGACAGCCACAGCCAGTTGCTGCCGCCGCGCGTGGGCGTGAACCAGACTTTCGCCAGGGGGTTGGTCATTGCCATCAACCTCAAGTAAAGCGCCGCTGCTCGCCGGGGCCTTCCACGTTGGTCACGCAGCGGCCGCAAAGTTCCGGATGACGTGGATCGTGACCCACATCCGGACGCTTGTGCCAGCAGCGCACGCACTTCACCGCCGCGGTCGGCTTGACCACGATCCAGGCGCCATTGCCTTCCGCTTCGTCCGCCGCGACCGCTTCCGCCGGACGATTGTCCGCCGGATGCACGCGCGCAGCTGAGGTGATGAACACGAACCGCAGTTCCTCACCGAACGACTGCAGCACACTCAGTAATGAGGGCGAGTCCAGGTAGATATCGACTTCCGCATCGAGCGGCGCGCCGATCGAGCCCGCGTTGCGCAGCTTTTCCAGCTCACGCGAGACGGCGCTGCGCAGGCCGAGGATGTGCGGCCAGTTTATCGAGGGCTGATGCGTCATCTCTCTCGGCAACTCGGCCCACGTGTTGAAGAACACCGACTCGGAGCGAGTACCCGGCATGTAACGCCAGATCTCCTCGGCCGTGAACGACAGAATCGGCGCGAGCCAGCGCACGAGTGCCTCGGCGATATAAAACATCGCCGTCTGCGCCGAGCGGCGCGGCAGGCTCTTCTTGCCCGTGGTGTAGACGCGATCCTTGGTGATGTCGAGATAGAAACCGCCGAGATCGACGCTGCAGAAGTTGTGCACCTTCTGATAGATGAGGTGGAACTGATAGCTGCGATACGCCGCGATCACTTCCTCCTGCAGCTGCTGAGTGCGCCACATGGCCCAGCGATCGACCTCCACCATCTCCGAGGCAGACACCTTGTCCGTCGCCGGATCGAACCCGTCGAGGTTGCCGAGCAGGAAGCGCGCGGTGTTACGGATGCGACGATAGGACTCCGCGACGCGCTTCAGGATCTCATCCGAGAGCGCCATCTCGTTCGCGTAATCGGTCGCCGCGATCCACAAGCGCAGCACGTCGGCGCCGAGCGTTCCGATGACCTTCTGGGGCACGACGACGTTGCCAAGGGACTTAGACATCTTTCGTCCCTTGTCATCGATCGTGAAGCCGTGCGTCAGCACCGCCTTGTAAGGCGCGCGATCATGTTGCGCGACCGAGGTCAGCAGCGAGCTGTGGAACCAGCCGCGATGCTGATCCGAACCTTCGAGATACAGATCGGCGGGCGCGGTCACATCGCTATGCATCTGCGGCACGCAGTGGTGCGCCGATCCCGAGTCGAACCACACGTCCATGATGTCGGGGACTTTCTCGTAATCCGAGGCTTCCTGACTGAGCAGTTCCGCCGGATCGAGATCGAACCAGGCGTCGATGCCGCCTTTTTCCACGAGCTCGGCGACCGCCTCGATCAACTCGACCGTACGCGGATGCAACTCGCCGGTCGCTTTGTGAGTGAACAATGGCAGCGGCACGCCCCAGACACGCTGGCGAGAGATACACCAGTCCGGACGATCGGCCATCATGCTGGTGATGCGGTTCTCGCCCCAGCCGGGCACCCACTTCACCTTCGCGATCTCACGCAGCGCGCCCTTGCGCAGGCCCGCCTGTTCCATGCTGATGAACCATTGCGCCGTCGCGCGATAGATCACCGGCGTCTTGTGACGCCAGCAGTGGGCATAGCGGTGACTGATCTTGGTCTCGTGCAACAGCGTGCCGTGCTCCTTTAGCACTTCGATCACGTGCTTGTTCGCATCGAACACGCGCTCGCCTTCGAACAGCGGCGTGCCGGTCACGAACCGGCCGTCGCTGCCGACGGGGTTGTAGACCTCGAGCTTGTATTTAGCGCCGACCTCAAAGTCTTCCACGCCATGGCCCGGTGCGGTGTGCACGGCGCCGGTACCGTCGTCGATAGTGACATGGTCGCCGAGAATCACCGGCACCACGCGCTCGTAGAACGGATGTTGTAACTTCAGCCCTTCGAGCTTCGCACCATCGACTTCGGCGAGACGCGTCGAGTTTTCCACGCCAGCGCGCTTCAGCACGGGGTCGACGAGTGCGGTCGCAAGGATCAGCAACTCGGTTCCCGTATCGACCAGCGAATAGCGGAACTCGGGCCCCATCGCCACGGCCTGGTTGGCGGGCAGCGTCCACGGGGTCGTGGTCCAGATGATCACACTGGCGGGCGACTTCAACGCAGACACGCCGAAACGCTTGGCGAGATCGGCCAGATCTTTCACGCCAAAGCGCACATCGAGCGCAGGCGATACTTTGTCCTCGTACTCGACTTCCGCCTCGGCCAGCGCCGAGCGGCAGTCGAGACACCAATGCACGGGCTTCAAGCCCTTATAGACATGGCCATTGCGCAGGATCTGGGCGAACGAACGCAGCTGCTCGGCTTCGTACTTCGGCGCCATGGTGATGTACGGCCGTTCCCAATCGCCCATCACGCCGAGCCGCTTGAAATCTTCGCGCTGACCGTCGATTTGTGACTGCGCGTACTCGCGGCACGCCTGGCGGAACTCGCGAGGCGCGAGCGTCTTCACTTCCTTGCCGCGGGTCTTCTCGATCTGATGTTCGATCGGCAGGCCGTGACAGTCCCAGCCCGGCACATACGGCGCGTCATAGCCGTCCATCGAGCGCGACTTGACGACGATGTCCTTCAGGACTTTGTTGATGGCGTGACCGAGGTGAATCGCACCGTTCGCATACGGCGGACCGTCCTGGAGAATGAACGTCGGCCGCCCCTTCGCGATCTCGCGCAGCTTCGCGTACGTCCGGCCTTCCTCCCAGCGTTTGAGAGTCTCCGGCTCGCGACGGGCCAGATCCGCCTTCATCGGGAAGTCGGTCTGGGGCAAATTGATGGTTTGCTTATAGTCCATACTCAATTCACGAAGCCAAAATCTGCCGCGCCTGCGCGGCGTCTCGATCCATCTGCTCGATCAGCGCATCCATGTCGGCGAACATGCGCTCCTCGCGCAGGTAGGCGATGAAGTCGACGTGCAACGGCTGGCGATACAAGTCGCCATCGAAGTCGAACACGTGCGCTTCCAGCAGCAGTTCCTTACCATTCACCGCCGGTCGCGTGCCGAGGCTCGCAACACCCGGCGCATCCTTCAATCCGCCGCCGGTCACTCGAATTGCAAAAATCCCGGCGAGCGGCGTCGCGCGACGATGCAAACGCAGGTTCGCCGTGGGGAAGCCGAGCTTGCGGCCCAGCTTCTCGCCATGAATGACCTTGCCCGTCATTCGATATGGACGGCCCAGCAACTTCGCGGCGCGCGCCATATCACCGACCGCCAGCGCCTCGCGTAGCGCGGAACTGCTGACTCGCTCGCCATCGATCTCGAACGGCGGCACTTCCGTGACCTCGAACCCCGACGCCGCGCCTAGCGAGCGCAGGCAGGCGACATCGCCCTTGTTGTCGCGCCCGAAGCGGAAATCGTGCCCTACCACGATGTGGCGGACGCCGAGCGCTTTTACCAGTACCTCGCTCACGAACTCCTCGCGGCCGAGGCAGCGCATGCGCTCATCGAACCGCAAGCAGACGAAACGATCGACCCCGTAGCGCTCCAGCGCCTCGAATTTCTCACGAAAGCGGGTCAGCCGGGCCGGCGGCGTGCCTTTGGCGAAAAACTCGCGCGGCGTCGGCTCGAACGACATCAAGGCGGACGGCAGGCCGTGCTCGGCCGCGCGTTCGCGCAGCACACGGATCATCTCCTGATGGCCCAGGTGGATGCCGTCGAACGCCCCGATCGTCAGCACGCAATCACGCTGCCGCGCACGCAGGTTATACAGGCCCCGAATGAGCTCCACCGCGGCCCTCGTGCTCCGCCAGTCCAAAGGTTAGGGTCAGGTCATCCACCGGAAGCCCTGCATTATAGGGAAGTCGCGGGCGGCTGCAGTCGGAACTGGCCGGCGCGTACGCCCATTACCCACAAAGCGGCGAAATAAATGACGATTCCGCCGACCACCAGGCCCGCCAGCCAGACGACCCGCAGGATCTTGGAGGTCTCGAGCCACGTGGCCAGGTCCCCGCCGAACCACCACAGGAAGGCGGCCATCAGCGCGCTCGCCAGGACGATCCGGATCAGCAGCCCGCGCAGCGCCTGCCCCCGCTTCAGGACCTGAGACCGCAGAAGCCCCGTATAGAGCAGAGTTGCGTTCATGATGGCCCCGACGCCGTTGGTCAGGGCCAGCAGCGCGTGGGCGCCGGGCGTTTTGAGATTGTCGGTGAGCCACAAGGCCAGGACCACGACCACGTTCAAGGCCATGGTCACGCCGAGCGAGCGCATCGCGATCTTCACCGGGGCCTTGGTGTTCTGCTGGGCGTAGTAGCCGGTTGCGAGCACTTTGATCATGCTCCAGCCGAGCAGCGCCAGGGAGAACGCCATCAGCGCGATCCGCGTCATCTGCGCATCTTTCGCCGAGTAGTGACCATAGTGCAGCAGTGCCGCGGTCAGCGGCCCGGCCAACGAGAACAACGCCACGGAGGCCGGGATGACGATGAGACACACCAGGCGCACGGCCCAGGCCATCGTCGCCGAGAATTCATCCGGCGATTCTTTCGCGTGCTGGGAAGACAGGCTCGGGAGAATCACCGTGGCGAGCGCGATGCTGAACACGCCCAACGGAAACTCGACCACTCGATCCGCGTAGTACAGCCAGGCCATGCTGCCGTCCGCCAGCAACGAGGCGATGCCAGTGCTCACCATGATGCTGAGCTGCCCCATCGAGGAGCCGATGATGGCCGGGCCCATCAACTTCGCGATTCGACGCACGGCTTCGTGCTGGTAATTCCAGTGCGGGCGACGAATCACACCGAGCTTGATCAGCGCCGGCAACTGAATGAACACCTGCAACAGGCCGCCAACGAACACGCCCACGGCGAGCGCCACGGCCGGCTGCTCGAAGTGCGGCGATACCCAGGCCGCGAACACGATCAACACGACGTTCAACACCACCGACGTGAACGCCGGCAACGCGAACTGCTGATAACTGTTGAGCACGCCGCCGGCGAGCGCGGTCAGCGATACGAACAAGAGATAAGGAAAGGTCCAGCGGAGCATTTCCACTGCCAGGCCGAACTGTCCCACCTCTTTGGCGGTGAACCCGGGCGCGCAGATCGCTACGACCACGGGCGCCGCGATCACACCGACGAGAGAGACAATCGCCAGGAACCCGCCCAACGTGCCCGCGACCGAATCCACCAGCTCGCGCACCTCCTCCTTCGAGCGCTTGGTCTTGTACTCGGCCACCACCGGCACGAACGCCTGTGAGAACGCGCCCTCGGCAAACAACCGGCGCAAGAGATTGGGGATCTGGTTGGCGAGGACGTACACCTCCAGGAACACCGCCGGGATCATGGCGACCTGGACGATGTCACGCAGCAGCCCCGTGACCCGGGACAGGAGCGTGGTGATTCCGACGATGGCAGTACTGCGAAAGATGCCTCGGCTCATGGTTGGCCGGGCTCGGACGAGGTGGACTGGGGCGGAGTCATGGGGCGGCAATAGTAGTGAAGAAGCGGACGGCGTGCTTCAGTCAGTACTGACTGACTCCCTGAATGCTCAGGGAGGATTGTGGCGGGATGCGGGCAATTTGCCGGCGCGTGGCCGGTCCAGAGCGCCGTTTGGCGCATGCCCGGGCCGCGCGGACCTGAAATCGGCCGTTCGAGGCCCGCTCCGGGTGCGAAATCGGCCAAAATTCCCCGCCAACGGCTACTTTGCCCTTGCCTTACGCGAGCCTGATCGGCAGAATTCGCGGCCTCGTTTTTGGAGCCTTCACGACCGTGGCCAATATCAAGTCTGCTGAAAAGCGTGCCCGCCAGACCATTAAGCGCCGTGCGCGTAACATGGCCGGCCGCTCGAAGCTGCGCACCGCCATCAAGAGCGTCGTGAATGCCGTCGAAGCCGGTGACAAGGAAGCCGCGGTCGCCAAGCTCAAGGCCGCTGGCCCGATCATCGACTCGGCCGTGAACAAGGGCCTGATCCACCGCAACAAGGCCTCTCGTCACAAGAGCGCCCTGAATGCGCGCGTGAAGGAGCTGTCGGCCGGCTAAAGCCGATCTGCGCGACTCGTGAATGCGAAAAAGCCGGGCTCTGCCCGGCTTTTTCTTTTGGTGCTCGTTGCTTTAGCCGACCTCGGCCTCGCGCGGCGCGTCGATCTCTTCCAGCCGCTTCATGATGGTCTCGCACAGCTCTTCGGTGCCCTGACGCGCCAGGCCCGAGATCCGGAACACCGGGCCCTTCCAGCGCAGCCGCCGGACGATGTCCTTGCAGACCTTGTCCGCTTCGTCCTCGGGCAGCAGATCCACTTTGTTCAGCACCAGCCAGCGCTCTTTAGCGGCGAGCTCCGCACTGAACTTCTTCAATTCCGCCACGATCGCGCGCGCATCCTTCACCGGATCGGCATCCGGATCCGGCGGGGACACGTCGATGAGATGCAGAAGCACGCGCGTGCGCTGAAGGTGCTTCAGGAACTGGATACCGAGTCCGGCGCCTTCGGCCGCTCCCTCGATCAGCCCCGGAATGTCCGCCATGACGAAGCTGCGATGGACGCCGACGCGGACCACGCCGAGATTCGGGTGCAGCGTGGTGAACGGATAGTCGGCCACTTTCGGCTTCGCCGCTGAAACGGCGCGGATCAAGGTCGATTTGCCGGCGTTCGGTAAGCCCAGCAGGCCGATGTCGGCCATGACCTTGAGCTCGAGGCGAAGGTCGCGCTTCTCGCCCTGAAGACCAGGCATGGCCTTGCGCGGCGTGCGATTCGTGCTGCTCTTGAAGCGGGCATTGCCCCAGCCGCCTTTGCCGCCCTTCGCGACCAGCAGCCGCTGGCCAGGTTCGGTGATGTCGCCCAACTGCTCTTCGGTATCGACGTCGACGATTACCGTGCCAATCGGAACCTCGACCTCGAGGTCCGTGCCGCCCGCGCCAGTGCAATCGTTTCCCGAGCCGGCAGTGCCATGGGGCGCCCGGAACGCGCGGTTGTAGCGGAAGTCAGCGAGCGTGTTGATGCCCGCTTTGCCGACCAAGTAGATGTCCGCGCCCTTGCCGCCGTCGCCCCCATCCGGGCCGCCGAACGGAACGAATTTTTCGCGACGAAAGCTCACTGCCCCGCGGCCGCCGTTGCCGGCTTGAACTTTGATGGTGGCTTCGTCGACGAAACGCATGGGTGTGACTAGTCTGGAGTTGCGCGGACCTGAAAAAAAGAGCCCCGGCGCTGGCCGGGGCTCTTTCGATACTGCGCGAACGCGGTCCCGATTACTCGGAGACGACGCTCACGAAAGTCTTCTGCTCGACGCCGCGCTTGCGGAACACCACGCGGCCTTCGGCCGTCGCGAACAGGGTGTAATCCGTGCCGGTGCCGACGTTGTCGCCGGCGCGATAAACGGTGCCACGCTGACGGACGATGATGTTGCCGGCGAGCACGTGCTCACCGCCGAACTTCTTGATACCCAGTCGCTTGGACTCTGAATCGCGGCCGTTCTTGGTACTGCCGCCTGCCTATTTAGGTGCCATGGCGTGTGCTCTCCGAAATCAGTGCATGAGGTTCGCCGCCGACGATGCCGGTGACCTTCACTTCCGTGAAGGGCTGGCGATG
Organism: Steroidobacter sp.; assembly: GCF_036402275.1. Taxonomy (NCBI): domain Bacteria; kingdom Pseudomonadati; phylum Pseudomonadota; class Gammaproteobacteria; order Steroidobacterales; family Steroidobacteraceae; genus Steroidobacter; species Steroidobacter sp. The sequence goes on along the minus strand of NZ_DASWTF010000013.1, from coordinate 28 downwards.
CGTGCCCTGGCGCAGGTAGTGCTTGCGG